>NZ_JBHZAK010000027.1:0-95006 GCF_042754165.1 Nocardia sp. NPDC059229
CACATGGGCTCGGCCGCTTCGCTGAAACAGGAGTCCGCTCTCTCGGAACGGAGGTTCGCTCAGCGCACGGTGTGCACGATCAGCACATCGCAGCGGGACTTGCGCGCCACGTCGGACGGCACCGAGCCGAGCAGGCGACCGGCCAGGGTGTTGAGGCCACGGTTACCGACGACGAGCAGGTCGGCCTCCACCTCCTTCACCAGGTCCAGCAGAGACTCGACGGGCTCGCCGACGACGGCCTTCTCCACCACGTTCACCGCGCCGACGGCGACGGCCTTGTCCCGCGCGACGCGCAGGATCTCGCTGGTCGGCGCGGAGCCGCGCACCTGGTAGGCCTCGTCCTTCAGCACGTCCGCGGCCGCGGCCACATCGCGGTCGTCGGTCGGGAAATACGCGCAGGCGATGTACAGCGTGGCGCCCTCGTCGCCGGCCAGAGCCGCGGCCCGCTCGACGGCGACGTACGACGAGTCCGAGCCATCGGTACCGACGACGATCGTCCGGTAGGCGGTCATTTCTCCTCCAAGTACAAGGGTCGGGGCCGCGGAATCCTCGACAGTGGGGTTTTCACCGCGGCAACTTCGCCTGACAATAGCGGCATAACCGGCGGAAATATTCGATATCGCAACACATCACACTTCCGTGGCGTGATCGGGTCCGGACACATTCCGGTTCCCGCCGCGAAGACGGCCTCGGCTACCAGCGAATTTCCCAAGCGCCGCGACGTGGCCCACAATATGCCAACGGTGTTGCCTCCCTGGGAGATTCGTCACAAGCCCGATATCCCCCGGACCGGCCGCGGGCCGTTCGTTGTGACATCGCACAACGAACGGCCCGCGAAACAGTGACTTGGCCTTACCTCACAGCTCGCGATATTCGGCCCACAACCAGCCGAGAATCGCGCTGAGGATGGACATGCGATCCTCTTCCCTCCGGCCGATCAATGACGCGCAATACTAACGCGCCCGGTTCGGATCAGAGGCTGAAAAGCGGTCCGGTGAGCGTCAATCCGAGATCCTCGCCGGTGTGGGCGAAGAAGGCGAACAGCATGAGCGCGGCGCCCGCGAGCGCGATGTCCTTGTTGAAGTGCACCATCTCGGTCTGCTTGGCCTCCGCGTCGGTCTCCTTCCAGAAGGGGTGCATGAGGAGGGCGGTCGGCACCAGGAAGACGAGCAGCAGCAGCGTGCCCAGGTCGGCCCAGACGCCCAGCAGCACGCTCAGCCCACCGGCCAGCAGCAGCACACCCGATGCGGGCACCGCCAACTCGGCCATGGGCACGCCCTTGAACTGCGCGTACTGCACCATCGTCTTCCGCTGCGCGAAATGCCCGAAGCCCGAGCCGAGGAACAGCAGTGCGAACAGGATCCGCCCGATCAATACCAGCACGTCCATAGCCCGCTCCTTCGATGATCGATATGCCATTGGGTGACATGGCAACCAACTTCGTGGGTACTGACATTATTCCCGGACCAGCAGTTATCAGGATGGTAGCGAGATGCGGGCGTATTCGAGCGGAGGCAGTCCGATCTCCTTGGCGAACTCGTTGGAGAAGTGCGCCTGATCGAAGTAGCCGAGCTCGACGGCCAGCGCGGCCAGGTCCGAGGTGCGGCCCTCGGCCAGCAGATGTGCGCCGTCCTGGAGGCGATAGCGGCGCAGCACCCACTTCGGGCCCGCACCGACATAACGGCGGAACAGCCGCTGCAGGGTCCGGACGGGAATGCCGAAACGCTCGGTGACCTGGTCGACCCGGGTCAGATCGCGATCATGCTCCATGGCCTCGATGATCGCCAGCACCTGGCGGTAGGCGGTCTCGTCGCCCCCACCGGCCTCCTCGCGCCGGACCTCGACCAGGAAATCCTCGATCAGGTCCCGGCGGCGTTCGGCATCGGCGGTCGCGAGCACGGCCTCGGAGAGGGCGTCGGTCGCTGGGAAGATATCGGTTGCCGGGACCGAGGTATCACTGAGTGCCCCGACGTCCAGGCCCGTGAACGCGCCGAAGCCGCCGGCCCGGAACTTGACCCCGAAAGTCTCGCCCTCCCCGGCCAATTCACGCACGTACTTGGTGGTCCACACGCCGGTGACGAAGGCGCCGGTGCGTTCGTGGGTGCGCTCGAAGGTGAGGTTCACGCAGGGGTACGACAGCACCTCGGCCTGGAAGGGCGGCTGGCCCCGGCGATCCCAGCGCACCGCCCAGTACCACTCGACATAGCGAGACACCCGTGGGCTCGCGGGCAGCCGGGAGTGGTTGTTGGCCTGGTTCTGCTGACGGGGCCGCAGAATGCCCTTGGCGGTCTCCGGCGGCGGCACCGGCTGCGGCGAAAACCGGGCTCCGGCAGTGCTTCCACCGACTCCCCCGGCAGTGTTTCCGCTGTTCATCGCGCCTGTCGCTTTCTTACAAGACCATCGCCGCCGCGGCGGCGAGAGTGGTGCGCATGAGCAACGCAGTGAATCCGATCCCCGAGGGCTACCACTCCATCACCTGCTTCCTGGCCGTCCCGGACGCCAATGCGGCCATCGAGTTCTACTCCACCGTCTTCGGCGCGAAGGTGCTGAGCCGCAACGATCTTCCCGACGGCCAGGCCGCGCACGCCGAACTCCTCATCGGCGACTCCACCATCCAGGTCGGCATGCCCATCCCCGACGAGGGCCTGCGCGCCCCCGCCGACGACTGGGTCCACACCAGCGTCGTCCACTACTGCCCGGATGTGGACGCCGTCTCGAAGCTGGCCTCCGAGAACGGCGCCCGCTTCGTCGCCGAACCCGCCACCTTCGTCACCGGCGACCGCTTCGGCCGGGTCATGGATCCGTTCGGCCACCGCTGGATCGTCATGACGCGGGTCGAGGACGTCTCCCGGGAGGAGGCCGAACGCCGGGTAAACGAGTGGATGGCCCAGCAGGCCTGACAAAGCGACTCCCGCGCCCGGTGGACCATCTGCCGGGCGCGGAGCCTTGTCCGTCATCCGCGCATGCGTTCGGCTGGGATCCAACCGATTTGCCGTGAATCCCGGCCAAGAGCATGTGGTCATGACAAGGGGCATTGCCGTCGGTCGCGCGGCCGGCCCGTCATCTGCCCGCCGAAGGTCCTTGCGCCGCAGGCTTTCTCTCACGACAGGCCGGCGGCGTCCATGCCGCGTAGTTCCTTCTTCAGATCGGCGATCTCGTCGCGGAGGCGGCCGGCCAGCTCGAACTGCAGCTCACGGGCCGCGTTCATCATCTGCGCGGTCATGTCCTTGATCAGGTCGGCCAGTTCGGCGCGCGGCATGTTCTTCACATCACGGCCCTCGTAGACACCGGCGCTCACCGCCCGGCCGGGCTCGCCCTGGGCACGGCGGCCGCGGCTGACATTGCGGCCCGAGCCGCCCACCTCGACCTCGGTCTCCTCGGCCTCGCGATACACCTGGTCGAGAATGTCGGCGATCTTCTTGCGCAACGGTTTCGGGTCGATGCCGCGCTCTTCGTTGTAGGCGATCTGCTTGGCCCGGCGGCGTTCGGTCTCGTCGATGGCGTGGCGCATGGAGTCGGTGATCTTGTCCGCGTACATGTGGACCTCGCCCGAGACATTGCGCGCCGCACGGCCGATGGTCTGGATGAGGCTGGTGGACGAACGCAGGAAGCCTTCCTTGTCGGCATCGAGAATCGCCACCAGTGAGACCTCGGGGAGGTCCAGTCCCTCACGCAGCAGGTTGATGCCGACCAGTACGTCGTATTCGCCCAGCCGCAGCTGCCGCAGCAATTCGACGCGGCGCAGGGTGTCGATCTCCGAGTGCAGATAGCGCACGCGCACACCGAGTCCCAGCAGATAGTCCGTGAGGTCCTCGGCCATCTTCTTGGTCAGCGTGGTGACCAGCACGCGCTCGTCGCGCTCGGTGCGCAGCCGGATCTCGTGCACCAGATCGTCGATCTGCCCCTTGGTCGGCTTGACCACCACCTGCGGATCCACCAGGCCGGTGGGCCGAATGACCTGCTCGACGAATTCGCCGCCGGTCTGGCCCAATTCGTACGGGCCGGGCGTGGCCGACAGGTACACCGCCTGCCCGATCCGATCGGCGAACTCCTCCCAGGTGAGCGGCCGGTTGTCCACCGCCGACGGCAGCCGGAAGCCGTACTCCACCAGGTTTCGCTTGCGCGACATATCGCCCTCGTACATGCCGCCGATCTGCGGCACGGTCACATGCGATTCGTCGATGACGAGCAGGAAATCCTCGGGGAAGTAATCCAGCAGCGTGGCCGGCGCGGTTCCGGCGGCACGGCCGTCGATATGCCGCGAATAATTCTCGATACCCGAGCAGAAACCGACCTGCTTGATCATCTCCAGGTCGTATTGGGTGCGCATCCGAAGTCGTTGCGCCTCCAGCAATTTACCCTGCTTCTCCAAATCCGCGAGCCGCTCGTCGAGCTCCGCTTCGATATCCCGCACGGCCCGCTCCATGCGTTCCGGGCCCGCCACATAGTGGGTGGCCGGGAAAATCCGGACCATATCCACCTGACGCACCACATCACCGGTGAGCGGGTGCAGATAATAGAGCGCCTCGATCTCGTCACCGAAGAATTCGATGCGCACCGCCAATTCCTCGTAGGAGGGGATGATTTCGACGGTGTCGCCGCGCACCCGGAAACTACCGCGGGTGAACGACATGTCATTGCGGGTGTATTGCACATCCACGAGCAGGCGCAGCAACCGATCGCGATCGATCTCGGTGCCGACCTCCAGCTGCACCGACCGATCCAGGTACGACTGCGGCGTGCCGAGGCCGTAGATGCACGACACCGACGCCACCACCACCACATCCCGCCGCGAGAGCAGGCTCGACGTGGCCGAGTGCCGCAGCCGCTCGACATCGTCGTTGATCGAGCTGTCCTTCTCGATATAGGTGTCGGTCTGCGCGATGTAGGCCTCGGGCTGGTAGTAGTCGTAGTACGAGACGAAGTACTCGACCGCATTGTTCGGCAGCATCTCGCGCAGCTCGTTGGCCAGCTGCGCGGCCAGGGTCTTGTTCGGCGCCATGACCAGCGTGGGCCGCTGCAACCGCTCGATCAGCCAGGCCGTGGTGGCGGACTTACCGGTACCGGTGGCGCCCAGCAGCACCACATCCTTCTCGCCGCCCCGGATGCGCCGCTCGAGTTCCTCGATGGCGGCGGGCTGGTCACCGGCCGGCCGATGCTCGCTGACGACCTGGAACTGCCCGTCGACGCGCTCGACGTCGCCGATGGGCCGGTGCTCGGAATGAGCCAGCGGCAGGTCGTCCGGGATCTCGGTTGCAAACGCCATGTCCCCAGCCTAGGACCCGCCACCGACAAGTAAGCCGCGAGCGCTGCCGCGTTCGCCCTGGGCGGACCTGCGAAGCCGCCCGGGGCCGGGCGACGCCTTCGCGGAGCGGTGGCTCCCACCTCAACGCCGCATTCCCGAATCCCACCCGCGGCACGAAGTCTCTAGTCCCGCAAACAATTCGGTAAAGGACTTCCAATGTCCGAATTGCCCGTTACCCCAAGGGTTTTCGCGCCGCCGGTGTCGCGTAGATCTCAGTCGGTTCACGACGGTTTGAATCGCGGTTCCCGGGTGTACTCTGAGCTCGCTGGTCGCACGATTCGAGAAGAGGCAGGGCGATGACCGGTCTGCATACGCCACAGCGGAATTCCACCAATGGCGCACACCCCAACGGCACGATCGGCAACACCCCTCCGGTGTCTCCGCATCGCCCAAGACTCGAATACTTCAATCTCGCGGATCTGTCGTGGACCGATTATCGCGGGTTTCTCCACCCCGTGGAGCGTTTACATGCAGAACCGTTCGGTCTGTATGTCGAACGGACAGTGGACAATCCACGCTTCCACTACATCGAGTCCTGGCTGCTGCCCGAGCTCACGCTGCGCGCCACGGTCTACCATCTGCGGCCCGGCCACGATCGCAGCCAGACCTACTACCTCGACATCGGCGAGTACGGCCCGTGCGAGGCCAAGAAGTGGCGGGCCGAGAGCCACTATCTGCACGTCGTGGCGCGCCGGGGCCAGGCGCCCGAGCTGGTCGGCATCGACCAACTGCTGAGCGCCCATGCCGCAGGGCATTTCGACACCGCGCGCACCCATCTCGCCATCGAGCGGGCCACCGCCGTGGTGGACGGCATCGCCGGCTGCGGTCACGATGTCGACCGCTGGCTGGCCGGCCAGGGCGTCACGCTCAGCTGGCTGTAGAGACAAGCCCGCCCGGTCCGTGCGGCACGGACCGGGCGGGTTCGAACGGGTCTGTCCGTCCTCCGACTAGCCGGACAGGCTCGGCAGCAGTCCGTTGAGGCCGCAGCCGAAGCTACCGAAGCTGCTGGCCGGATCCACCTGCACGGTGATCGACTTCGAGATGAGGGTCTGAGTGGCCTTCAGCTCGTGCGAACCGGCGGTGCTCGGGGTCCAGTTGATGGTGACCTTGTTGCTCAGCAACGAGGGCGACACCGGGCTGCCCGTCAGCTCGACGCCATTGTCGGTGAACGACACCGAGGTCAGGCGGTCGACCTCGACGCTCGCGGTGAGCGTGTAGGAGCAGCCGACATTGTGGGTGGAGCCCGAGACCTCCAGATTGGACGGCCAGGCACCGGCCTGCGGAGCGACCAGGACGACGGTCCCGGCCACCGCGCCGAAGGTCGTCAATCCCATGCCGACCCGGCGAGCACGGGTTGTGTGTGCGTTCATGCAGTACTTCCCTTGGGTTGAGGCACCCGCCCAGGCGCGGCGAGTGTCGTGCGCGACGAAACGGCGCAGCCGCACATTAGCGAAACATCACCGCTTCAGATTGTGTTTTCGGAAAATTCGTGCCGGTCGGCGCCGGATTCCAGCAATCTGTCGGCGACGCGACATCCGCTCCCCTGGACGACCGCCGCCCGACACGCGATGCTGAATGGCATGACTCGGGCACCCGCGGTAGATCTGCACCGACCCAAGGTGGAGTACTTCAATATCGACGAGCTCACCAATATCGATCCCAAGGGTTTCGTGCGGCAGGTGGAGCGGTACCAGGTCGAGCCATGGGGGATGTACATGGCCCGCACCTCCGACCATCCCGAGTTCCACTACATCGAATCCTGGCTGCTGCCAACGGTGTCCATCCGCGCCACCGTGTTCCACTTCACCCCCGCGCACCGGCGCGACCAGGACTACTACATCGATATCGGTGAGTTCGCGCAGGTCGGCCCGAAGCAGTGGAAGTCCGTCGACCACTACCTGGATCTGGTGGTCCGCCAGGGCCGCGAGGTCGAGCTGCTCGATGTGGACGAGCTGCTGGCCGCGCACGCCGCCGGCTACGTCACCCTGTCCGAGGCTCAGCAGGCCATCGAGTCGGCCACCTCGACCATCGACGGAATCGCCGCGCACGGCCACAGTTTCGAGGCCTGGCTGGCATCCAAGGGCATTACGCTGACCTGGATGTAGGCCCGGAGACAGCGGGGCCGTCCGCACCGAGGGGTGCAGACGGCCCCTCTACCGTCGAGGCGGCTCCGGCGGCCGGGTCAGACGCCGAGGATCAGATTGACCGGGCGGCCCGGGTCGGTGTTCGCATGCAGCCGCTCCCCCGCCGCAAGATCCACGCCCGACGCGGCGAGCAGCGCGTCCCCCGCGGCGACCGGCGGGAAACCGATGTCCGCCAGGCGATCCCGCAGACCGTCCACGGCGGCGCCATCGGCGACCGTGATCCGGATGTCGAGGACATCCGCGGCCGGTTTGCCCGCCACCGCGGTCGGCCCGACGTGTTCGATGCTCCGCGCGTCCGCGCCGCACGCCACGGCGAGCCGCGCGATCACCCGCCGAGCCTGCGCCGGCCACTCCGGATTCGCCTCCGCCACGGGCAGTTCCGGCCGGGCGGCGGGCGTGCGGGTGCGCAGGTTGCGTTCGAAGGGAACCAGGCGCTCGTCCCACAGCCGGTGCACCTCGGCATCGATGACGCCGGTCGCGCCATTGTTGTCGAGCAGCACGTCGGCCACGGCCCGGCGCTGGGCGTCGGTGGCCTGGGCGGCGATGCGGGCGCGAGCGTCGGCCTCGTCGATGCCGCGGAACTCCACCAGGCGGCGCAGCCGGGTCTCCTCGGCGGCGTCCACGATGACCACCAGGTTCATGAAGGGCGCGAGGCCGTTCTCGACCAGCAGCGGAATGTCCTGCACCACAATGCCGTCCGCGGGGGCGGCGGCGATGAGCGCGGCGGTGCGCCGGCCGACCAGCGGGTGGGTGATGCCATTGAGGGTGGCGCGGGCCTCGTCCGAGGCGAAGGCCTTGGCGGCCAGGGCCGGTCGGTCGAGGCTGCCGTCGGCGGCAAGGATGTCCGCACCGAAGGCCGCGACCAGCGCCGCCAGCCCCTCGGTGCCGGGCGCGACCACCTCGCGGGCGATGACGTCACTGTCCACCAGCACGGCTCCGCGCTCGGTGAGAATACGGGCCACGGTGGATTTGCCCGCGCCCATGCCTCCGGTGAGACCGATTCGCAACATTCGTTCAGTCTCGCATCAGCGCCGGTCATCGCGCCCATCAGGGTTACCCCCTCCGGTCTGCGGTTTCACCTGCAAGTGCAGTACTTGGCCATTCCGTGACACCCACGAGACCGTTTCGCAACTTTTTCGGAGAATACGGACCGTTTGTCGGCAAGATTCCGACACGCCGGGGTGAATGTCGCGCAATATTCGGTGACGCACACTTTTGTTCGGCTATGGTTCGCCGCAGGCGATCTTAGGCCGGTAACACGCAAGAGAAGGAACATCAGTGGGCACCAAAAAACTCCAGACGGGTCGCCACCGTCTGGGCCTGGCGGGCACCGTGCATTGCATCGAGATCCCCGCCGTCGCAGCCGCTCTCGTCGAGCACCGTCGCTCCTGGCTGAGCACACTGCTCAACCCGGCCCGGCACAGCGTCGCGGCCCAGCGAAAACGGTCGCCCGAGTCTCGCGTCGTGCGGCGCTGGGTACCCGCCACCGCCGGCTGATCCGGCGCGGCCGGCTGATCCGCCGCCCGAGTTGATCCGCTCCCCCGAAACACACAGTGGCCCGGTCCGATTCGGACCGAGCCACCCTTTTGCGTGCGTGTCACACGGTGCCGCTGTGCGCGTGCCACACGGTGCCGCTGGGCCGTTCGCCCAGCGGCACCGGAACTCCTACACGATTCCGCTGGGCCGACGCCGTGTGCCGGGATCCTGCTTGGGCATGGAGTTCGGCGGCACCGGATAGGGCGCGCCGACGGTCGCGGTGCCCAGGGCGATATTCGGCCCGCACTGCGCCACGGCGGCGTCGACCTTCCGATTCGCCGGTGCGAACGCGGGTTTCGTGGCGTCCGGGGCCGAGGCGAAGTCGAAGGCCGAGGTCATATCGCCGGTCACGCCGCGTCGCCACGCGGTCAGGTTGGGCACGTCGACCCCGAAGCGGCGCTCGATCAGGCGCAGCTGAGAGGTGTGGTCGAAGGTCTCCGAGGCCACCAGGCCGCCGCGGCTGTAGGGCGAAACCACCAGGCAGGGAACGCGATAGCCGAGGCCGATCGGACCGGTGACGCCCTCGAACTTCTTGTCGGTCGGCACGGTGATGAACTCACCGGGCGTGCCGGCGGGCGGGGTCGGCGGGGTGACGTGGTCGAAGAAACCGCCGTTCTCGTCGTAGCTGATGATCAGCGCGGTCTTCTCCCACACCGCCGGATTCGAGGTGAGGATGTCGAGCACCTGCATGATGCCGACCGCGCCGAAGGCCGGGGGCAGTGCCGGGTGCTCGCAGTTGAGCAGCGGCGGAATCACCCAGGACACGGACGGCAGCTGGTTGGCGGCGACGTCGGCGGCGAAGTCCTGCGGGTAGGCCGGGGCCTTACCGCGACGTGCCAGTTCGGAATTCGGGTCGGCCGCCTGCTTGAAG
This sequence comes from Nocardia sp. NPDC059229, assembly GCF_042754165.1. Lineage (NCBI taxonomy): Bacteria > Bacillati > Actinomycetota > Actinomycetes > Mycobacteriales > Nocardiaceae > Nocardia > Nocardia sp. NPDC059229. Next base: position 9,857 of record NZ_JBHZAK010000027.1, read on the forward strand.
CAGCCCATCATGCCGTCCAGCAGGACCGAGGACAGTGGGCCGATATCGCGGTTGTTGTAGATCTTCCAGCTGACCCCGGCCTCGGAGAGATTCTCCGGCATGGTCCGCCAGCTGTAGACGTTCTGCGGGATCAGCGTCGGGGTTTCGAGCAGCGGTCCGCCATTGAGTCCGTCCGGGTCGATGGTCGCCGAGACCCAGTACAGGCGGTTGGGGTCGGTCGGGCCGAGCACCGAGCAGTGGTAGCTGTCGCACACGGTGAAGGCATCGGCCAGATCCCAGTGCACCGGAATGTCGCCCTGGGTGTAGTAACCCATTGCGGCAGGGCCGTTTCCGGCGCCGACCGAGGCGATCGACATGGGCATCCAGCCGTCGTTGCGGCCGTTGTTCCACGCCTTGTGCATGCCGACCCAGCCGTGGTCGGGGTCGTTGATGCATTCGCCGTCGAGGGTCGCGCCGCGGGTGGTGTCGAGGCGGAAGGGGTTGATGAAGCCGTCCGCGGTCGGGCCGACGCCGGGCGCGTACCCGTACTGGTTCCAGGCCGGGGACGGGTCGTCGAAGCCGCGCACGCCGGACATGGTGCCGAAGTAGTGGTCGAAGGACCGGTTCTCCTGCATGAGCAGCACGATGTGCTCGATGTCGCCGAGCCCGCCCATGCCGGCCGGATCCGCGGCGTAGGCCCGCTCGATGATCGGTCCGGCCAGTGCGGCGAGCGAGGCCGCACCGCCCGTGGCCATGGCTTTCGCCAGAAAGTCGCGCCTGTTGATTCCGGCGAACACGCCCATGCTCCGGTAGTGCCTTCCCGCTAGGAGTGAAAGGAATTGAACGCGGCGAACGCACCCGGTCGCCCGTCCAGTTCACATCCAACCTTCGAATGGTGACGGCTCAGCGAACCATTCGTAACCGCAGTGAGTCCAGTCGTGGATTCCTGACAGTGACTTGCACCCCATTGCCGGGTCGGCCTAAGCTGGCGGCCATACCTGAGAGTGACTTTCAGGTATCGACCGTGGGAGCCTCCATGACCCGTCCGGCGCTCGCCGATCCGCCCGCGAGGGCGAACTGATCCGGATGGAGACCGCCGACATTACGCGCGGTGAGGCCATCGGCCTGCCGATCGCGGCGGTCGTGCTGGTGCTGGCGCTCGGCGCGGCCGTCGCCGCCACCCTCCCCATCTCGGTCATCGCCGCCGGGATCGCACTCGCCGTGGGCGTGCTGTTCGGGCTGGCCGGTCTGCTGACCTTCGACTCCTTCGTGCTGTCGGTGGCGACCATGATCGGCACCGGCACCGCCATCGACTACGCCATGTTCCTGGTGAGCCGATTCAACGAGGAACTGACCCGGCGCGGGGTGCGGGATCGCAAGGCTCGCCGGGAGATTCGAGCCGCCGTCGGCGCGACCTTCGACACCACCGGCCGCACCATCCTGGCCTCCGGGCTCATCGTCATGATCTCGCTGTGCTCGCTGACGGTGGTCGGCCTGCCCATGCTCGATGGTGTGGCGCTGGGCGTGGTGACCGCGGTGACGGGCACCCTGGCCGCCGCCTTCACGCTGCTACCCGCCCTGCTGTCCGTATTGGGCCCGGCCGTCAATCGGGGTGCGCTGCCCGCGCGGTTGCGCCCGGCCGAGACCCGATCGACGGCGGCGTCGAGCGCCTGGGCGCGCTGGGCGCACCTGGTGATGGGCAGACCGGTGGTGTTCGGCGCGCTCGGAATCGCGCTGCTGGTCGTGGCGGCACTGCCGATCGCCGATATCCGTTCCCGCGCAGCGACTGTCGAGTCCGCCGAGGTCCTGGTGGGTGGAACGCCGGCGATGTTCACCGATGTGTCGCAGCTGATCTCACGTGGCTTCCCCTGGGTCATCACTCTGGTCCTGACCGCCTCGCTGGTGTTCCTGACAGTGACCTTCCGCTCGATCGTGCTGGCGCTCGAGGCAATCCTGCTGAATCTGCTGGCCACCGGCGCGGCCCTGGGCATTACGGTCACCGTCTTCCAGCGCGGTGTCGGCCAGGCCGTGCTGGGTTTCCACAGCGCCGGCTTCCTCCAGGTCTTCCTGCCCATGCTGGTCTTCGCCGTCCTGTTCGGATTGTCCATGGACTACGAGGTTTTCCTCATCCGGCGCATGAAGGAGGCCTGGGAGCGCACCCACGACAATGCCACCGCCGTCGCCGAGGGCCTGCAGCGCACCGCCCGGCCCATCACCGCGGCGGCCGCCATCATGGTCGCGGTGTTCGCCAGTTTCCTGAGCGCGGATGTCATGGAGCTGAAGGAGATCGGCTTCGCCCTGGCGGTCGCGGTCGCCATCGACGCGGTGATCGTCCGCCTGATCCTGGTCCCGGCCTGCATGCGGCTGCTGGGCCGCTGGAACTGGTGGCTGCCGGCTCCGCGCCGTCAGCGGAACATGGCCTCCAGCGCGACCACGATGGATTCGACGACTTCGCGGTAGACGTCGCGCAGCCGCGCGGCGAAACCCGTTCCGGCCCAATGGTCCAGCGCCGCCATGGAACCCCAGATGGCGATCGCGGCCGCCAGCCGCATCTGCACGTCGTTGCGGTCGCGGCCGGTACGGTCGGCGAGCAGTATCCGGAACTGGTCCTCGAGTTCCCGCATCTGCTGCGCCTGTCCGAGCTTCACCTCGGGAATGGTCCGGACATAGCCCATGCGCAGCCGGGTCCGGTACTCGACCTCATCGGTCACGATCTCGTCGATGAGTACGGGGATGAGCGGCCGCGCGGCCGCCAAAAGGTCGAGGGGAGAACGGGTTTCGCCGCCGCCGACCGTCCGCACGATTTCCAGGAGCTTCGGATCGGTCTCGTCGTAGAGGACCAGGTTCTCCTTGGTCGCGAAATACCGGTAGATCGAACTCGGTGACACACCCGCGGCGCCCGCCACCCGCTCGACGGTGACCTCCCGATAGCCGTGCTCGTCGAACAGCTCCAGCGCTACCCGCTGGATACGGCCCATGGCCTCGATCTTGCGGCGCTCCCAGAGCGACAGGGTCGACTCAATGGCGGATTCGGACATGTCGCTTCCGAGAATAGCGAAGGTCCCCGAGCCATCGGCTCGGGGACCTTCGACTATCACTTATCGCGTGTCAGCGAATCAGGCGTTGCCCGACAGCTTCTCGCGCAGAGCAGCCAGCTGGGCGTCGCTCGCGAGCGAGCCACCGGCCGGCTCGGAGGACGAAGCCGCAGCCTGCGAACCCGACTCCGAGGAGTAGTTCGACGGACCACCGTTGGCAGCCTCGGCGGCGGCGTCGGCGGCCATCTTCTCCATCTGAGCGGTGTGCATCTTGTGGCGACGCTCGGCCTCGGCGTACCGGGTTTCCCACTCCTCACGCTGCTTCTCGAAGCCCTCGAGCCATTCGTTGGTCTCGGAGTCGAAGCCCTCGGGGAAGATGTAGTTGCCCTGGTCGTCGTAGCTGTCGGCCATGCCGTACTTCGACGGGTCGAACTCGGCGGTGTAGTCCTCGTTGGCCTGCTTCAGCGACAGCGAGATCCGGCGACGCTCGAGGTCGATGTCGATGACCTTGACCATGGCGTCGTCGCCGACGGCCACAACCTGGTCCGGGACCTCGACGTGGCGCTCGGCCAGCTCGGAGATGTGCACCAGGCCCTCGATGCCCTCTTCGACGCGCACGAACGCACCGAACGGAACCAGCTTGGTGACCTTGCCCGGCACGATCTGGCCGATCGCGTGGGTGCGGGCGAACTGACGCCACGGGTCTTCCTGGGTCGCCTTGAGCGACAGGGAGACACGCTCGCGGTCCAGGTCGACGTCGAGAACCTCGACGGTGACCTCGTTGCCGACCTCGACAACCTCGGACGGGTGGTCGATGTGCTTCCAGGACAGCTCGGAGACGTGCACCAGACCGTCCACGCCACCCAGGTCCACGAAGGCACCGAAGTTGACGATGGAGGAGACCACACCCTTGCGGACCTGGCCCTTCTGCAGCTGGTGCAGGAACTCGCTGCGGACCTCGGACTGGGTCTGCTCGAGCCAGGCGCGACGCGACAGGACCACGTTGTTGCGGTTCTTGTCGAGCTCGATGATCTTGGCCTCGATCTCCTTGCCGACGTACGGCTGGAGGTCGCGCACGCGACGCATCTCGACCAGCGATGCCGGGAGGAAGCCGCGCAGACCGATGTCCAGGATCAGGCCGCCCTTGACGACCTCGATGACGGTGCCCTTGACGGCCTCGTCCTTCTCCTTGAGCTCCTCGATCGTGCCCCAGGCCCGCTCGTACTGAGCGCGCTTCTTCGACAGGATCAGGCGGCCTTCCTTGTCCTCCTTGGTGAGAACGAGGGCCTCGACCTCATCGCCCACGGAAACGACCTCGGCCGGGTCGACATCGTGCTTGATGGACAGTTCGCGAGACGGGATCACGCCTTCGGTCTTGTAACCGATGTCGAGAAGGACCTCATCGCGATCGACCTTGACGATGGTTCCTTCGACGATGTCGCCGTCGTTGAAGTACTTGATGGTCTTGTCGATGGCGGCGAGGAAGTCCTCGGCAGTGCCGATGTCGTTGACGGCAACCTGCGGCGAGGTGACAGTGGTGGGCATGTGTTGGGAGGCTCCGGACGGATTGTGGTCGGTAGTGGACATGTGGACTTTCGGTATTGCTGCGAACAGCAGGCGTTGGAACTAACGTTGGTCATGCACAGCACACCGCTGCGACGCTGCACAACGCTGCCCTGAAAAGCATGCGGACTCACAGCACGATTATCTGCTCTACGCGGTCTCGAGAAACCGTGTACAGAAGACACTCGCGGAAAACAGCGTACGCGACAGGTGTTGTACCAAGCAAACATGGGTCCCGGCGCGCGGGTCGATAGGGTGAGCCCATGTCCGAAGATCACTCCGTCACCACCGACGATACCCGGCACGCCGAAGCCAACACCCTGCTCGGGACGGTGGGAGTGACCCGGACCAAGGTCGACTCGCAGTCCAGTCAGCGCGCCAGCCGCAAGTGGTGGGACGCCGACGCCGCGGCCTACCACGAGACCCACGCCGACTTCCTCGGTGTGGACTCCCCCGCCGGCGAATTCGTGTGGTGCCCGGAGGGATTGCACGAGGGTGACTGGCATCTGCTGGGGGACATCGCCGGAAAGCGGATCCTGGAGATCGGCTGCGGCTCGGCCCCCTGCTCGCGCTGGCTCGCTTCGCACGGCGCGCACCCGGTCGGGCTCGACATCTCCCGCGCCATGCTCGACCGCGGTCTCGCCGCCATGGCCGCGGGCGGCTCCCGCGTCCCGCTCATCCAGGCGGGCGCCGAGGAATTACCCTTCGCCGACGAGTCCTTCGATCTGGCCTGCTCCGCTTTCGGCGCGGTGCCCTTCGTCGCGGACTCCGCTCAGGTGATGCGGGAGGTCCACCGTGTCCTCAAACCGGGTGGCCGCTGGGTCTTCTCGGTGAACCACCCCATGCGCTGGATCTTCCCCGACGACCCGGGCCCCGACGGCCTGCGCGCCACCATCCCCTATTTCGACCGCACCCCGTACGTCGAACTCGATTCCGATGGCGAACCCACCTACGTCGAACACCACCGCACCATCGGCGACCGCGTCCGCGAAATCGTCGCCGCCGGCCTGATCCTCACCGACATCATCGAACCCGACTGGCCCGAGTGGCTCGACCGCGAGTGGGGCCAGTGGAGCCCACTCCGCGGCGAGATCTTCCCCGGCACAGCCATTTTCGTCACCGAGAAGCCGCGCTGACGGTCGCGGCGCGAACGCGTCCCGCCCCGCCGTTTCCACTGGCCGGAAGCGCGCCCGAGGGCGGTGCGCCGTACCCTTGTCCTAAGTAGGGGGTATGGCGTGGAGGAGAGCCCGTTCGGCCGCTATCGGCTGCTCGAATTGCTCGGCGCAGGCGGGGTGGGGCAGGTGTTCCGGGCCTACGACACCGGGACGAACCGCGTCGTGGCGCTCGAGGTGCTGCCGCCGGGCCTGGCGCACGATCCGGTGTACAGGGCGCGGTTCCGCCGGGAGGCGCAGGCGGCGGCGCGGCTGAACGAACCGCATGTCATTCCCATTCACGACTACGGGGAGATCGACGGGCGGCTGTTCCTGGACCATGCGGCTGGTCGAGGGTGTGGATCTGGGGTCCCGGCTCACGGCCGAAGGGGCGCTGTCCCCGGAGCTGGCGGTGTCCTGCACGACACAGATCGCGGCCGCGCTGGATGCGGCGCATCGGGCCGGGCTGGTGCATCGGGATGTGAAGCCGTCCAACATCCTCACCACCGCGGACGATTTCGCCTACCTCATCGACTTCGGTATCGCGCGCGGCGGCGATGACACCGAGCTCACCAGCGCCGGCGCGGCGGTCGGGACCTTCGCCTATATGGCGCCCGAGCGGCTCGAGCACGGCGGCTACGACGCCCGGGCCGATGTCTACTCGCTGGCCTGTGTGCTCTACGAATGCCTGACCCGGAGCTTCTGGGGCACAGTCGATTCCGTCGCGGTCTGGGACGTCTCCGCGGATCCGGCGCAGCTGACGGTGACCTACCGCCTCACCGTGCGCTATCCCGACGGCCGGAGCGGGACCGAGCTGCGGCGGGCGCAACTGGTCCCGCTCGGCGGGGGCTATCTGATCGACGGTTCGAACGTGGTGTCGTGACTATTTCGGTTCGCGCCCAACCTGTTTCAGGGCGAGGCGCAGCGCGAATTCGATTTGGGCGTTGATGCTGCGGAGATCGTCGGCGGCCCACTTGGCGATGGCTTCGTGGACCGCCGGATCGAGCCGGAGCAGCACCTTTTTCGGCTCGCGCTTGACCATCAGGAGTAGAGGGTTCCGGCGTTGACGACCGGTGCGGCGGAGCGGTCGCCGCACAGGACCACCAGCAGGTTGGACACCATCGCCGCCTTGCGCTCCTCATCGAGTTCGACCACGCCCTGGTCGGCCAGTCGGTCCAGGGCCATGCCGACCATACCGACCGCGCCCTCGACGATGCGGCTGCGGGCGGCGACCACCTGGGCGGCCTGCTGGCGGACCAGCATGGCCTGGGCGATCTCCGGCGCGTAGGCGAGGTGGGTGATGCGGGCCTCGATGATCTCGATGCCGGCCAGCTCGGTGCGGGCGCGCAGTTCGGTGGTGAGCTCGCCGGCCACCTCGGACCCGTCCCGCAGGCTGGCGGTGTTCGCGTCGTCGGACTGGTACGGGTGAGTGGTGGCCAGGTGCCGGACCGCGGTCTCGGACTGGGTGCGGACGAAGTCCTCGTAGTCGTCGACGGCGAAGGCGGCCTTGTAGCTGTCGACCACCTGGTAGACGACCACGGACGCGATCTCGACCGGGTTGCCGTCCAGATCGTTGACCTTCAGCTTCTGGGTCTCGAAGTTCCGGACCCGCAGCGAGATGCCGCGGCGGCTGGACAGCGGGGTGACCCAGTGGAAACCGGATTCGCTGACCGAGCCGATGTACTGACCGAAGAACTGGATCACCTTGGCCTGGTTGGGATTCACCACGATGAACCCGCTCGCCGCCAGCACCGCGGCCAGGAGCGTGACGGCCAGCGCCACACCCAGGACGGCCGACGAACCGCCATCGCTGCCCCTGGTGTTCAGCGTGTGCGCCTCGACGGCGATCGCGATGATCAGCAGTATCAGGACCCCCAGCATGAGGAATCCGTTCAGCCGGAAGGCTCGACGCAACTCCATGACACTCTCCTAGTATCGAAGTGATATCACGACGATAGCGCGCAAGCAGGCCCGAGCCAAGCCCGGAAACGCGGCTCGCCCCGCCACGGACAGGTGTGGCGGGGCGAGCGCGCGCGGATCCGACGCGGTCAGTGGGGACGAATATTGCGGTTGTTGCGGAGCAGGTTTGCCGGGTCGTACTTCGCCTTCAGACCCGACAGCCGGTCGTAGGTGGCGGCGCTGTATCCCGCCCGGGTCTGCTCCTCATCGGCCTGATCGCCGCCGCCGTAGAGGAAGTTCAGGTTCTGACCGAGCGTCCAGGGCTGCAGCGTCTTCAGCACGAGCGACAGCCGGTCGTCGATCTGGTCCGCGTTGTCCGGGTTCGGCATGGTCAGGATGCGGGCTATGTACTCGGCGTCGCGGTGGTCCATGGCGATGCCGTTCGGCCCTGGGCGGCCCAGCGCGCCGCCCAGGTGGCGCAGACCGGCGATCACCGGCACCGGCGACTCGGGGCCGGTGGCCTCCAGGAAGGCGTCGGTGGCGTCGGCGGGCAGGTCGGACAGCAGCGCGTTGGTGGCCAGGTAGGGGTGCGGGTGTTCCGGATCCCGGTAGATGGCATGGCTTTCCGTGTACGGCATGGCCCGCAGGTCGTCGGCCATCCGCGCGCCGACCGCGCGCAGCGGGGCGACCAGGCGCTCGCCCTCTTCGGCGGAACCGGTGAACGCGATATTGATGGTCGCGACGTACCGGCCGCGCAGGTGTGGCGGGAATGCCGGAATGTCGGGGAAGGCCATCATGGTGATGGCCGAGGTCATCTGCTCGGGCACGTCCCGGGTCCACAGTCGCCACGCTTCCAGCGCGGGTGCGACCAGCGGGGTGTCGAATTGCAGCTGGCCGCCGTACACCGTGGTGATCGGCAGCAGTGCCAGCTCCAGTGCGGTGACCACCCCGAAATTGCCGCCGGTGCCGAGCACCGCGCCGAACATCTCGTCGCCGGGCTCCAGCCGGCGCAGCCGGCCGTCGGCGGTGACGATCTCGATGCCGCGCACATGCTCTGCGGCATAACCGAATTCGCGGGCCAGGATGCCGATGCCGCCTCCGAGGGTGTAGCCGACCACGCCGACCGAGAGCGACGAGCCGTTCAGCGGCGCGAGGCCGTGCGCGGCGGCCGCCTCGATCAGAGCTCCGGCCTGGACGCCCGCCGCCACCCGGGCGGTCCGGGCGTCGGCGTCGATGCGGATGTCGGTCATGCGGCGGGTGGTGATGAGCACGCCGCCGTCGGTGGCGACCGACAGGCCGTGGCCGGTGTTCTGCACGGCGACCGGAAGGCCGTGGCGCGCCGCGTATTCCACGGCGGCACGGACGTCCTCGGCGTGGGCCGCGCCGACGACCACGGCAGGGTGGTGGCTGTAAGCGGTTTGGAATCCGGCGATCTCGGCGTCGTAGCCGGTGTCGCCGGGCTGGAAGACGGGGCCGGTGGTGGCGGGCAGTTCGGTGATCGCTGTCTTCGTCATGTCACCAACTCTGCTCGGCTCCGATCAAGAACTCCAACAGATAGTTTTTCTCGTAGCTAGAATCAACAGTTATGGAACTGCGCCAGCTGCGGTACTTCGTGACGGTCGCCGAGGAGGCCAACTTCACCCGGGCGGCCGCCCGTCTGCACCTGGCGCAGCCGGGGCTCAGCGCGCAGATCCGCCAGCTGGAACGCGAACTGGGACAACCGCTCCTGGACCGTTCCAGCCGCTCGGTCACGCTCACCCCGGTCGGGGAGGCGGTGCTGCCGCTGGCCCGGGCGGCCCTGGATCAGGTCGAGCGCATCACTCACACGGTGGACGAATTCACCGGGCTGCTGCGGGGGCACGTGCGGGTCGGGCTGATCTCCGGCGCGGCCGGCGAGGAGATCGACATCGCCCAGGTGCTGGCCGACTTCCATCGCGACCACCCGCAGATCGTCATCTCCCTGACCGAGGACACCTCCGAATCCATGCACGCAGCGGTCCGCCGTGGTGACCTGGATATCGGGGTACTCAGCGTTTCCGGCGACCTGGATCCGGGCATCGGCACCGAAACCGTCTACGACAGCGCCATTGTCGCGGCGGTGGCGGCCGGGGCCGAGGGCTTCGGCGAACGAATCACGCTGGCCGAGCTGTGCACCCATCCCCTGATCTGCCTGCCGAGCGGCACCGGCCTGCGCGGACTGCTCGAAAATGCCTGCGCCGCAGCAGATCTTGTCCCAGATGTGGCGTTCGAAGCCGCCGCTCCCCCACTGCTCATCCGGCTGGCGGCGCACGAGCTGGGCGTGGCCGTCATCCCGCGCGTCCCCGCCGACGAGGCGGCCCAACTGGGGGTGCGCACCCTGGAGATCGATCCGGAGATGCGGGGCCGTTTGGTCCTGGCCTGGAGTACCGAACGGCCACTGAGCCCGGCCGCGAAAATCCTACTCGGACAGCTCCGCATCGCGTTGACGCGCTGGAAGGATCCGGCGCCGATGCGCGTCAAGCCCTAGCCGTTCGTCACGCCCCGACCACGAATCCACCATCACACAATTACCTAAACTTCCCTATTGCAGTCACTGATAGGGATGTTTAAGGTAGTTTTCGTGACAGATCGTCTGTACTCCGTCGACGAGGTAGCCGAACGCCTCGGCCTGCATGTCCGCACCGTCCGCGGCTACGTGCGCGACGGGAAGCTACCCGCCACCCGCATCGGCAAGCAGTACCGCATCGCCGCCACCGATCTGGCGGCCTTCACCGGCCTGCCCGAGCCCGGCAGCCCGCGCGAATCGGTTGCCCGGCACCGGCATTCGGAAGCGTCGACCATCATCGAGATCGACGCCGTGGATCCCGGCACCGCCGACCGGGTCAGCACCCTGCTGACCGGCGCGGCGGCGACCCGGGGACCGGACGGGCAGCCCCTGCGGATCCAGACCTTCCACGACCGCGAACGCGCCCGCCTGAAGGTCATTCTCGTCGGCGGCCTGGGCGATACCGCCCGGCTGCTCGAATACATGGAAGGAGTCCTCGCGTCGTGAACGCGATCTACAAATCCGAGGCCGGCCGCGCCGCCATTCAGGCCCGCTACCGGGATGTCCTGCGGCAGTGGCCGGTTCCCGCCGAGCAGCTGCACCTGGCGACCCGCGAGGGCGACACCTTCGTGCTCGCGTCCGGCCCGCAGGACGCCCCGCCGGTGATCCTGCTGCACGGCTCCGGTTCCAACAACTCCGCCTGGCGCGGCGATATCGCCTCCTGGGCACGGGACTTCCGGGTCTACGCGGTCGACCTGCCCGGGGAACCCGGCGGCAGCACCGAATCGCGGCCGGCCCTCGGCTCCGAGGCGCTCGCCCAGTGGCTCGATGATGTTCTTGCGGGCCTTCAGCTTTCGTCCGCGAGCTTCGTCGGCATGTCACTGGGCGGCTGGATCGCGCTGGACTACGCCGTCCGCCGGCCCGACCGCGTCACGAAGCTGGTCCTGCTGTGCCCCGGCGGCATCGGCAAGCAGCGCTTCGGCTGGATCTTCAAGAACCTGGTCGACCACCTGTTCAGCAATCACGACCTGCGCCGCTCCGCGGCCATTGTCACCGGCCTGAACCTGACCGACCACGCGGAGATCCTGGACGATGTGACCCTCACGTTCACTCACTTCACTCCGCGCACGGGCAAGCTGCCGATCTTCACCGACGACCAGCTGCGCAGCCTCACGATGCCGGTCCTGGTGATCGTCGGCGAAGACGACGTCATGTTCAAGTCGGCCGACACCGCACGCCGCACAACGCAATCCATCGCGGACGCGACCACCCTGGTCCTCCCCGGCGTCGGCCACGCCATCCTCGGCCAGACCGCCCCCATCGAGGAGTTCCTCCGGAAATAACACGATCGGGGAGCTGTCACCGGGGGAATTCGGGTGAATTCCGCCGGGGACAGCTCCCTGATCGTGTTGTGCGCCTACAGAATGCGCGACAGGAACGCCTTGGTCCGGTCGTGCTGGGGGTTGGCGAGCACCTCGCGCGGGTTGCCGGCCTCGACGACGACACCGCCGTCCATGAAGACCAGCTGATCGGCCACCTCACGGGCGAAGCCCATCTCGTGGGTCACCACGATCATGGTCATGCCGGATGCCGCGAGTTCTCGCATGACGCCGAGGACCTCGCCCACGAGCTCAGGGTCCAGCGCCGAGGTGGGCTCGTCGAAGAGCATGAGCTTGGGGTCCATGGCCAGGGCACGCGCGATGGCCACGCGCTGCTGCTGACCGCCGGAGAGCTGGGCGGGGTAGGCATCGGCCTTGTCCGCCAACCCGACTCGGTCCAGCAGCTCCCGGGCCCTGGCGACCGCGGCGGGCCGCTTGAGCTTCTTGACCTGGGTCGGCGCTTCGATGATGTTCTCCAGCGCCGTGCGGTGCGGGAACAGGTTGAAGTGCTGGAAGACCATGCCGATGTCGCGGCGCTGCTTGGCGGCATCGCGCGGGTGCAGCTCGTAGAGCTTGCCGCTCTTCTCGCGGTAGCCGACCAGATCGCCGTCCACATAGAGCCGTCCGGCATTGATCTGCTCGAGATGGTTGATGCAGCGCAGGAAGGTGGACTTGCCGGAGCCGGAGGGACCGATCAGGCAGAGCACTTCGCCGCGCTTCACCTCCAGCGTGATGCCCTTGAGCACCTTCAGTGCGCCGAAGTTCTTGGCGACCCGGTCGGCGCGCACCATCGGCACGCTCGAAGGCGGCAGCGCGTCCTCGACGAGCGGAATCGGATCCTTGGAGAACGACATCGAGTCCTCGGACATATCAGCGTTCACCTATCCCGTTCCGCCGGCGACTTGCGCCTGAGCCAAGGCGCGCAACTGCTTTGCCGTCAACTGCCGCGACGAACCCCGCGAGTAGTACCGCTCCAGGTAGTACTGGCCGATCATGAGCACGCTCGTGATGAGCAGGTACCAGGTGGCGGCCACCAGCAGCAGCGGAATCGGCTGGAAGTTGATGCTGTAGATGTCGCGGGCCCGGCCGTAGAGGTCGGTGGTGAGCGGGATGGCCGTCACCAGCGAGGTGGTCTTCAGCATGGAGATCAGCTCGTTGCCGGTGGGCGGGATGATCACCCGCATGGCCTGCGGCAGCACCGTGCGGGTCATGGTCTGCGACCACGACATGCCCAGCGCCACCGACGCCTCGCGCTGCCCCTCGCCCACGGAATTGATCCCGGCGCGCACGATTTCGGCCATGTAGGCCGCCTCGTTGAGACCCAGGCCGATCATGGCGAAGAAGAACGGCGCGGACCAGTGCTGCACATCGAAGTGCGTCAGCGACGGCCCGAACGGCACGCCCACGGTCACGGTCTTGTACAGCGACGGGAACAGACCCCAGAACACCAGCTGCACATAGACCGGCGTCCCGCGGAAGATCCACAGGTACGCCCACGCCACCGAGCGCAGCACCGGATTGGGCGACAGCCGCATGACCGCCAGCACCACGCCCAGCACCACGCCGATCACCATGGCGAATACCGTCAGTTCCAGAGTGACCAACGCGCCCTTGGCGATTCGCTTGTCACCCAGGTACTTGAAGTAGGTGTCCCAGTGGTACGCCTCGTTGGTCTTGGCGCCCCACACGAACAGGGCCAGGGCAATCAGAATGATCGCGGCGGCGATCCACCGGCCCGGCCGTCGCAGCGGAATCGCTTTGATCGGCTCGGGCTCGGTGCTCGCGACCGCCGACGCAGCCGAGGCTGCGGAATTGGTCTCGTCCTGCGACATAATTCTTTAGCTCGTCGCCCCGTTGATGCCCGACTTGGTGATCGCGCCCTCCTGGACACCCCAGTTCTCGGCGATCTTCTTGTACTGCCCGTTGTCCATCAGGTACTGCACGGCTTCCTGCAGCACCGGCGCGAGCGGCGAGCTCTTCTTGACCGGCCAGCCGTAGGGCGCGGAGTCGAAGATCTTGCCGGCCGCCTCGATCTTGTCGCCGGCCTGCTTGATGGCATACGCGGTCACCGGGGAGTCGGCGGACATGGCGTCGACCTGCCCCTGCACCAGCGCGTTGGCGGCGGCGGACTGCTCGTCGTAGGCGACCTTCTGGATCTCCGGCTTGCCCGCGTCGGTGCAGGCCTTGGACTTGGCCGGGATCTCGTCGGTGTCCTGAACGGTGGTGCGCTGCACCGCGACTCGCTTGCCGCAGGCATTGTTCGGGTCGACCGGCTTGCCCTTCTGCTGGGCCCACTGGCTGCCCGCGGAGAAGTAGTCGACGAAGTCGGCGGTAGCCTCGCGCTCCTTGTTGTCGGTGAAGGAGGACATGCCGAGATTGAAGGTGCCCGCCTCGATGGAGGGGATGATCTTCTCGAAGTCGGCTTCCTTGTAGTCGGCCGACAGGCCCAGCACCTTGGCGACCGCGTCCATCAGATCGACGTCGAAGCCGACGATCTTGCCGCTGCTCGGATCCCGGTACTCGTTGGGCTGATAGGGCACGTTCACACCGACGATCAGCTTGCCGGAGGACTTGATGTCGGCGGGCACCTTGGCGGCGATGGTGTCGACCTTGGTCACATCGACCTTGGCCACTTCGGGGCCGCTGGACTCGGAATTGCTGGTACACGCGGTCAGTGCTAGAGCGCCACCGGCGACGACGACAGCGGCCCGCAGGACACGCCCGCGAAGAGAGTTACGAACAGACACAGCAGTCCTCCACAGTTCGGGTGCGCGACATCCGGGTGTCGCCCGCCGTTTGAAATGTAAGCGAGTGACACCGTCCGTGTCGGTCGGTAACCGAACATTAATCGGCGACACGCCATCGCGTGGCCGAACACGCCCGGTCCCGGAAGTGCGCGCTCACCAGCGGTGCAGCCGGGCGCGCACCTGCTCGGTGAATTCGGAGGTAGAGGCTAGCCCACCCAAATCAGACGTCGCAACACCGGCTCGCAACGTATCCGCAACCGCGTGTTCCACCCGGTCGCCCACCCGCCGCAGGGCGCTGTAGCGCGGGGTCCGGCTCATCCAGCGCAACATGCCCGCGGCGGAGTTGAACAGCGCCACCGGATTCGCGCGATTGCGCCCGGCCAGCGTGGGGGCCGCGCCGTGCACGGCCTGCGCCATGATCTGCGTGTCCGAACAGTTCACCGACGCCGCCATGCCGAGCGAACCGCTCAACTCCCCCGCCAGATCGGAAAGGATATCGCCGAAGAGGTTTTCGGTGACGATCACGTCGTAGTCCTGGGGCGCGCGGACCAGGTGCGCGGCCGTCGCGTCGACGTGCTCGTCGCCGACCTCGATGTCGGGATACCGCGCAGCCACCTCGTAGCAGACGTCGCGGAACATGCCCATGGTCATGGGCAGCACGTTCGCCTTGTGCACGATGGTCACCTTCTTGGAGCGCTCACTCGCGATCTCGAAACTCAGGTGCGCGATGCGCTCGATCGCCGGGCGGGTGAACACGCCGACGGCCAGCGCCACATCCGGCGACGGCTGGAATTCGCCGGAGCCCGCGGCCATATTGCGGTCGGCGTAGAGACCCTCGGTGTTCTCACGCAGGATCAGCAGATCCATCTCCGGGGCGACCGAGCGCACGCCCTCGAGGGTGCGGGCCGGGCGGATATTGGCGTAGAGCCCGAAGCGTTTCCGCACCGCGCCCGCCGGCGGCAGGCCGGTGCGGTGCTCGGGCGCGTAGGAGGCGCTGTCGTGCGGGCCCATGATCCAGGCGTCGAGTTCGGCCAGCCCATCGAGGGTCTGCGCGGGTACCGGGTTGCCGTACTGCTCGATCGCCGCGTGTCCCAGCGGCAGCGTCACCCATTCCACCGGCGGCAGACCCGTGGCCCCGAAGGCGTCGTCGACCACATCCCGGGTGGCGCGCACGATTTCCGGGCCGATGCCGTCGCCCTCCAACAGGCCCAGGCGTACTCGAGTGTCGCTGTCGCTCATGGGAGCCATCCTCGCGCAACCCCCGCGGCGGCGACGCTCCGGCACACGGCCGCGCATGTTTCGAGATCTCGGCGTAGGTTCGGGACACCATGGTGCAATCGGTGGAACTGGTGCTCGACGTCACGGCCGAGGCCGAGGTGCGGCGGCAGTGGGCGCTGCTGCGCGAAATCGGATTGCACGCGCCCGGGCCCGAGCACCGGCCGCACATCACCCTCGCGGTCGCCTCCGAAATCTGGCCGCGACTCGATAAAGTCTTGGCGCGCCAGGAGTTTCGGCCCTTTCCGATCCGGCTGGGCGGACTGCTGGTGTTCGGCGCACGCACGCCCATTCTGGTCCGGGCCGTGGTGCCCTCCGCACCACTGATCGCCCTGCAGCACAGGCTGTTCCGCGTCATCGAGGAGTGCCCGGGCATTCCCGCCAACGTGCGCCCGGACATCTGGACGCCGCACGTCACGCTCGCGCGGCGGCTGCGGCCGGGACAACTCGAGGCGGCGGTCGACGCGGTGGCCTGGGACAAGGACTTCCGGGCTACCGTAGAGGGCATCCGGCGATGGGACGGTGACCAGCGTGACGAGTGGCCCATTTCCGGAACCGAACGACTCTGAACGACCGATCGGCCGATCACCCAGGGAAGATAACCAGTGGGCCCCGTGTTGGACCGGGGGACATCGATACGAGAGGAAACCATGGCCACCCAGACCCTGACCGAGCAGAACTTCGACGAGGTAGTCACCGGCAACGACGTCGTTCTCGTCGACTTCTGGGCATCGTGGTGCGGCCCGTGCCGCAGCTTCGCCCCGACCTTCGAGAAGTCGTCGGAGACGCACCCCGACGTGGTGCACGGCAAGGTGGACACCGAAGACCAGCAGGGCCTGGCCGCCGCCGCCAATATCCGCTCGATCCCGACCATCATGGCCTTCCGCGAGGGCGTGCTCGTCTTCGCCCAGCCCGGCGCGCTGCCCCCGGCCGCCCTCGAGGACCTCGTCACCCAGGTGAAGGCCCTCGACATGGACGAGGTCCGCAAGCAGATCGCCGAGCAAGAGTCGAAGTAGGCCGCGCACCCCGCGAACTCAGCGCCGCAACCCCGGAAGGAGTTGCGGCGCTTGGCTTTTCAGCCGACACCTCACGGCTTTTCGGTCGGCATCTCACGCAACCCGGCCCCGCTGCCTCAGCAGCGGGGCCGGGTTCCTGCTTCGCTCAGAAGTGCGAACCGAGCCGGTTGATGCCGGCGATCATGGCGCGGATGGTGGATTCGGCCGGATCGTCGGCGAGGGCGGCGCCCCAGCCGCGACGGCCGTTGAACTCGCACTGGATGAAGGTGGCCATGCCGTCCGCGGTGCGGCGCTGGTGGAACGCGAGGATCTCCACCGGGTAGCCCTCGTCGTAGAGGGCCGAGGTCAGCGCCGCCACCGGGCTGCCCGTCGCCACGACGGTGCGCAGGTGATCGGCGATCTCCAGGGTGGCGGTGCCGGCGCGGTGACCGATCGGGGTCCAGTCGCTGAGCTTGACCGGGCCCGTCGGGGCGCAGTACCGGTCGTGGAACTCGGCGGGGGTCAGGCCGATGCACTCGGTCCGCAGACTCGCGGGGGCAGCGGCGATGAACGTGGCGGTATCAATGGTGATGGTCATTGAACTAGGTCTTCCCGACTTCTTCCGAAGAAAGTGACAGAGGGGACCAGCAAGAAAAGTTCATTCGGCCGCAGCGAGGGGCCGGTCCGATTCAGACCCCGCTACGGCGGAGAACTACGAGTACGCGCGCGCCAGCCACACTCGCGGTGAGCGAAATGAGCGCGGCGCGGTCGCGGTCGGCGACTTCGAGCGCTGCGCTGCGGCTGTAGGCGGGATTCGGCACGAGGTCGAGCATAGGGGGGCATCCTCGCAATGGCAACCATATTCGCAATCGACCCACGAGTAACTTCACCGCAGGTCACCGGATATGCGACGGGCGCCACACGGGCCCGCGAAAGAGTGCGAGCAAACGCCATAGGGCCCGCAGACATCCGATAGGTGAACATGCCCAGCTCACGGCAATTCCGACAAGGCGTACACGCGGTGGCGCGCACGGAAATCGCAGTGCCGGATCGGACCCACGAATGAGAACTGCCCGCACCGAAGTCCGGTGCGGGCAGTCCGCGTGTCGCGCAACTCGCAGGTGCGTGTCGAGTTCTCTAGTGCGCGGCCGAATCCCAGCTGCGGCCCACGCCCACCGAGACCTCGAGCGGCACCGAGAGTTCGATGGCATTGGACATGTGCTCGCGCGCAAGCGATTCCAGTTGCTCGCGCTCGCCGGGAGCGACCTCGAAGACGAGTTCGTCGTGAATCTGCAAGAGCATCCGGGACTTCAGCCCGGCCGCCCGGATCGCCTGCTGGGTGTCGATCATGGCGACCTTGATGATGTCGGCGGCCGTGCCCTGGATGGGGGCGTTGAGGGCCATCCGCTCGGCGGCCTCGCGGCGCTGCCGGTTGCTGGAATCCAGATCCGGCAGATAGCGGCGGCGGCCGAAGAGGGTCTCGGTGTAGCCGATCTTGCGGGCCTGCTCGACGGCGTCGCGCAGATAGTCGCGGATGGCGCCGAAACGGTTGAAGTAGATGTCCATCTGGACCTTGGCCTCGTCGGCGCTGATCTTCAACTGCTGGGACAGGCCGTAGGCGGACAGGCCGTAGGCCAGGCCGTACGACATGGCCTTGATGCGGCGGCGCAGTTCCGGATCCACCTCGGAGATGGGGATGTCGAAGGCCTTGGAGGCGACGAAGTTGTGCAGGTCCTCGCCGGAGTTGAAGGCCTCGATCAGGCCCTCGTCCTTGGAGAGATGGGCCATGATTCGCATTTCGATCTGGCTGTAGTCGGCGGTCATCAGCGACTCGAAGGCGGTGACACCGTCGGAGCGCCCGGTGCCCACCACGAAGGTGTCGCGGATGCGGCGGCCCGTATCGGTGCGGATCGGGATGTTCTGCAGGTTGGGCTCGGTCGAGGAGAGCCGGCCCGTCGCCGCGACCGTCTGATTGAAGGTGGTGTGGATGCGCCCGTCGTCGGCGACCGATTTGAGCAGGCCGTCCACGGTCACCTTCAGCCGGGTGGCGTCGCGGTGCTCGAGCAGGTGCTGCAGGAACGGGTGCTGGGTCTTCTCGTAGAGACCCTCGAGCGCGTCGGCGTCGGTGGTGTAGCCGGTCTTGGTGCGCTTGGTCTTCGGCATGTCGAGCTCGTCGAACAGCACCACCTGCAGCTGCTTGGGCGAGCCCAGGTTGATCTGCCTGCCGATTTCACCGTAGGCGGCGTTCGCGGCGTCGGCGACGCGGTCGGCGAAGTCTCGCTGCAGCTCTTCCAGCTGGGCCGTGTCGACGGCGATGCCCGCGGCCTCCAGATCGGCCAGCACGCTCAGCAGCGGGAGTTCCATATCGCGCAGCAGGGCGGTGGACTCGATGCGCTCGAGTTCGGTGTCGAAGGCGTCGGCGAGGTCGGAAACCGCACGGGCGCGCAGCATCTGGGCATTGGCGACCTCGGCGTCGACCTGCTCCTCGTCGTCGAGCAGCGACAGCTGGCTCTCGCCGACATTGTCGACGCGCAACTCCCGGCTCAGGTAGCGCAGCGACAGGTCCTCCAGGTTGAAGGTGCGCTGGCCGGGCAGGATCAGGTAGGCGGCCAGCGCGGTGTCGCTGGTGAGCCCGCCCAGCTGCCAGCCGCGGCCGCGCAGCGCGTGCATGGCGGTCTTGGCCTCGTGCAACGCCTTCGGGATCTCGGCGTCGGCGAGCCAGGCGCCCAGCGCCTTCTCGTCCTCCGGGGTGAGCGTGTGCACGTCGATGTAGGCGCCCTCGCCGTCGGCGGCGGCCAGCGCGATGGCCTGGGTGTCGCCGTTGATCGGCGAACCGATGCCGACCACGGAAACACCGTGCCGCACACCGGTTCCGGCGTGCTCGGCCAGCCAGTCCGCGACCGTACCGGCCGCGAGGGCGCTGCCGCTGATCTCGAAACCCGCCTCGGCCTCGGGTTCCACCGGGGCCAGGGTGTCGAAGAGGCGATCGCGCAGGACGCGGAACTCCAGCTCGTCGAACAGACGGTGGATCTTCTCCCGGTCCCACGGCTGCACGGCCAGCTGCTCCGGGGTGTAGGGCAGCGGCACGTCCTTCACCATCTCGGTGAGCTGACGGTTGAGCACGACGCTGGACAGGTTGGCGCGCAACGCGTCTCCGACCTTGCCCTTGACCTTGTCCACCTGGTCGACCAGCGTGGCCAGATCACCGTATTCGCGCACCCACTTGGCGGCGGTCTTCTCCCCCACGCCCGGGATGCCGGGCAGGTTGTCGCTCGGGTCGCCGCGCAGCGCCGCGAAGTCCGGATACTGCTGCGGGGTGAGCCCGTACTTCTCCTCCACCGCCGCCGGGGTGAACCGGGTCAGCTCGGAGACGCCCTTCTTCGGGTAGAGGACGGTGACGTTGTCATTGACCAGCTGCAGCGAATCGCGGTCACCGGTCACGATGAGCACCCGGAAACCCTCGGGCACGGCCTGCGTGGTGAGGGTGGCGATCAGATCGTCCGCCTCGTATCCCTCGATGGCCATCACCGGAATCCCCAGTGCCCCCAGCACTTCCTGGGTGGTCTCCACCTGGCCCCGGAACTCGTCGGGCGTGCTGATCCGGTTCGCCTTGTACTCGGGGAACGCCTCGGTCCGGAAGGTCTTCCGGCTCACGTCGAACGCCGCCGCCACATGCGTGGGCTTCTCGTCCCGCAGCAGATTGATCAGCATCGCCGTGAACCCGTACACGGCATTGGTGGTCTGCCCGCTCTGCGTCTTGAAGTTCTCCGCCGGCAGCGCGTAGAACGCGCGATAGGCCAGCGAATGCCCATCCAGCAGCAGCAGGGTCGGCTGCTCCCCGGACGCAGATGCGGGCACAACACCAGGACGCTGATCAGTAGAGGCAGGGGTCACCCGACAGAGTCTAGGTATCCCCTCCGACATCCGTGGGCAGCGGGCATACTCGGCCCGTCGCCGCAGGTCAGCAAAACCGATTTCATCGCGGCCGGGCTACCTGGTAGCGTATGCCCTCGCCAAGGGGTGTAGCTCAATTGGCAGAGCAGCCGTCTCCAAAGCGGCAGGTTGCAGGTTCGATTCCTGTCGCCCCTGCAGAAGGCTTCGGGCCGGTCACCGGAAGGTGACCGGCCCGAATGCTTTTCGGGGCCCGGGCGTCAGCCGACGCCGAGGTAGGCGGACTTGACGGCGGGGTCGTGCAGGAGCGCCCGGCCGCCGCCGGTTTTGGTGACCTCGCCGGTTTCCAGGATGTAGGCGCGGTCGCTGCGGGTCAGCGCCTGCTGGGCGTTCTGCTCGACCAGCAGGACCGTGGTGCCCTGGGTGTTGATGTCGGCGATGATGCGGAAGATCTGCTGGATCACCATGGGGGCCAAGCCCATTGACGGCTCGTCCAGCAGCAGCAGCTGGGGGCGGGCCATGAGGGCGCGGCCGATGGCCAGCATCTGCTGCTCGCCGCCGGAGAGGGTGCCGCCCACCTGGCGTCGGCGTTCGAGCAGTCGCGGGAACAGCTCGTAGACCCAGTCCAGGGTGTGGGTGTAGTCGGCCTTGGCCTTGAACGGTCGTGCGTGGCAACCCATGTCGAGGTTTTCCTGGACCGTCATGCCGGGGAAGACGCCGCGGCCCTCGGGGGCCTGGATCAGACCGGCCACGACGCGTTCGTGGGCCTTCATGCGGGTGATGTCGCGGCCCTGGAACATGATGCGGCCGCGGGAGAGCGGCAGCAGGCCGGACAGGGCACGCATGGTGGTGGTCTTGCCCGCGCCATTGGCGCCCAGCAGGGTCACCAGCTCGCCCTGGCCGACCGACAGCGAGATGCCGTGCAGGGCTTGGATTCTGCCGTAGTTGACCACCATGTCCTCGACCGTCAGCAGGGGCTGATCGGACGGGGTTTCCGGTACGTCCGGCACCGGGATGGGCTTGCTCAGGTCCGGAATCGGTTGTGCGCCAGGCTTGCCCGGGTCCACCTCCGCGCGGGCGTCCGGCGCGGCCGAGGTCTGCTCGGCGCCACTGTCCGCGGCCTCCGCCTCGTCGGGCACGCCCAGATACGCATTGATCACCGCCGGGTCCTGGCGGATCTGGTCCGGCAGCCCGTCGGCGATCTTGCGGCCGAACTCGAGCACCACGATACGGTCGGTCACGCCCATGACCAGCCGCATGTCGTGCTCGATGAGCAGCACGGTGTAGCCGTCGTCGCGGATCTTGCGGATCAGATCCATGAGCGCCGACTTCTCGCTCGGGTTGAAGCCGGCGGCCGGCTCGTCCAGGCACAGCAGTTTCGGTTCCGTCGCCAGCGCGCGGGCGATCTCCAGGCGGCGCTGATCGCCGTAGGACAGATTGCGCGCCTTCTCCACCGCGTGTGCGGCGATGCCGACGAATTCCAGGAGCGCCATGCCTCTTTCGAGCGAGTCGCGCTCCTCGCTCCGGTGCCGGGCGGTGCGGAAGATGGCGCCCGGGACCGAGGTCCGGTGCCGGGCGTCCGCGCCCACCACCACGTTCTCCAGCGCGGTCATCTCGCCGAAGAGCCGGATGTTCTGGAAGGTGCGCGCGATACCCAGGCGGGTGATCTCGTTGCGCTTGGTCTTGGTGAGCGGCTTGCCGTCGAAGTAGACGGTGCCGCCCGACGGCCGGTACACGCCGGAGATGGCGTTGAAGCAGGTCGTCTTGCCCGCGCCATTGGGTCCGATGAGCCCGAGGATCTCGCCGCGCCGGATCTCGAAGCTCACGGCGTCCAGCGCGGTGAGCCCACCGAACTTCACCGTCAGCCCGTCGGTGCGCAGCAGCGGCGCGCCGATCGCGGTCTCGATCTCCCGGTGCGGCGCAACGACTTCCGCGACCACATCGTGGTCCTTGTAGACCGGCAGCACCTCGGTCACGTCCAGCGTGCCCGCGCTGGGTTCGACGTCCGGCGCCGCGTACCCGGCCGCCATGTCCTCGTTGTCGAAGAGCGCGTCGCCCGGCCCCGTCATTGCCCCGCTCCCGTCGCCTGCGCGGCCGCCACCGGCCGTCGCACCGCCCGATACACCTGCCGCCCGTAGGCGAGCAGTTTCTGCCGAGCCGGGAACAGACCCTGCGGCCGGAAGATCATCACCACCACCAGCGTGAGTCCGAAGAACAGATACTTGTAGTCGCCCAGCGACTGCCCGCCCACATTCACCGACATGAATCGGTTGGGCAGGTACACGATCAGGAACGCGCCGACGATCACGCCGAGCTTGTTGCCCTGGCCGCCCAGCACCACCGCGCACAGGAACAGCATCGAGTTGATGACATTGAATCCGGCCGGGTTGATGAACTGCACCTGGCCCGCATACAGCGCGCCGGACAGGCCGCCGATGGCCGCGCCGATGGTGAAGGCCCACAGTTTGAACTTGAAGGTGGGCACGCCCATGATCTCGGCGGCGTCCTCGTCCTCGCGGATGGCGACCCAGGCGCGGCCGACACGGCTGCGCTCGAGATTGCCGACCAGCATCAGCACGCCGACCACCAGCACGATGCCGAGCCAGTACCACCAGGTGCCGGAGTTGGCCCGGTCCAACGGATTCCAGCTGCTCGTGTCGCCCAGGTTGCCGGAGGAGAAGTAACCGCCGGGGTGAGTGTCCGACTCACCGAGCTTCGGATACTGGATCCGCGACAGCCCGAGGCTGCCATTGGTGATCTCGGGCAGATTGTCGGCCAGCAGCCGCACGATCTCACCGAAGCCGAGGGTCACGATGGCGAGGTAGTCGCCACGCAGGCGCAGGGTGGGCGTACCCAGGATGAGGCCGGAGATGGCCGTCAGCAGGATCGCGATCGGCACACACGCCAGCCACGCCCACTTGGGGTCGAGGAAGCCGCCGTTGGTCTGATTCCACGGGCTGTTCGGGCTGGTGAGCAGACCCACCGAATACGCGCCGACGGCGTAGAAGCCGACATATCCCAGGTCGAGCAGACCCGCCTGCCCCACAACCACATTCAGGCCGATGGCGATGAGGGCGTACATGGCGAACTGCGCCATCACCCCGCCGAAACTGGTGCCGGGGGTGTCCAGCAGCGGCAGCTTGAACAGCGGCAGCACGGCCAGCACGATGACCGCCGGTACGCCGAACGCCCACTGCGCGGGACGGGACAGCCCGCCCCACCAGTTGCGGAGGGCGTCGCCGACGCCCCGTCCGGCGGGCGAATGCTGTGGCACGGGGGCCGGTTTCGTCGTCGTCATGCCCGTGCCCTCCCCAGGCTCTCGCCCAGAATGCCGGTCGGGCGAATCATCAGCACGCCGACCAGCACCACGAAGGCCACCACGTCACGCCACTGCGTGCCGAACAAAATCTGCCCGTAATCCTCGGCCAGACCCAGCAGCAGGCCGCCGAGCAGCGCGCCGCGCAGGTTGCCGATGCCGCCCAGTACCGCGGCGCTGAACGCCTTGATGCCCAGAATGAATCCGCCGTTGTAGATGATGCCGTTGGGGATCTTGAGCGTGTACAGCAGCGCGGCCGCACCCGCGAGCACGCCGCCGATGAGGAAGGTCAGCATGATGACCCGCTCCCGGGAGACGCCCATCAGCGTGGCGGTATCGGGATCCTGCGCCACCGCGCGAATGCTGCGGCCGAATTTCGTTTTATTGATGAGCAATTCGGTGGTGAGCGCCAGCGCGATCGCCGCCAGCACGATCACCAGCGAGATATTGGTGACCGAGGCGCCGAAGATCTGGAACTGCTCGGTGGGCTTCACCAGCACGATCGGCTGCTGCGCATTGGTGCCGCCGAGCTTGTTGCCGGTCAACTTCGGCAGCACGTAGTGCACGAATTCCTGCAGTACGAAGGACATTCCGATCGCGGTGATCAGGAAGATCAGCGGTTTCGCGCCGCGTTTGCGCAGCGGGCGGTACGCGACCCGCTCAAGGCCCACCGCGGCCGCGCCGGAGACCAGCATGCCGAAGACCATGGCGGCGCCGAGATAGATGACGGTCGAGACGACGCCCTGGGAATACACGTCGCCACTGGCGGCGAATCCGAAGACCATCAGCCCGACCAGCTGGCCGAACATGCCCAGCATGAAAACTTCCGAATGGGCGAAATTGATCAGGCGCAACACACCGTAGACCAGTGTGTATCCGACCGCGACCAGGGCGTAGATCGAACCGTAGGTCAAACCTTCGACGGTCAGCCGCCAGAATTGGTCGACTACGCCGGAGACATTGAATTCGATGGAACTGCTCGCGAGGAGGGTTACATCGGCCAGAGCGGGTGCAGACATTCGTTACTTTCGCCGTCCGAGGAAAACAGCGTGCGCCGAAAACGATTCGGCACACGCTGTTCCGAATAGTGAGTGCTACTTGACCTGGTACATCCAGATCAAAGCGTTCGCCAATTCACCGGTGGGGCTCCACTTGTATTCGCGGGCCAGGCCCTGGCCGTCGTAGTTGCGCACGTAATCGACCAGATCGGGGCGGGTGACCTTACCGGCCTCGATGCCCTTGAGCACGATGGTGGTCAGGTCGTAGCCCTCGGTCGAATAGGTGCCCGGGTCATAGTTGTTGAATGCCTTGTAAGCGGTGGTGAACTTGTCCGTCGCCGGACCACACGGGCACGACAGCAGCGCGTCCTTGGAGGCATTGCCCGCCTGCTTGACGAATTCGACGTCCTTGGTGCCGTCGTCGGAGATGAAGGTCGCGGTCACGCCGCCATTGCGCAGCTGGCTGACCAGCGGGGACGCCTCGGCGTAGTAGCCGGCGTAGAAGATGCCGTCCGGCTTGGCCGAGGCCATCTTGGACACCGTCGCGGAGAAGTCCTTGTCCTTCTGCTTCACGTTGGCCGCGCAGCTCGGGTCGGCGATCGAGCCCAGGCCCTCGGTGACGGTCTTGGCCAGGCCGGTGCCGTAGTCCGAGTCGTCGGCGATGACGCAGATCTTCTTGAACTTGCCGGTGCCCTTGAGGTATCCGCCCACGGCCGGACCCTGGATGCCATCGTTACCCAGGCCACGGAAGAAGTTGTTCCATCCGTTGGTGGTGAGGGTGACGTTGGTGGCCGACGGCGTCAGCGACAGCAGATTGGCCTGGTTGAGGATCGCGCCGGTCGCCTTGGTCTCGCCGGAGAACGTCGGGCCGATCAGGGCCACGATCGACGGATCGCTGACGATGGTCGGGATGACCTGGGTGGCCTTCTGCGGGTCGCCCTCGGTGTCGAATTCCTTGACCGTCACCTGGCAGCCCGGGTTGGCCTTGTTGTGCTGGTCCAGCGCCAGTTTCACGCCGCGGATGATGTTCAGGCCGAGGTTGGCGTTGTCACCGGTGAGCGGGCCCGCCATCGCGATCGTCTGGGGTGCGCACTTCCCCTTGCCGTCGCCGGCCGGATCCGCGGCCGCGCTGGTGTCCTTCGCCGGAACTTCCTTGCCCTGGCCATCCACCTGCACGAGAGGCTGAATGGTCAGATTCGAGCCGCCGCCCGAATTATCCGTTGATTTGCTACTGCATCCCGCCGACGCCAGCGCGAGTACGGCCGCCGCTCCGATGACCACCGCTCGCGCCGTGCGACTGCGTCGCAGGGACGACGTGCGCGTCAATGAACCAAGCACGATTCACCTCATGTTCTGTGCTCCCCCGGGGTGACCGAGGAGGGCCGCCCCATCGATCGGCCCGTCCAGAACATAGCCCCGCCACGTTAGCTCCGCATCACATTCGAATCATCCATGTGACATCGCAACAAAAGCAGAAGGCCCTGCTGTTACCGCACTGTTAATTCTTCCAGTGCATTAGCGGCAACAGCAGGGCGACGACGCGGCAAATGCGGCTTACTTCGGCGCGAGGTTCTCCAGCACCACTTCCGCGACCGCCTTCATGGTGGTGCGACGATCCATGGCCGTGCGCTGAATCCACTTGAACGCCTGCGGCTCGGAGAGCCCCTGGGTCTGCATCAGCACACCCTTGGCACGCTCGACCAGCTTGCGGGTCTCGAGCCGGTCGGTCAGATTCGCGACCTCGCTCTCGAGCGCCGCGATCTCGTGGAATCGCGATGCGGCCAATTCGATGGCCGGCACCAGATCCGACTTGGTGAACGGCTTCACCAGGTACGCCATCGCGCCCGCGTCGCGCGCCCGCTCCACCAGATCACGCTGGCTGAAGGCGGTCAGGATGACCACCGGCGCAACGCGTTTCGACGCGATCTCGGCCGCCGCGTCGATGCCGTCCCGACGCGGCATCTTCACGTCCATGATCACCAGATCCGGCCGCAGCTCCTCGGCGAGATCCACGGCCTGCTGACCGTCTCCCGCCTCACCCACCACGTGATAGCCCTCCTCCGAGAGCATCTCCACCAGGTCCATCCGGATGAGCGCCTCGTCCTCGGCAACCACCACCCGCTTGGGGGCGGACGCTGCAGCGTCCTTCTTCGAACCGCCCCCTGCTGTCGTTCCCATAGATGAACCCCTGTCGCTTCCGAATACCGATACCCGATGCCACCTCGCCTTGCGCCACCCTCGCAGGACCAGCACGCATCGAGTCACCCCAAAGAGTACCGTTCACCCGCCCCCACAACCCACGTACCCAGCGCAAACCGACCAGTATCACAACCCGGCAGTCCCCCGACCCCCTCGATTAGTCTCTTCTCCCCTCCACCCGCTATCATTTCTTCCCGGTGCGCCGGGTTGGCGGAACTGGCAGACGCGACGGTCTCAAAAACCGTTGTCCGAAAGGACGTGTGGGTTCGAGTCCCACACTCGGCACCACGGTCGATCCCGACTCCAGGGATCATCATCTTCCGGCACTCCCCCGATCTGACATGCGGCGGAGTGTTCGGTTGCGGCAGGACTTCGATGATCCGAAGATTGTGCGGCGCAATACCTTCTGCCTGATTCACCTTTACCCAGTCGTCGTGTGGAAAAGTGCCCGACACCGGCCCGCCTGCTGTCGCTGATTGCCCGTACCGATGGGAAATGTTGAGAGTCAACCGGATTCAGCCCTCCGGGGCGGCGTCGGCATGTTTCTCGTCGTAACGTTGCCGTGCGGCTGCGACCTGTGGCGAGAATTCGATAATCGCGGACAGCAGTTCACCGAGTGAGTCGACGACCGCCTCGCCTGTCGGGGTAAGGCTGTATTCAACGTGAGATGGAATGGAACGCACCAGCTTCCGATCCACCACGCCGTCACGCTCGAGCACCTTCAAAGTCTGCGACAACCTGCGCTCGCTGACGCCGCCCACGGTGCGCTTGAGCTCGTTGTAGCGGAGCGTGCCGTCCCGCAGCGCGACCAGAATGAGTAGCGACCAGGTGTTGGCAATGGTGTCGAAGGCCTCCCGCACGGTGCCCGCACGCGCGAGCACCTCACCGACCGACACTCGACGTCCCGGCCGCCGTTCGTCACCCATCACTCCCACACTCCTTTCTGCGCAAGCAGCCTACACTTTGCGTGTACCTGCATATCGCATGTACTCTCATTTTGAGAGCGCTATTTCTTCCAAGGAGGTCTACGACATGGGTACCGAGTACGACGACTGGACCGTGGGCGACAGCAACACCGTCACCTTCCACGCCCCCGCCCACGCCGTCTTCGATCTGGTCACACAGGCCCGCTTCTGGCCCGAATGGCACGTCGCCAGCCACGACGTCGGCGGCGTCACCGAACGCCCCTACCGCGTCGACGATGTGATCTACGAACACGGCCGCCTCGAGGACGGCAGCGAACAACATCTCTACTGGCGCGTAGTCGACCAGGAGTACGCCAAGTCCTCCCTGATCGTCGACGACAACGTCGGTGCGGGCCTGCAGTACTCGCTCACCGAGGACGGCGAGGGCACCACCGCGTTCACCCGCCGCACGCTCTACCACCCCGACTCCCCGTTCTCCCCCGCCCAGCGCGCCCTCGTCGCCGAAGCCAGCGCCGAAAGCGTCCAGGGTCTGCACCGTCACATCACCGCTCTCCTGGACAAAGAACACAGCAGCATCCCCGCGGCCTCCGCATAACCGACCACCGCAGGGCGGCTGTTGCCGAAGGTCCCCCGCGAGCGCGCGACCCTCCGAAGGGGCCCCGGACTGGTGAGGTTGCGCATTCCACCATCGCCGGTTGCGGTCGATTCTTCGGACCACTCGGGCGTCCACTCGGCCACGCAGACGACGGACTACACCCCCTGCAGCGAATGTGCCGCCGAATCCGGCTGATGGACAACGAATTCGCCGCGTCGTTCAGCGAGCGAGGCGGACCATCGCGAGTTCGCATTCGATGCAATTGGTGACACTTGTAGTGATCGGCAGAAATCCAACGAAGTTCGCGTGACTGCCGAAGGCCAGTCCCTACATGAGATCACCTGCGGCGTCGGTGCCAGCCTCGCGGCGGTCCAGGACGAAGTGAAGACCACCGAAATCGACTGCGGTACAGGCCGTCTGGCATCGCTACGGAACATGCTTCGGTGACGCACGACCGCATGTTCCGGGGCGGAGGTTGTGAGAAGTAGTGTCCAGCAGGGGTTTCGGGGATGGTCAACCTTGGGTTGACGGGCTAGGGTGACGGGATGCGCCTTGTGTTTGCCAGCCTCGCGACTGTGGGGCATGCGTATCCGCTGGTGCCGCTGGCGGTGGCGGCTCGGGAGGCGGGGTGCGAGGTGCATTTCGCAGTGGGGCCGGGGATGCACGGGGTGATCGGGCGGCATGGGTTGGGGGCGTTTCGGCCGGGGGATTGTTTTTCCGAGATGTATGCAGAGGATATTGCGGGCGATTTGGAGCGGTTGCGGCCGGATCTGGTGATCCATGAGTGGGGAGTGCCGGGGGCGGCGATTGCGGCGCAGCGGGCGGGGATTCCGGCGGTGTGGCATGGGTTCGGGCGGATGTTTCCGGAGGGGATGGGGCTGGAGATGCCGACGCGGATCGCCGGGGTGGAAGGGGTGCCGCATATCGATATTTGCCCGGTCTCGCTGCAGGACAAGGAATTTCTGAAAGAGGAACGGATCGAGTTGCGGCCGGTTCCTTACCCGGAGACGGGGGAACTCGGCGCGTTGCCGGGCATACCGTCGTCTCGGCCACTGATCTACCTGACGCTGGGCACCGTGTTCGGCACACGGGGACTGCTCACGCAGGCCTTGTCCGGGCTCTCTCGGCTCGACGCCCAGGTCATCGTCGCTGCGGGGCGGCTGGATCCGGATGAGCTCGGTGCGCTACCGGGCAATGTCAGTGTTCACGGCTGGGTGCCGCAGTCCCGCCTACTCCCCCACGCCGATCTCGTCGTGCATCACGGGGGCAGCGGTACCACGCTCGGTGCGTTGAATTTCGGAGTGCCGCAACTGGTCCTGCCGCAGGGGGCCGACCAGTTCGCCAACGCGGATGCGCTGCAGGCGGTGGGTGCGGCGATTCAGCTCGGGGCGGGCGAGGTCGACGCGGACACGATCGCCGATCGGGCGGCGCGGTTGCTGCCGCGACGGGGCAATTCTTATCGCGAGGCGGCCGAGGCGGTCGCGGCGGAGATCGCTCGGATGCCCGGGCCGGATGAGGTCGTCGAGCGGCTGCGCGACTACGTCGCGGGCCGATAGGGGGACCGGGCCCGGCTCGGATGGGCAGTACGGGGGATAAATCGGGGCGAACAGTCGGATTTCACTACGGCGGGCCGCCGCGTCGCGCATCATCGGTGTCCGTAGGTCCGAGAGCATGGTGGAGGTTGCATGCGAATCCCGATATCCACGGTGGCGAAAGTGGGGCCGGCCGGGGTCGGCCTGGCAGTGGCGGTTGTGGCGTTGTGCGCTGGCTGCGGGACTGAAACGGGCGGGTCGGCGGTACCAGCCGGGACCGGATCGACGGCGGGAGAGACGACCGTGGCCAAAGCTACGTCTTCGAAAGCATCGAACCAGCCGTCGGACGGGCTGCCGACGGCCTCGAACGGGACCGATCTCGGCGCCTGCTCCAACGGCAATTGCGAGGTCCGGGTCGACGGGCCGACCACGATTCCGGTTCCCGGATTCTCCCGGATCAACAGTGTCCGGATCGGGCAGATCAGCCCGGGCTCGGTCACCGCGTCGACGACGGTGTTCGGATTGCCGGTCTCCGGGTCGACCGGGGTCGGCGGCACCATCTTCCTGAACGGCCTGACCGTGAAGATCGTTGCCGTCCAGGGCAATTCGGCCGTACTGCGGCTGAGCACCTAGCGGGGCGCGCCGGGCCGCACCCACGTTCCGGCCGCGCACCGCACGGCAGACTAGACTTCGGGCAGGACGAGGAAAGAGCGTTTTCGAACCGCGAGCACAGCGGCGCCGTAGTCCCGCACAGATCAGCGAAACGTGCGGAGGTCACGAATGCGGGTGGAGAGAATGACCGCGGACCTGTCCGAATATCCGGATCTGGTCGTGATCCTGCTCGGAATGCGCGTGCGCAAGCCGCGTGGAATCCTGCGGCTGCTGGGCGTCGGCCCCAAGCTGTACCGGTCACATCACGACATGCCGGACGGGCTCCTGTCACACGAGGATGTGGTGTGGTCGCTGTGGCCGCCGCACTGGGGTGCACGGCAGTACTGGCGGGATCTGGAGAGCCTGGAACGGTGGACGCGGTCGGACCCGCACCGGCAGTGGTGGCAGCAATTCCTGCGGGATTCCGGCGGCACCGGATTCTGGCACGAAGCCTATTTCGCCAGGGGTGGAATCGATTCCGTGTACGACGATATGTCCACGGCCACCGGGCTGGTCCGGTTCGCACGAACCGTCCCTGCTCGAGGGCGGTTGTTCTCGACGCGTGGCCGGGTCGGCGAGAGGGTCCAGGCCGCAGATCGGGCCGTGCCCGAAATCGCGCCCGTGATAACGGAATCCGCGTTGTACGACACGGCGGACACCAATAGCTGTTGGGCTATTGATTTGCCGGACGCGAACGGGCATGCTCACATTCCAGGGGCGTTGACCTGTTGCCAAACGGACACTCCGGTAAACGAGAACCAACGTCAGGTGAGCGACATTCGACCGCGCGATGAACATCGCGGTTGATACGTGTGATTCGGTCACGGAACAGTTTCGAAGCGACAACGGCGGGCATAAGTTATCCGCATGCATGTGTTGTTCGTGTGCAGCGGAAATGTTTGCCGATCCGTCATTGCCGAGCGCCTCACCCTGGCGGTGGCCGCTGACCACGGACTACAGGAGCTGTCCGCCGAGAGTGCCGGCGTACGCGCACTGGTCGGATTCCCCGTGGAACCCCTTGCCGCACAGACGATTGTGGGCCTCGGTGGCAATGCCGACAATTTCAAGGCCCGCCGCCTCAAGGCAGAGATGGTGCACCGCGCCGACCTGGTGCTGGCCATGACCGAGAAGATTCGCGACCAGGTGCGCGAACTCGTGCCCGAGGCGCTCCCCCGTACCTTCACGCTGCTCGAGGCGTACCGGATCGCCAAGGTCAGCGGCGCTCGCACCGTGGTCGGACTGCACGCCGCCCGCAACGATCTCGCGTACGTCGGCCGGGAGAACATCTCCGATCCGGTCGGCCTGTCGCCGCAACAGTTTTGCGATGTCGGCGACCGCATCGCCGAGGCGCTGGTGCCACTGCTGCTCGCCCTGCACGCCCATCAGCATCCGCAGGCCACACTGCGCCCGCGCAGCGCCGGGGACGGGCAGCCGCCGCTGCTGGTGATAGACGGCGGCCGGGGCGAGCAGGGCAGGCGAGCCGCGCACCCGCGGCCGACCGAATACTCCGGGCCGGCAGTCGAACCGACCCGGCACGCGGCGGAATCCGCCGGATAGCAGGCAAATCCGACATCCGGGCCCTGGACCGTCGCGTGTCAATGCACCTTGCTGCCTGGTCGGTCCGGTAAGGGATTACACTCTCGCGCGGAACACTTATCCGTTCCGCCGAACGCCACTGCCGGTGGTTCGACACAAGAACAGGACCAAGGACATGCCGAAGCGAATTTCGGATGTTTCGCTCCATGTTTACGTGACACCTCAGACCCTGCACCGCGTCACCGAGACGGTGTGCCGGGTGGTCGATGAATACGTCGCCGATCGAGATATCTTCGCGTGGCGCTTCACCCTGCCGGTGGAGTGCGACGAACCCACCCACACTGTGCTCGAAACCCAGTGGCGGCTGGACAATCCCGGCGTGGAGCCGGGCGCCCGCCGCACCTACGAGATCGCGCTCAGCCTGGTGGGCGAGGCCCGTCAACTAACCAAGGCGGGCATCGCCAAGCTCGAGCAGCGCCTCGTGCTGGAACTGTCCGCCGACGAACCGATCCCCTACATCGTGCACGCCCTGCAGCGCGAGAACTTCGAACTCGAAGAGAACCGCGAGTTGATCTGACTCTCAGAGCTCTCAGGGGCTTCGCCCCCGAACCCCCTCGAGATTTCGGGGGCTCCGCCCCCGGACCCCCGAGACACACGTCGGGCCGCACCCCGCAGGGCACGGCCCGGTCATGTATGCGTCGTCTCCGGGCGATCGCGTGTCAGCGGCGCGCTGGGAAGTGGCGGATCACGCCTTCCTGCACGGTCGTCGCGAGCAGGTCGCCGTTCCGGGCGTAGAAGTGGCCGCGGGCCAGGCCGCGGGAACCCGCCGCCACCGGGGACTCGGTCGCGTAGAGCGACCAGTCGTCGAAGCGGAAGGGCCGGTGGAACCAGATGGAGTGGTTCACCGTGGCCGCGATGATGCGGTCCCACCCCCAGGACAGCCCGTGCGTGGTGATGATGGAGTCCAGCACCGTGGTGTCGGACGAATATGCCAGCGCCGCAACGTGAATCAGCGGGTCGTCGGGCAGCTGCCCGTCGGTGCGCATCCAGACCCGGTTGTGGCCGAGGCTCTCGCCCTTGCCCTTGAGGATCCAGGCCGGGTCGTTGGTGTAGCGCATCTCGATGGGATGCGGTGCGTCGACGAACATCTGGAGCTTGTCCTCCAGACCCGCGAACGATTCCTCCACGCGCGGAAGGTCGTCCGGCCCCGGGACGTCGGGCAGGGGCGCGCCGTGCTCGAGCCCCTTGCCCCAGTCCTGGAAGGCGGCGAGCATGACGAACAGCTCCTGCCCGCCCTGGTACGCCGTGACCGTGCGGTTGGCGATGGAGCGGCCGTCCCGATGCCGGTCGACGTGGTATTCGATCGGCTGCTTCGGGTCACCGCCACGGACGAAGTGCGCGTTGACCGCGTGGATCGGACGCTCCGGACCCACCGTCCGTCCCGCGGCGATGATCGCCTGCGAGACCAGCTGGCCGCCGAACGTGCGGCTCCACACCTTCTCGGGATGGTGTCCGAGGAAGATATCGGGGCCGTTCTCCTCCAGATCGAGCAGGCGCAGCAGCTCCCGCAGATCGTCGGACAGACCGGTCCCCTCGGGGTCCGCGACGACGTCCGAAGACGTCTCGTCCAGCGACGCACTCAAATTAGTGGTCCTCCTCGCCGATGCGATGCACGTGGATCAGGTTGGTGGACCCGACAGTACCCGGCGGCGAGCCGGCCACGATGACCACGAGGTCACCCTTCTTGTACCGGCCGATCGAGAGTAACGCGTTGTCCACCTGGTGGATCATCTCGTCGGTCGTGCCCACCGGAGGAACGATGAACGTTTCCACGCCCCACGTCAAGGCGAGCTGACTGCGAATCGCGGCCTGCGGGGTGAAGGCCAGCAGCGGCAGCGGGGTGTGCAGGCGGGCCAGGCGGCGCACCGTGTCACCGGACTGCGTGAAGGCAACCAGCGCTTTGGCATTCAACCGCTCGCCGATGTCGCGGGCGGCGTAGGAGATGACGCCGCGCTTGGTCCGCGGCACGTGGGTCAGCG
Organism: Nocardia sp. NPDC059229; assembly: GCF_042754165.1. Classification (NCBI taxonomy): domain Bacteria; kingdom Bacillati; phylum Actinomycetota; class Actinomycetes; order Mycobacteriales; family Nocardiaceae; genus Nocardia; species Nocardia sp. NPDC059229. The sequence goes on from NZ_JBHZAK010000027.1 coordinate 44,087, forward strand.
GCGGCACCCGGGTCGAGGACTCGGATTCCACGGCGTGCACGATGCGGGCCATGGTGCGGACAGCCTCGATCGGGTAGTCGCCGACCGAGGTCTCGCCGGAGAGCATGACCGCATCCGCGCCGTCGAGCACGGCGTTGGCCACGTCGGAGGCCTCGGCGCGGGTCGGGCGGGAGTTGGTGATCATGGACTCCAGCATCTGGGTGGCCACGATGACCGGCTTGGCGTTCTCGCGCGCCATCTGCACCGCGCGCTTCTGCACCAGCGGCACCTGCTCGAGCGGCAGCTCCACGCCGAGGTCGCCGCGCGCGACCATGATGGCGTCGAAGGCCAGCACGATGGCTTCCAGATTGTCGATGGCTTCGGGCTTTTCGAGCTTGCCGATGACCGGCACCCGGCGGCCCACGCGATCCATGATGTCGTGCACCAGCTCCACATCGGAGGGCGAGCGCACGAAGGACAGCGCGATGAAGTCCACGCCCAGGTTCAGGGCGAATTCCAGGTCGTCGATGTCCTTTTCGGACAGCGCGGGCACGGACACGTCCATGCCGGGCAGCGAGACGCCCTTGTTGTTGGAGACGGGGCCGCCCTCGGTGACCCGGCAGATGACGTCGTTGTCCTCGACACGCAGCACGGTCAGCCCGACCTTGCCGTCGTCCACGAGCAGCCGGTCGCCGGGCTTGGCGTCCTTGGCGAGGTGTTTGTAGGTGGTGGAAACCCGGTCGTGAGTTCCTACGATGTCGTCGACGGTGATACGGACTTCCTCGCCGGTGTTCCAGACGGTCTTGCCGTCGCCCTCGAACCGGCCCAGCCGGATCTTCGGGCCCTGCAGGTCGGCGAGGATACCGACAGCGCGGCCGGCCGTATCGCTGGCAGCGCGCACCTTCTTGTAGTTCTCGGCATGATCGGAGTGCTCGCCGTGGCTGAAGTTCAGGCGCGCAACGTCCATGCCACTTTCGACGAGCTCACGAATCCGGTCCTCGGATGACACTGCTGGTCCGAGGGTGCACACAATCTTCGTTCGTCGCATCACGCGTTCAACCCTAGACCTGTGACAACCCTCATGCCGACCCCGGCACACACATATACAGATCTCGTAAGCAGCCGTTCAGCTATCTCACGATCAACGCGCAACGTGCCGGGCCAGACGGGTTTCCAATCGAGTCTGACCGAAGCCGAGGACCAGGCATATTACCCAGTAGTAGATTGCCGCGACGCCATAGAGCGCGAAGAAGTCGAAGGTGGGCGCGGCGGCCATTTGCGCGGTGCGCAGCAACTCGGTCACCAGAATGGTGGAAGCGAGCGACGTGTCCTTCACCAGGGAGATGAGGGTGTTGGACAGCGGGGGCACCGCGATGCGGGAGGCCTGCGGCAGGATGACCAGCCGCAGCGCCTGCGCATAGTTCATGCCGACCGAGTAGGACGCCTCCCACTGGCCCTGGGCCACCGAAAGGATCGCGGCCCGAATGATTTCCGCCGCATAGCCGCCGACATTCAGGCTGAACGCGATGATGGCCGCCGGAAACGGCTCCAGCACGATATTGAAGGCGGGCAGACCGAAGAAGATGATGAACAGCTGCACCAGCAGCGGCGTCCCGCGAATGATCGAGATGTAGAAGCGCGCGGCCGCGTGCAGCGGCCACACGCTCGACATCCGGGCCAGCGCCACGAACAGCGCTATCGCCAGGCCGATCACGAAGCTGATGGCGGTCAGCGGCAGCGTCTTGGTGACCGTGGCCTCCAGCATGGGCCAGAGGTTGTGCCGTACCAGCGCCCAGGTGGCGTCGTCCATCGTCGAATTGCCCTGTGTCGCTTACTTGCTGACGTCGGTGCCGAAGTACTTGTCGGAGATCTTGGCGAGCGTTCCGTCGGCGCGCAGTTCGTCGAGCGCCTTGTTGACCTGATCGGTCAGCGCCTGCGAGTCCTTGCGGGCGGCGAAGGCCTGCTTGGAGACCTCACCGGTCTTGCCGACCACCTGGATGGTGCCGGTGCCCTGCTGCTTGGTGTAGGCGTTCACCGCGAGGGTGTCGTTGACGGTGGCGTCGGCACGGCCGGTCTTGAGCAGCTGCACCGCCTCCACGAAGCCGGGGATGGCCTCGACCTTGCAGCCGGCGCCCTTGGCGGTGTCGGCCCAGTTGGAGGTCTCGGACTGGGCGCAGGTCTTGCCGTTCAGATCGGCCAGGGCGTGGACGCCGTCGTTGCCGGTCTTGGTGACGATGACGCCCTCGGAGACGGTGTAGGGCTGGGAGAGCGAATACTTCTGCTCGCGTTCGGGTTTGATGGTGACCTGGTTGGCGATGAGGTCCACGCGCTTGGATTCCAGTGCGGCGAACAGCGAGTCCCAGGGGGCGGTGGTGAATTCCACCTTCTTGCCGATCTTGTCGCCGACGGCCTTGATGACGTCGACGTCGTAGCCGGTCAGGGTGCCGTTGTCCTGGTAGGTGAACGGGGAGTAGTTGCCCTCGGTGCCGACTTTGAGCGTGTTCGCGTCGTCCTTGCTGGAGCTGCATGCAACGAGCCCTGCGGCGGCGACAACGGCGAGCATGACGGCGGCGAGCTTACGGCGCACGACGGGGACCTCTCCTCGGGCGTGGGTGACCACGCGACAAAACAACCGACAAAGGGTACGCCGCGGACCGACCGGGCGGCACGGCAACCATCATGATGCGCGAAACCCTGGTGCGAAATCGCGCTCGATGATAAGCGCGAACGGCCGCCACCCGGTCGGGTGGCGGCCGTTGGACGCGGAAGTATCGCCGTCAGTCGCGCAGCGGACGTCCCTGCAGGTCGGGGACCTTGCCGGTGAGCATGAGAATGCCGTCGATCAGCGACCAGATCCCGCAGCCGCCGCAGGTGATCAGCTGCAGCACGCCGATCGTGGTGTAGCCCAGGTAGAACCGGCCGACACCGAAGTGCCCGATGAAGATCTGCAGCAGGCCCGCGGTGAGCTTGCTCTTGTCCGAGAACGGAACTCCGAATTGGTCACGGCCGAACGGGGCTTCCGGGTCACCGCCGTAGGGCCCGGCCGGGCCCGGGATCGGATACGGCATCGGCTGGCCGTACGGCTGACCTGGCTGGTCGTACGGCTGACCCGGCTGGCCGTACGACTGCTGGCCCGGGTACGGCTGCTGGCCGTAGGGCTGCCCGTACTGCGGGCCGGTGCCGGGAACGCCGTACTGCGGCCCGTCCTGCATCGGCGGCTTGTCGAATGGGTCGGTCACTCACGTCCTCCTGATCGCGGTCAGGAGCCATTCTTGCCGGACTCGACCGTCTTCGCCTGGTCGACCGCGGTGGACTCCGTCGCCTCCGGCTCGGAATCGCCGGTTTCGGAAGAGATATCGCGCGCGGTCTCGGATTCGTTGCCGGCGGCCGGGGATTCCGTTCCGGTGTCACCCGCGGATTTTTCGGCGGTCGGCTCGTCGACCTCGGTAACCGCAGCCTTCGGATCCCCTGCCGCCGATCCGGTTCCGGCCGCCGCACCCGCCGCCCCGAACGCCCGCAGCGCACCGATCTGCCACGGCCAGGGCCGTTCGACGCCGGCGCGCAGCTGGTCGGCGGTCTCACGCCCCTTGGTGGCGAACAGGAAATAGGCCACGGCGCAGACGAATACGATCGCCGAGGTGAAGGTGTTGATGCGAAGGCCGAGGATGTGGGTGGCCTCGTCGTCGCGCAGCAGCTCCACGAAGAAGCGGCCGAAGCAGTAGACCGCCACGTAGAGCGCGAACAGGCGGCCGTGGCCGATGCGGAACTTGCGATCCACGTAGAGCAGCACGGCCACGCCGAGCAGGTTCCAGATCAGCTCGTAGAGGAAGGTCGGCTGCACGATCTTCTCCGCCGGGCCCGCGGCGGTGCCGTTCATCATGTCCAGCTGGCCGCTGTGGTCGTAGCGCAGGAAGATCTCCAGGCCCCACGGCACCTTGGTCTCGCGGCCGTAGAGCTCCTGGTTGAAGTAGTTGCCGAGCCGGCCGATGGCCTGGGCCAGCAGGATGCCCGGAGCGATGGCGTCGCCGAAGGCGGGCAACGGAATCCGGTACACCCGGCAGCCGATCCAGGCGCCGATGCCGCCGAGCAGCACCGCGCCCCAGATGCCGAGGCCGCCCTCCCAGATCTTGAGCGCGTTGATGGGGTGACCGCCGGCGCCGAAGTACTTCTGCCAGTCGGTGGCCACGTGGTAGAGCCGTCCGCCGATCAGGCCGAACGGGACCGCGAACATGGCCACGTCGAGCACCATGCCGGTCTGGCCGCCGCGCGCCACCCACCGCTTCTCACCCAGCCAGATGGCCGCGATGATGCCGAGGATGATGCAGATGGCGTACGCCCGCAGCGGGAACGGCCCAATGTTCCAGACCCCGCGCGGCGGGCTGGGAATGTAGGCCAGGACATCGGCGCCGGTGCTCTCGGCAAGGGCTCGTATGGTCACGAGTCCCCACCGTAGCCCAACAGGCCTGCGGCGTGCTGTCTCAGGTCAGCGCGCGCCGTGGGATTCGCCGCCAGGGGTGGCACCGGCACCCGGTAACGCAACGGATATACGAAGCGGCGCGCATCCCCGCACCGCCGGACAACGCACCAGGGCGCGTACCGAATTCGGTACGCACCCTTGGGTATTGCCTTGGTTACGAGGAAACCGCCGCCGAGCGGACGCCCTGCGCCAGCTCCGCCGTCAGCGTCCGGACCGCGTCCAGACCCTGCGCCGCCGCGGTCACCAGGGCCGAGCCCACGATGACGCCGTCGGCGTAGGAGGCGATTTCGGCCGCCTGCGCGCCACTGCGCACACCCAGGCCGACGCCGATCGGAATATCGGAGTGGCTGCGCACCCGCGCGCACAGGGCCGGGGCCATGGAGGACACCGCGTCGCGCGCACCGGTCACACCCATGGTCGAGGCCGCGTACACGAAACCCTTGCTGGCTTCGAGGGTCTTGACCAGGCGCTCCTCGGTGGACGACGGCGCGACCAGGAAGATGCGATCCAGGTTGTGGGTCGAGGACGCCACGAACCAGTCGTCGGCCTCCTCCGGAATCAGGTTGGGCGTGATCAGGCCGAGGCCGCCCGCCGCCGCCAGATCGCGGGAGAAGCTGTCGACGCCGTACTTGAGCACCGGGTTCCAGTAGGTCATGACGACTGCCTTGCCGCCCGCCTGGGAGATGGCCTCCACGACCTTGAACACGTCGCGCACCCGGACGCCGCCGGCCAGCGCCTGTTCGGCGGCATGCTGGATGGTCGGGCCGTCCATCACCGGATCGGAGTAGGCGACGCCGACTTCGATGATGTCGCAACCGGATTCGACCATGGCCTTGCACACGTCGATGGAACCCTGGAGGTCCGGGTAACCGGCGGGCAGGTAGCCGATGAGCGCGGCGCGGTTCTCCTCGCGGGCGGCTGCGAAGGTGTTCGCGAGGCGGGACTGCTGGCTCACTGCTTCTCCCCTGCGTTCTCTTCGGCCTTGTCGAACAGCCCGAACCACTCGGCGGCGGTGTCCATGTCCTTGTCACCGCGACCGGACAGGTTCACCACGATGATCGCGCCCTCGCCGAGCTCCCTGCCGAGTTTCACCGCGCCCGCGACCGCGTGCGCGGACTCGATGGCCGGAATGATGCCCTCGGCACGGCTCAGCAGCAGCAGCGCGTCCATGGCCTCGGTATCGGTGATCGGGTAGTACTCGGCGCGGCCGATGTCCTTGAGGTAGGCGTGCTCCGGGCCGACGCCCGGGTAGTCCAGACCGGCCGAAATCGAATGGGATTCGATGGTCTGGCCGTCTTCGTCCTGGAGCAGGTAGGAGTATGCGCCCTGGAACGCACCCGGGGTGCCACCGGTGAAAGTCGCTGCGTGACGGCCGGTTTCGACACCATCGCCCGCGGCCTCATAGCCGATCAGACGCACGCCCGGATCGTCGATGAAGGCGTGGAAGATGCCGATGGCATTGGAACCGCCACCGACACAGGCGGTTACGGCGTCGGGCAGGCGGCCGGTCAGGGCCTGCACCTGCTGGCGCGCCTCCAGGCCGATGATGCGCTGGAAGTCGCGCACCATGAGCGGGAACGGATGCGGGCCCGCGGCGGTGCCGAAGCAGTAGTAGGTCTGCTCGGCATTGGTGACCCAGTCGCGCAGCGCCTCGTTGATGGCGTCCTTGAGGGTCTGCGAACCCGTTGTCACACTGATGACTTCGGCGCCGAGCAGCCGCATGCGGGCCACGTTCAGCTGCTGGCGCACGGTGTCGACCGCGCCCATGTAGATGACGCACTCGATGCCGAGCAGCGCGCACGCGGTGGCGGTCGCGACGCCGTGCTGGCCCGCGCCGGTCTCGGCGATGACGCGGGTCTTGTTCATGCGCTTGGCCAGCAGCACCTGACCGAGCACATTGTTGATTTTGTGAGAACCGGTGTGGTTCAGGTCTTCCCGCTTCAGCAGGATGCGCGCGCCGCCGGCGTGCTGCGCCAGGTTCCGGCACTCGAACACCGGCGACGGGCGCCCGGTGTAGTCGCGCTGCAGGCGATCCAGCTCGTCGAGGAAGTTGGGATCGACCCGGGCCTTGTCGTATTCGGCGGTGACCTCTTCGATCACGGCCATCAGCGCCTCGGGCACGTGCCGCCCGCCGTACACGCCGAAGTGCCCGCCCAGATCGGGTTCGTGGCTCTTGTGCGTGATGCCGTCACTGGCCTGCGGGAGGCCGAGAACGTTCTTGCCGGAGGCCATTTCGGAAGAAACTCCGTGAGTTTGCGTCATCGGCTCTTTCACCGTCCCCGGCGAACCGGCTTCGGGCACGAGGGGTGGGTTCCGGCGGTCACCAGCTCGGCCACCGCGGCGCGCGGGTCGCCACTGGTCACCAGGCCCTCGCCGACGAGTACGGCGTCCGCGCCCGCCCCGGCGTAGGCCAGCAGGTCGGCGGTGCCGCGAATGCCGGACTCGGCCACCCGGATCACTTCACTGGGCAGGCCGGGGGCGATGCGCGCGAACACATCCCGGTCCACCTCGAGGGTCTTGAGGTTGCGGGCGTTCACGCCGATCACGCTGGCGCCGGCCTCGAGGGCGCGGTCGGCCTCCTCCTCGGTGTGCACCTCGACCAGCGCGGTCATGCCGAGCGATTCGGTGCGGTCGATGAGCGCGGACAGCACGTCCTGTTCCAGGGCGGCCACGATCAGCAGGATCACGTCCGCGCCGTGGGCACGGGCCTCGTGGATCTGGTACGGGCCGACGATGAAGTCCTTGCGCAGGATCGGAATGTCCACCGCCGCGCGGACCGCGTCGAGATCCGCGAGCGAACCGCCGAAGCGGCGCTGCTCGGTCAGCACGCTGATGATGCGCGCGCCGCCGTCCTCGTAGGCCCGGGCCAGGTCGGCGGGGTTCGGGATGTCCGCGATCGCACCCTTGGAGGGGCTGGCCCGCTTCACCTCGGCGATCACTCCGATCCCCTCCGCGTGCAGGGCGGCCTTGGCGTCACGCGGGGATTTGGCCTGCGCGGCGGCTGCCTTCACCGCCTGGAAATCCAGAAGGGCTTCCCGAGCGGCCACATCCGCGCGGACCCCGTCGAGAATCGAGTCGAGTACCGTCATCTGGCTCGAATCCTTTCTGGGGAGACGGACTTGCTGCCTGAGAATCCCCCCAGGCGCTGTCTCACCGATGCTGATAAAGAGTAAATGGCTATGCTCCCGTGCTTGACAGCGGGGCGGGTACCGGCGGCGCTGCCGGTCCCCCACCCAGCTCAGGGGCGGTTGTCACGCGCTGCCCCGTTACCCGGATCATCGTGCGCGGCAGGGTGATTGGTTTCATCGTCGGTCGGGTCGACGCCCTCGTCGAGGGCATCCCACAGCACGCGACCCGACAACTGCTTATCAGTGGCGCCCGGGGTCCCGGATTCGTGGTCCTGGACCCGGGCCTGATGTGCGGCAACCTGCTCGGCCGCCGACAGCTTCCGCGCCGCCGGACTGTCGTACCTACCGGACATCCGGGAGGTCCCGGACGACTGCCGGACCAGGAGCAGACCGGCCACGAACGCGGCCACCGCACCGGCCAGGCACACCACGGCCGGCAGCGTCGAGGTCGTCACGGCGCCCGCGTGGTCACCCCCGTGCAGTTCGGCCAGTCGGGTGGCGCGATCGGCGGTCCCCTTGTGCATGAGCAGGGCGTACGCGGGTACCGCGGACACCGCGGCCAGGACCGCGACCACCACGCCGACGCCGCGCCGCCACCAGCCGTGAGTGGCGAACACCGCCGCGATGGTGGCCAGGAAGACCAGCGCCAGTGGCGTCAGGGCCCCGAACCACACACCGCCGTTGAGATCTCGATGGCGCGGCAGGCCGTAGTCGCTGGTGATCTCGAGCCGGGCCCACGTCATGCGGGACGACCCCCAGAGTAGCGCCGCCGCGACCGCCAGCAGCGCCACCGCGGCGATCGGCCGCGACCGCTTCCGCGCCCCCGCGGCGTTCGTGTCGGCTTCCGCCGCAGCGGCATTCGCCTCGGCCTCGGCCAGGTCCGCCGCCTGCGCGCGTTCGGCAGTGCGCGCGGCGTCGGTCTCGGCGTGTGGATCGGAAGCGGCGGCACCGGTTTTCCCGGTGTCCCCCCCGGCGGGCTTCGAATCGGCTTGCGCCGCTCCGTTTTCCCGCTCCGCGCTGTTCTCCGGTGTTGCGCTGCCCTCGGGTGTCGCTTTCCGTTCCGGGCCCCTGTCCGGGTCCTGATCGCTCATTGATCCGCGCCGTTCGGGCGGTAGGCGCGCACGGTCTCGGCGGCGGCGATGGCCTTGAGGACGGCCATGGCCTTGTTGCGGGATTCGACGTCCTCGTAGTCCGCGTCGGAGTCGGCGACGATGCCGGCGCCGGCCTGGACATAGGCGGTGCCGCCCTTGAGCAGGGCGGTGCGGATGGCGATCGCGGTGTCGGCGTCACCGGCGAAGTCCAGGTAGCCGACCACACCCGCGTAGACACCGCGGCGGGTGGGCTCGAGCTCCTCGATCAACTCCATGGCGCGGACCTTGGGCGCACCGGAGAGGGTGCCCGCGGGGAAGCAGGCCTGGACCGCGTCGAGGGCGATCTTGCCGGCGCGCAGGCGGCCGGAGACCGTGGAGACCAGGTGCATGACGTGCGAGTAGCGCTCGACGTGGCGGTACTCGGTGACGCGCACGGTACCGGGCTCGCAGACCCGGCCCAGATCGTTGCGGCCCAGATCGACGAGCATGAGGTGCTCGGCGTTCTCCTTCTCGTCGGCGAGCAGGCCCTTCTCGAGCAGGAGATCGTCCTCCTCGGTGACGCCACGCCAGCGGGTGCCCGCGATCGGGTGGGTGGTGGCCACGCCGTCCTTCACCGTCACCAGCGATTCGGGGCTGGAGCCGACGATGGAGAACGCGGTGCCGCCGGAGCCGTCCGGGATGTGCATGAGGTACATGTACGGGCTCGGGTTCGAGGCCCGCAGCATGCGGTAGAGGTCCAGCGGGGTGCCGTTGTAGTCCATCTCGAAGCGCTGCGAGAGCACCACCTGGAACGCCTCGCCGGCCTCGATCTCCTTGACCAGCCGGCGCACGCCCGCGCCGAATTCCTCGGAGGTGCGCTGCCGGCGGTAGTCGGGCTCGGGGCGGTCGAAGACCGAGACGGTGGAGTCGGCGGGGGCGGCCAGGGCCTCGGTCATGCGGTCCAGGCGGGCCATCGCGTCGTCGTAGGCGGCGTCCACGTGCTCGTCGGTGCCGTTCCAGTTGACGGCATTGGCGATGAGGGTGATCGCGCCCTCGTGGTGGTCGAAGGCGGCCAGGTCGGTGGCCAGCATCAGGACCATCTCGGGGACCTGCAGGTCATCGGTGGCGATGCTGGGCAGGCGTTCGAGGCGGCGCACGGTGTCGTAGCCGAGGTAGCCGACCAGGCCGCCGGTCAGCGGCGGCAGACCGGGCAGCCGCTCGGTGCGCAGCACCTGCAGCGACTCGCGCAGCGCGGCGAGCGGATCGCCGCCCACCGGCGCGTCGGCGGGAGTCTGGCCGAGCCAGGCCGCCGCGCCGTCGATCACGGTCAGCGCGCTGGGACTGCCCGCGCCGATGAACGACCATCGCGACCAGGAGCGGCCGGTCTCCGCCGATTCCAGCAGGAAGGTGCCGGGCCGGTCCGCGGCCAGTTTGCGGTAGGTCGAGAGCGGAGTCTCGGAGTCCGCCAACACCTTTCGGACCACCGGGACCACCCGGTGGTCGGCCGCGAGCGCCCGGAACTGCTCCCGGGAGGTGGTGGTATCGATAGCCACGTTCAGAGGCAAACCATGCGCGCCGTGCATTCACCCATCATTCCAGGCCCGCCCGGCGCGATCTAAATCGCGCTCCCCGCCCAGCCGAGCGAGCGGCTGCGGCGAATACCTGAAGCGGTCATCACTACACGCGCGGCGGTCTCCACACGCGGTGGATCGTCACTGCTCCGGCAGCAAGATCGAGAGGTCGCACGCGGTTATCCCCATTTTCGAGAGGAGTTCAACACAGATGTACCCCTCGCAACCGATGGCACCGGAGGGTCCACGCCACACCGCTCCGCAGCTGGCTCCGGGCGGACTGCCCGGCCACCCGCCGCGGATGATGCATATGAACCAGCGCGGGAAGTACTCCGCCATCGCCTCGTTCGTCACGTATGTGAAGGCCCTGGAAGCGCTCGATCCGCGCAACTTCCCGGACGAGTACGCCGAGCACAGCGACCGCATCAGGGAACTCAAGCCGTTCCTGCGCGCCCACGGGATCCTGGACGTCATGGATATCAAGAACCCGGAGGTCGCCGCCCTCATCGGCGTGTGAGGTAGGACCGGCACCCGGTGCCGGGGGTGGTTGGGGCTCCGGGGGCTGTTCCCCGGGCCCCCAGGCAGAGGACCGGTGGAGGGCCCGGTTCGCGAGGCGCCAAGCCCGAAGCCCAGCAAAGGATTTCATCCGGGGCTCTGATAGCTCGTGCACGATGAATTGGGGGTAGGGTGCGGGTATGAAGGTTGGTCAGCTCGCACCCAATTTCGAACTTCCGGACCAGTCGGGGACCGTGCGGTCGCTCGAGTCGCTGCTCGCGGACGGACCGGTGGTGTTGTTCTTCTATCCCGCGGCGAACACGCCGGTGTGCACGGCCGAGGCCTGCCACTTCCGGGATCTGGCAACGGAATTCAAGGCCGCCGGGGCGACCTGCGTGGGAATCAGCGCGGATTCCGTCGAGGTGCAGTCCGGGTTCGCGGAGAAGCAGGGACTGAGCTATCCGGTGCTGTCCGATCCCGGAGCCAAGGTGGCCGCCGAGTTCGGCGTGAAGCGCGGCCTGCTGGGCGCGCTGGTGCCGGTGAAGCGGACGACCTTCGTCATCGATCCGGACCGGACCGTCGCCAAGGTCATCAACAGCGAGATGCGCGCGAACGTGCACGCCGACGAGGCATTGAAGTTCCTGCGCCAGCGCTGAGCAGGTTCCCGCGCCAGCGCTGAGCCTCCACCGCGCGAGCGCTGAGCCCCCACCGCGCCAGCGCTGAGCCCCCAACGCGTCGCTCCTGGGCGCGCCGACAATTCGGACATACGCTGAGCGCATGACTACGCCCAGCACCGACCAGGAGCGAAAGCCTTCAACCTTCGTCACGTGGCGCAATCGCATCATTGGCGGAGTGGTGGCCGCGGTCGTTTTGTGGCTGGTGTATCTGATGCTGGCCGCATTCATTCCACGGTGGTGGGCGCAGCGCATCGGCGAATGGGTGAGCGGGAGTTTCGCCAAGGGCATCTGGTACGGCCTGATAATGGGCGCGGTATGTACGGCTGTGCCACTTTTCCTGTTCCTGGCCGCAGGACTCAGCTGGCGTAAACGGGGCGGCATGTTTATCGCGGGCGGCGCGGCGGTTCTCGCGATCGTCATCGCCATCCCGAATTTGATGACGCTGACCATCGTGTGGGGCAACTCGAATGCCGCACACGCAGGTGAGCGCATTCTCGATGTCGACGGGCCGGGATTCCGCGGCGCCACGCTGGCGGGTGCGATCGTGGCCGCGCTGCTGTTCCTGCTGGTGGCATTTCTCTTGGGGCGCAGGCGATTCCGCCGGTACCGTGCCGAACGTCGGCACGCCGAACCAGAAAAGCCTCGGGTAGAGCCCGAAACTCCGACACCGCCTCCCGAACTCGGCGCGAACTGAATCCACTCGCGACACGCGTGATCGATGTCACGTCATTCGGCAACACCGTGACTGACGAGCGAAATCGTGGCAAACTTTGACGTGCGAGTGACTCGTTCGATGCTGTTTCGCAGGCTCTCCCACGGGCCGGCATAACACGTCACTTGGCTGCTACGAGAGGGCGCGCACGGTGACCAAGTGGTTGAATCCCATGGAACAGCGAGCGTGGCGTACCCTTGTCGCGCTCACCACCAGACTCCCCGCCGCATTGGATACCCAGCTACAACGTGAGTCCGGGATTACCCATTTCGAATACTTCGTGATGACTCTGCTCTCCGAAGAACCAGGTCACCGGTTGCAACTGAGTGACCTTGCGCAAAAGGCAAACGCATCGCTATCCCGGCTCTCGCACGTGGTCTCCAAACTCGAACGGCTGGGCTGGGCCGAGCGCGTCACCATTACCGGTCGCCGCGGCGCGCAGGCGGTGCTGACCGACGCCGGATATCGGAAGATCACCGAGGCCGCGCCCGGGTATCTGGAGTGCGTGCGCGGCCTGGTGTTCGACGGGCTGGACGCCGAGCAGACCAAGCAGCTGCTGGAACTGGGCGAGACCCTGGTGGCACAGCTGGACAAGGGCATGGCCCGCGGGCTCGGCCGCGCGGGGCGGCCGATCTCGCATCTGGACATGGACCCGAACGAATCGGGTTGACGCCGAGGGCTGTTCACCGACGCTGCGAGCTTGCTCGCCGAGGCCGGAAACCGTTGCCGCTCAGTCCTCGTCGGTGAGCAGCCGGTCGCCCTGGGACAGCAGCACGTCGGTGTCGAAGCAGGTGTGGGTGCCCGTGTGGCAGGCCGCGCCCTCCTGGTCGACGACCAGCAGCACGGTGTCGCCGTCGCAGTCCAGCCGTACCTCGTGCACGTACTGGGTGTGGCCGGAGGTCTCGCCCTTGACCCAGTACTGCTGGCGAGAGCGCGAATAGTAGGTGCCCTTGCGGGTTTCCAGGGTGCGGGCCAGCGCCTCGTCGTCCATCCACGCCATCATGAGCACGTCGCCGGTGCTCTTCTCCTGCGCGATGGCGGCGAACAGCCCGTCGGAGTTGCGCTTGAGGCGGCGCGCGATCGCGGGATCCAGGGTGCTCATCGGACGGTGATTCCTTCCGCGCGCATGGCGTCCTTGACCTGGCCGATGGAGAGGTCGCCGAAGTGGAAGACACTGGCGGCCAGCACCGCGTCCGCGCCGGACTGCACGGCGGGCGCGAAGTCGGCGACCTTGCCCGCGCCACCCGAGGCGATGACCGGCACCGAGACCGCGGCGCGCACCGCGCGGATCATCGGCAGGTCGAAGCCCGCCTTGGTGCCGTCGGCGTCCATGGAGTTGAGCAGGATCTCGCCGACGCCCAGTTCGGCTCCGCGTACGGCCCATTCGACGGCGTCGATGCCGGTGCCGCGCTTGCCGCCGTGGGTGGTGACCTCCCAGCCGGACGGGGTCGCGGGCTGCCCCTCGGGCACGGTGCGGGCGTCGACCGACAGCACGATGCACTGGGAGCCGAACCGCTCCGACATTTCGCGCAGCACCTCGGGGCGGGCGATGGCGGCGGTGTTCACCGACACCTTGTCCGCGCCCGCGCGCAGCAGCCGGTCCACGTCCTCGACGGTGCGCACGCCGCCGCCGACCGTGAGCGGGATGAAGATCTGCTCGGCGGTGCGGGTGACCACGTCGATCATGGTGCCGCGGTCGCCGGTGGAGGCAGTGACGTCGAGGAAGGTCAGCTCGTCGGCGCCCTGGGCGTCGTAGGTGGCCGCGAGTTCCACGGGATCGCCCGCGTCCCTGAGGTTTTCGAAGTTGACGCCCTTGACCACGCGCCCGGCGTCGACGTCCAGGCACGGAATCACGCGTACGGCCAACGTCATTTCATGACCTCTGTCTTCAGCATTGCTCTGCCTCTCCTCGGACCCGGTCTGCGGTGTCCGCGATCAGGTCCAGTAGTTCCTCGTGCACGCCGGGGGCGGCGGCCAGCACCGAACCGGATTCGATGGTCCAGTCCCGGCCCAGCAGGTCGGTGACCACGCCGCCGGCGGCCCGGACCAGGGCCACGCCCGCGGCGTTGTCCCAGGGATGATGCCCGAACACCACGGCCCCGCCGAGAATTCCCGAGGCGGTGTAGGCCAGGTCGATGCCGGTGGAGCCGTACATGCGCTGGCGGCCGGACAGCCGGCTCAGCGCACCCAGCAGGTTGAAGCGGAAGATGCCCGGAATCCGGCCCGCCCCATCGATATTGAAGCTGCCGAAGCCGATCGGCGCGGTGGCGAGCTTGGCCGGGGCCAGGCTCGGCAGCGGGTTGCCGTTCAGCAGCAGCGGGCCGTCCGCGACCGCCGCGTAGCGCTGGCCCAGGATCGGCAGCCAGGTCAGGCCGATGACAGGGACGCCGTCGCGCACCAGCGCCAGCAGCATGCCGCACATGGGACTGCCCGCCGAATAGTTGAAGGTGCCGTCGATGGGGTCCAGCACCCAGGCGGTGCCGGAGGCCAGCTGCGGACCGCCGAATTCCTCACCGTGCACCGGGATTCCGGTGCGTTCGCCCAGCCGCTGCGAGATAGTGCGCTCGAGCTCCAGGTCGAGTTCGGTGGCGAAGTCGTTGCGCCCCTTCTCGACCGCGCTCGGCGCCCCGATGCCCTCGACGAAACGCGGTGCGGCGGAGTCGAGAACCTCACTGGCGATGCCGAGCAGTTCGGCGAGTTCGGCGGCCACGGCGCTAGCGAACCGCGGCCAGGGCTTCGGGCAGGGTGAACCGGCCCGCGTACAGGGCCTTGCCGATGATCGCGCCCTCGACGCCCTCGTCTACCAGCGTCGCGATGGCGCGCAGGTCGTCGAGCTGGGAGATGCCGCCCGACGCGATGACCGGGGCCTCGCAGGCATTGGCGACCTGGCTCAGCAGGTCCAGGTTCGGGCCGGTCAGCGTGCCGTCCTTGGAGACGTCGGTGACCACGTACCGCGAGCAGCCGTCGCGCTCGAGGCGCTCCAGCACCTCCCACAGATCGCCGCCGTCGGTCACCCAGCCGCGTCCGCGCAGCCGCCACTCGCCGTCGATGAGCTTCACATCCATGCCGACGGCGATCTTGTCGCCGTACTCGCCGATGGCCCGGGCACACCACTCCGGATTCTCGATGGCCGCGGTGCCGAGGTTGACGCGCGCGCAGCCGGTAGCCAGCGCGGCCTCCAACGACTCGTCGTCCCGAATCCCGCCCGACAGCTCGACCTTCACATCGAGTTCGCCGATCACCTCGGCCAGCAGTTCGCGGTTGGAGCCCTTGCCGAACGCGGCGTCCAGGTCGACCAGATGCACCCACTCGGCCCCGGCGTGCTGCCAGGCCAGCGCGGCGTCGCGCGGCGAACCGTAACCGGTTTCGCTGCCCGCCTCCCCCTGAACCAGGCGCACAGCCTCACCATTGGCGACATCGACGGCAGGTAGCAGCACAAGACTCACGCGGTAAGCCTAGTGGTTGCCCGCCGTCACACCGACCGCAGGGTGAACAGCGTCAGCCGCCCACCGCGCGGCGGGAACGATTTCCGGGGCAGGGGCACGCGGGCGGTGTCACGCTGCGGGGAGGTCGGGGTCGTCGATCGAAGGGAGCTCGTTGTGCGGAAGGTGGGGCTGGTCGTGCGGAAGGTGGGGATCGGGCTGGCGGCGCTGGTGCTGGCCTGCGGGGCGGCCGGGTGCGGCGACAGCGGCGGATCGGGGGCGCGGCCCAGCCCGGCGGCGAGCACCGCGGCGCGGGCCGGGGAGCCGACGGCGGTGACCACCACGCGCACACCGGCGGCTACCACGGCGGGGACGGGAGCGCAGCCGTGCAAGCCCGAGCCGGGCGTGATTCGAAGTGCCGCCGCCACATTGGCTCCGGTGAAGGTGGTGCCGGGGACGCCGTGGAAGTGGGCGCTGCCCGCGGCGGGGGCGCGGACGACGGTCAATGACATCTGCTCGACCCTGTCGGCGTACTTGATCACGATCGAGGGGGCGACGGCCAGCTCACCCATGCAGGTGTTGCTGTTCCATCGCGGGAGCTACATCGGCACGGCCGACCCCAGGTGGAATTCGTTCATCTCCCCGGATCCGAACCACACCACCGACGACACCGTAGGGCTGCGGTACAAGATCCCCGGCAGCTGTAATGCCTGCGCGGACGGAACCTTCTACTGCGTCCAATTCCATTGGGACGGAAGCAAGGCGCAGATGGCCGGGCGGCCGCCGGAGGTGTCGGGGACGACCGTGACGCCCGGGTCGACCAGGTGCTGAGGCGGGGGTCAGCCGCCTCGGGTATGGGATTCGAGGACGCGGTTCAGCGTCAGGACGAAGTTGGCGCGTTCGGCGGCGGTGAAGCCCGGGAGTAGTTCTCGCTGGGCCGCTTCCAGGCGTTCGTCGAGGTCGGCCAGGTGGGCCCGCCCGGCGGGCGTGAGCGTAAGGGTGTTGCGGCGGCGGTCGGTGGGGTCGGGGGTGCGGTGCAGGAGGCCGCGGTCGGCCAGGTCGTTGACCGCGGCGACCACGTCGCTGCGGTCGATACCGGTGCGGCGGCCCGCCTCGGCCTGGCTGAGGGGGCCGTGTTCGTCGAGGGTGGCGAGCAGGGCGTAGTGGTAGCGGCGGGAACCGGTGGGCTCCAGGGCTTTCTCGGTGCAGCGGTTGGCGATGATCGCGACCTGGCCGATGAGGCGGGTGGGAAGAGCGCGCAGCCGGCCGGAGGCCCCTTCGGGCGCGGTGTCCATGAGAGGAATCTAGCAACACTTGTTGGGGACACCCACAATCGATTACATTGGTTTCACCAACGTTGGAGTCACCAACAATCTCGTCGAAAGACCGTAGCCATGAACGCGATCCACACCACCACCCGGCAATTCCAGGATCTGGCCGACAAATTCGAGATCACCGAGTTGGTCCACCGCCTCGGCCGCGCCCTCGATGAAGGCGACTGGGAGGAGCTCGCCGCCCTCTACACCGCCGATGCCACCGCCCGCACACCCGGCGGCCTGGCCACCGGCCGCACCGCCCTGGTCACCCAGGCCGGCCGAAACCACTCCCCCGACCGGCAGATCCAGCACGTCATCAGCGGCATCCTGATCGATCTGGACGGTGACACCGCCAAGGTCCGGGCCAACCTCCTGGTCGTCTTCGCCTGGGGTCCTGCCCACGACCCCACCCTCGGCTCGCAGCCGCGCCTGACCCTGGGCGAGGTCTATCGCTTCGACGCCGTCCGTACCCCCGACGGCTGGCAGTTCTCGAGCGTGGCCTCCGAGCCCATCTGGTCGGTCGGTACCCGGCCCGAGCCGTCAGCGGCCTAGAAACACCGAAACCCCCGCCGGGAGCGGGGGTTTCGGTCGTTTCGGGGGCCGATCAGATCGAGTCGATCCAGTTGCGCAGGAGTTGGGCTCCGGCGTCGCCGGACTTCTCCGGGTGGAACTGGGTGGCCGACAGCGGGCCGTTCTCCACCGCGGCGAGGAACGGGACGCCGTGTTCGGCCCAGGTCAGCTTGGCCGGGGCGATCTGGCTGCCGCCGTCGTCGGTCCAGGCCCAGTGCTGGGCGGCGTAGGAGTGGACGAAGTAGAACCGGGTGTCGGCGTCCGTGCCCGCGAACAGGACGCTGTCCTCGGGAGCCTTCACCGTGTTCCAGCCCATGTGCGGGAGGACGGGGGCGTCCAGACGCTCGACGGTGCCGGGCCATTCGCCGCAGCCCTCGGTTTCCACCCCGAATTCGACGCCGCGTTCGAACAGGATCTGCATGCCGACGCAGATGCCGAGCACGGGGCGGCCGCCGGAGAGGCGCCTGCCGATGATGCGGTCACCGCGCACGGACAGCAGGCCTGCCATGCAGGCCGCGTACGCGCCGACACCGGGGACCACGAGACCGTCTGCGTTCAGAGCGATTTCGGGGTCGGCGGTAATGGTGACGTCCGCACCCGTGCGGGCGAGGGCGCGGCTGGCGGAGTGCAGGTTGCCGGAGCCGTAGTCGAGCAGGGCGATCTTCTTGGTCATAGCGAGCCCTTCGTGGAGGGGACGCCGGACACGCGCGGGTCGTACTCGACGGCGGCGCGCAAAGCCCGTGCCACGGCCTTGTATTCGGCCTCGGTGATGTGGTGCTGGTCGCGGCCGTAGAGCACGCGCACGTGCAGGGCGATGCGGGCGTTGAGCGCGATGGACTCGAAGACGTGGCGGTTGATCACGGTCGAGTAGGACGCGGTCGGGGCCACACTCGGAATGATGGTGTGCAGCATGTGATCCGGCTCGCCGGTGTGCACGCAGTACGGCCGGCCGGACACGTCGACGACGGCGTGCGCGAGGGTTTCGTCCATCGGGATGAAGCAGTCGCCGAAGCGGCGGATGCCCTTCTTGTCGCCGAGCGCCTGGCCCAGGGCCTGGCCGATGACGATGGCGGTGTCCTCGACGGTGTGGTGGGCCTCGATCTCGATGTCGCCCTTGGCCTGGACCGTCAGGTCGAAGCTGCCGTGCTGGCCGAAGGCGGTCAGCATGTGGTCGTAGAAGGGGACGCCGGTGGAGATGTCGGTCTTGCCGGAGCCGTCCAGATTGAGCTCCACCACGATGCTGGATTCGCGGGTGGTCCGCTCGACCCGGGCGATGCGGTCGGCACGGTCGGTGGTCATCGGGCGATCAGCTCCTCGGACGCCAGTTTCGCGCTGACGCGCAGGAATTCGTCGTTCTCGGCGGCCAGGCCGATGGTGGTGCGCAGGTAGCCGGGGATGCCGACATCGCGGATGAGCACACCCTCGTCGAGGTAGTGCTGCCAGGCGCGCGGCGCGTCGGCGAAGCGGCCGAACAGCACGAAGTTGGCATCCGAGGGGATGACCTCGTATCCCAGCTCGGCCAGCGCCGCCATGACCCGGTCGCGCTGCGCCGCCAATTCGGCCACGCTGCCGAGGGTTTCGTCCGCGTGCCGCAGCGCCGCCCGCGCCGCGGCCTGGGTGACCACGGACAGGTGGTAGGGCAGGCGCACCAGCAGCATGGCGTCGATGACCGCGGGTGCGGCCACCAGGTAGCCCAGCCGCCCGCCCGCGAAGGCGAACGCCTTGGACATGGTGCGGCTGACCACCAGCTTGGTGGGGTACTTGTCGATCAGGCTGATCGCGCTGGGCGCCGCGGAGAACTCGCCGTACGCCTCGTCCACCACCACGATGCCGGGCGCGGCCGCGAGGATGCGTTCCAGGTCCGCGAGCGGAATGCTGTGGCCGGTCGGGTTGTTGGGGCTGGTCACGAAGACCACGTCGGGGTTCTTCTCCCCCACCGTCAGCACCGCGTAGTCGATGTCGAGGGAGAAGTCGCCATTGCGCTTGGCCTCGATCCACTCGGTGTCGATGCCCTCGGAGATGATCGGGTGCATCGAGTACGAGGGCACGAAACCCAGTGCGCTGCGGCCGGGTCCGCCGAACGCCTGCAGCAGCTGCTGCAGGATCTCGTTGGAGCCGTTTGCCGCCCACACGTTCGCCGTGTCCACCGCTACGCCGGTCTGCCGGGTCAGGTAGGCGGCCAGATCGGCACGCAGCCCGACCGCGTCGCGATCCGGGTACCGGTGCAGGTCGGCGGCCGCGGCGCGCACGGATTCCGCGACGTCGTCGATGAGGGCCTTACTCGGCGGGTGCGGGTTCTCGTTGGTGTTCAGCTGCACCGGAACGGTCAATTGCGGTGCGCCGTAAGGGCTCTTGCCACGCAGGTTCTCCCGCAGCGGCAGATCGTCGAGCGAGATATTCGATCCGGGGACGGTCACGGTGCCTTCTTCCGGGCCGGCCTGTGCGCTCACCGCAGCTCTCCGAATCGCGCCTGCACGGCCTGGCCGTGCGCGGGCAGGTCCTCGGCATTGGCCAGTGCGACCACGTGCCCGGAGACATCCTTCAGCGCCGCCTCGGAGTACTCGACGACGTGGATGCCGCGCAGGAAGGTCTGCACGCTCAAACCCGAAGAGTGCCGGGCGCATCCGGCGGTGGGCAGCACGTGGTTGGAGCCGGCGCAGTAGTCGCCGAGGGAGACCGGCGACCACGCGCCGACGAAAACCGCTCCGGCGGAACGGACCCGGGCCGCGACCGCGGACGCGTCGGCGGTCTGAATCTCGAGGTGCTCGGCGGCGTAGGCGTTGACCACGCGCAGGCCCTGGGCGATGTCGTCGACCAGCACGGTGCCGGACTGCTTGCCCGACAGTGCCTCCGCGACGCGGTCGTGGTGCTTGACCACGGTCATCTGCGCGGTCAGCGCGGCGTCCACGGCATCGGCGAGCTCGACGCTGTCGGTGACCAGCACGCTGGCGGCCAGTACGTCGTGCTCGGCCTGCGAGATGAGGTCGGCGGCCACGTGCACCGGATCGGCGGTGGCGTCGGCGAGGATGGCGATCTCGGTGGGCCCGGCCTCGGCGTCGATGCCGACCAGGCCGCGGCACAGCCGCTTGGCGGCGGTCACATAGATATTGCCCGGGCCGGTGATCAGGTCGACCGGTTCCAGCTGTGCGCCGTCGGTGTCGGTGCCGCCGTAGGACAGCAGCGCCACGGCCTGCGCACCGCCGACCGCCCACACCTCCTCGACGCCCAGCAGCTTGGCGGCGGCCAGGATGGTCGGGTGCGGCAGACCGCCGAACTGGGCCTGCGGCGGCGAGGCGACCACCAGCGAGTCCACGCCCGCGGCCTGCGCGGGAACCACGTTCATGACCACCGAGGACGGGTAGACGGCATTGCCGCCCGGCACGTACAGGCCGACCCGCTCCACCGGCACCCACCGCTCGGTCACGGTGCCGCCGGGCACCACCTGGGTGGTCTTGTCGGTGCGGCGCTGATCGTCGTGCACCTTGCGGGTGCGCTCGATAGCGACGTCGAGGGCCGCGCGGACGGCCGGGTCCAGCTCGGCCAGGGCCTTGTCCAGTTCGGCGGCGGGTACGCGCACCGCGGCGGGCCGCACGCCGTCGAACTGCTCGCTGAATTCCAGCGCGGCCTCGACGCCCCGATCCCGGATGGCCTCCACGACCGGTCGCACATGATGCAGCACCGAGTCCACGTCGACGCCCCCACGCGGCAGAGCCGCGCGCAGTTCGGCAGCAGTGGGAGTACGTCCGCGCAGATCCACGCGGGCGAGCTCGATGCGGCTAGTCATAGCGCTGTGCAGTCCTTGTCTGTGCTGATGTCGAGGGGTTCGCGACGCGGCCGAAACCGCTTGCGACCAGCTACCAGACTATCGGGTCACCGCCAGCGCTTTACGTCGCGGCCGAGCTCGCGCGGGTGTTCCCGGCCCGCAACCCGGGAACACCCGCCGGACCGGCGGTTATGAGGCGCGGACCGCGGCCCCGCTCAGACCGTGGTGCGGGCGGCCTCGGGACCGAAGCGAGCGGCCACCAGATGTTGCTGAGCGAACGTCCACGCGTTCTGGGTGACGAAGTAGAGCAGGATGGCGATGGGCATCACCGGTCCGACCAGCAGTGCTCCGGCGGGGAAGACCCACTGCGAGAGCGTGTTCATGATCCGGACCTGCGAGCCCGCCGCGCCTTCGGCGGGTTGCGGCTGCCGGGCGACGGCGGCGCGGGCGGTGAAATGGGTCGCGATCGCCGCGACGATCATGAGCGGAATCGCCACGGCGGCAACGGTTCCGAAGGACGAGCCGGCGGTGGACAGGGTGGCCTCCAGCGGTGCGCCGAACAGTTTGGCGTCCAGGAAGGACTGCACCTGCGTGGCATTGAACACGTAGTTCTGAGTGTGACCCGGCTGGAAGGACCGCAGCACGTGGTAGAGGCCGATGAAGACCACCGTCTGGCCGATGATCGGCAGGAAACCGGTCAGCACGTTGACGCCGGACTCGCGCTGTAGCTCCTGCATGGCCAGCGCCTGCTTCTCCCGGTCGCCCGCGTGCTTGCGCTTGATCTCCTGCAGCTTCGGCTGCATCTCGGCCAGCGCGCGCGAGAACTTCAACTGCGCGACGAACGGCCGGATCAGCAGGGCCCGCAGGGTCATGACAAGGAAGACGATGGCCAGCACCCAGGCCAGGCCACTGGTCGCGCCGAGCAGCGACGCGAAGGCGGTGTGCCACAGCCACAGGACGGCGGACACGGGGTAGTAGATGAAATCGAGCACGGAGTACCTCGCTGCGCAGCGCCCGCACACGGGTGCGGGCGAAAGGAATTCGGACGGCGGAGAACCCGACAGCGCGCACGACCGGGACAGGTCGTGCGGGCGCGGTCAGGCCGCGAGGACTCCGGGTGCGCGCGGGCGCGGGCGGCCCGGGGCGTCGGGATTGCTCTGCCGCAGGAACGCGCCGCGGCGCCGCCGTCCGGCCGATTCCGCCGGACCGATGTGCGCGGTGGCCGCGAGCAGCGGACCGCGCGCCGACAGCACCGCCGCGGTCACCGCGACCAGCGCGGCCGCACCGAGGACGAGCAGCGAATCGGGGGTGGCGGCGGCCAGATACAGCACCGCCCACGCGGAGACCACGAGCGCGCACAACAGCAGCGCCGTCGATCGAATCCGCGTACCCATGCGCCCGACCCTACCTGCGTTCCCCATCCCCGGCACCCCATGTGCCGGACGCGACATGCCCCGCCCCCGAACCGCACCGTATCCGGCTCGGGCGCACCCTGATCCGGGCCCCACGCGCGACCGCGCCCCCACCGGCGACACCGGCGGGGGCGCGAGGATCGAAGGCTCGACCGCTATTCGGCGACGAGGCGGCGGATGATCATGGGCTCGGCCACGATGCCCTCCAGGACTCCGGCCACGTGCTGGAAGTGCTCGGCGGTGAAGTGCTTCTCCAGGGCGTCGGCGTCCTGCCATTCCTCCACCACGACCATGTGGGCCGGGTCGTTCGGGTTGGTGAAGGGCTGATAGGACAGGCAGCCGGGTTCGGCCAGGGAGGGTTCGATCATGGCTTCCAGGGCGGTGCGGAGGCGGTCCTCCTGGCCGGCGGCAGCGCGCAGTTCGGCGACGACGTGCAGGGTCATGGTGGTGTGCTCCTTCGGGAGTCGGTGCTCGGTATTCGGATCTTGGTGACGCTCAGCGCTGGATCGGGCCCTCACCGGCGCCGGTGGTGCGCAGCGCGGTCGCGATGGCGTCCAGGTCGGCGGGGGTCAATTCCAGTTCGGCGCCGCCGATCCAGCCGTCGACCTGTTCGGGCCGGCGGGCGCCGGCGATGGCGCCGGTGACGCCGGGCCAGGTCAGGGTCCAGGCGATGGCCACGGCGGAGACGGTGGTGTCGTGGGCCGCCGCGATCGGACGCAGTGCGTCCACCAGCGCGAGGTTGCGGTCGAGTTCGGTGGTGAACTCCGGGAAGCCCTTGCGCCAGTCGTCATCCGGCAGGTTCGCGACGCGTTCGGCCGAGAAGGCGCCGGTGAGCAGGCCGGAGTGCTGCGGCTGGTAGATGATGCCACCGGTGTGATGCGCTGCGGCCCAGGCCAATTCGTCGGCCGCACCGCGCTTGATCAGCGAGAACTGCGGCTGGATGGCGTCCACGTGGGCGATGGACTCGGCGATCTCCAGTTGCGGCACATCGTGATTGGACAGGCCGATGGCGCGCACCTTGCCCGCCCGCACGAGGTCGGCCATGGTCTGCCAGTACTCGGCGAGCGGGGTCGCGGCCGCGGGGTCGACGCCGTCGGGGTCCGAGAAGTCCAGGGAGGCACCGGTATCGGGCCAGTGCACCTGGTACAGGTCGATGCGCTCGACGTTCAGCCGGCGCAGCGAGTCCTCGACCTCGCGGCGCACGCTGGCGGCGGCCATGATCCGCTTCGGCGCGGCGGCGCGGTCGTTCTCGTCCCAGACCAGTCCGGCCTTGGTGAAGACGAACGGCCGATCGGCCTCGGGCAGTCCGCTGATCGCCTTGCCGACCACCTCCTCGGAGTGGCCGAGTCCGTAGACGGCGGCGGTGTCGATCCAGTTGACGCCGGCCTCGACGGCCCGGCGGATGGTGGCGATGGAATCGGCGTCGTCCTGTGCGCCCCAGGTGTAGCGCCAGCCCGAACCGCCGACGGCCCACGCGCCGAATCCGATCCGGCTGATGTGCATGTCGGTGGTGCCGAGCTGACGGGTGGGAAGGGAGGTCATTGTGTGCTCCTCGTGTGGCTTTCGCCGTCCGTTGCGGCGCTGAGCACTACTTTCGCCGGATGCGAGCGGGGCAAACAGTGCTGCGTCTGCCTGGGCACCGCATGACCAGGATGCGGCGCCGGATGGAATTCGGCGCGCTCGTGGTTACCGAAGGCATGACCTTGGACCGTCGCGCCGAACTCGGTGAATTCCTGCGCTCCCGCCGCGCCCGGCTCAGCCCCGCGGAGGTGGGCCTGATGGATCACGGTGCGCGCCGCCGTGTTCCGGGCCTGCGCCGCGAGGAGCTGGCGCTGCTGGCCGGGGTCAGCGTGGATCACTATGTGCGCCTGGAACAGGGCCGCAGCCTGCAGTTCTCGGAGTCGGTGCTGGATGCGGTGGCACGGGCACTGCGGCTGAATCAGGTTGAGCGCGACCATCTCTACCGCCTGGCCCGCCCATGGTCGGGTGAGGAGCCGCCCGCCGTGCAGGAGGTGCGCCCGGGTCTGCGCCGGCTGCTCGACGCCGCCCACGACGTCCCGGCCTACATCGTCGGCCGCGGTGTCAGCGTCCTGGCGTGGAATCGCCTGGCGGCGGCCCTGATCACGGATTTCGGCGCGCTCCCGCCCGCGCAGCGCGACTTCCTGCACCTGGTCTTCCTGGACGAGGGCGCCAAGGATCTCTACGGGGACTGGGACGACAAGGCCGCCGACACCGTGGCCTACCTGCGCCTGGATGCCGCCCGCAATCCCGGCGACCCGCGCATCACCGCCCTCATCGACGAAATGAACGCCCGGAGCCCGGAATTCGCGGAGCTGTGGAAGCGGCACGAGCTCAAGGACAAGACCCACGGGCGCCATATCTACCGCCACCCGATCGTGGGCCGTCTGGAGCTCGGCTTCGAAACCCTCCGTCTCCCCGACGATCCCGATCAGGCGCTGGTCGCCCACCACGTCGAACCCGGCTCCCCCAGCGCCGACGGACTACGGCTGCTGGCCTCCCTCGCCGCCGATCCGGCGAAGCTCGGCTGAGCAAACCCACCATCGTAACGCACTGCGCCGCACCGGAAAACCGGTGCGGCGCAGTGTGCTGCCGGAATTACTTGGTGTCGCTGTCGATCTGCAGGCTGCCGCCGCCGGCGTCGATCACCCGCATGTTCACAGACTTGGTCGGGCCGTTCTTGGTCTGCAGCGAGTCCAGCACGATGTCGACCGAACCATCGGGGTTGACCGTGCCGCCGCCATTGGCGCCCCGGATGCTCGAGTACTTCTGGACCGGGTTCCCGGTCCAATACGTCTGGAATGCCTGCTGACTGCCGTAGACCTGCTGAGCGGCGGGGGTCAGCAGCTTCCAGGCATCCGAGTACCGGGTGTAGGTCACGTCGTCCCAGAACGACTGCACCGCGTCGACACCGGCGTCGAAGCTGACCGTCCCGGCGCTCTTGGTCTGGCCGAGGCCCGAGGGCACGCCCTTGGTGGCGCTGGCCGTGACCGACGCCTTCACCGAGCTGCTGTTCGTGCCCGCGCCGGTGGCGCTGTTCGAACCGGAGTTGCCGAACAGGCCGTACGCGATGCCGCCAGCCACCACGACCACCGCGGCCATCAGGATCAGCACCAGCTTCTTCTTGGAGCCGGAATCCGAATCCGGTTCGGGCGCCGGATGATTGCGGGTCGGCGGGCCGGCGTTCATGGGCGGGCGCGGCGGCGGGGTCTCCAGCAGCTGCGCCTGGCTCATGGCGCCGGTCGGGATGTCGGCCGACTGGCGGCGCTCCATCTGCCGGGTGGTCTGCCGCGGCGCGGAGCGCTGGGCGGCGCCGGCCGACGGGGTGGCCGGGCCCGAGCGCCGGGCGGCCAGCACCCGGGTGGCCTCGGCATCCGGGCCGACCTCGGCGAATTCGGCCATGATGTCGCGCACGTCGAGCATGCTCGGCCGGTCCTCCGGCTCGAAGCTGAGCAGGCTGAGCAGCAGATCGCTGAGCGGTCCGGCATTGCGCGGTTCGCTGATCTGGCCATTGGCGGCCGCGTAGAGCAGCGCCAGCGGATTCGGGTTGGTGCCGTAGGGCGGTTCGCCTTCCAGTGCGTGGAAGAGCGTGGCGCCCAAGGCGAATACGTCCGCGGCCGGCGTCGGTTCCGCTCCGCGCGCCACCTCGGGGGCGAGGTAGGCGGCGGTGCCGGAGATGAGTCCGGTGGCGGTCAGCGTGACATCACCCTTGGACTTGGCGATGCCGAAGTCGGTGATCTTCACGGCGCCGTTGTCGCCGAGCAGGATGTTGCCGGGCTTGACGTCGCGATGGACGATCCCGGCGCGATGCGCGGCGATGAGCGCGGATGCCACCTGTTCGCCGATGCGGGCGACCTGCGGCAGCGGCAGCGTGCCCTGCGCGGACAGCACCACCGCCAGACTCTGCGACGGCAGATACTCCATGACCAGGCACGGGTCACCCTCGTGCTCGGTGATGTCGAATACGACGATGGCGTTCGGGTGCTGGAACCGGGCCGCGTTGCGAGCCTCGCGTGCGGCGCGCTGCCGAACGATGTCCTTGTCCGCATCCGACAGGCTCGGCTGGGTGAGGATCTGTTTGACCGCCACGGAACGTTCGAGCCGCTGATCCACGGCTCGCCAGACGACACCTGTGCCGCCGCTACCAATCCGTTCGACCAGGCGGTAATGCCCTGCGATCACTTGGCCGGTTTCGATGGCACTACTCCGAAGTTCTTCGAGATGACTGTGACAATGCGGTTGCCCGCGCGTTTCCCCGCACGAGTGTAGCGGGCGACGCGCGGATCTCCGACGTCAGCGTGAGATATGAGCGAGATCTCGGTGAGATCTACGCCGCAATCGAGTGACCGCCGCGTAACCGGTTAGGCGAACCTGCTGGTCGCAGCCCATCTATGACGGGACATAGACCAATTGGTTTGGTGCGTGTTTGCTCCCACACACCGACGGCGTTCAGCTACCTTTCACCCCCGAAGCCGGGGCGGAGACCGCCGCGGGCCACTCGGCGCGCGTCAATTGCGCCGCGTCCGCCTGGTCGAGCTCGACGTCGAAGACCTCCGCGAGCACCTTCGGCAACTCGGCGACCTCGAGTTCGCGCACCTCCTCCGAGCCGTCCGGGTAACTGGTGGTCCAGGTGGTGCCGTCCAGTTGGTGATGCACCTCGGCGTGGAAGCGCTGCACGAACGGCCGCGTGGTGAACGGCGAACGCGCCGAGGTGGACACGTAGTGGTTCCCGACCGCGAAATCGACGCGGTACTGCGGGGTGGTGACGAAGGTATAGCGGTCCACCCAGCCGTCCCGGCCGAACTGGTACAGCGTCCACAGCTCGCCGCCGGCCGCGTCGATGGACCGCTCCAGCCGGAAACGCCATGCGCCCGCGCTGAATTCACCACGATCGGGGGCCAGCTCGACCGGTTCGACCGGCCCCCACCCGAAGCCGACATCGCACAGCCAGCGGCGATCGTCGTCCACGGCCTTGACCCGCAGCAGCGCGTGGGTGGCCGGGCGCAGGTTGGTCGCGCCGCGCGTGACGCGGCCCGACATGGCGGTGAACTCGAAGCCGAGCCGCTCCAGCGCGGCGGCGAACAGGCCGACGTTCTCGTAGCAGTACCCGCCACGCCGCCGCCGGATCAGCTTGTCCTGCAGCGCTTCCGGATCCAGTGGAATGCCGCGGCCGAGAATGATCTCCAGGTTCTCGAACGGAATGGTGGTGGTGTGGGCGCGCACCATTTCGCGCAGGGTGGCCAGGGTGGGCGTGCGCTCGCCGGTGAATCCGATCCGGGCCAGGTAGGCGTCCAGGTCGAGGTCCGCGCCCTGCCAGGTGTACGAGGGGTCCGCCGGTGTGGTCATCGCTGCCTTCCTGTTGCGCCAGATTCGCCGAGATCAACGGTATTCGGCGGGAAAGTGTTCCGGCGGCAGCGGGTGCCGGGTCAGCGCACGGAGTCGGCCAGGGTGGGCAGGCCCTCGCGGTAGGTGGGGTACATCGGCTTCCAGCCCAGGTCGGCGCGCGCCTTGGCGTTCGAGACGCGGATGGAGAAGTCCAGCATCTGGGCGGCCGCCAGCGGTGAGGCCATGCGCACCAGGCGGGCCGGGAGCCGGCGCGGCGGCCGCGCGCCGACGGTCTCGGCCATGGCGTCGAACATGGTGTCCCAGGTGATCGGCTCGTCGTCCACGATGTTGTACGCCTGGCCGGGGACGCCGCGTTCGAGGGCCGCGACGGTCGCGGCGGCAGCGTCGGCGAGGTGGACGAAGCCGACGTATCCGGTCCCCGTGCTCGGCAGCGGGAACATGCGCAGCCGCAGTGCCCGCACGAAGCTCTCCGACGCGCCGGGACCGTAGAACAGGCCGTAGCGCAGGGCGATTCCGTCGATGCCGGGTGCGCGCCAGGCGCTCGATTCGGCCTCGTGCAGCGCGCCGATGATGCCGTCGGTGACGTCGCCCTGGATGCGGCCGAACGGGTCCTGCTCGGTCACCAGCCGCGAGCCGTGGTCGCGCAGGCCGTATCCGACGATCAGCGACTGGGTGAGATAGCGCCGCGCCCCGGTGCGCTGGGCCAGCTCCACCAGATGCTTGCTGCCGATCTCGCGTAACGCGTTGGTGCGCAACAGACCCGGGGCGTGATAGTGGGTCGGCGGCGAGTACCGGTAGGAGGTGAGCTGGTGGATGACCGCGTCGGCGGTCAGTCGTTCGGTGGCGCGCATCAGGTCCGAGCGGTCCATGACATTGGCGACCAGCGGGGTGGCCCCGAGCGAGCGCGCGACCTCGGCGCCGCGACCGCCGCGGGTGAGCGCGTACACCTGATGCCCGGACTGCCGCAGCGCCGTGACCAGTGGCCGCCCGATCGCTCCCGTCGCCCCAGCCACCACGACTTTCATTGCGCCTCATCCCGTCTCACCGCGCCGATATCGACTGCGAGCCTACTGTCCGGGGCCGGGATCGGGTGGATCGTGGTCAGCACCGAACGGCCGCGCTCAGGCCGCGCATTTGGCGTTCGGAGGCGCGGGCGGGGCGGTGTTCACGCCGGCCGCGACATCGATGAGGTAGTCGTGGTCGCCGCCCAGCGGCTCACTGCCGAGCAGCAATCGCTGGACCACACAACCGGATTCGAAGAACACCGGATTGATGCCGTGGTCGCCGGGCACCACGCGGCCCTCCAGATCACGGCCGCTGACCACGGTGTACATGGAGACCGGGTGGCCGGAGAGGGTCAGTGACGCGCGCATTTCGAGCGACTGGGTGTAGGGCACCAGCGGGTCGGCGGTGCCGTGCAGCAGGACCGCACGCTTGACGTCGATGCGGCTGGTCATGAGCGCCGGCGACCGGTCGAGGTAGGACTGCAGGCAGAGGACCGGGGTGCAGCCGCCCGCGTCGCGTTCGATCTCGGCCCGCAATTGTGGTCCGGCCAGGCCGGATTCGAGCCAGGCGGTGACGTCGTCGGCGTGGCCGAAGGTGTCGACCCAGTAGTCGTAGGTGCCGGGCGGGGCAAGGGCGGCGGCCAGCCCGCTGGTCACACCGCCCTGACTCCAGCCCCACAGCACCGTGGGACCGATGCCGGGGTGCTCGCCGCGGTACCACCGGGTGGCCGCGACGGTGTCGCGCCAGCCCGCCCAGACGTTCCACTCCCCGGTCCGCCAGGTGCCGGTGTCGGAGCGCTGATCCATGGTGACCAGGGCCGCGCCGGTCTGCCGGACGATCGAGGCCAGGTAGTCGGGGAAGTCGCTCGCACTGCCGGCGTGGCCGTGCACCGCCACGATGAGTCCGCGGCCGCCGCCGTCGGGTTCGTAGACCCGGCCGGTGGCGGTCTCACCGTCCACGGTCAGGGTCACCGGCCGCATCGACACGTCGCCGGGTGGTGCGCTCGAAACCAGCGGGGCCGCAACCACCGTCGCCGCGAGCATGCCCGCGACCGCACCGACCACCCGCATCCCTCGCCACCGGACACCCACGCCCGGCATCGTCGCATGTCCGCGAGGACCGGCCGGGTACCCACGCCGGGCGATTTCCCGGGCGGCGGGGTGCCCGCGGATTCGGGTGACAGAGGCTAGGATTCGACCATGCGTTCGATGGATGCCGCGGAGCGGCGGGCTCGGCTGGGGGTGCGGCACCGGCTGGCCGCCGGGGTGCGCGGCGACGCGGTCGAGCAGATCGTGCGGTCGATGGTGGTGCTGCACGCCACCGATCCGGCCACCGTGTATCTGTCCGTCGCGGCGCGCGGAGTGGGGATCGAACCCAGGCACGTGGAGCAGGCGCTCTACGACGATCGGACGCTGTTGCGCATGCTGGCCATGCGGCGCACCATGTTCGTCGCGCCGGTCGACCTGGTGCCGGTGCTGCAGGCGTCGGTGGCGGATGCCTTGGCGCACAAGCAGCGCAAGACCTACGGGCGGTACATCGAACAGTCCGGGGCGGTGACGGGGAATGTCAGCGCGTGGCTGAACGAGGTCGAGGCGGAGACGCATGCGGCGCTGCTGGTGCGGGGCAGCGCGACCGGGGCGCAGTTGAGCAAGGAGGTGCCGCGCCTGCGGACCCAGGTCGACACCGCGCCGGGCAAGCCGTATTCCAAGCCGACCAATATCACCACCTGGGTGCTGGTGACGCTGGGCTGCGAGGGCCGGATCGTGCGCGGGCGGCCCAATGGGAGCTGGGCCAGCAGTCAGTACACGTGGGCGCCCATCGAATCCTGGCTGCCGGAGGGGATTCCGGCGCTGCCGGTGGACGAGGCGCGGGCGGAGCTGGTCCGGAAGTGGTTGCGCGCCTTCGGTCCCGCACCGGTGAGCGATCTCAAGTGGTGGACCGGGTGGACGCTGGGCGAGGTCCGCAAGGCGCTCGCGCCGGTGGATACCGCCGAGGTCGACCTGGGTGGCGAGACCGGCCTGGTTCTCGCCGATGATCTGGAATCGACTCCCGCCCCGGAACCCTGGGCCGCGCTGCTGCCCGCCCTCGACCCCACGCCGATGGGCTGGCAGTCCCGGGACTGGTACCTCGGCCCGCACCAGCCCGCGCTCTTCGACCGCAATGGCAATGTCGGCCCGACGGTCTGGTGGGACGGCCGCATCATCGGCGGCTGGGCGCAGCGCCCGGACGGCGAGATCGTCTGGCGGCTGCTCGAGGACGCGGGCTCCGACGCCGAGCGCGCCATCGCCGCGGAAGCCGAACGTATGGGGGCGTGGTACGGCGATGTCCGCCCGATTCCCCGATTCCGAACGCCGCTCGAACGCGAGCTCACCACCTGAGCCGCGCGCCGGCACTCCGTCGAATACCGCCGCGCCGGTCCACGATCCGTGCCGCAGATCGGTTGCGAGTTTGCGATCGAATGTCGATCTCGTTGCATGGCACGGTATTCGACGGTTGCGGCCCGGCCCGGGCACTACTGTGAGGTTGCTGCCCACGCAGTATTCGGAGAATTTCTGCGGGCCTACCGCGCGGCAGGCTGTTACTGTCGGCATTGTTATTCGCACGATCCGGGCCGGGACACGGGGAGGTCCAGGGGTTCGGCGAGTTTTCGGAGTGTGTCATGGCGTTGACGAATCGGCTGGTCTCCCCGGCTGCACCGCACATCGATTCGGCCGGCGCGCCGCACGGTAGCTCTGCCGAGGGGTGGCCCGCACCCGCGCCGCCGCGAAACGACCTGTGGGGCGACGCCTTCCGGGATGCGGCGCTGGGTATGTGCGCGGTGCTGTCGGCGACCGACGGGCGCATCGATCCCGCGGCGCGCATGCGGGTCGCGCAAATGGTCGGCGCACACGAGGTCCTGCGCCTGCGTTCCCCCGAGGACCTGCGAAATCTGTTCGAGGACAATTGCGCCCGGCTCATCATGGATCCCGCCTTCGGGCACGCGTATGTGATGGCGCAGATTTCCAAGGCCACCGACTATCCAGAACAGGCGGCCGCGGTGGTGCGAATCGGGCTGGTCGTCGGGCAAACCGACGGCGAACTCGGCGCACACGCGCTCACGGTGATTCGCGAGGCTTGTCAGGTTTTGCGTCTGGACCCGCACGAATTCGGTCTGTAAAGCCCTCTGGCTTTTGCTGGACATTGCCCGGAGCCGTCCCGCATTCTTGGAGCGTTTGCTGCCTAGCGAGGGGATTCACTCTGCATGGCGATCCAAGGGTTCCTCAATATTCTGCTCGACACCGTCCACCCCAATCGGGGCTGGCGGTACTGCGGCTGGTGCGAAGGCACCGGGGCCGCAGGCTGTTCCGACAGCGGGTCGGCGATCCTGTGCACCGGCTGCGGCGGCATCGGCTGGCTCGTCGATCCGCCCGTGTACCGGCGCTGACCAGACGATTCACCCCCGGCGGAGTGGCACACCGGGGGTGAATCGACGGGAAGGGCTGTCTCACATATCGAGTCCGAGGTCCAGTACCCGGACCGAGTGGGTGAGCGCGCCGACGGCCAGGTAGTCGACTCCGGTGCGGGCGTAGTCGGCCGCCATGTCCAGCGAGAGTCCGCCCGAGGACTCGAGTTTGGTGCGCGGTGATCGGGTGTTGCGGCGCTGCACGGCCGCCTGGGTGGCCCACAGCGGGAAGTTGTCCAGCAGCACCAGTTCCACGTCCTCGGCGAGGACGGCGTCGAGCTGGTCGAGGCTGTCCACCTCGACCTCGCACTCGATGTCCGGGTTCAGTTCCCGCACAGCGCGCAGCGCGGCAACCACCGAGCCCGCGGCCACCACGTGGTTGTCCTTGATGAGCGCGGCATCGCCCAGCCCCATGCGGTGATTGACGCCGCCGCCGACCCGCACCGCGTACTTCTGCAGGGCCCGCAGGCCGGGCAGGGTCTTACGGCTGTCTCGGATGCGGCAATCGGTGCCCGCCACCGCGTCCACCCACTGGGAGGTGGCGGTGGCGATTCCGGACAAGTGGCACACCAGGTTCAGCAGTGTGCGCTCGGCGGTGAGCAGCCCGCGCGTGGGTGCGGCCAGGCTGAGCACGACGTCACCGGGCTGCACCCGGGTGCCGTCCGCGACGCGGCCGGTGACCTCGTAATTGCCCGCGCCGAGCACCTCGTCGAGCACGAGCAGGCCGACATCCAGCCCGGCCACCGTGCCCGGCTGGCGAGAAGCCATGTCCGCCTTGGCGACCGCGTCCGCGGGCACCGTGGCCAGCGTGGTGATATCGGGCCCGTACCGCAGATCCTCCTCGAGGGCGGTGCGGATGAGCGCGACCACCGCGTCACGGTCCAGTCCGGCGTCGAGGGTCATTGCTGCACTCCTTCTTCGATGACTTGTCCTGCGCCCCGGGCGATGTCGTTCCGGACCGCAATGTCGTTCCTGACCGCGAGGCCGTGCGAGACGGCGAGCCCCGGCATGACGGCCGCGCCCGTCACGAGGCGACGGGCACGGCGGCCCGGCCCCACGCCTGCCCCGGCTCGATGCCGTCGGCAACGAGCTTCGGCCGCCCGTCGGACCCGAGCCGTACCACGATGCTGCGCCGCAATTCCTCCCGCGGCTCCGGGTAATCCGACCGCGTATGGCAGCCGCGGCTCTCGGTGCGCGCCGCCGCCGCGACCAGCAGCGCCCGCGCGGTCAGCGTGAGCGCGGAGTCCTCCAGCTCGCGAATGATCGCCGCCGCCGAATCGGAGTGCGCGACTGCGCCATCGCTCGACGCGTCCACGGCATCGTCGGCCCGGCCGACAGCTGCGCCGTTCCCGTTCAGCGCCCACTCGACGGTGATGTCGGGCACGGCATTGTCGGCGACCAGGCCGACCATGCGCAGGACGGCGGCGCGCAGGCCGTCGCCGTCGCGGACGACCGAGGCGTGCTCGGTCATCAGCTCCTGCAGCAACTTTCGATCCGCACGGGGGAAACGCAGCGGGCCGACCTCGGCGATCGGGCGGGCCGCGCCCCGGCGTTCGGCGGCCGCCACGCCCGCGCGCTCGCCGACCACCAGGCCCTCGAGCAGGCTGTTGGAGGCCAGGCGATTCGCGCCGTGCAGACCGGTGCGGGCCACCTCACCGGCGGCGTACAGGCCGGGCACCGTGGTGCGGCCGACGGTGTCGGTGAGAATGCCGCCGCACTGGTAGTGCGCGGCCGGCGCGACCGGGATCAGATCCGCGGTGGGGTCGATGCCCGCGGCCAGGCAGGAGGCGGTGATGGTCGGGAAGCGTTGCGGGAAGCCCTCGATCGAGCGGCCGTCGAGGTACACGTGGTCGGTGCCGAGCTCGTGCATGCGGGCCGCGATGGCGCGGGAGACCACGTCGCGCGGGGCCAGATCGCCGCGCGGGTGTACGCCCGCGGTCACCGAATTGCCTTCGGAATCCACGAGAATCGCGCCCTCGCCGCGCACCGCCTCGCTGATCAGCGGGCGGCGGCCCAGGCCGCCGGGCGTGAACAGCACGGTGGGGTGGAACTGCAGGAATTCCAGGTCCGCCACCAGCGCCCGGGCCCGCAGCGCCAGTGCGATGCCGTCGGCGGTGGCCCCGGCGGGATTGGTGCTGCACGCGTACAGCTGGCCCAGCCCGCCGGTGGCGAGCAGTACGGCGGGCGCGTGCACGATGCCGAAGCCCTGGCCCGACACCACGATGACACCGCGCACGCCCTCGGGTCCGGTCACGATGTCGAGCACGACGGCCCCGAACAGCACCGGCAGTCCGGCCGTGTTCAGCGCCCGCTGCACCTCGGCGCCGGTGGCGTCGCCGCCCGCGTGAATGATGCGGCGGGTGCTGTGGCCGCCCTCGCGGGTCCGCGACACTTGACCATCGCGCCCGAGATCGAACACCGCGCCCAGATCGGTCAGCGCGGCCACCGCGTGCTGACCGCCCTCGACGATGGACCGCACGGCGTCGGCGTCACACAGTCCGGCCCCGGCGACCACGGTGTCCTGCACGTGCGATTCCACCGAATCCCCGTGCGGTGCAACGACCGCGATCCCGCCCTGCGCGTACTGCGTGGAGGTGTCGGTGGGCCCGCCCTTGCTGAGCGTCAGCACCCGCAGCCCGCGTAGGGACGCGGTCCGCGCGGCGGTCAGGCCGGCCACCCCGCCACCCACGACGACGAGATCCGCCTCGGCTTCCCAGGTGATGGAAATCGATGTATTCACCATTGCTCATCCCTCCCCTGACGGGGGACGACGTGGCTACTCGCCGCCGCCGGGGTTGCCGATCTCGATCATGCGCTGCACCGAATTGCGGGCCAGGGCAGCGGTTTCGGCATCGACGTGGACCTCGTCGCGGTTCTCCACCAGGCAGCGGAGCAGGGCGGCGGGGGTGATCATCTTCATGTACTGGCAGGAGGCGCGGTCGTTGACGGGCTGGAAGTCGATGCCGGGGGCGGCTTTCCGCAGCTGGTGCAGCATGCCGACCTCGGTGGCGACCAGGACCTGGTTCGACTTGGCCGCCTTCGCGGCGTCGATCATGCCGCCGGTCGAGAGGATGTGCACCCGGTCGGCCGGGAACTCACCGGCACCCGCCAGATAGAGAGCCGAAGTGGCGCAACCGCATTCGGGGTGCACGAACAGCTCGGCGTCCGGGTGGGTGCGGGCCTGCTCGTTGAGCTCGTCGCCGTTGATGCCGGCGTGCACGTGGCACTCACCCATCCAGATGTGCATGTTCTCGCGGCCGGTGACGCGCTTGACGTGCGCGCCCAGGAACTGGTCCGGCAGGAACAACACCTCGCGGTCCGGGTCGATGGAGGCGACCACGTCGACGGCATTGGAGGAGGTGCAGCAGATGTCGGTCAGCGCCTTCACCGCGGCGGTGGTGTTCACGTACGAGACCACCAGCGCGCCCGGGTGTTCGGCCTTCCAGTCGCGCAGTTCCTCGGCGGTGATGGAGTCGGCCAGCGAGCAGCCTGCGCGCTGGTCCGGGATGAGCACGGTCTTCTCGGGGCTGAGAATCTTGGCGGTCTCGGCCATGAAGTGCACACCGCAGAAGACGATGGTGTCCTCCGGCGCCTCCGCGGCGATCCGGGACAGGGCCAGGGAGTCGCCCACGTGGTCGGCGATGTCCTGGATCTCGGGCAGCTGGTAGTTGTGCGCCAGGATGGTGGCATTGCGCTCACGCGCCAGCCGCTTGATCTCCGCCGCCCATTCGGGGGTGGCCTCCACACCGGAGTATCCCGACGGGCCGTCCGTGATGCGCTCGGTCAGCGTCATCGTCGCGCCCACTGCTGCAGCCATGGCATGGCTCCTTCTCTCATGCGTTCGGCAACCTCGCCGATTCGCATCCAACCGGTTTTCGACTTAGAATCGAAAACGTGGCCCATCGTAGCACCATCCACGAAACACTCACCGCGGTGTTCCAGGTTCGTCGCTTCCCTGACACCATCCGTGCAGGTGAGAGCACTAGCGTGGGTGGGATTGCCGTCTCCGACCGCTGCCCGCCGGGCCAGCGCACCGAACTCGCGGTGCTGTTGTGGGAACGCGCCCTGGACCCCGCCAAGGGCACCTGGTCACTGCCCGGCGGCCGCTTGCGCGACGACGAGGATCTCGATACGTCCGCGGCTCGGCAGCTCGCCGAGAAGGTCGATGTCCGCGAGCTGACCCACCTCGAGCAGGTGTGGGTTTTCAGCGATCCCGACCGGGTACCCGGCGACCGCCGAATCGCCTCGGCCTACCTGGGTCTGGTGCCGTTGACCGCCGAACCGGTGCTTCCCCACGACACCAAGTGGCACCCGGTATCGGACCTGCCGGACATGTCCTTCGACCACGGCACGGTCGTCCGCCACGCCCGAAACCGCTTGGCCGCCAAGCTGTCCTACACCAATATCGCCTTCGGCCTGGCCCCCGCCACCTTCACCATGTCGACCCTGCGCGAAATCTATTGCGCCGCACTGGGCTACGACGTGGATACCACCAACCTCCAACGAGTGCTGACCCGCCGCAAGGTGATCACCCCCACCGGCGCGACCTCCTCCCCCGGCCGCGCGGGCGGGCGGCCCGCCGCCGTCTACCGCTTCACCGACTCCGGGATCCGCGTCACCGACGAATTCGCCGCCCTCCGCCCGCCCAGCTAGCCGCGGACCGTCCCCGCCTAGGCCGGTATTGTCGCCGCCCGGTCCGGATCGGTCACCGGGTCCAGCTTCCGGACCCGGATCGTGATCGCGACCACGATCGCCGCCAGCACGAAAAGGCCTGCGCCCCAGTAGAACCCGACGTCGTAACTGTGAATCGCGGCGCGCGCCGGCAGATCCGGGGTGGGCGGGTGATTGCGCGCGTATCGCGTCGAGACCTGCACCGCGATCGTAGTGAGCAGCGCGGTTCCGATCGAGGCGCCGATCTGCTGCACGGCGTTCAGCAGGCCGCTGGCCACACCGGCGTCGCGATCGTCGATCGCGTACAGCGCGGTGGCCTGCATGGCCACGAAGATCTGCGCCATGCCGAGCGCTATCACGATCTCGGCCGGCAGCACGGCCGCCCAGTAGGGGTACCCGACCCGCAACTGCGCCAGATAGATCAGGCCAGCCGCCCCGAGTTGCGCACCGGCCAGCATCAGCACGCGCGGCCCGACCTGGGGCAACAACTTGCTGGCTATACCGGCGGAAACGACGATGCCGAAAGGAAAGGGAAGGAAGGCGATTCCGGCCTTCAACGGCGAATACCCCAGCGTCTGCTGGAAGTAGTAGCTGAGGAACAGGAAGACCGCGTACATAGCGACCGGAACCAGCAGCGCGACCAGGAACGAGCCGCCCCGATTGATCTCGCCCGGAATACGCAGGGGCAGCAGCGGATTGGCGACCCGCGCCTCGATGGCGACGAAGGCCAGCAGCAGGCAGAC
Source organism: Nocardia sp. NPDC059229 (assembly GCF_042754165.1). Taxonomy (NCBI): domain Bacteria; kingdom Bacillati; phylum Actinomycetota; class Actinomycetes; order Mycobacteriales; family Nocardiaceae; genus Nocardia; species Nocardia sp. NPDC059229. The sequence goes on from NZ_JBHZAK010000027.1 coordinate 81,904, forward strand.
ACCGATCACCAGCAGCGCGACGGTGCTGGCCGCGCCCCATCCTGCCTGCGCCGCACGATTGAACCCGTACACGACGCTCGCCAGTCCCGCGGTCACGAGAACCACACCGGGCAGGTCGTAGCCGCCCACCCGGCGGACCGGCACGTCCCGCACGACGACCAGCAGGGCCGCCGCCGCGGTGGCGGCCGCGATCGGAATGTTCACCAGCAGGCACCAGCGCCAGGACGCGTACTGCGTCAATGCTCCGCCGCCGATGAGCCCGACCGCGAACCCCGCTCCGGACACGCCCCCGAAGACGGCGAAGGCGCGAGCCCGCTCCTGCGCCGCGGTGAACGTCACCGACACCAGCGACAGCGCCGAGGGGGCCAGCAATGCCGCGAACATGCCCTGCATCGCCCGGCCGGCGAACAGCATGCCCGGGCTCACCGCCGCCCCGGCCAGCGCCGAGGCCACCGCGAACCCGACCAGGCCGATGAGGAAGATCCGCCGCCGGCCGACGTAGTCGGCCAGGCGGCCGCCCAGCAGCAACAGGCCACCGAACATGAGCGTGTAGGCCGTGAACACCCATTGCTTGTCGGCATCGCGGATGCCGAGGTCGGCCTGCGCGTAGGGCAGCGAGATCGTCACGATCGTCGCGTCCAGGACGACGAGCAATTGCGCGATCGACAGCACCAGCAGTGCCCACCAGCGACGATCGGACGCCGCCCGTTCTTCGGACATGAAGCTCACCCTTTACTTATCGGTTTCCTGCGACCGCGCCGGTCTCACGCGACCGCGCGATTGTTGAAGGTCCGCCCGGGAAGGCGGCTCGCCACGAAATCCACCGCGGATCCGAGCACGCCGATGACGAGGATGATGGCCACAACCTGGTTGTAGGCCAACTGATCTCGGGCATTGAGGATCTGATAGCCCAGGCCCGACCGGACCCCGAGCATCTCCGCGGGTACCAGCACGATCCAGGCGGTACCCAGACCCAGGCGCAGACCGGTCCGGACATGATCACGCACGGCCGGAATGATCACGACCCGCAGCTGTTCCACCCGCGTCGCGTGAAACGACCGCGCCACATCCAGAAAGCCGCGGTCGATGGCGTGCACCCCGGAGACGGTGTTCAGCAGGATGGGCCACAGGGCCGCGGCCGCGACCAGGAAATAGACCGGCTGATTGCCGATTCCGAACAGCGCGATGGCGATCGGCGTCCACGACAGCGGCGAGATCATGCGCAAGAACTGCACGATGGGCGTGGCCGCCCGCTCGATCCGCGTGCTCAGGCCGATCAGCAGACCCGCCGGAACACCGATGACCATTGCGATGGCCAGGCCGATGACCAAGCGCCACAGGCTGATCGCCGCATCCGATACCAGCACGCCGCGCTGATACAGATCGACGATCGCCGGTAGCACCCGCTGCGGGGCGGTCTGGCGCAGCAGCGAATGCTGCTGCGCCAGTACGGAAGTCGCCAGCCACCAGAGCAGAACCGTGAGGATGATGGCCGCGGCCGCGGGCCACGCCTGGGCGACGGCCGACCGGGATGCGGTACGGGCAGTCGGGGTGGATCGAACGAAGGTAGAAGTCACAGCAGTTGCACCTGTTCAGCTCTGACGAGGTCGGCGGGCAGCCCCAAGGCCTGTGTTCCTCCGTGTGCGGCAATCGAATTCAGCACGAAGGTGTCGTCGACCAGCCCCGCGTGCGCCGTGCTCGGATCCAGGTCGTCCAGAAAGCCGCGATCGCCGTCGACCACGGTGTCGTGCATTGCCTCGACCAGCTTCCGGGTGAAGCTGGGATAGGGGTACGGCTGGAATCCCACCAGTTGCGGTGACCAATCGGGGTGTCGCAGTTGATAGGGCGGCGCGGGATAGGTCAGCGCCGTCCGAACCGCCGGCAGTGGCTGGGGCAGGTAACTTCCGGACGTCAACGCACCGGCGGATCCATTGCGGTCCGCGGTGATTCGCACTTGGGCGGCAACCACCGCATCCGTGACCACCTGCACCGCGGACGGGCGCTCCGCGATCACGTCGTCCCTGGTGACCAGTACGCAGCAGGCATGTTCACGCCACACGTCGCCCAGGAAGGTATGGATTCGCCCGATCTTCTTGATCTGCGCGATGGCATTGAACGGGTCCGCCACGACATACCCGGCGATCGAGCGATTCGCCAGGGCGGGAACCATATCCGACGGACTCATGACAACGAGCTCGACGGTGCGTTGGGATCGCGACGCACCGCGCCGCACCACCGGAGTGATGTCGTGGGCTCGCAGCAATTGCTGGAGGACGATGTTGTGGATCGACCACCAGAACGGGATGGCGACCTGGGTTCCCGCCAGCTGCTCCAGATCCGTAATGTCCGGGGCGACAGTGAGTGCCGAGCCATTGGTGTGATTCCAGCCCAGCACTCGCACTCCCACACCCAGGACGCGCTGGAGTTGCAGAGCCATCGGCATCAACAGATGCGCGACATCGATCTCACGAGAGACGAACGCCTCCGCCAGCCCGGCCCAGCTTCGGAACATCACGGGCCGACCGCTGCTCACCCCGGAGGAATAGAGGCTCGCCGAATGGGCGATCAGCAGCGGCGCCGCATCGGTGATCGGCAGGTAACCGATGCGAAGTGCGCTCTCCCGCCGTCGCCCGGCCGTGGCCGCGCTGTGGACGAGGTCCGCCGAGCCGAAGAGCCCGGCGGCGACGGTGAGTCCTGTCGCACCCGCCAGCAGGTACCGTCTCGAAATATCCGTCAAGGAACCGCCACCTCGTCCGGGTGGTACTGCTGGAGAATGTCGTCACGCAGCGCCGGCGTATCGCCTGTTCGCACGTCCCGCCATTCACGACGCATGCTGCCCCGGTCGAGCAGCACGATCCGATCCGACAGCGCGATCGCTTCGTCGACGTCATGCGTGATGAGCACGACCGTGGCCGCGAGTTCGGCGACGAGCTCGGCCAGCCACTGCCGCAGGTCGATTCGAGTCGCCGGGTCCAGGGCACTGAACGGCTCATCGAGCAGGAGCAGCCGTGGCCGGGTCGCGACCGCCCGCAGCACGGCCACGCGCTGTGCCTGGCCGCCCGACAGCTCGCTCGGATATCGGTTCGCGAGGCCGTCCAAACCGAAACGCCGCAACAGGGTTTCCGGATAGCGACGGTCGAATTCGTGCCGGTGCGCGGCGAATCGCCGTGCCACCGAGATGTTCTCGATCACCGTGAGCCAAGGCAGTAGCAGGGACTGCTGGAACACCACCCCGGTGCGCAGGCGAGCGCCGTCCGCGCTCCAGCTCACCGTTCCCGCGGTCAGATTCTCCAAGCCCGCCAATATCCGCAGCAGCGTGGACTTTCCGCTGCCGCTCGGGCCCAGCACGGCGAGAAACTCGCCGCGATCCATCGAGATGCTCACGTTGTCCAGCACGAGATTGTCGCCGAACTTCTTCGTGCCGCAATCGAGGGTCAATTCATTTCGCAAACAAGGACACCTTCGTGAGCGGAATCGAGCGAGCGTGCCGACCATCGACGGCAGCGCTCACTCGCTTCCATGGGTTCGCGCTATGCGCCCTTTACGCCGGTCAGCCGCGTGTACATGCCGCCGTGCACGCTGTCGACGACCACGTCGCTCAGCTGTTCACGGAATACCCGCTCGAACGGCTCGAGCTTCTTGTAGTGCGATCCGACGATGAACGACTTCAGGAAGTTGTACCCGTTGATGGCGGGGTACCCGAATCCGGAGGTTCGCGGCAGGGCATCGATGATGCGCACACCGGTACCCGGCTTCAGGTTCGCGAGGAGCTCTTCCAGTTTCTGCGAAGGGTCCGGAACGCAGCTCATCGCAATGCAACTGAAGACCACGTCGACGTCCCGAAGCAGCGGTGTCGTCGCGATATCGTCGACCACGAGCTTCACATTGTTCCACCCGTTCGCCGCCACCCGCTTCTCCGCCTTGGCGAGAATGGCCGCGTTATTGTCCAACCCGATCACCCGGCCCGACGGGCCGATCGCGTCGATCAGAGCCGGGAAGGCAAGTCCGGTACCGCATCCGAGATCGGCCACCGTCTTACCGGACAGGTCCAGTCCCGCGACCAGGGCCGGGTGCAGCTTGTCGATTCCACCGAGTGACAGGACCCACGCGGTCCGGTCGTAAATCGGCGCCGCGATATCGTATCGCTCTGCGAATTTCATACCCACTCCCTCAGGTTCTCTTCGGCCGAAGCAGTTATCGTCGAGTCAGTCGAACTCGGAAGCCGCCCTTGATCACCGGCGCCAGGCCGGGATCCTCGCGAAGTGACCAGTGCGGCGGCACTTCGATCTTGTAGCGGCTGAAAATCAAGGCCACGAGGTACGGCGCGATCAGGTACCCCAATTGGGCGCCGGTGCATCGGTGCGGGCCCGCACCCCACGCCAGGTAGTGCAACACCCGAGGCTGGTCGACCCGTTTGCTCTTGTCGTAGAACCGATTCGGATCGAACTTGTCGGGATCGGTCCACCAGCGCGGGTCGCGGTGGATCGTCGAGATCGGAACGCCCAGCATCGTATTGGGCGCGATGTCGAACCCTTGGAAGTTCGCGCCGGTCGAGGTGAATCGGAGCAGGAGCGGCAGCCCTTGCATTCGCATCGATTCCTCGAAGCAGGACTTCACCCAATGCAGGCTGCGCACCGACTCGATGGACGGTTGTGAAAGATCGACAGTGCCACTCTCTTCCACCAGGCGATCCGTCGCTTCGGCGTCGAGGACGCTGCGAACGACCGTTTGGGTGATCGCGCCGGCGGTAGTGCCATACGACGCGCTGGTCATGGTCGCCACATCGAAGCAAAGGTCCCAGAAGGTCATGGGGGTCTTCAGCTTCTTGTACCCCGCGAGCATGCCGTCCAGGACATCGCCGTAGGTTCCCAGAGCCGGCGAGTTCTGGCGCTCGACAACGCGATTCTTGACGATCTTCGCCGCGGTGTACACCGCCCAGGGCCGGATCTTGTACGGACCCCACGGGCGCACCAGATTCGGCGGATCGGCGATCTTCAGAGTCGATCCGAGGAACTTGGTGAAGGTCGAGAGGCCGTTGTGCAACTCATCGATCTCATGGGGAGTGAAGGGCTCGGTGAACGTCTGCTTCAGCACTCCTCGCAAGAGGGTCTGAAATATCGCCTCCTGCAGATCGGTGACACCCTCGGCGTCGGTCGCCACGGCGATGTTCGCGTCGAGGCTGTCGAGGTAGGCTTCGACATTGGCATTGAACGTGCTCTTCAGACCGTCCCGTGTGACCAGCGGACTGACGATCCGACGCCTTTCCCTGAAGAGCTCTCCCTCGATGAACGACAACCCGTTCTGCCGCTTCGCAATGACGGGATGATAGTTACCGAACTTGCTGTAGTCGCCGGAGGTGTCACCCATAGCCGCGTGTGCGTCTTCCGGGTTACCCAGTACGACCAAGTCCCGGAGCGGGAACCTGATTCGGCTGACATCTCCGTACTGCCGGACAGTGTCCCGCAGGAACTTGTTGCGGTCCTTCGCGAACTCGGGGTATGAACCCATGAAACGGTGTCCCGGCGGCCCGGGCAGGTGCTCATTCGAGAAACGGCGGCTGATTATGCTGGTTTCAGAATGCACCTTCGGCGCCTCGACGTGCGGGCATTTGTTGGACATGAAGAACCTTTTCCCTCTCTACTTGCGGAACACATAGGCGCGAACCATGCCGCCGTGGTACCGCGCTCGGGAATCCACTGTGAGGCCGGCCTTTTCGCAGCGGGCTATGGTGTATTCCGCGCCACGGTCCATCTCCACCTCCCTGGTCATGTGGGCGACGGGCGCCAAACCGAGAAGTCCCGCGATCCTGCGAATCAGCAACAGGCGGTACTTCAGCACCGTGCGCAGCAACTCGCTGTCCGGCAGGGCGAGTTCGATCAGCAGAAAGCGTCCACCGTCGCGGAGCACCCGTACCGTCTCCGCCAGCGCGGCCGACGGGTCGTCCATGTCATCGAGCGCGAAACACATGACGACGGCGTCGAATGTCGACGACTCGAAGGTCAGCGCCTCCGCGCTTCCGTGCACCAGGCCCCACTCGCTCCGCGGCCACTCCCGCCCCAGCCGCGCCAGTTTGCGCTCCGCCACCTCCAGCATCTGCTCATTGAGATCGACGGCGCAGTAGGACATCGGAAAGCGATATTCGGCGGCCAGCGCGGACGCGATCTCGGCCGTCCCCGCGGCGACATCGAGCACCCTCGAACCGGCCTCGAGCCGGAGCAGGCGGACCGCCTCGCGCCGGAGCCGCTTGTCGCCACCCAATGTGAGAATCGAATTGACCAGGTCGTAGCGCGGAGCTATTTCCGTGAACATCGCCTGCGGCGTAGCCGGACGTGTCCCGACCATTCGAGTCCCTCCTCTCTGATTGCCTGACAGTTCATTCACTTCGCCCTACCCGGCGAATCAGTTGGACAGCCGCGTCGGCGCCCACCGCCTTCACCATCGACCACGCGCCGGATCTCGCGGCCCTACCGTCGCGCAGCCAGCCCGACACCAGTCCCACGACCTGGCGGACATGAATGCGTCCCGCCAGCGCGGGAGCCTCCACCGCGGGGATGCGCGCGTCGATGAGCATCGGGCCCTCGGTGCGAAGCGCGGATCGGAAGGCATTCCCGAATTCCTCGGATGTCCGCGCCGTCACCGCGGGCAGCCCGCAATGCCGTGCGAAGCTCGCGAAATCCAATGGCGCGAATTCCGATGAGGTATCCGGCCATCCCATGATCCAGCTCTCGAACTTGATGGCGGCCAGCGCGCTGTTGTTGAAAACGACGATCACCGTTGTCGATTCGACCTTCGCGGCATTGCGGAGCTCGGCCAGCGTGATGCCGATCCCGCCATCTCCCACGATCGCCACCGAGATTTCCTTCGGTCTGCGCGCGGCGACGTCCACCGCAGCCGGCACCGCGAATCCCATGGTGGCGAAGGATGCGGTCCACAGATATCTGGATGCGGACCGTACGTAGCGGTATGCCCAGAGCGTGTTGATACCGACATCCACGCTCAGGGTGGATGCTCTACCGGCTCGCGCGAGCTCATGATCGATGATCTGCGCGGCCACGGCCGCGCGCAGTTCCCGCGCACTCTCCCGCGGCCCTTTTCGCTGCGATGTGCCGGGCCGGGCGATATCGCGTACGGCGACAGGATCATTCGACGATCCGATCAGAGCCTCCAGCAGCTCCCGTGCGTCTCCGAGCAGGCCGATCGATTCAGGTGGGAGACGAAGGAAAGTCAGCGGGTCGGCATTGATCGACACCACCGGACCGTTTCCGACGAGCTCGAATGCGGAGCCGCGCCAGGACACACCCACCAATACGACAAGCCGGCTCTGCCGGATGTTCTGCATTGCTTCGTCATGACCGGATGTCCCGACCAGGCCGTCGCAGTGTTCTCCTAGAACGTCCGCGGCCAGGGCACCCATGGTGCAGTAGAGCGGAGCTCCCGTGCGTGACGCCAACTCGAGAAGTTCACGTCGTGCGCCGGCTGCGCCACGGCCCACAATGATCGAGACATTCTCGGCCGCTTCGAGCAATTCCGCGGCCCGCGCGATCTCTTCGCGGGCGGCCATCGTGCTACCGGGAAGCCCGATCAACGACGTCGGAATCCCTTGCGCGATGGCACTTTCCACGAGCGCCGCACTGTTGCCCGCCGCTATCGCGGAGTTGGCGACGTGAATGTGCGTCACGCCTTTACCCTTGGCGGCCACGGTCAGCAACGCGTCTCGAAGGCGCGTCGAATCCTTGGCGGTGCCGTCCAGGACCACCGATATCGCCGAGATCTCCCCCAGCACGTCCACCGGATCCAGGAACCAGCGGTCGATTTCGAAGGAGACCAGCAGCACCGACGCGCTGTCGAACGCAGCGTCGTAGAGCCCGTTCAGCTGTGCGAGCAGTTCCGCGGGCGAGGTCACCAGGGCACACGCCGTGGTCCCCTCGGCCTTGAAGGCCGCGGTTGCCCGCATGGCGGCCGCCTGCGTATCGGAGACGACATGCACGTCGAGGTCGGACGATTCACTCGCCGAACCGAGCCGCGCACAACTGCTTCGCGAGAGATACACCGAGTCGACGCCACGACCCGCTATCGCACCGAGCAGATCGCTCGCGAACCGGACGGCATCGGTGTCGCCCCTCCCGCCGGACCGCGCCGGCTCCACGTCCAGCGCGGAGGTCAGGATCACGACCGGACCGTGCTCGCGGCCGGCCTCTTCCAGCCTCGAATTCAGCTCACTCGGGTTTCCGGCCCAGAACACCGGGATTCCGAAGGCCTGAGCCAGATCTCGGATCGTCGCACCGGATTCCGCCGCGCAGACGACGGTGACGGGAACCGCGTAGCGCGCGGCGGTGGACAGCTCCGCGATGTACTGGTCCAGGGACGCGAGGTCGGTCAGCGCATAGCATCGATCACCGGCCGCCAGCGCGAGACCGATCGACATCGGCAGCGCCGACCCTTCGGCCTCCAGATTCCACGCACTGTGGACATTCGCGTGCTCACTCAGAAATCTGCGCGACAGCCGCTGTATCGGTCCTGGGTCGACGGCCACCGACGCGCCCGCCAGTCGCCGTGTGAGCACCGCCCACCCGCCGGGCACCTCCGTATCGCGCGGTGTGCCGGACGGCTGCTCCGATGATGCGTGTGCCGGAACGTCTTTGCGGCTCGACACAGCGGAGGTCAGGGACTCCAGAATCGCCGGAATATCACCGGCGACTCCAACCCGCCGGCATCCGGCGTCGAACCCGGACGTAGCGAGATCGGTGATTTCGATCAGGATGTTCGCCGCGGGAAAGTACCGCTCCACTCCGACGGTTCGCCGGCCGATCAGCAGCACGCTCCCGTCGGCCGCGGATTCTTCCTGGTCGTCGACCGGGGTTACCAGCGCCTCCGGGATTCCCGACTCGGGCAGGGCCACCAGTGGAGCCGCCAGCGCGTGTGCGACCAGGCGGGCGCGATCGACCGATTCCCTGCTGCCGGAACCCAATACGATTGCCGTCGGGTTCGCGCACAGGTGGTCGGCAAGGTCGTCGATGCGCTTCTTGTCGACCTTCGTGGCACTGCGGCGATCCAGCCGATACGGGCTCGCCTGTTCCCTCTCATCGACCGGTGCGTTCAGCAGATCCGACGGGACCGCGACATGAGCCGACGTCTGCTCGAGCCGTATCGCGAGCACGATCTGGTCGAAGACGCCGATCTGGTCGGCCGACATGATGTCCGATGAGCGCCACGTACCGTCCCGGAACAGCCGCGAGGATTCGATCTCCTGGAACGACTTCGTCCCGATACCGGCCAGCGGAACCTGTCCGGATATCGCCAGCACCGGCACCCGGTCGTAGAGCCCGTCATAAACGCCGGGCAACAAGTGCGTGGCGCCGGGGCCGGCCGTACCGAAGCACACACCCACGGTGCCCGAGCCCCGCGCGTAGCCGACGGCCATCCAGGAGGCCGCGCTTTCATGGCGAACCGCGATGAGCCCGATCTCTTCCCGCCGCCCGACCGCATCGACGAGGCAATTCACCGATTCCGCGGGCATCCCGAAGATGTAGCGCACATCGTTTCGGACCAATCGATCCACCAGCGCATCGGCGAACCGGGGACGGCCCATCAGATCGGCCCCCAGGTGCGGATTCATCTGTGGCATGCGCTTGCCTCCATTCCGCGGTATCCCTCCGCGAGTACATCGACAACGTCAGCTAGGTGCTCGAGTGCGGGCACGGTGATCCGGATGCCCAGGTCCGGATATTCACGGACTGCGATCCCCGAGCGTGAGAAGCAGTCGACAAGAGATGCCGTGTGCCGCATGGGCATCCAGAGAAAGTTGCCGCCCGATTCGGGGACGGCGAGTCCGTGCTCGCGAACCGATTCGGTGAACAACGACCGGCAGTGCACGACCGAATCGACCTGGGCGGCGAGCTCATTGCTCACATCCAGCGAGGCGATCGCCGCGGCCACCGCCATCCGGTTCACGCCGAAGGGCAATGCGGCCGTTCGACAGGCACCGATCAGATCTCTATTGCCGACGGCGTATCCCACGCGGAGCCCCGCCAGCCCGTAGGCCTTCGAGAAGGTCCGCATGACAACAAGATTCGAATACAGACGAGTCAGCCGGAAGATCGCGGCAGGATCGACGGTTCGATCGAAATCGATATAGGCCTCGTCCACCACGACTACCGTGTGCCGCGGAGCCGTCCGGAGCACCATCTCGATCTCGTCGAGACGCACCCGCTCACCCGTCGGGTTGTGCGGCGAACAGATCAGGATCGCAGCCGCGTCCGATCCGGCCGTCGCCACCATGGAATCCATTGGCTGCCAGCGACTTTCCGTGCCGGGCACCGGCACCGGCGTGCCGCCGGAGTCCACCACGACTCGCTCGTACGCGTCGAAGGCCGGAACCGCGAAGACGACTCGGCCACCATCCGCGGCAACCCGTCGCAGCACGTATCCGAGCACGCCTACGCTGCCCGGCCCGACGATGACCTGATCGGCGGCGCAGCCCACGAACTCGGCGATGGCTCCCCGCAGCGAGCCATACGACGCGGAAGGGTAGTCCGCGGCACGGTCCACCTCGGCCTCGATCGCCTTGCGGACGCTCGGCAATGGAGCAAAAGGCAACGCATTGTTCGAAAGGTCCAGCGCGACTACCGAATAGTTGTTCTCCTCACCCGAGCGATACTCGTTCCACACGACACCCGGACGCGCCTTCATCAACCTTTCCACCGCATCCATCAGACGACATCCTTCTTTCTGCGGGTATCGAGCTTCAGCGCATCCATCAGGAAAATGATGACCAGCGACCCGACCACGATGCTGACCGATGAAACGGAGGGATCTATCAGCAGGATCCAGGTCGACAAATACCCCGTAGATACCACCATGTCGAAACGAAGCATGTTGTTCGCCGACTGGCTGTCGTCACGAAGGATCATCCGTGCGCACTGAACGCATACGACCGGGAACCATACGAGGGCAAGCAGATACTTCTCCCCGAACTGACCGCCGGCCACCAGGAATACCGGACCCAGGTAGACGATGATCGTCCCGGCCGAGGCCACGACCGCGGCTTGCAATCGTGTTCGGCTGATGGTCGCCGAGGTCGTCAGACCGGCAGCCCTATCGCCGTAATAGTCGGGCAGATTCTTCACCAGTCCCTTGGCCGCGAACCACACGAACAAATATGCGGCCATGCTGATGAAGGGCCAATTCCCGAGAACCGCCGGCCCGTGCTTCGCGACGGCGGGAGCCATCAGGAACGGGAAGGCGACATCCAGGGCGAAGAGGCAGATCGACAGCGCCGGCCGCGCCTTCACCCGAAATGGCGGCAGAGAGTACTGGTGTGCGATGAGAACACAGATCGCCGTCATCACGACGAAGACGGGGCTCACCAGGGTCGCCAACCCCAGCATGATCGCGCACACGATATAGGAACTCAGCAGCAGCCGCCGCCGGCCGTAGAGACCGAGCAGGTACAGGCGGGCCGGCAGGTTCTCATTGTCTTCCGCGACATCGGAATAGCCGTTGAACAGATTCGCGACCGCGCTGTACAGGAAGGTGATCGCGAAGCCGATCAGAACATCGAGGTCGACCGTCAGACCGAGGAGCTTGCAGGAAAGGCAGAACGCCAGCATTCCGGGTAGGCATGTACGCGGGCGGGCGAACGAAAGGAACAGCTCGATCCGCCCCAGAATTCCTTTTGTGTATCCCTCGGACGAATGTACCCAATCGAGTCTCTCCTCTGCCGACTTGTCCAGAAATTCGTCAAGTGTCGGTATCGACATAGTTTCAGCCACGATCACAGCTCACTCGTCATGCGCAGTTGGATATTGCCCGCCCCGGGCCCCCAGCTCCTGAAACCGAAACCCTCGCCCCACGATCGGCACTCAGAACACGACTCGTCAATGCTTATACGGTGTATTGCGGTTCCGCTGGTGTGAGCATACACGAAATCCGTTGTCGCCCAAGGGTGTTCAACCGCCGCTTTCATCAGTTGCACACGCTCATGTGCGGCCGAAAACCGTTGGCAATTCACGTGATTCCGCGTGGGCGAGGTATATCAGACGTCGTCTCGTATCGCAGAGAGGGTTTCAATGCTGATCGACTTCGTTCCCGACCGGAATCTGTACCCGTTCGACTCCCGCTGGTTCGACTCGTCCGCCGGCCGGGTGCACTACATCGACGAGGGATCCGGGCCGGCAATCCTGTTCTGCCATGGTGTTCCGACGTGGAGCTTCCTCTACCGCCACATCGTGCAGCAGCTGCGCGACCGGTATCGCTGTATCGTCGTCGACTACCTGGGGTTCGGATTGTCCGAACGTCCGCAGGGATTCGGTTACACGGTCGCCGAGCACATCTCGGTCCTCGGCGAGCTGATCGATCACCTGCGGCTCGACGACTTCATCCTGATGGGACACGACTGGGGCGGACCCATCGGCCTCGGCGCGGTCACCACGCGCGCGGATCGGCTGCGCGGAATCGTGCTGGGCAACACCACGTTCTGGCCACCCGAAGCGCGGGCGAATCGGGTCTTCAGCAGGCTCATCCGCACCCCCCTGATGCAGCGGCAAGTGCTCGAGCGGAACTTCCTCGTCGAGCGCGTCCTACTCGGCGAGCTGGGGCGCAAGCTCAGCGCGGCCGAGGCCGACCACTATCGCGGGGTGCAGCCTACCCCGGCGGCCCGCCCCGGACTCGGTGTGATCGCCAAACAGATTCGTGACGCCCGGCCGCTACTGGAGCAGCTCTCCCGAGACATGCCCGCTGTACTCGCCGACAAGCCGAGCCTCTTGGTCTGGGGCATGCGGGACCTCGTCTACCGCCCTAAGGCCCACATCCCCCGAATGCGGGCGACATTCACCGACCTCGAGGTAGTCGAGCTGCCGAGCGCACAGCAGTTCATCCAGGAGCACGCACCCGATGAGATCGCGACGGCGATCGCGAAGCGGTTCCCCTGAGCCTGGTGAAACGATGGGCGGCGCTACCACTCGGTAGCGCCGCCCTCGTCGATCAGGTTCGGCCGCCCGCTGTTTCGGTCCGGGGCCTAGTTCTTCCGGCCCGGCGCCTTCATCCCCGACTTGAAGCCGAGGCCACCCGGCTTGGCGGCCGGCGGCTTGGCCGCGCCATTGCCC
>NZ_JBHZAK010000028.1:0-79734 GCF_042754165.1 Nocardia sp. NPDC059229
ACCTCAACCCTGGTGGACCCCAACGTGTTCGAATCCATCCGCGCCGGCAAGGCGTAAACGGGCAGACTCCGCGAGCGGCCCCCTGATCGGCGATCGCGGATTACAGGGGTCGCCGCAACACCGCTGCTGGTTGGCGGTGGACAAGAGCATAGCGAGGCGCTCGGCTGGGGTATCCCAGCCGAGCGTTTTGCGTGGTCGGTCGCTGAGTTGCTGGGCGACGCATTCGAGTCTTCGGGGCTGTGGACGGCGAGATCTGTGCCCTTCGGAAAGTACTGGCGCAGAAGGCCGTTCTCGCAGCCCTGGTCCCAGGTCAGCGAGCCGCGCAGGTGAGCGGGCTCCGAAAACGACACGGTCGCCGCAACCTCTCAAATCGAGAGTATTGCGACGACCGTGTGAACCCGCGACTCCCGTGCGGAGGCGCTTCTAGGTGGAGCTGATCGACTAGACGCTCACGCCCACACGCAGCGCGTGCGGCTCGATCGCGCCGCGGACCAGGGCCTGCGCGTCGATGGTCTCGGCCCGGTAGGGCAGGGTCGCCAGGGTGACGGTCATCTTGGCCACCGGATCCGCGATCGCCTTCGGGGTGCCGAAGATGAAGGTCCACTCGTGCTCGTCGCTGACGTAGGGCACGACGGTCTCGAACAGGTTGTGGAACCGGGTCCACGAGCGCTTCAGGGTCTCGTTGCGCCACATGGTTTGACAGCCGGCTTGCGCGGCGAGCACGCCGCCTTCGGCCAGCAGCGCCTTACAGCGGTTGAGGAAGTCGTCCTCGTAGAGGCGGTTGTGCTGCGCGTCCTCGACCCGCTCGTCCGGCAGGTCGATGCAGATCATGTCGTAGCGCACGCCCGCGGCCTCGGCCTTGGCCAGGAAGTCCCAGCCGTCGGCGTAGTGCATCTTGATCGGGCCGGTCTGTGCGACGGCCTCGGCCAGATCGGCCTGGCTGTAGCCGTAGGGGAGGTGCTCGGCGCACAGCTCCACCTCCAGCTGGTCGATGTCGACGTGGTCGACGAGCGAGGCGCCCGCGGCCACCGACATCTGCGAGGCGACACCCTCACCGGAGCCGATGATCAGCACCTTGTCCAGCTTCTCGGCCAGCGCGTAACCCGGGACCAGCATGGCCTCGTGGTAGGTGAGCTGCGAGAACTCGGTGGACTGGCGGTCGTCGTCGGAGAACAGGGAGATGCCCTGCTCGGTGCGCGCGATCACCATGTGCTGGAACGGGGTGTTGGTGTCCACGATGGTTTCCGTGGTGTTCCACACCCGGGTCAGGCCCTCGCCGACCGGCTCGTGGATCCGGCGGGCGGTGTGGCCGCGCTGGATGACCTCGATGTTGACCGAACCCGGAGACAGCTCCTGCTGCAGCAGTTCGACGGCCTTGGTGGCGCCGGAACCGATGCTGCCGCAAGTGAACACGTCGACGAAGATGTCGCCGGACTCAGGGTAGGTGTGGATCGAGGCATGCGACTCGGCCAGGAGGGCCAGGATGGTGACACCCTGCGGCTCGAACTTCTTGCTCACGACATCGCAGATGGTCACCCCCGCGGCGACCAACGATTTTCGAAGCGCGGTTTCGAGTCGTTCGAGGTCGTCGCAGAGGCTGGCGTCGACACCACCGAACTCGGCCAGCACGTGCCAGCCGGTGAATTCTGCCGTGATCATGGCTAAAACTCACTCTCGCTCAGCGCCAGTGACATGGACAGTCAAAGGCGGAAAACCGTTGAAGGACACCGACGAATAGCTCGCCGTATAGGCGCCGGTCTCGAGGATCCGAATGGGATCACCGGCTCGCAACGTGGTCGGAAGGAGGACACGCGTGCGTTGATAGAGTACATCGTCGCCATCACACGTCGGACCAGCTACCACAGCTTCGTCCTTCGGATCCGCGTCCCGATCGGTTTGGAATCGGTAGGCGATGTACTCGTTCTCGGTTTCGGCCATGCCGTTGTAGCGGCCGATGTCGAGGTATACCCAGCGCCGCCCGTCCGGCGCTACGCGAACATTCACCACTTCGGCGTGGATCACACCGGTGTTGCCCACCAGGGCGCGACCGGGTTCCACGACGAGTTCGGTGTGTTCCGGGAGAAAGCGGCTCGCCGCCTCGGCGATGGCCGCGCCCAGCTCCGCGAGTCCGGGAGCCGGATCGGCGTACGAAATCGGAAGTCCCCCACCGATATTCACCGCCGTGACTGGAATGTCCTTGACCGCCAACGCTTCCGCGATGGCGCCTGCCTGCTCGATCCCGATGCCCCAGGCCTTCGGGTCCAGCTGCTGCGAGCCGACGTGGAAATAGGGGCCGACCACGGTCAGGCCGAGATCGTGCGCCCGCACCAGCAGCCGCTTGGCCTCACCCGGCGCGCAGCCGAACTTGGTCCCGAACGGCGTCTGCGACTGCGGAGCCGACGACAGGAACCGGCACTCGACCTCGGAACCCGGCGCGTGCTCGGCGATGCGTTCCAGGTCGTCCTCGGTGTCGAAGGCGTAGCGCCGCACGCCCGCCGCGTAGGCGGTGGCGATCTGGGAAGCCTTCTTGATCGGGTTGCCGTAGCACATGACGGCCGGATCGACACCTTGCGCCAGGCAGAGCTCGATCTCACCGACGCTGGCGACGTCGAACTCCGCGCCCTCGTCGTTCAGCAGCCGGATGATCTCCGGCACGGGACTCGCCTTGACGGCGAAGCGAATTCGTGCCGCGGGAAGTGCGGCGTGCAGTGCGCGGTAGTTCGCGCGGACCTTGTCGAGGTCGATGACCAGACAGGGTGACTCGGGCATGTTTCGACCGGGCAATCTAAGGGAACTCTTTTCTGTCGGCCGCAACGGCAGGGACTCAGGCAACCTGCGAGACGATACACGCGTTGGGCCTCGAAAAACGAACCGGTGGACGATCGATTACGTCACTCTAACGCCGGAATTCGTTCGTCTGCCCCGCGCGACGTCTTACGGGACCGTGACCTCGGACCGCCGGGAGCGGCCCGCCGCTCATCCCACGGTCACCGGAAGTCAGCCCGCGGTGACCGAAAGGTCGTCGAACACCACTTCACCCGCGGCATCGGACTCGGCAAGATCCACGATGGCGTCGATGAACCAGCCGTGGTCACCGTTGGGGTCGTCGAGCACCTGCCGGACATCCCAGAATCCCGGCCGCTGCTCGACCCGGAACAGCTGTGGTCCACGGGCGTTCGGACCGGTCCCAATGGTCTCGTATTCGTCGAAATAGGGGCCGAGTTCGGCCGCCCAGTCCAGTTCGTCGCCCAGCTCGGCCAGCGCGTCCCAGCGCCGCAGCGCGGCCAGGTCCACCCGCCGGAACATGGCATTGCGCACCAGCACCCGGAACGCGCGCTCATTAGCGGTGATCGGCCGTACGGTCTCGGCCCCGAACGCCACCTGCTGATCGTCGGACTCCGCACCGGGATTGGTGAGCTGCTCCCACTCGTCGAGCAGGCTGGAGTCGACCTGCCGGATGAGTTCGCCGAGCCATTCGGTGATGTCGTCGAGTTCCTCGGTGCGCGCCTGCTCGGGCACGGTCCGCCGCAGCGCGCGATACGCGTCGGCCAGATACCGCAGCACCACGCCCTCGGAGCGGGCCAGCTCGTAGCCCGACACGAGTTCGGCGAAGGTCATGGATCGCTCGACCATCTCGCGCACCACGGATTTGGGGGAGGGCTCGAACTCCGACACCCAGGGGTGCCCGGCCTTGTAGGTCTCGAACGCGGGCTCGATGAGTTCGGCGGCCAGGGGCTTGGGCCAGGTGACCTCTTCGAGGAGTTCCATGCGCTCCTCGTACTCGATCCCGTCGGCCTTCATCTCCGCGACCGCCTCGCCGCGCGCCCGGTGCTGCTGGGCCATGAGCAGCTGGCGCGGATCCTCGAGGGTGGACTCGATCAGTGAGATCACATCGAGGGTGTAGGTCGGCGACTCCTTGTCGAGCAGTTCCAGTGCCGCCAGCGCGAACGGCGAGAGCGGTTGGTCGAGCGCGAAATCGCGCTGCAGGTCGACCATGAGCCGGGCATGTCGCCCGTACCGGTCGGGTTCGTCGAGCTGCTGGACCACGCCCGCGTCCCGCAGCGCCCGGTACAGCCGGATCGCCTTGAGGATGTGCTTGCGCTGCGCGGCCCGCGGCTCATGGTTCTCCTCCAGCAGGTGTCGCATGGCGTAGAAGCAATTGCCTTTGCGCGCAATCACATTCAGCAGCATGGAGTTGGTCACGTTGAACCGCGACACCATGGGCTCGGGCGAGGCCGCCACCAGCCGGTCGAAGGTGTCCTCCGACCAGGACACGAAACCCTCGGGTGGCTTCTTCTTCTGGACCTTCTTCAGCTTCTTGGGGTCGTCGCCCGCCTTGGCGATGAGTCGCGCGTTCTCCACCTCGTGCTCGGGAGCCTGCACGACGACCGTGCCCAGGGTGTCGTAGCCCGCGCGCCCCGCCCGGCCCGCGATCTGATGGAACTCGCGGGCATTGAGCCGGCGCGTGCGCACGCCGTCGAACTTGGTGAGTCCGGTCAGCATCACGGTGCGGATCGGCACGTTGATACCGACACCGAGGGTGTCGGTGCCGCACACCACCTTCAGCAGCCCGTCCTGGGCGAGCTTCTCGACCAGTCGTCGGTACTTGGGCAGCATGCCCGCGTGGTGCACGCCGATGCCGTGGCGGATGAACCGCGACAGCGTCTTGCCGAAGCCGGTGGCGAAGCGGAACTCGCCGATGGCCGTGGCGATGGCGTCCTTCTCGGCCTTGGACGAGACATTGACGCTCATCAGCGCCTGCGCCCGCTCCATGGCCGCGGCCTGGGTGAAGTGCACGACGTACACCGGCGCGAGGCTGGTGGTCACCAGATCCTCGAGCGTCTCGGTGATGGGTGTGCGCACATACGAAAAGCTCAGCGGCACCGGCCGTTCCGAACCGGACACCACGGCGGTCTCGCGGCCGGTGCGCCGGGTCAGGTCCTCGGCGAAGAAGTCGACCTCGCCGAGCGTGGCCGACATGAGCAGGAACTGCGCGCCGGGCAGTTCGATCAGCGGCACCTGCCACGCCCAGCCGCGATCGGGGTCGGCGTAGTAGTGGAACTCGTCCATGATCACCTGACCGATATCGGCGGAAGCGCCCTCGCGCAGCGCCAGATTCGCCAGGATCTCCGCGGTGGCGCAGATGATCGGCGCTTCCGGATTCACCGCGGCGTCGCCGGTCACCATGCCCACCCGGTCGGCCCCGAAGACGTCGCACAGCGCGAAGAACTTCTCGCTCACCAGCGCCTTGATCGGCGCGGTGTAGTAGCTGCGCTGGCCCCGGTTGAGCGCCGCGAAATGCGCGCCCAGCGCGACCAGCGACTTCCCGGACCCGGTCGGTGTGTTCAGGATGACGTTCGACCCGGTGACCAGCTCCAGCAGCGCTTCTTCCTGCGCCGGATACAGATTCAGGCCGGCCGAGCTCGCCCAGTCGGCGAAGGTCTCGTACAACCAGTCCGGGTCCACGTCGGATACGGCACGGTCGGGAACCAATTCGGACAGCTGCACGCCGCCCAACGTTACCGGTCGCCCCCGCGGACGCCGGTAGCGACCACTACCGCAGCGGCGGGTTCTCCGGTCCGTCGCCGTCGGCGTAGCCGGCCTGCTCGGCCAGGAAGCGCTCGAACTCCGCGCCCAGCTCGTCACCGGTGGGCAGGTCGTTCTCGCTGGCCAGCAGGCTGGACTGGCGTTCCTGGGCGGTGACGAAGCTGTCGTACTGGCGTTCCAGCGCCGCCACCACGGTCTCCACCTCGGAGTTGCCGGCGATCTGCTCGTTGACCTGTTCGCGCACCCGCGCGGCGGCATCGGTGAGCGCGGCCAGCGGTAGTTCGAGGCCCGCGTTCTCGGCGACGTTCTCCAGCAGCGTCTGCGCGGCCTCCGGGTAGGCGGTCTGGGTCAGGTAGTGCGGCACATGGACCGAGAAACCGACCGACTCGTGCCCGTGCTGGGCCATCCGGAACTCCAGCAGCGAGGAGGCGCTGCCCGGCACCTGCAGCTCACCCGGCCAGCGCTGGTGATCGCCGATCAGATCGGAGTCGGAGGCGTGCGCGGTGACGCCGAGGGGACGGGTGTGCGGAATCGCCATGGGAATCGCGCTCAGACCGATGGTCCGGCGCACGCCCAGCTGCTCGGCGAGCAGGCGCACCGCGGTGACGAACCGCTCCCAGCGCAGGTCCGGCTCCAGCCCGGCCAGCAGCAGGAACGGCGTGCCGGCGGTGTCCTTGAGCGCCCACAGGCTCAGTTCCGGCTCGGTGTAGTCGGAGAAGTGGTCGGTTTTGAAGGTCATCAGCGGCCGCCGCGAGCGGTAGTCCAGCAGCTCGTCCATGTCGAACGAGGCGACCAGTTCGTGCTCGAGGCTTTCCTTCAGATGCGTGGTGGCGAGGCGTACCGCGTGCCCGGCATCGGTGAAGCCCTCGAGACCGTGCACCAGCACCGGACCCGAGCCGTCGGCGGACGACAGCTGCGGAGCCGGGAACTCCAGCTCGTACATTCGCGACTCGTAGTCCATCGCGTACTCCTTCCTGCGTGGCCCACTTTCGCGACCAACCCACATTGTCCCTCATGCGCATGACAGGTGTGCACCACCCGCATTGGGTGTGCAACACGCCGGGCCCGGACACGCATTCCCGGCAGTGTGCCGCGCGGCGTGGCATTCGGTGTGAACAGCCGATTTTCGGCATAGTGGGCGGAGTGATCGCGCCCTTCCGCACCCCCGCACGCAGCAGCCTCAGGACCGCGCGCACCGTGGGGATCGTGGCGCTGGGCGGGTTGCTCGCCGCATGCGGGACCACGGTTTCCGGTCATCCGATCGCCGCCCGCAATCCGGTGCCGGCGGCCGGCTCCGACACCGGTCTGACCAAACTGCTGCCGGATCCCTCGCAATTCCCGTCGCGGTACCCCGCGATCGTGCTGCCCGCCGAGGCCTCGAGCCAGGCCGCCAATGATCTCGAGGGCTACCTGCCGGGTGCACAAGTGGATCCGAACACCTGCGCACCGGCCACGCCCACCGCGGGCCCGGCGGTGGCCGTCGGCACCGACGACACCACCCGCGCCACCCTCACCGTGGCGCTCACCCGGTCGGGTCGACCGCTGTCGGCACTGCGAGATCAGTTGCAGCGCTGCGGAACCGTGCGTGTCGGGCACTCCGGCGTCACCTCGGTGGTGACCACGCAGCTGGATCCGCCGCCGCCGGTCGATGCCGACGACTCACTCGCGCTGCGCCGCACGGTCGGCACCGACAAGAGTGCGACCGGTCTCACCAGGACCATGCAGACGCTGGTGGGTCAGATCGGCGATGTGCGAATCGCGGTGACGTACATGACCTCCGGGTCCACCTCCGACAGCGAGGCCCTCGACGCCCTGTTCACCACCGCGGTGCGCAAGGTTCGCAAGGGCTGAGACCCGAGGGAGCCGACCTCTGCCCATTTCGGCTCCCGGGCCCGATCAGCAGACGGGAAGCGGGGTGGCCGACCCCGACGCGGAACCGCTGCCCGCCGAACCGCTTCCGCCCGAGCCGCTGGCCGAGCCGCTGCCCGCGGAACCGCTTCCGCCCGAGCCGCTGGCCGAGCCGCTGCCTGCGGACCCGCTGCTCGACGAGCCCGGGAACAGCGAGGAAACCGGCGGGCAGGAACCACCCTGGCCGACGACGTAGACGATGGTCGCCTGGGCCAGGCCCTGCCGGACGCCGATGGTGTAGGTGCCGTCGGAGGTCGGATGCCAGGGCATGTTCGCCGCGGCGCCGGCGCCGTACGAGGTCGGGGTGAGGGTGCCGATGACCGCGCCGTTCACCAGGAAGTCGACCGGGCTGAGCTGGTCGGAGCCGGACAGCGAGGCCTGGATGGAGCAGCCGTTGGCGACAGAGCACGTCTTGTCGCTGGTGAGCCCGGCGACATTGATGTTGTCGACCGCCGCCCCGGCCGGGGCGGCCAGTACCGACCCGGCCACGACCGCGAGCGCCGCGACCGCGCAGGCGCCGGCGGCGGACCGTCGCAGATCCGGGGAGAGCTGATTACTCATGGGTGAATCCTTTCGGCGCGTTGAAGGGGTCGCGCCGGGCGGACTGTAACAGTGGCGGGCCGCTCAATTGAGCGAAATCGCCACTGCTGCAACATGATTCGGTTATCGCATAACAGGGAAGCGGTTACTCGCCGGTTCGGTAGCGCTGCACCAGCTCGGCGCCCAGCCGGGCGAGTTCGGCGCGCACCGACTCCGGCTCGACCACCTCCAGAGCCGCGCCCCAGCCCGCCAACTGCTGGGCGATCATGAGCGGCGTCGGCGCGGTGATCCGGGCCCGGACCCGCCCGTCGCCGGTCATACCGTCCAGAACGCAGTGCCGCCCTTGCTGTTTGCGCAGCACCGGCGCGAGCGCAGCCTGGATCAGCACGGTGGCCGAGAGGGCGGAGCGGTGCCGTTCGACCTCCTCGACCACCTCCGACCAGGCGGTCGACAGGTCGAAATCCTCCGGCCGGCGGGCGATCTCGTCGGTGATCGCCAGGGTGGCGATCCGGTCCACGCGGAAGGTCCGCTGCCCGTGCTCGGTTCCGGCCACCAGGTACCAGTTGCCGTCCTTGTCCACCAGGCCCCACGGATCGACCACCCGCTCGGTCTGCCGCCCGGCCCGGTCGTAGGCGAACCGGATCCGGCGGCGGCGCACCACCGCTCGCTGCAACTCCTCCACCAGCGCGGGCGGCCGCTGGTCCGATTCGCCCCAGCGGGCCGGGTCCACCACGATCGCGCCCGCCGCCGCCTCGGCCTCGGTACGGAAGGGCTGCGGCAAGGCGCGCAACAATTTCCGCAGGGCCGACTTGGTGGCGGGTGTGGCCGTCGCCACCGGGCCCAGCAACAGGAACAGGGCCTGGGCCTCGGCGGCGGTGAGGCCGCTGAGATCCGTGCGTGCACCGCCCACCAGGGCCCAGCCGCCGCCGCGTCCGGGCTGCGGGTAGATCGGAATCCCGGCCGTGGACAGGGCCTCCAGGTCCCGGCGCGCGGTCGCCACCGACACCTCGAGCTCGGCCGCGACCTCCGCCGCGGTGACCCGTCCCCGGGTCTGCAGGAACAGCAGGGTGGCCACCAGTCGATCCGCGCGCATATCCGGAATTCTGCCCGGTAAAGTGCTCATTCGGTGAGCACTTTGAGCGCGATGATGGATTCAGACCGAGAACCACCCTCGACCCAGGAGAGCGACCATGCTGCGTGGAATGGCCACCGTCAACTACTTCGCCGACGATCTGGAGGCGGCCAAGGACTGGTACAGCGAACTGCTCGGTGTCGCACCGTATTTCACCGTGCCCGGCGGGTACTACGAATTCCGCATCGGTGACTACCAGGCCGAGCTCGGGATCATCAACAGGAAGTTCGCGCCCTCGCACCCGGATGTCCCGGGCGGTCAGATCGTGAACTGGCATGTCGACGATGTGGCGGCCACCTTCGGGCGGCTGCTCGGCATGGGAGCCACCGTCTACGAGCCGATCATCGAACGCGGCGAGGGGACCGGGTTCGTGACGGCCTCGGTGGTGGACCCGTTCGGCAATGTCCTGGGCATCATGTCCAATCCGCACTACCTGGAGATCCTGGGTGAGTCCCGGCCGTGATGAATCGTGCTCGGCATGGCGCGATACTCCTTCCGGCACTGTGCAGGACACTCCTTCCGGCACGGCGCAGGACCAGTGCCGAGGCGGACTGTAACAGTGTGACCGCGCCCGCTCGGTCAAAATGAAACGAATCTATTTCAAGTTCGGGTCCGGCGGTTCGGGCGCACGGTAGCAGCGGGCACCGACAGCTCGCGGCCCTACCCGCCCGGGGCTCGCCGAGTAGTCCACGGCGCGCCGAAACATCCACAGCCTCAGCGAAACCCGAGGTCGGCCGCCCGGGGCGGTCTGCGGCGCGGCGCACTCTCGACGGCATGAACGCACCCAGCGAGCCCACGCCACCCGTCGAACCCACCCCACCCGTCGAGCCGAAGTCGGCTGTCGAGCCCGAGCCACCCGATCGTCCCGAGCCTGCTGCCGATCCTCCCTTCGAAGATCCCGGCGAGCCCGGGGCGCGGCTGCGGGCGCCCGGCGATCTGATCGCGGCCGTCCCGGCAATGCTCGGGTTCATGCCCGCACGGTCGCTGGTGGTGACGGTGCTGCGAGCGGATCAGGCGTCGCCGGATACCGCGGCGGTCGAGGTGGTGACCCGGATGGATCTGGACAATCCCGGGCGGAGTGCGATGGGGATGCTGGTCGAGCGGGTCGCGGGCATCTGCGTGCGGCACCGGGCCGTCGCGGCGCTGGCCCTCGTCGTCGACGACCGGGCCACAGTGCCGACCCGCAAGCACCGGGGCGTGCGGGCGCGCAAGCACCACGATCTCGTTGCGGCGCTGGAACATCGGCTGGATGTCGACGCCGTGCAGCTGGCGGGGGCCTGGGCGGTGCAGGCCATCGGCGCCGAACTGCCGTGGTGGACGCTGTCCGGACCGTGGTCGCGCGGACTGCAATCGGATCCGGCGGCCTCGATGGTAACGCTGCAGCATGTGCTGGCGGGCCGTCCGCTGCGCGGTTCCCGGCGGGAGCTGACCGATATCCTCGCCGTCGACCCGGTGGCACGCGACGCCACCGCCACCGCCCTGGAGGTGGCGGTCGCCGCCGCGGCCCGGCGGCTGGCCCGGGTTGTGCAGCGCGGCGATCCGCGCGTACAGCTGCGGCTCGAGGTGTGCCGGGTGCTGCGCTACCTGGAACGCGTCGAGACCGGTGCCCGGCTCACGCCGGCCGAGGTGGCGGATGTGGCCGTGGCCCTGCGGGATTCGGCGCTGCGCGACATCATGTTCGGGCTCGCCCCGGGCCCGCGCGCCGACGGTGCTGAGGCGTTGTGGCTGCAGCTGGCGCGGGCGCTGCCGGATCCGGATCGCGCCGAAGCGGCGGCACTGCTGGGCTATTGCGCCTACACGCGCGGGGACGGCCCGCTCGCGGGCGTAGCGCTGGACGCCGCGCTGGCCGCCGATCCGAAGCACCGCATGGCGATGCTGCTGGACCTCGGCTTACAGACGGGTTTGCGACCGGAGCGGCTGGGCCGCCTCGCGGACTCCGGCCGGGAGGCGGCGGCCGAACTCGGCATCCACCTCGGGCCGGAGCCGCGATGACAATGCGGCCGGCGCCGCGGACTCAGCGTGCGCTGTGCGCGCGGTCGCCCAGCGAGCGCAGGAAATCCCAGGCGTCGGAGACGATCTCGTCGAGATCGGTGTGCTCGGGCCGCCAGCCGAGTTCGGCGATGGCCTTGGCGCTGGAGGCGATCAGCACGGCGGGGTCACCGGCACGGCGCGGCGCGTCCACCGAATTGATCGGCAGGCCCGTCACCCGCGCGCACGCCGAAATGACCTCGCGCACCGAGAAACCGGTGCCGCTGCCCAGATTGAAGATGCGGTGCACGCCCGGCTGCGACTGCGCCAGCGCCCGCAGGTGCGCCTGCGCCAGATCGCGAATGTGGATGTAGTCGCGCACCGCGGTGCCGTCCGGCGTCGGGTAGTCGGTGCCGAACACCGAGATCGACTCACGATGACCCAGTGCGGTCTGCAACACCAGGGGGATGAGATGGGTTTCCACCACACGGTTCTCGCCGAGCCCGGCGTACGCGCCGGCCACATTGAAATAGCGCAGGCTGGTCGCGGCCAGACCGTGCGCCGCCGCGTACGAGGTGATGGCGTAGTCGATGGACAGCTTCGACGCGCCGTAGGGGTTGGTCGGCTGCTTGGGCGCGTCCTCGACGATCGGCACCTGCTTCGGCTCGCCGTACACGGCCGCGGTGGAGGAGAACACCAGCCGGGGGGTGCCCGCGTCGCGCATGGCCTCGAGCAGCGCGAGGGTCTTCACCACATTGCCGTGCCAATACTTCTCCGGCGCCGCCACCGATTCGCCGACCAGCGACTGGGCCGCGAAATGCAGCACGCCGTCGAAGGATTCGGCCGCGATGAGCTCGGCGCCCGCGGTGGCGATATCGCCCTCGACGAACTTGGCCCCGGCTGGAACGCCGTCGGCATTGCCGGTGGACAGATCGTCGACGACCACGACCTCGTGGCCGTCCTCGAGCAGAACCTGCGCGCAGACGCCACCGACGTAGCCGGCGCCTCCGGTAACCAGAAGCTTCACGTATCAGACCAACTTCACTTGGACGGCGTGCGCCATCTCGTCGGACAGTTCGAATCCCTCATGGCCGGGCACCGAGATGATCACCGCACCCGGTTTGGTCTCCACGGTCACGCGGGCATCGGGCACCACGCCCGCCTCCCGGAGCTGATTGATGGTCTCCGGATCGGTCTGGATGTGCTCCGAGAGCCGCCGCACCACCACGGCCTGCGCCTGCCCGGTCGGCAGATCGCTGAGCCGGACCAGCTTCTCGTCGGCGGAGGCATTGGCCTGCAGGCCCAGTTCGTCCAGACCCGGAATGGGATTGCCGTAGGGGGAGGTGGTGGGGTGGTTGAGCACCTCGACCAGGCGGCGCTCGACCTCCTCGCTCATCACGTGCTCCCAGCGGCACGCCTCGGCGTGCACGTTCTCCCACTCCAGCCCGATGATGTCGACCAGCAATCGCTCGGCGAGCCGGTGCTTGCGCATCACGGCGACCGCCATGGCGCGGCCCTTCTCGGTCAGTTCGAGGTGGCGATCACCGGCGACGGTCAGCAGGCCGTCGCGCTCCATCCGCGCGACCGTCTGGCTCACCGTCGGGCCGCTCTGCTCGAGACGTTCGGCGATGCGCGCGCGCAGCGGCGTGACACCCTCCTCCTCGAGGTCGTAGATGGTACGGAGATACATCTCCGTGGTGTCGACCAGATCCTTCACCTGTTAAACCCCTTCGTCGGCACGAATTCTACCCATGCACGGCGGCTGCACCGGGCGACAGCTTATTTCGCGAACTTACTGTCAACACCCAGGACGGGCAGCGTGTTCCCTGCGGGTTCTCCGTGCGCACACAGCGTCGGCGATACCCTGCCATCCCGGTACGACAGCATTGCGGTGTCCAAAGACTACGAACTCGTGCGACGCATTAGCGTGGCAGGTATGCCTGGCCGAGTTCGTGGTGACGGAACCCCCATTGGCGATGGAACCGTTGCCGGCGATGGAACCGTCGTCTGGTCCGATCGGTTCCTCGATTACACCTGGACCCCGGAGCATCCCATGCGGCCGGTGCGGCTGCAGTTCACCATGGCGCTCGCCGAGGGGCTCGGACTGCTCGACGGAGTGGAGCGGATCACACCCGGGGCGGCCGCGGAATCGGAACTGCTGCGGGTGCACACCCACGACTACATCGAGGCGGTCAAGCACGCTCATCAACCTCCCGGACCCGCTCCGACCGCACCGCCCTACGGACTCGGCTCGGCCGACAATCCGGTCTTCCCGCACATGCACGAGGCGGCGTCGGTGATCGTGGGCGGCACCCTGGCCGCGGCGCAGGAGATCGCGGCCGGGCGCACCCGGCGGGCGGTGAGCATCGGTGGTGGTATGCATCACGCCATGCCGGCCTCGGCAGCGGGGTTCTGTGTGTACAACGATGTAGCGGTGGCGATTTCGTGGTTGCTGGACAACGGGTTCGACCGCATCGCCTATGTCGATGTGGATGTGCACCACGGTGACGGCGTGCAGCGGGTGTTCTACGGTGACCCGCGCGTGCTGACCATTTCGGTGCATCAGCACCCGGCGACGCTGTGGCCCAACACCGGATGGCCGGAGGAGACGGGTTCGGGTCCGGCCGAGGGGACAGCCATCAATCTGCCCATTATGCCCGGCACCCGGGATCCGTTGTGGCTGCGCGGTTTCCATGCCGTGGTGCCGGGTGCGCTGGCGGCGTTCCGGCCGCAGATCGTGATCAGCCAGTGCGGGGTCGACACCCACCGCGAGGATCCGCTGGCGGATCTGGAACTCACGGTGGACGGTCAGCGCGCGGCCTTCATCGCCATGCGCGATCTGGCCGACCGGTATGCCGAGGGCCGCTGGCTGGCGGTCGGCGGCGGCGGGTACGGGCTGATCCGGGTGGTGCCCCGGGCCTGGACCCATCTGCTGGCAACGGCTCTGGGCCGCACCATCGATCCCGCCACCCCGACGCCGCCGCAGTGGCGTGAGCAGGTGGGCGCCTACGCGCCCATGGTCGCCGTGCCCGAGAGCATGGGCGACGGCGCGGATATCGGCTTCGCGCGCTGGGACGGCCCCGGGGGCGGCCGCGACACCGGCGACGAGCGCGCCGACCGCGCCCGCCGGGCTCTCGACATATCCGTATTGGCTACGCGCCGGGCGAGTTTCGGCCTGCTCGGCCTGGATCCGGAGGATCCCCGTGACTGACTCCGCCGCCCCGGCCCTGCCCTCGGACACGCCCGGCACACCCGTGAATCCGCCTTCGCCGCCGGAGCATTGGTTCGCCGACGTGCTGGCCTCCGACGGTGGCGTGGTGGGATTGCGGCCGATCACCCCCGACGACGCGGAGGCGCTGGAGCGGTTCCACGAGGGGCTGTCGGACCGCACCCGGTATCTGCGGTACTTCGGTCCGTACCCGCGCATGACGCCGAAGGATCTGTACCGGACCACGCACGTCGACTATCGGGACCGGGTCGGGCTGGTGACCGAGCTCGGCGACGAGATCATCGCGGTGGGCCGCTACGAGTACCTGGCCGATCGGCCGGGACCCCGTGCGGCCGAGGTGGCCTTCGTGGTCGCCGACGGCCATCAGGGGCGTGGGCTGGGGTCGATTCTGCTCGAGCATCTGGCGGGTGCGGCGGCCGAGAACGATTTCGCGACCTTCGTGGCCGAGGTGCTGGCCGAGAACAATGCCATGGTGCAGGTGTTCCGGGACGCCGGATATCAGGTGCAGCGCAGCCGCGACGGGTCGGTGCTGCATCTGGAGTTCGCCATCGACCCCACCGAGGCGCTGCTGTCGGTGCGAGATTCGCGGGAGCGGGCCTCGGAGGCGCGCAGTGTCGGGAACCTGTTGTCGCCCAAGTCCATCGCGGTGATCGGGGCCACGCCGTCGACCAGCCGGGTGGGTGGCGCGGTGCTGGCCAATCTGCTGTCGGGGGCCTACCAGGGGCCGGTGTTCCCGGTGAACCGCAATCGCACGGCCGTGCGCGGGGTGCGGGCGTATCCGACGGTGCGCGACATTCCCGACGAGGTCGATCTGGCGGTGATCGCGGTGCCCGCCACCGAGATCGGGTCGGTGCTCGACGATTGCATGGCCAAGGGCGTCAAGGGGCTGGTGGTGCTGACCGCCGGATTCTCCGAGACCGGTCCGTACGGCTATCAGGCCGAGCGGGAGCTGGTCGACGCCGCGCGGGCGCACGGTATGCGGGTGGTGGGGCCGAGCGCGCTCGGTATCGCCAATACCGATCCGCGGATCGCCCTGAACGCCACCCTCGCACCGGTGCTGCCCGGGCGCGGGCGCATCGGATTCTTCTGCCAGTCCGGACCGTTGGGCGCGGCCATTCTCGGTGAGGCGGCGGCGCGGCAGCTGGGACTGTCCACCTTCGTCTCCGCCGGCAACCGCGCCGACGTCTCCGGCAACGACCTGCTCCAGTACTGGGACAGCGATCCGGACACCGATGTGGTGCTGCTGTACCTGGAGACCTTCGGCAATCCGCGCAAGTTCTCCCGCATCGCGCGGCGGGTCGCGCACACCAAACCCATTGTGGCCGTGAACAGCGGCCGCTATGCCGCACGGGTGGAGGGGGACCGGGACCTGGACCGGTCGCTGGTGCGCAATCTGTTCGCGCAGGCCGGGATCATCCAGGTCGATTCCATCACCGAGCTTTTCGACTGCGCCATGCTGCTGGCCTATCAGCCGCTGCCCGCCGGGCCGCGGCTGGCGGTGATCGGCAACAGCGCCGCGCTGAGCTGGCTGGCGGTCGACGCGGCGCGCGGGGAGGGACTCGAGGTCGATGAGCCCACCGACCTCGGGCCGCAGGCGAGTCCGGCGGACTACCTGACCGCCGTCGCCGCGGCGGTCACCGACCGGGCTGTGGACGCGGTCATCGTCATCTATTCGCCGCCGGTGCCGGCGGCGGTCGTCTCCTTTGCCGAGGCCATTCGCTCCGGCGCCCAATCCGATCCCGCCACACCGGTTCTCACCACCTTCGTCGCCGATCAGGGCATGCCCAACCTGCTCGCTACGCGCGGGCTGGGCGGAATTCTCGAGCGCGGTTCCATTCCCTCCTACGGGGATCCGGAACGGGCCGCGCGGGCGCTGGCCCGGGCGCGCCGCTACGCCGACTGGCGTACCCGACCGCTGTCGCCGGTGGTCCGTCCGGGCGGCGTCGACACCGCGCGGGCACGGGAACTGGTGGCGGAGTGGATGAACGCGGACTCGGCGCACTGGCTCACCGACCTGCAGGCCGCGGAACTGCTGGGCTGCTACGGGATTCGCGTGGTGGAGTTCCGCGAGGTGCTCGACGCCGACGCCGCGGTGGACGCGGCCGAGGAGCTGGGTTTTCCGGTGGCCGCCAAGGCGACCGGCGAAATGTGGCGCAATCGACCGGATCTCACCGGGGTGCGGCTGGATCTGTGGCGCCCGGACGCGGTGCGGCGCGCGTTCACCGACCTGAGCGAGATCTCGGGCAATCCGGTGCACATTCAGCGCATGGCGACCAAGGGCGTGGGCTGCACCTTCCGGGTGCAGGACGACCCGTCGTTCGGTTCGGTCATCAGTTTCGGGCTCTCGGGCACCATCATCGATCTGCTCGGCGACCGCGTCTACCGGGCACTGCCGCTGACCGAGGCGGAGTCGGCCGAACTCATCGACGCGCCCCGCGCCGCCCCGCTGCTGTCGGGCACCGTGGGCGGCCGCGATATCGGCAAACCGGTGGACAAGGGCGCGCTGGCCGAACTGGCGCAACGGATCTCGGCGCTGTGCGACGACCTGCCGGAGGTGCGGGAGCTGCAGTGCGAACCGGTACTGGCCTCGCCGGAAGGCGCGGCCGTGCTGTACGGACGGGTTCGGATCGGGCCGGAACCCAACAGGTTCGACATCGGTCCGCGCCGGATGGGTTGAGCAGCCGCCCCGACCCCCGACTACGACAAGGACGAGCGGCCCGGGACACCAGAAGCAGTGCTTCGGAGAGGTGAACGTAGTGCAGGCACACCAGATCGAGACAGCGACCGCGCCACTGCGCGACGACATTCGGTTCCTCGGCGGGATCCTCGGTGACACCATTCGCGACCACGAGGGTGCGGAGATCTTCGACCTGATCGAGCGGGTCCGGGTGGAGGCCTTCCGGATTCGCCGCTCCGAGGTGGAGCGCAGCGCGGTGGCCGACATGCTGCGCGATGTCGACATCCGCGCCGCCATCCCGGTGATCCGCGCCTTCAGCCACTTCCTGCTGCTGGCCAATCTGGCCGAGGACCTGCAGCGGGATCGGCGGCGCGCGGTGCACGTGGCGGCGGGGGAGCCGCCCCAGGAATCCAGCCTGGCCGCCACTTACCGCAAGCTCGACGCCGCCGGGCCGGACGGGGACGTGGTGGCCGACCTGCTCGCCGACGCCCTGGTGTCGCCGGTCATCACCGCGCATCCGACCGAGACCCGGCGCCGCACCATCTTCGATGTGCAGGCCCGGATCACCGAGCTCATGCGGCAGCGGCAGCGCTACAACAAATACGAGCCGGAGTTCGCCGAGCTCGAGGTCGACATCCGCCGGCAGGTGCTGCAGCTGTGGCGGGCGGCGCTGATCCGGCTGGCGCGCCTGCGGATTCAGGACGAGATCGAGGTCGGGCTGCGCTACTACGACCTGACGCTGTTCGATGTCATCCCGCGCATCAACGATCAGGTGCGGGCCGCGCTGCGATCGCGGTGGCCCGGCCACGAACTGCTGGCGCGCCCGATCCTGCGGCCCGGCTCGTGGATCGGCGGCGACCGGGACGGCAATCCCTTCGTCACCGCCGACGTGGTGCACCGGGCCACCCACCGCGCGGGTGCGGTCGCGTTCGACCGGTACCTGAAATCGCTGCTGGAACTGGAGAAGACGCTGTCGCAGTCGGCGCGACTGGTGCCGGTGACCCCGGAGCTGTCGGCTCTCGCCGACGCCGGATTCGACGATTCGCCGCAGCGCGCCGACGAGCCGTACCGCCGTGCCGTGCGCGGTATCCGTGCGCGGCTGAGCGCCACCGCGTGCCGGGCGCTGGGGGAAATCCCCACGGACGGCATCGATGTCGGCGCGCAACCGTACGCCGGGCCTGCGGAGCTGCTGGCCGATCTGGGCGTGGTCGACGCGTCCATGCGCGCATCCGGCGACGGGCTGCTGGCCGATGACCAGCTGGCCACGCTGCGGGCCGCGGTGCAGACCTTCGGGTTTCATCTGCAGGGCCTGGACATGCGCCAGAATTCGGAAACCCACGAGCAGGTCGTGGCCGAGCTGTTCGCCTGGGCCGGAGTGCATTCCGACTACGCCTCCCTCGACGAGGCTCGGCGGGTCGAGTTGCTGTCCGCCGAATTGACCACGCGCCGGCCGCTGGTCGGACCGAACGCGGCGCTGAGCGAGCTCGCCGCCAAGGAACTCGGAGTGGTGCGCGCCGCCAATGCCGCGCTCGACGATCTGGGCCCGGACACCGTGCCCAACTACATCATCAGCATGTGCACCTCGGTGAGCGACATGCTCGAAGCCGCCCTGCTCCTGAAGGAGGCGGGCATTCTCGATCCGGGCGGCGCGGGGTCTCCGCCGTCCAGCCCGGTCGGGGTGGTGCCGCTGTTCGAGACCATCGACGACCTGCGCGACGGTGCCGAAATCCTCGGCGCCGCACTGGAAGTGCCCGCCTATCAGCGGCTGGTGGCCGCGCGTGGCATGCAGCAGGAGGTCATGCTCGGCTACTCCGACTCCAACAAGGACGGCGGGTATCTGGCCGCCAACTGGGCGCTGTATCGCGCCGAGCTGAACCTGGTGGAGGTGGCCCGCAAGACCGGAATCCGCCTGCGGCTCTTCCACGGTCGCGGCGGCACCGTCGGCCGCGGCGGTGGCCGCAGCTACGACGCCATCCTGGCCCAGCCCGCCGGTGCGGTGCGCGGTGCGCTGCGCCTGACCGAGCAGGGCGAGGTCATCTCCACCAAGTACGCCGATCCCGGCACCGCCTACCGCAATCTGGAGGCGCTCGTCGCGGGCACCCTGGAGTCCACCCTGCTCGATGTCGAGGGCCTGGGCGCGGATGCCGAACCCGCCTACGAAATGCTGGACGATCTGGCCGAATCGGCCCGCGCGGCGTACTCGAAGCTGGTCCACGAGACCCCCGGCTTCGTCGACTACTTCCGGGCCTCCACCCCGATCGCGGAGGTCGCCGACCTGAACCTGGGCAGCCGCCCCGCCTCCCGCAAGCCCACCAACTCCGTCTACGACCTGCGCGCCATCCCGTGGGTCATGGCCTGGAGCCAGTCCCGCGTCATGCTCCCCGGCTGGTACGGCACCGGCACCGCGTTCGAACAGTGGATCGGCGACGACCCGGCCCGCCTGGCCACCCTTTCCGACCTCTACCGCCGCTGGCCCTTCTTCCGCACCGTCCTGTCCAACCTGGCCCAGGTGATGGCCAAAGCGGACATGGACATCGCCGCCTCCTACGCCGGCCTGGTCCCCGATAAAGCCCTGCGCGACACCGTCTTCCACATGATCTGCGACGAGTTCACCCGTACCGCCCGCATGCACGCCGCCATCACCGGCACCGACGAACTCCTCGCCGACAACCCGGCCCTGGCCGAGTCCATCCACAACCGTTTCCCGTACCTCGAACCCCTCAACCAGCTCCAGGTCGAACTGCTACGCCGCCGCCGGGCCGGCGACACCTCCGAACTCGTCGAACGCGGCATCCTGCTCACCATGAACGGCCTGGCCACCGCACTCCGCAACTCCGGCTAGCCGCACTCGGCCCTGGCTCGGCTGCCCCCGAAGGGACTCGGCTGCCCCGGAAAGCTGGGGCAGCCGAGATAAGTGGAATCTCGATATTTCACACTCTGCGAACGTTAGTGTTCGTCGACCCCATCGGCGGGGTCGACGAACAGGAGTTTCGAATGAGTACGAATAGGACGCTCCGTCGCCGAATCGGCTGGGGCGCAGCGAGTTTGATGGCCGGGGCCGCTGTGGTCGGAATGGCCGCGGCGACTGCTTCGGCGGACGGCCTGCTGCAGATGAAGATCATCCCGCCCTCCGGTGGCTTCGTGGTCGGCGCGACCGCGGGCATCCAGGCGATGGCCGGTGGTTCGCTGTTCCCGACCGCGAGCTCGCGGGTGATCTTCCGCGACAACGGGGTTTGCTTCTATGCCTTCTATCCCGGGATGGACGAGGCCGGGTTCGGCGCCGATTGGACGCCGACGACCGCGGGCACTCACACGGTCACGCTCTCGCAGGGTTCGGATTCGGTGACGCAGACCGTGGTGGTCGCTCCGGCGCCCGCCGGTACCCCGGTCCCGACTCCCTCGACGACGGGTTGCGGCGGTGGTGGCGGCAGCATCGGCACCGGCAGTCTCGGGTTCTGAGTTCCGTAATTTCGTTTCGATGGCCACGGTGTCCGACTCCGTGGCCATCCTTCGGCCAATTGGGTAGGAGAAATCCTACGGTTGACGGGTAGGTGGTTTCCTACCTATCGTGTGGTCATGCCGTACCGCTTGAAGTCCGGGACCGCCGATCGGGTGTTCGGCGCGCTGGCCAATCCCACCCGGCGCGACATTCTCGAGCTGCTGCTCGAGGGGGAGCAGTCGGTGCAGGTGATCGCGGAGCGCTTCGATATGGCGCGGCCCAGTGTGTCGGAGCATTTGAAGGTGCTGCGAGATGCGGGGCTGGTGGCCGAGGACAAGCGCGGCAGGCAGCGGTTCTACCGGGTGGAACCCGAACCGTTGCACGACTTGCAGTCCTGGCTCGATCCGTTCGAACGGTTCTGGCGGGCCCGGCTGCGCGACCTGGGCGCGGTGCTGGATGCCATGCCCGACGATCCCGAGGAGAAGGACCGATGATGACCGACGACATCACCACGATCGAACTCGATCACTACTACCCGCATTCGCCGGAGAAGGTGTGGCGCGCGCTCACCACGCCGGAACTCATGGGGCAGTGGATGATGCGGCCCATCGGTTTCGAACCGGTGGTGGGCACGGTCTTCGAGATGAGGACCCAGCCCATGCCCGGCCAGAACTTCTCCGGCGAGATTCGCGGCGAGGTGCTGGAAGTCGTTGCGCCGCAGCTGCTCAGCGTCAGCTGGAACGACGCGAGGTCTGATCGGGACAATGGCTGGGTGATCAGCTGGACCCTGCGGCCGGAGGGACACGGCACCCGAATCCTGTTCAGCCACCGTGGTTTCGATCCGGAGGATCCGGTCATGCAGCGGGCGCGCAGCATCATGGGCGGTGGCTGGAAGGGCATGCTGGACCGGCTGGAGTCCGTTCTCGCGGACGCCGCGCCGGTCCAGCAGACCCCGGAGTAGGCCCGGGAACGGCCGGGGCGGGGACGTCAGGCCGTGAAGGCGTCGGTGTGGTCGCGCACCCAGTCGGCGTAGCCGCGCGGCGCGCGGCCGAGCACCCGCTCGACATCGCCGGTGATGATGGCGTTCGCGCCCGCGGCCACGTAGGCCTGACCGGCCAGTGCGCCGGCCGCGAATTCCTCGGACATGCCCGCCTCCAGCATGAACTCGCGTGCCGCGTCGTGCGGAATATCGGTGACCTCGATCGGGCTGCCGAGCGCGGCGGCGAGGACGTCCGCCTGTTCGCGCGTGGTCAGCCAGGCCGGGCCGGTGAGCGTGAGCACCCGGCCCGAATGCGCGTCGGAGAGCAGCGCTTCCACCGCCACCGCCGCGACGTCACGCGGATCGACCACACCCTGCGCGCCGGTGCCGGTCATATTCGGCACCGGCTGCCCCGCCTTGATCGCTGCGCTCCAGCTCAGGGTGTTCGACGCGAAACTGCTGGGCCGCAGGATGGTCCACGCCACGCCGCTGTCCCGGACCGCCCGCTCGCCGGGCGCGTGCCAGGTGCCGACCCGGCCCAGATCGGGGTCGCCGGTGCCGATGGCGGACAGCTTCAGCAGGCGCTGGACGCCCGCGTCGCGGGCCGCCTCGATCAGCGCGCGATCCAGTTCGACATAGTCGGGTCCGAGCAGCCCGACCAGGAATGCGGCTTCGGCCCCGCTGAAGGCCGCGGCCATCGACGCGGTGTCGGCGTAGTCGCCGCGCACCACCTCGACGCCGTCGGGGACCTGGGCGCTCTCCGGATTCCGGGTCACCGCGCGCACTTTCACCCCGCGCGCCGCCAGCTGCCGGACGACTTCACTTCCGATGGTGCCCGTGGCACCGGTGATAACGATCATGGGAATCACCCTGCCGACCCACCCCCGTCCGGCTATAGGAAAAACCGGCACACCCGTGACCGCCGAAGCTGCCTAGAGTTGATCGGGTGACCACTGCGCAAACCCTGGCTCCCGTCGTGACCGCCGAGGACCTCGAACGCCGCCTGACCCCGCCTGCCGCGCTGCGTCCGTGGATCACCGAGATCGCCCACATTCCGACCGTCCACCCTGGGTCCGCCGCCTTCACCCACATTCCCCAGGCGGTCACCTCGATCGTGCTGCGCACCGAGGAATACGGCCGCCGGGACGCATGGGTGCTGGGCCCGCGCACTCGCGCCACCTACTCCAGCCCGGACACGGCCGCGGGCTGCACCCGAATCCGCCTGGCTCCCGGTGCGTCCCAGTCCCTGCTGGGCATCGCGGCCGCCGAGCTGACCGACCGGATCGCCGTGCTGTCGGACCTGCCCGGCCCGGTCGCCGATCTCGCCGACCGGCTGCTCGAGCTCGATCCCGACGAGGTCGCCCCCTTCCTGGAAGCCGTTCTCCCGCACCGCCTCTCGGAGGATTCGGTTCGCCGCGACCACCGCCGGCTGCTGGATTCGGCGGTCGCCGCCATGGACACCGCCGGCCCGGTCACCGCACTGGCCGCGGACCTGGCCGTCTCCGAGCGCCAGCTGCGCAATCTGTTCGCCGCCGGAATCGGCGTGTCGCCCAAGCACTATGCCCGCATCGCCCGGGTTCGTCAGGTCTTGGCCGCCGCGGGCAATACGCCGTGGTCACACGTGGCCACAGCATCCGGCTACTACGACCAATCCCATATGACCGCCGATTTCCGCTCCCTCATGGGCGTTCCGCCCACCGCTTACTTCCGCGGCGACATTCCGGCCCCCAGCCCCTGCCAATCCCTGACCCGGCTCTGACCCTGGGCCGGAGGGGATGCGGAAGCCGCTGCCCGGCAAGCGCATTCGCATCGGAAGACCCGGCGCATGGAAACGCCGGCCGACTCTGCGCGCCCGGAGGGGACGTTCGGGCAGCGGAATCGGCCGGCGGAATCGGGCCAGCGCCTCGAAAGTGGCCCGACGATCAGAGTGTGGAGCCGGGCAGGGGGACCGGCTCCACGGGTGTGAACTAGCTGGCGTAGGCGCGCAGGCGGTCGGCGCGCTCGCCCTTGCGGAGCTTGGACATGACCTCGCGCTCGATCTGGCGGACGCGCTCGCGGGACAGGCCGAAGAGCTTGCCGATCTGGTCGAGGGTGCGCGGCTGGCCGTCGTCGAGGCCGTAGCGCAGGCGGATGACCTGCTGTTCGCGCTCGTCGAGGGTGGCCAGCACGCTGCGCACGTCGCGGTGCAGCAGACCGGCGATGACGGCGCTCTCGGCGGAGGTGGCCTCGGAGTCCTCGATGAAGTCGCCCAGCGGGGCCTCTTCGTCATTGCCGACCGGCATGTCCAGGGATACCGGGTCGCGGCTGTGGTCGAGGAGGTCGGCGATCTTGTCGACCGGGATGCCCGACTCGTTGGCCAGTTCCGCGTCGGTGGCCTCCCGCCCGAGCTGCTGGTGCAGTTCCCGCTTGAT
Source organism: Nocardia sp. NPDC059229 (assembly GCF_042754165.1). Classification (NCBI taxonomy): domain Bacteria; kingdom Bacillati; phylum Actinomycetota; class Actinomycetes; order Mycobacteriales; family Nocardiaceae; genus Nocardia; species Nocardia sp. NPDC059229. The sequence goes on from NZ_JBHZAK010000028.1 coordinate 23,831, forward strand.
GCGGGCCAGCTTGTTCACCTGCTCGACCAGGTGGACGGGGAGGCGGATGGTGCGGGACTGGTCGGCCATGCCGCGGGTGATGGCCTGACGGATCCACCAGGTGGCGTAGGTCGAGAACTTGAAGCCCTTGGTGTAATCGAACTTCTCCATGGCGCGGATGAGACCCAGGTTGCCCTCCTGGATCAGGTCCAGCAGCGGCATGCCACGGCCGGTGTAGCGCTTGGCGAGGGAGACCACGAGGCGGAGGTTCGCTTCGAGCAGGTGCTGGCGGGCGGCCTGACCCTCGCGAACCAGGATCGCCAGATCCTTCTTCTTCGCGGCGGACAGACGCTTGCTCGTCTCCAGCAGGTGCTGAGCGTAGAGGCCCGCCTCGATGCGCTTGGCCAGCTCGACCTCGTCGGCCGCCGTCAGCAGCGCCGTCTTACCGATCCCGTTCAGGTACACACGTACCAGGTCGGCGGCGGGGCTCTGGGCGTCGAGGTCTTGTTCGCTGGTGCGCACGTCAGTGGTGGCGGGGCTTGTCATGACTTGCCTCCTGTCGGTGGTGTCTCGCTCCGTTCAACGGACCCGACTTCAGGAAAGTTCCCCGCCAGACCACCGGTAAACCGCGCCTGATCTGCGGTTTTTACGGCGCACGGCTGAGAAGTTCCTGAGAAGCGCGCATCGCCGGGAACACGCGCCACCGGCGGACGACCCTCGGTGACCGGGTGGTTGCCCACCGCCGCGCCCGAACTTCCTGACGCGACAAGCGAATACGTGTGTACGGGCCTTGCCCGGACGTCGTGATTCGAGCACGTACTTGAACGAATCGCGGCTCGGGCGCATTCCCGCGGCCGCCCGTATCGGTATCTGGGCGACATGTGATCGTGACGGACCTCACCGCCCGTCAGCAGCGGTTTCCAGCGGAAATACCGACGGCCGGCGGGGCTGTCGGCGGGGGAGAGCCCTCGCTCAGCGCGGGTGAACGAGACCGTGCCGGACCAGTCCGGCCACCACGGTCATCGCCGCGCTCTCGAAGTCGGGGGTCGCGGCGTCGCCGGTTTCGCTGAAGGCCAGCAGTTCGAGGAGTTCGCGCAGGGGGAGGCCGTCGGGGCGCATCCCGGCCAGCAGTGCGGCGGTGGTGTCGTCGACCTCGTGCTGCCAGCGCGGGCCGTCGCCGCGGTGCAGCCGCGCCACCGCCTGCGCCCAGCCCGCGTCGCCGGGGAGATAGACGCGTTCGAGCGCGGTGGCCGGATCGACCTGGTAGCGCGCGTCGAGGATGAGGTCGGGATCGGCGGCCGCGGCGCGCAGCCAGGCCGAGCGCTCGAAGTAGGCGATGGCCTCGGGGCCGAGTGGGTCGTCGAAGCCGTGGGTCAGGTCCTCGGCGAGCAGTTCGGTCGGGCCGTCGGTGGCGCGCAGGTAGACGAAACCGAAGCCGATGCCCTCGACGTCGGCGTCACGGAAGGCGTCGAGCCAGCGTTCGGCGCGGGCCTGGGCGGCGCCCTCGCGCGGATCCAACCCGGCGTCGCGCAGCCAGGTACCGACATAGAGGGCCGGATCGGCGATGTCGCGCTGCACGATCCAGGCGTCGATACCGTGGTCTGGCAGCCAGCTCGCGACGCGGCTGCGCCAGTCCTGGCCGTCGAGGTGCACCCAGGAGGCGAGCAGTGCCGCGGTGCCGCCCGGGTTCAGGAGGTCCGGGAGGCCGGAGATGACGAGTTCGCTCGCGCCGTCGAGGGCGAGGCCGGAGTCGCGGTAGGTGTGCTCGACGCGGGCCGGGCCCACCACGAACGGGGGATTGGCCACCACCTGGTCGAAGCGGCGGCCGGCCACCGGTTCGAACCAGGAGCCTTCCAGCAGTTCGATATCGAGATCGTTGAGCGCGGCGGTGGCCTCGGCCAGCCAGAGGGCGCGCGTGTTCACGTCGGTGCCGGTGACGGTGCGGCCGTAGGCGGCGGCGTGCACGGCCTGCACGCCGCAGCCGGTGCCCAGATCCAGGACCGTGCCGACCGGGCGGGTCGGGGTGGCGCGCAGCAGCGACAGCGAGGCATGGCCGACGCCGAGCACGTGGTCGGCGTCGAGGCTGCGGCGGCGCATGGAGTCGTCGAGGTCGGACAGCACCCAGCGGGTGCCCTCCCCGAGATCGAGGGGACGCAGATCCAGGGCGGCGCGGACCTCGTCGCCGTCGCGCTCCAGCAGCCCCGCCGCGGTGGCGCGGTCGATGCTCACCGGCGAAAGGGCCGCTGCCGCTTCACGTTCGGGGACCGGATCGCCGAGCAGCAGCAGGCGCACCAGGGTGCCGAGCTCGCCGAGATCGGCGGCGGCGCGGCGGACGGGGACCGGTTCGCCGCGGCCGAGGGCGGCGTGGGCGGCGTCGCCCAGCGCCTCGAGCAGGGTGTCCGCGTCGTAGCGGACGCGGGTCAGCGCCGCGCGTAGGTCGGGTGCGAGGTCGGCGAGCAGGGACGAGGTGGTCGTCAAGCGCGGGGTGACGGAGCGATTCGTCGGCATGACATCGAACTCTGCCACCGCAACCGATGGGCATCCGGCAGCGGGCCCGGCTCGCCCGATCGGAGCGCGGGGGAAACCGGTTGGTAGCTGGCCGCCGGACCCCATGAATTTCGGCTCACTTATCGATTAATTTGCGATCTCACCTGCGGTTATTCGACCCGCTCGCAAGCATCTTCGTTGTTACTGTGACCGGGATCACCAGGAGGTATCGCAGTTGACAACTGAATCCCAGACCGGCCGTCCGGATCTCGAATGGACCGAGGTCTACGACAGCCCCGAGTTCCAGCGCCTGCGGCATCGCTTCCGGCGCTTCGTCTTCCCCATGACCGCTCTGTTCCTGGCCTGGTACGCGCTGTATGTGCTGCTCGCCGACTACGCGCACGACTTCATGTCGCACAAGGTGGGCGGGAACATCACCGTCGGGCTGATCTTCGGCCTGCTGCAGTTCCTTTCCACCTTCGTCATCACCGGTCTCTACGTGCGCTACGCCGACCGCGCCCTCGACCCGATGGCCGAGCAGATCCGTGCCGAACTGGAAGGACCGACCCGATGACCGTGTATCTGGCAGCGGCCGTGGAGGGCAGCCGGCCCGGGCTCAACATCACCATCTTCGCGATCTTCGTGGTCATCACGCTGGGCATCGTGGTGTGGGCCAGCCGCGACAACCGCACGGCCGCAGACTATTACGCCGCCGGGCGCGCCTTCTCCGGGCCGCAGAACGGCATCGCCATCTCCGGCGACTATCTGTCGGCCGCCAGCTTCCTGGGCATCGCCGGGGCCATCGCGGTGTACGGCTACGACGGCTTCCTCTATTCCATCGGGTTCCTGGTGGCCTGGCTGCTGGCGCTGCTGCTGGTGGCCGAGTTACTACGCAATACCGGCAAATTCACCCTCGGTGACGTGCTGGCCTTCCGGATGCGGCAGCGGCCGGTGCGGGCGGCGGCGGCCACCTCCACGCTGGCGGTGAGCCTGTTCTATCTGCTCGCGCAGATGGCCGGAGCGGGCGTGCTGATCTCGCTGCTGCTGGGTGTATCCGGTTCGGCGGGACAGAACCTGGTGATCGCCGTCGTCGGTGCGATCATGATCGTCTACGTGCTCGTCGGCGGTATGAAGGGCACCACCTGGGTGCAGATCGTCAAGGCGGTGCTGCTGATCGGCGCGGCCGCGGCCATGACGGTGTGGGTGCTGGGGCGCTACGACTTCAACTTCTCGAGCCTGCTGCACGACGCGGTGAACCATGGCGGCAAGACCGGCGCGAAGCTGCTCGAGCCGGGCTTCAAGTACGGCAAGAACGGCACCAGCAAGCTCGACTTCCTTTCCCTGGCGCTGGCTCTGGTGCTGGGGACGGCCGGGCTGCCGCACGTGCTGATGCGGTTCTACACGGTGCCGACGGCCAAGGAGGCGCGCCGGTCGGTGGTGTGGGCGATCGGCCTGATCGGGGTTTTTTATCTGTTCACGCTGGTGCTCGGGTATGGCGCGGGTGCGCTGGTGGGGCCGGAGAAGATCGCCAAGGCGCCGGGCAAGGAGAACGCGGCCGCGCCGCTGCTGGCCCTGGAACTGGGTGGGCCGGTGCTGCTGGGATTCGTTGCGGCCGTGGCGTTCGCGACGATTCTGGCGGTGGTCGCGGGCCTGACCATCACGGCGTCGGCGTCCTTCGCCCATGACGTGTACGCCAATGTCATCAAGCGCGGCAACGGCGACAGCAGGGACGGCGAGGTGCGGGTCGCGCGGATCACCGCAGTGGTGATCGGGGCGCTGGCCATCGTGGGCGGCATTCTGGCAAAGAATCAGAATGTGGCATTCCTGGTGGCGCTGGCCTTCGCGGTGGCAGCCTCGGCAAACCTACCGACCATTCTGTATTCGTTGTTCTGGCGGCGCTTCAACACCGCCGGCGCACTGTGGAGCATCTATGGCGGACTGGCCGTCACGATCGTGTTGATCGTGTTCTCCCCGGCGGTCTCCGGAGCGCCCACAGCGATGATCAAATCCCATGACTTCCATTGGTTCCCGCTCGCCAACCCGGGGTTGGTGTCCATCCCGGTTTCGTTCGCTCTGGGCTGGCTGGGAACCGTGCTGTCGAGGGAACGCGACGACGCCAAGTACGCCGAGATGCAGGTGCGGTCGCTGACCGGCACCGGAGCGGAAAAGGCTGTGCAACACTGATGTCCGAATAAAGTGGCGGAAAGTTCGCTGAAAAGCGTTTCAGAATTTCAAGATCAACAATTTGAAGATCAAAAATACTGCCCCGCAACGAGGTTGGGCTGTGTATGCTATTGATCATGCACGGCCCCACTACGAGGTGGGATGACGGCGAGGCGGTGTCGTATTGGACCTCAACAGGCTACGGATGCGTAGAGCGAGTGCTATTGCAATCGCTTTCGGCATACTGGCATTGATGGTCACAGGGGCGTTCGATCGATTGTTGCTGGGTGTTTTCATGGCCACCGGTCTGACGCTCGGCTGGGTGAACGCCCGGCTTACCTGGATGTCCATCGTGCGCATCACGGATGCGGAAACACCCAGCAAACAGAAATTGGCGCTGTCCTCGGCGTCGCGGCTGCTCATTCTGACCGCGTTGTCGATTGTGGTGGCATTCCTGACGCGGCCCTACGGCGTCGGAATCTTCTTCGGGCTGGCGGCCTTTCAGCTGATTCTGGTACTCCATACCGCTCTGCCCGAGGTGAAAGGGCTTCGACAGCAGTCATGAGCATTCCCGTCGCTTCCCTCGTCCATTCGTCGGCGCCGGCGCTGCTGGCCGCCGAGGAGTCCTCGGGGGAGTCCAAGATCCATGTCGGCGACCACGCCCAGGCGCATCTGCTGGGCATGACCTTCAATGTGGACACCATCGTGTCCACGGGGGTGGCCGCGCTGATCGTGCTGGGCCTGGCCTTCTTCCTGCGGGTGAAGATCACCTCCGGGGTGCCCAACGGGGTGCAGCTGTTCTTCGAGACCGTCACGGTCCAGATGCGCAGCCAGGTGGAGACGGCCATCGGCATGAGGGTCGCGCCGTTCGTGCTGCCACTGGCGGTCACGCTGTTCACCTTCATCCTGCTCTCGAACTGGTTGTCCGTCTTGCCCGTTCAGTACGGTTCGGGGGAATTGATCGCGCCGCCGGCGTCCGATTTCAATTTCACGCTGTCGCTCGCGTTGTTCGTGTTCCTGCTCTATCACGCCGCGGGCGCGTGGCGGCGCGGCCCGGGCGGGCACGTGAAACAGTTGCTGAAGGGCCACACCGGCTGGGGCCCCATGGTTTTCATCAATGTGGTCGAGGAAATCGCCAAACCGCTGTCGCTCTCGCTGCGACTTTTCGGCAACATGTTCGCGGGCGGCGTCATGGTTTCGGTGATCACGTTGTTCCCCTTCTGGATCAGCTGGGGTCCGAATGCCATCTGGAAGCTCTTCGACCTGTTCGTCGGAGCCATTCAGGCATTCATCTTCGCCCTGCTGACCATCCTCTACTTCAGCCAGTCGATGTCGCTGGAGAGTGAAAACCACTGAGCGGCTTCAGCTGTTCAGCGCTATAACCCTTTGTCAAAGGAAGTGAAAAATGGCAGACCCAGCAACCGCGAGTATCGTCCAGGGCGCTCTCATCGGCGGCGGCATCATTCTGGCGGGCGGTGCCATCGGCGCGGGTATCGGTGACGGTCTGGCCGGTGCCGCTCTGATCAACGGCGTCACCCGGCAGCCGGAGGCGGAGGGCCGCCTGCGCGTGAACTTCTTCCTGACCGTGGGTCTGGTCGAAGCGGCATACTTCATCAATCTAGCGTTCATGGCATTGTTCGTATTCGCTACTCCCGGTAAGTAGACGTCATCATGTCTCCCAGAACGGATGTGGAGGCCGCGGGGAACTTCCTGGTTCCCAACGGCACCTTCTTCGCTGAGTTAGTGATCTTCCTGATCGTGCTCGGAGTCATCTGGTTCTTCGTGGTTCCGCCCATACGAAAGGTGCTGGCGGAGCGGGAGGCACGTGTCGAGGTCACGACGGCGACCGCCAAGGAAGCCAGCGAAACCTTCGCCGAAGCCGAGGCGCGCTACGAGTCCGCGCTCGAGAAAGCCCGTACGGAAGCGGCCGACATCCGCAACCAGGCCCGGGCCCAAGGGCGCGCGATCCTCGAGGAAATGCGCGGCGAGGCACAGAAAGAGGCCGACCAGATCGTGGCCGAGTCCACGGCGCACCTCCGCGCCGAGGCCGACCAGGTCGCCGCCGAACTACGCGAAGCCGTCGAACCACTCGCTCAGGACCTGGCCGGCCGGGTCCTGGGCGGGAACGATCGTGCCCGGACCAGCGCGGGCCAGCAGAGAGGACGGGGGTCTGCATGATCCTCACCGATACCCATCTCGCCGAGGGTATTTACAACATCACCTTCGATTGGCCCGTCTTCTTCAGCCAGCTGTTCGGCTTCGCTGTCATCGTGTGGTTCTTCGTGAAATACGTTGTGCCACCGGTGAAGAGGATCATGAACAACGCTCAGGACCAGATCCGGCGGCAACTCGAGGAGAGCGAGGCGGCGGCGCAGCGACTGGCCACCGCCAAGGCTGCCTACGACAATGCCGTCGCCGAGGCACAGGCCGAACTCGACCGCATGCGCGAAGAGGCCCGGGCCGACGCCGACCGCATCATCCTGCAGATGCGCGAGGCCGCCGCGGCCGAGGTGGAGCGGGTGCGCAAGCAGGGCCGCGATCAGATCCTGCAGTACCGCAGGCAGATGATCCGCGACCTGGAGCAGGATCTGGCCGCCGCCATGCTCGCTCTCACCGAGGAGAAGGTGCGCGAGCAGATCGGTTCGCCGCAGGCGCGGGCCGACAGCATCGAGAAGTTCCTCGAGGATCTCGAGGCGCTGGCCAACTCCGGCGAAGCGGCACGCCGCCAGCCGCAGACCGAGCGCAAGTAGCAGCACCGGCTACGTCGAAGCCCCCGCGTGCTTCCCGGCTCCGAGGAGCCTCGAAGCACGCAGGGGCTTCGGCGATCCCGCGCCTCAGGCCGGCCGGCGGCCGGTCAGACAATAGGGCTGGCTGGCGGGGTCCGTCATGACGATCCAGTTCTTGCCGAGTTCGGCGCGGTGTGCGCCCAGCCGCTCGTGCCAGGTCGCCGTGGCCTCGATGTCGGTGCAGGCGATATCCGGGTGCGCCGACGTGGGCCGGTCATCGCCGAGGCGTTGCAGCAGCAGGTCGATCGGGAGGCCGGGACGCGCGGACAGGCGGGCGAATTCCGGCAGGGTGCTGGGGCGCCAGGACCATTCGGTCAGGTCGTTCCAGAACCGGGCCTCGGTCTCGTAGTCGCTCGCGCCGATGTCGAGGCAGATCTGGTCGAGTCGGCTGCGGTCGCCGGCGGGGCCGGTCACGGTCGGGGTGAGCGGGCCCGCGGAATCGCGGAAAGGTGTGAAGCAGAAGGGCATTCCGGCGGGGGAGTGCAGGACGGCGTACCCGATGCGCGAGGTGAGGATGTAGTCCGCGGCGAGGGTGGCGCCCAGCTGCTGGGCACGCTCGGTGGCCGCGCCGACATCGTCGACGTCGAGGTCCAGGTGCACGCGCGCGGGGCCGCCGATTGCCTGCATCTTGACCGTCGCGGCCCCGGAATCCGGTAGCAGCGTGACGAATTCGTCGCGTTCGCCCCGTGGCGCCGAGAGCTCGGTGCCGGTGACGGTGGTCCAGAACCGGGCGCTGTCGTCGAATTGTGCGGCGGGACGGTCCAGGAAGGCCCACATCCAGCGAATCGTCATGCTGTCTCCAGGGTTTCGCGCTTGCGGAAGGTCTTGCGGTAGGTCAGCGGCGGCACGCCCAGCTCCAGGCGCATGTGGTGGCGCAGCGAGGCGGAGGTGCCCATGCCCGCGCTGCGCGCCACCTCGTCCACGGTCAGGTCGGTGGTCTCCAACAGGTGCCGGGCGTGCCGGACCCGCTGCTGCAGGATCCACGCGCCCGGCGCCATGCCGGTCTCGGCCTTGAACCGGCGGGTGAAGGTGCGCACGCTCATATGAGCATGCGCGGCAAGGGAGTTCAGGTCCAGCTCCCGGTCCAGGCGGTCCAGCGCCCAGCGGCGGGTGGGCGCGGTGCCCTCGCTGCCCGACTCCGGGACCTGCCGCTCGATGAACTGCGACTGCCCGCCGTCACGCCAGGGCGGCACCACGCAGTAGCGGGCCGCGCCATTGGCGGCGGCGCTGCCGTGATCGGTGCGGATCAGATCCAGGCACAGATCGATGCCAGCCGCCAATCCCGCTGAGGACCAGACGTTTCCGTCCTCCACGAACAGCAGGTTCTCATCGAGGAGAACCTTCGGGTAGAGGGCGCGGAACCGGTCGGCGAACTGCCAGTGGGTGGTGGCGCGGCGGCCGTCCAGCAGACCCGCCGCGCCGAGCACGAACGCGCCGGTGCAGATGGAGACGATGCGGGCGTCCGGCCGGATGGTGGCCAGCGCCTCGGCCACCCGGGGCGGCAGCGTGCCCTCCTGCCGCGGCTGGGCGATGCGGGTGCCGGGCACGATCACAGTGTCGGCACGGGCCAGCAGCTCGGGGCCGAATTCCGGGATGACGGTGTATCCGCCGGTGGCGACCACACCGCCGGTGTCGACGCCGCAGGTGTGCACCGCGTAGAGCGGGTTGCCGTCCTCGTCGACGGCGGCGCCGAGCACCACGGGCGGGATCGACATGTCGAAGCCGACGGTCGGTTCCAGGACGAGGACGGCGACCAGATGGGGTGTCGGCACGATGCTCCTCTCGTGATGGCTGGATCTTGACGCATTGTGGCATTCTGGCCACTCGTGGCGGAAGGGCTTTTCGGTCACCCTCGATCGGGTGAGCGAACTGAAGGACGATCTCGGCCGGGAATCATCGGGTGGCACAACCTCGTTGCACGCCGGCGCGAACGGCTCGGCCGCGAGCGGCGCACCGCTGCCCGACGCACTCGCGACCAGGCGACCGGGGCCGCATCCGGCGTGGATCGTGGCGGTGGTGGGCTTCATCGCGCTGCTGGGAGCGGCCGGCTTCCGCTCGGTGCCCGGTGTGCTCATGGACCCGCTGCACGAGGAGTTCGGCTGGTCGCACGGCACCATCGGCGCGGCGGTGTCGGTGAATGTGCTGCTGTACGGCCTGATCTCGCCGTTCGCGGCGGCGCTCATGGATCGCTTCGGTATTCGCCGGGTGGTGGCGTGTGCGCTGGTGCTGATCGCGGCGGGCAGCGGACTGACGGTGTTCATGACCCGGCCGTGGCAGCTCATGGCGACCTGGGGCCTGCTGGTGGGCGTCGGCGTGGGCTCGATGTCCATGCCGTTCGTGGCCACCATCACCGGGCGCTGGTTCGTGAAGCATCGCGGCCTGGTGACCGGCGTGCTCACCGCCGCGGGCGCGACCGGGCAGCTGGTCTTCCTGCCGCTGATCGCGAGCCTGGCCCGCGATCACGGTTGGCGCACACCGTCTCTCGTGGTGTCGGCGACGGCGCTGGCGGTGGTGCCGCTGGTGCTGCTGTTCATCCGCGACTTCCCCAGCGACGCCGGGGTGCGGGCCTACGGCGCCGAGCCGGGCAGCGAGGTCGGAGTGCGCACCTCGGCGCCCGATGGCGCGGCCCGCGCGGTCACGGTGCTGGCGACCATCGTCCGCAAGCCCGTGTTCTGGCTGCTGGCAGGCGGTTTCGCCATCTGCGGGGCGTCGACCAACGGCCTGATCGGCACCCACTTCGTGAGTGCCGCCCACGATCACGGCATGCCCGCCACCACCGCGGCCGGATTGCTGGCGACGGTGGGCATCTTCGATGTCGCCGGCACCATCGCCTCGGGCTGGCTCACCGACCGCGTGGACTCCCGCTACCTGCTGGTCGCCTACTACTCGCTGCGCGGCATCTCACTGCTGTTCCTGCCGATCCTCTTCGGACCCGACGTACACCCGAGCATGTGGGCCTTCATCATCTTCTACGGCCTCGACTGGATCGCCACCGTCCCGCCCACGGTCGCCCTGTGCCGCGCCCACTTCGGCGCGGACGGACCCGTCGCCTTCGGCTGGGTCTTCGCCTCCCACCAGATCGGCGCCGCCCTGGCTGCTTTCGGTGCGGGCGTCATCCGCGACGTGCAGGGCAGCTACACCTTGGCCTGGTTCATCGCGGGCGGGTTGTGCGGGCTGGCGGCCCTGCTGTCAGCGGGGATTCGTCCGCGCTAACCGTCGATTGCCCTGTGCGGCCGTGATTCCAGCTCTGCCTGATCGCGTCGTCCGTCCCAGCGGCTGGGCTCGTCCTTGGTGCGGGGCGGGCGGTCGTTGGCGATGAGGACCGCGATCCACGGCAGCGGGATGGAGACGCCGATGATCAGCAGCGAGAGCCACCAGCTGTGCCACACGCTGTAGGCGACGGCAGCGCCGATCAGGCATGGGATGCGCAACGACATGATGGTGATGTACCGCCGCACCCGGTCGCGATGCTGCTGCTCGAGCGAGAGCGCGGCCTCGGTGATCAGCGCCGGATGCTGCTTCTCCTCGCCCGGGAAGTAGCCCTGCGACTGGCGCGGTGGCTTCGGGATGGAACCGGCGGGATGGAACTCGACGTCCGGGCGATCCTCACCGCTCATGCCGTCGGCCTGGGATTCGCCGTCACGCTGCATACCCCGAGTCTTCCACTACCGCGCGCCGGATGCACACGCCGCCCGCCCCGCGACAGGCCGACCTGGCATGATTGAACCGTGAGCGCAGACACCCTGGTCCGTCCGGACGAGACCACCGACGAGTCGACCGACAACGACACTCCCAAGGTCTTCCATTACGTCAAGAAGGAAAAGATCGCCGAGTCCGCGGTCATGGGCACCCACGTGGTCGCCCTCTGCGGCGAGGTCTTCCCGGTCACCCGTTCCGCCAAGCCCGGTTCCCCGGTCTGCCCGGACTGCAAGCGAATCTACGAAATGATGAAGCGGGACTGACCGGTCTGGTCGACAGGCATCCCGTGAACGGCTGGGCGCGATGACCACGGCACGTGAGGTTCCCGATCCGTGGTCTGGCTCGCGCAGCACTCCGCACTGGGTTCCCGCCCGCGGATTGGCCAATGGGCTGAATTCACACTCCTGGGCAGTCCTTGCCGACTTGGCCGAGTCACAGGTCTACCGAGTGCTCTTCGCGCTGATCGACGCGGGAATCGCAGCCTACGTCCTGCCTGTGCGCACGACCGTGGTGGAGCGCGGTGATCCGGAGGTCGTGTGGCGGCTCTGGGTCGATATCCCGCGGTATCGCGCGGCCGAGGATTTGTTGATGGAGTTGCTGCGCTACGGCCGCCCTCGGCGCCGGCCGAAACCGGTGCAGGGCCGTCGTCCGCGTCGGCGAGTGCCCCTGGTTCGCAAGCCGCAGTGAGCCCCTGGCTCGGCACGTAAAGCATCCACACACACCAATCCGTCTTGTGCGCGGCGCGCGATTCCGACGCGCGTGTTCAGGCTGCGGTGTCGGTCTGCGGCAGTGCGTCGAGGGACGGCAGGGGACGCCCGCAGATCTCGTGCGCGTCGTCCGCGGAGAGTCCGAACATGCGCAGCAGGTCTTCGGTGACCTGATCGGTCGCCTCGGCGTCGTCGCGTTCGGGCTGCTCGTGCAGGAGCTGGCCGAGGCAGATGGCGGCGCCGGTGACGATGGTCATGGCCAGCTCGGTATCGCGGACATCGAATCGTCCGGCACGGACACCGGCCTCGATATCGCGGCGGGCGCGGGGAGCGAGGCCCTTCTCGGAGCGCGCCAGCTGCAGGCCGTTGTTGATCAGGACCTTGCTGAGCATCGGGTTGCGGCGGTGCAGGCGCCCGGTGAGCCGGAAGCTCTGGGCGAAGACCTGCGCCGGGTCGTCGAGGTTTTCGCAGAGAGTGTCGAGCACGACGCCGTACAGATCGAGCGCTTCCTCGACAGCGGCCTCGAACAGTTCTTCGCGGGTTTGGAAATGGTTGTAGAACGACCCCATCCCGACGTCGGCGGCCTGGGTGATCTCCAAGATCGGCACGCTGAGTTTGCCCGCCGCGAGGAACGATTGCGCCGCCCTCACGAGCGCGGCGCGGGTACGCGCCTTCCGGCGCTCCAGGCGATTGGGTTGCCCGGATTGTGTGACCATCGCTGTCCACCTCTTCCCTGACACCGTAGGCCGCTCAGCATAGCGCCCTGGGTCAGTTCTGACGAAATTCTCAGAAGGTCTTGACTGACTATTGGTTCGTGAGTGACGATATCATCAGAACCTGAAGGGAGCGGTCGATGAGCGGACATCACGACGTGCACAACGGCCTGCACAGTGAGCAGGGCGCAGTGCGGGGTGAGCACCCCGGCCGCGCCCGCAATCCCGTGGTGAAGGTGCTCGATCTGGCCTGGCTGGAATTCGAGAAGCCCGACCTGGAGCGCGCCGAGATCTTTTCTCGTGCTTTCGGTTTCACCACCGCCGCGCGGACATCCGAGGAATTGCACCTGCGCGGAACCGACGCCGGGTCGCCCTGTGTGCTGGTGCGGCGCGGTGATCGTTCCCGCTTCGTCGGCCCGGCTTTCCGGGCCGCCGAGACCGGCGATCTGCTGCGCCTGGGCGAGGAAACCGGTCGGCGGCCGCAGCCTCTGCCGGAGTCGCTCGGCGGGCTGGGTCTCGATCTGGTGGATCCGAGCGGGCTGCGGGTCCGAGTCGTCGCCGAAACCCACGAACTGCCCGGGCTGCCCACGCAGCGGACGCAGGTGTTCAACAGCGGGCACCAGGTACTGCGTGTCAATGCCATCCAGCGGCCGCCCCGGGTTCCGGCGCAGGTGCAGCGCCTCGGCCATGTCGTCGTGCAGACCACCAGGTACCGCGAGACTCTCGACTGGTACCTGCGCTATCTGGGCCTGATCGTCAGCGACTTCCTCTTCTATCCGGGACAGCGGGAACGCGGGCCGGTGATGAGCTTCATTCGTTGCGACCGTGGCGCGACTCCAGCCGACCATCACACGCTGGCGCTCACTCTCGGGCCGTCCAACCGGTATGTGCACTCCGCCTATCAGGTCGCCGATCTGGATGCGCTCGCCGCCGGCGGCGAGTACCTCCTCGACCACGGTTATCAGCGGTCGTGGGGAATCGGACGCCACATTCAGGGCAGCCAGATCTTCGACTATTGGCGGGATCCCGACGGTTTCATGGTCGAGCATTTCAGTGACGGTGACATGTTCGACTGCACCCTCGAACCGGGCTGGGCGCCGATGAGCGCGTCGGGTCTGGCGCAGTGGGGGCCGCCCGCCACCAGGGATTTCCTGGGTCTCTCCCCTGGGCGGGAATCGCTCAGAGAAGTGCGCTCGATCCTCGACGCGCTGCGCGAGGACAACGAATTCGATCTCCGCCGCCTGCGCGGCCTGCTGAAAGTAGCCAACTCATGAGCATTTCCGTCCTCCGTACCGCGGACGCCTGGTGGGTCCGGACACCCGCCGGTGCGGCGCGCATCGATACGGTCGCGACCACGACGCGCGAACTGCTGGCGGATCGGGCAGCGATCGCCACGGCCGCAACGAGCTCGGATCTTGTTCCGGTCGAGGGGCTTTCGCTGATCTCTCCGGTGACCGCACCGTGTCGAGTCGTCGCGCAGATGACGAACTTCGCATCCCACGTGAAGGACTCGGGGATGAACCCCGAGACCGTGCCGCTGACCTTCTTCCGCAAGAGCTCCGGATCGATCAGCGGCCCCTACAACGACGTGATCCGGCCCGCGCACGTGAAGCTGTTGGACTACGAGGTGGAGATCGGCCTGGTGTTCGGCCGCGAGATGCCGGTCGGCGCCGAGATCGACGATGAGTCCCTCGGCGACTACATCGCGGGTCTGGTCGTGACGAACGACGTGTCGGCCCGGGACGTGCAGCTGCCGAAAACCCAGTTCTACGAGGCGAAGTCGTACCCGACCTTCACGCCCGTCGGCCCCGCACTGGTGCTGCTGGACGCCGACGAGCCGAAGCGGTTCACCGATCTGCGCCTGCGGCTGTGGGTGAACGGCCGAGTGCGCCAGGACATGACGGTCGCCGACATGATCTACCGGCCGGTCGAGACGCTGCGGGCTCTGAGCCGTTTCCAGCGCATGGACGCCGGAGACCTGCTGCTGACCGGAACTCCGATCGGCACCGCGCTCAGCGCTCCGCCGAAGCCGGTCGAGATCATCGCGTCGCTACTGCCGCCCAAGGTGAAGTGGAAGCTGTTCTTCGAGGGCCAGGCCAAGAATCCGAAGTACCTCCAGGACGGCGACGTGGTCGAGGCGACCATCGGCACCGACGATGGTGTCCTCGATCTGGGTCGCCAGCGCACGGTCGTGAGGTACGCGCGGTGACCGGGAACCCGACCCTCGAGACCGACGCCGAAGCCCTGCTGTGGCCGCGCTACACCGGTCCGGAGGACCTGAGCGTCATCGAATCGGTGCCCCTGGCCGAGCGCGGGCTGCCCGAGTCGACCTACGCGCTGCTGGCGTGCGCCGCGAGGCGGTGGCCGGACCGTACGGCCGTCACCGTGTTGTCCGATGCCTCGACTTGGCGGGAACCGGTGCGGCGCACCTACTCCCAGTTGCTCGCCGATGTGCACCGCTGTGCCAATCTGCTGCACGCACTCGGGGTGCGCCGCGGCGACGCGGTCGCCCTGATCGCGCCCAACTGCGCCGAGTTGATTCCCGCCACCCTGGCCGCACAGCTGGCGGGCATCGCCGCACCGATCAATGGCGGCCTGTCGCAGGCGCATATCGCGGAACTCCTGCACCGCTCCGGCGCTCGGGTACTGATCGCCGCCGGCCCCGAACTCGCCGCCGACATCTGGGAGTCGGCACACGAACTCGCGTCCCAGGGTCTGCTGGATGCGGTGCTGGTGCTACGGCCGACCGCTGCCGCAACGGAGACCGTGCCGCTGCCTGTCATCGACGGTGTGCTTATCGGCTATCTCGATACCCTTGCAGCCGAACAGGATTGGGCTGTCTTCGCCGGGGAGCCACCCGCCGCAACGGATCTGGCGGCCCTGTTCCACACCGGCGGCACCACCGGTGTGCCGAAGCTGGCCGCGCACCGGCAGTCCGGCGAGATTGCCAATGCGTGGATGATCGCGGCCCACTCCCTGCTCGACGAGGATGCGGTGGTCTTCGCCGCGCTGCCGCTGTTCCATGTCAACGCGCTCGTCGTGACGCTGCTCGCGCCCTTGTTCCGCGGTCAGTCGGTGGTCTGGGCCGGGCCGCTCGGATACCGGGACTTCGCTCTCTACGGCGAATTCTGGAATATCGTGGCGCACTACCGGATCGCGGCCATGAGCGCGGTGCCGACGGTGTACGCGGTGCTGGCGCAGTGCCCGATCGGCGCGGACATCTCGAGCCTGCGCTACGCGATGGTCGGAGCGTCCCCGCTGCCGGCCGCCGTGCGCGAGAACTTCCAGGCGCACACCGGGGTCACGCTGGTCGAGGGTTATGGCCTCACCGAGGCGACGTGCGCGACCGCCCGCAGCTTCCCGGATCTGCCGCGTCCCGGCTCGGTCGGACAGCGCATGCCCTACCAACAGGTCAAGGTCGTTCGCATGCCCGAGGACGGCGTCTGGACCGAACTCCCCGCCGGTGAGACCGGCATATTGGTGATCGGCGGACCCACGGTCTTCGCCGGTTACGTGACCGGCCGCAGCGAGCACGGGCACCTGCTGGACGGGCTCGGTGCCGTGGTCGACGGGTGGCTGAGCACCGGCGATCTCGCACATGTCGATGCCGACGGATTCGTTCATCTGCACGGTCGCGCAAAGGATCTCATCATTCGCGGCGGGCACAATCTCGATCCGGGGGTCATCGAGGACGCGCTCCTGTCCCACCCGCAGGTGACCTCGGCGGGCGCGGTCGGCCGCCCCGACGTGCACGCCGGGGAGGTACCCGCGCCCGCGGTGGTCACCGGACTGGTCACGCTCGGCTATCTGGCTGCGCTGTCCGGGGTTTCGCCGTGAGCACCGCCATGATCCCGGTGGTGATCGTCGGCGCGGGCCCGGCCGGCATCACCGCGGCCACATTGCTCGCGCACCATGGGATCGACACTCTCGTGCTGGAGCGGTGGACCGATGTCTATCCGCAGCCGCGGGCAGTGCACCTCGACGGCGAGATCCGCCGGATCCTGGAACGTCTGGGAATCGGCCGGGAATTCGACGAGATCTCCCGGCCCGCTCTGGGGTTGCGGCTCATCGACCCGAGCGGGCGGGTGCTGGCCCAGTTCGATCGCGACCCGGCCGGTGGACGCAGCGGGTATCCGGAGGCGAACCTGTTCGACCAGCCGGAACTGGAGGCGATCCTGCGGGTCAACCTGAAGCGGTATCCGCGGGTGACCTTGCGCGGTGACGTCGAAGTCACCGCCATCGCCGAGGAATCAGGCTGTGTCCGAGTTGATTTCACCGATCGCGTGACCGGCGATGCCGAATCAGCGTGTGCGCGTTACGTATTGGGCTGCGATGGCGCGAACAGCGTTGTCCGCGGCGCGATCGGCGCACGCATGCGGAATCTGCGATTCGAGCAGCGCTGGCTCGTGGTGGACGTCGCCACGCCCCGGGATCTGGGCCAGTGGGAAGGCGTGCACCAGGTGTGCGATCCGGCGCGCGCTGCCACCTTCATGCGCATCGGAAAAACCCGCTACCGCTGGGAATTCCGGCTCCGGCCCGGCGAGACCGTCGCCGACTTCGACGACCCGGGTCGGCTGCGTCCCTTGCTCGACCCGTGGCTCGGCGGTGTTCCAGCGGCGGATCTCGAACTGATCCGCGTCGCGGAATACACCTTCCGTGCCCAGCTGGCCGACCGCTGGCGCCGGGGCCGGGTGTTCCTGCTCGGCGACGCCGCGCACCTCACCCCGCCGTTCATCGGCCAGGGCATGGGCGCGGGCCTGCGCGACGCGGCCAACCTCGCGTGGAAACTGGCGGGCGTGCTGCGCGGGGAACTCCCGGAAGACGTGCTCGATACCTACGAGACGGAGCGGAAACCACACGCACGGGCCATGATCCGGCTGGCCAAGCTCACCGGCGTCACCATGACCGACGGTGGCGAACTGAGCAACCGGCTGCGGAGTCTGCTGGCACCGCGCCTGCACCGGATCCCCGGCCTCACCCACATGATCACCAGCGGCGAATCCCCGCGCCTGCACCTCTCGGGTCCCGGGCCGCGCCTGCGCCGGCGGTTGACGGGCCGGCTGGTTCCCAACGCCCGGCTCGCCGACGGCCGCCGCCTCGACGAGGCCATGAACGGGCGCTACACCGTCATCACCGTGCGCGAGCCCGCGCCGCAGTGCCGACTGGTCGTCGAGCAGCGAGGCGGGTTCATCGTCGTCGCGGAGCCGGGCACCGAACTGCATCGTTGGGTGCGGCAGGGTCGCGCCGTCGCGGCTCTGGTCCGCCCGGACGGCACCGTCCAGTCCTGCGGAGATGTGCAGTCATTGTGCGCGGCATCGCCTTCTTTCCATCCAGGCGCACCGGCGCGAAGGTGACGAACCGGTTGCTGACCAATGCAACGTTTATGAGGAAATCATCATCTGACGTGTTACCGTACCGATAGGTCTGTGATTGCTGGTCGGATGGTGTCTCCACGAGAGGACCCGCATGTCCCGCTATCTGTACGCACTCGGCCAGGTCGCCGTCCGCCGCCGCTGGTGGGTGCTGGCGATATGGATCGTGCTGCTGGCCGCCGCCATCGGATTCGCTGCCGCGACGGGCGGAAAAACCAACGACAATTTCACGGTTCCGGGCACCGAATCGCAGGACGCGGTCTCCTTGCTGCAGCAGCGGATGCCCGCTTTCTCGGGTGCGCGGATGCAGGTCGTGTTCGCGACGTCGAACCTGGCCAAGGTGACCGATCAACCGGTGACCGGCGAGATCGAGCAAATGATGGGCGAGTTGAAGGGGCTGCCGCAGGTCGCCGCGGTGGTCGACCCGTTCCAGGCCAAAACGGTCTCACCGGATCAGCACGTCGCGCTGGGCAGCGTGCAGTTTTCCGTCTCGGCCGGCGAGGTCGAGCAGTCCACCCTCGATCAGGTGACCCGGGTCGCCGACCGGGCGCGTGACACCGGTATGCAGGTCGAGTTCTCCGGTGCCGTCTATCCGGGCTTCACCGCGGAGATCCCGCACACGCCCGAAATGCTCGGTGTCATCGCGGCCTTCGTCATTCTGCTGATCACCTTCGGCGCGGTGGTGGCGGCGGGACTGCCGATCATCACGGCGGCCGTCGGCGTGGGTATCGGTCTCACCGGCATCCTGGGTATCGCGGCCTACACCGACGTGCCGTCGGCGGCGACCTCGCTGGCACTGATGCTGGGCCTGTCCTGCGGGATCGACTACGCGCTGTTCGTCCTCTCCCGGCATCGCCACCAGGTGGTGCTGGGAATGGCTGTGGCGGAGTCGATTCCGCTGGCGGTCGGGACCGCGGGCAGTTCGGTGGTATTCGCGGCGGTGACCGTGATCATCGCGCTGTGCGGGCTGGCGGTCGCGAACATCCCGTTCCTCACCGTCATGGGCCTGACCGCCGCCGGTGCGGTCCTGGTGGCCATGCTCGTCGCGCTGACCCTGCTGCCCGCGCTGCTCGGCCTCGCCGGTGGCACGGTCGCCAAATTCATCTCGCCGCCGCTGCACCCGGGAAAGCCGGAGGAGGTGGCGCGCATCGCCGCCTTTGAGCCCGAGCGCACCGCGGGCCACGCCTGGGGACGGTTCGTCACCCGCTTCCGGATTCCATTGCTGGTGCTGGGCATCGCGGTGCTGGTGGTGATCGCGCTTCCCGCCACCCGCATGGATCTCGGATTACCGAGTGGCGCAACGCAATCGGAGGCCAGCACCGCCCGCAGGGCATATGACCTGGTGAGCCGGTCGTTCGGTCCCGGGTTCAACGGGGCGCTGCTGGTGGTGACCGACCTCTCGCACGCCACCGGCCCGGAGGCGGCGCAGACCGTGATGGGCCGGCTGCAGCAGGAGCCCGACGTCGCGGTGGTGCAGCCCGCGGGCACGGGCGACAACCTGGTCCTGGTCCAGGTCGTGCCCAAGACCGGTCCCGACGACAGCGCGACCGCCGATCTGGTGAACCGTCTGCGTGATGACCGCGCGACCATCGAGAGCGGCTCCGGGGCAACGTATCTGGTGGGCGGCACCACCGCGGCGAACATCGATACCTCACGCCGGTTGGGCGCGGCGCTGCCGGTCTTCCTCGTCGTCGTCGTGGGTCTGGCGCTGGTGCTGCTGACCATCGCCTTCCGGACCGTCCTGGTACCGCTGTCCTCGATCGTCGGGTTCATCCTCTCGGTGTTCGCTGCGCTCGGCGCGCAGGTCGCGGTCTTCCAATGGGGATGGGGCGCAAGCCTTTTGCATGTCACCAAGGCGGAGACGCTGAGCTTCCTGCCGATCATCACCCTGGCCATCATCTTCGGGCTGTCGAGCGATTACCAGATCTTCGTGGTGTCCCGCATCAAGGAGGAGCACACCCGCACCGCGGACGCGACCGCCGCGGTGCGCAATGGGATCGCGCATTCGGCGCGCGTCGTCACGGCCGCGGCGCTGATCATGTTCGGCGTCTTCGTCGCCTTCGCCACCGTCGACAACCCGATCGTCAAACCCCTGGCGTTCACGCTCGCGGTCGGTGTGCTGCTGGACGCCTTCATCGTCCGGCTGACCCTGGTGCCCGCGGTCATGGCCTTGATCGGCGATCGCATGTGGTATCACCCGCGGTGGTTCGCCCGCTACGTGCCCGACTTCGACATCGAAGGCGCCGAACTCGAACGCCGCTTCGCGGAGGACACCGGAACCGAAGCGCCGCGGGTGGTTACAACTGATCGGGACGCGGCTAACCGAGCATGACGTGCTCGGTGGTCAAGAAGTATGAGGAGCGAGCGAGATCGATGAAGTTCTTCTCGTCATCCGCGAGTCGCTGGTTGGCCTGGATTCCGTCCGGGGTCGCGATGCCGGCGAGCATGGCCTGTTCCGAAGGGAGCCACACTTCCACGATGCCGTCGTAGGGCTCGCCGGTACCGCGAGTGGCGGCGAGCAGGGCGTTCTGCGGAGAATCCAGGATGTGGCTCTGAACGTAGCGGTAGCCGCCGAGGATCTTGATCTGCTCTGCGGCGAAGGGGCCGTGATGATTCAGCCAATAGTCGTGGAACTGTTCGGGCGTCAGGTCGGCCCGGCGGCGGAGGGCGCACGTCATCTTGATCGCATCGGTCGAGGTGTCCGCGGCTGCCGTGGGGAGGCCGGAGGCCAGGACGGCCGCGAGGCCCGCCGCCGTCGCGCCGACCATGAAAGCCCTTCTCGAACCGGCGTTTTCAGGGGTGTTCACTGTCATCTTCTCCGTTGTTGTCGGGGATCTTTCAAGCGCCGCGTACGCGGTCGATGACTGCCAGTGGCCCGGCCGGTGCGGTGTTGCCGCGCCAGGCCACGTGCTGGTCGGGACGTATGAGAACGAGGTCGCGCTCGTAGAGGGCGCGGGCGTGCGGGTCGCGGATATCCACGATGTCGAGCGGCACCTCTCGTTCAGCGGCCGCGATCCGAAAGCCGTCGACGTCGTGATCGGCGAAGCGCAGCAGGGTGAAGCCGCGGCCGAACAGGTCGAAGATCGCGGTGCCGTCGGTGAGTCGCACGCTGGGCGGCCGCGCTCCGGGCCAGGTGCCGGGCAGGTATTCGTCCATCCGCTGCCGCGGGGCCCGGTCCTCGGTGTCTCGGCACACGATGGGGGAGTGGTCGTAGCGGTAGCCGAGTTCGATTCCCAGCGCTTCGTTTTCGAGATTGCCCAGATCGCTGATCTCGCGGCCGATCCGCCGGCGAGTACGCGCGCCGAACCAGCGTTCGCTGTGCATGGTGGCGCGGGAGGTGGCCATGATGGCGCCGTGGATGACGGTGTGCCGGGCGGACGCCTCGCGGTTGCGGAGGGCGACGGGGCGGCGTTCCCGCTCGTACGCCTCGAGCAGGCGTGGTCCGCCCCATCCCTGCAACCGGGCCGCCAGCGCCCAGCCCAGCCCGACCGCATCGCCGACGCCGGTGTTCATGCCGTAGCCGCCCGCGGGCGTCACCTGGTGGGCGGCATCACCGGCCAGCCAGACCCGGCCGCGGCCATAGGACTCGGCGACGGTGAGCCGGGGCGTCCAGGCATTGGCGACCAGCACGGTCATCTCGAACCGGTATCCGAGACAGCGGAATACGAATTCCAGCGGGTCGATGCTGTCGGCGTCGGCGCCCATGCTCAGGGGAGCGTGCAGGGTCCAGGTGCCGCCGTCGTTCTGGGAGATGACGGTCCAGCCCTCGGGTGACTGCAGATGCCACACGGTGCCGAAGCGGGCGGCGATCTCGCGATCGGGAGTCGTGAAATGCACCAGGTAGAACCGGCCGTCCGGGGGCCGCTGCCCGCCGGCCAGGAACGTCGGCGTGAAAGTCCTTGCGAGCCAGGGAATTCCGAGCTCCCGCACCAGCAGCCGGCGCAGATCGATCTCGTCGAGACCGATCCCGAGGTGCCGGCGGACCCGGCTGCCCGCGCCGTCGCATCCCACCAGGTAGCGGGCGCGCACGGTGCGGCGTTCTCTGGTCCCGGACACCAGCTGGGCCGTGACGCCCTCCGTGTCCTCGGTGAAACTGTCCAGCGCCCAACCGTATTGCACCTCGACGTGCCGGGACCTGGCCTGCAGCTGGTCCCGAAGCGCGGGCTCGAGGATGATCTGGGACACGCGCATGGCCGGTTCCAGTGGGAGGGCGCCGTCGACGCGTCGGCCGATCGCCTCGAAGGACTCCTCGACGCTCGGGTACTCGAACTTCGCCAGTTCCCATCCGACCGCATTGCTGGCCCAGACCACGGTGGTCCGATGATCGGGCGACGTCGCCACCTTGCGGAGGTCGTCGGCAATGCCGAGCCGCCGGTACAACTCCATGCTGCGGCTGTTGGTGATATCCATTTTCGGATGTCGCGTGGTGGTCGAATTGCGCTCTACCAGAAGGGTTTCCACGCCGTGAAAGTCGAGCTCCAGGGCCAGTGTCAGGCCTACCGGCCCCGCGCCGACCACGAGCACCGATGTGGTTTCGGTCATAGCTGTAGAGTGAACAGTAGTGTTCAATTTGAGTCAAGAGCGTCTCAAGAGTTTTGGGTTTGGCCCGCCTGGGACGGTTCTGTACTGTCGAGCTGGCGAAGGAGGGGTTATGAGTGCGACTCGGCGGCGGATCAACGCGGCGGCAATGCGGCTGTTCGCCGAGCGCGGCAGTGTGGACCTGACCATGAGCGAGCTGGCGACCGAAGCGGGCGTCGCCCGGGGCACGCTCTACCGCAATGTCGAGTCCATCGAGCAGCTCTTCGAGCAGGTTCGCGCCCAGCTCGCCTTCGAACTGCACAGTGCCAACGCGCAGGCGATGGATGCTCACGGTGACCTCGACCCGCCGTTGCGGCTGTCCACCGGTACCCGCATGATCGTGCGGATGGCGCACGAGAACCCCGCGGCGGGCCGCTTCGTCGTGCGGTTCGCGCTGACCGACGAGTCGTTGCGCGAGATGCTGACCGGCCCGCCGATGCGGGACGTGGCCGCCGGAATCGCCTCCGGCCGTTATGTCGTCGCACCCGGAATGGAGCTGAGTATCGCCTCCATGCTGATGGGTACCGTGGTCAGCGCCATGTGGATGGTGCTGGAGGGTCACCAGTCCTGGCGCGACGCGGCGGCGGGGGCCGCCGAACTCATCCTGTGCGCCCTGGGGGTTTCGCACGACGAGGCGCGCCGGATCGCCGCAAGTCCGTTGCCGGCCACCGCCTTCGAAGTCTGATCGGGTCCCTCAACGGCTTGTGACGGGCGGGCATGTCACCTCATCTCCTGATCTATTCATTCAAATGTGATGAGACTATCAGTTGGCCGTGCATGATGCCGGGGCACCGGTCGCAGTGCCGTAACGCTCGTAACGTGTGAGGCATGGGCGAATGCGTGGTGATCATCGGCGGGGATGCGGCGGGTATGGCGGCGGCGTCACAGGCGCGCAGGTTGAAGGGCGTGGGGGAGCTCGAGATCGTCGTTTTCGAGCGGGGGCACTTCACCTCGTACTCGGCGTGCGGGATCCCGTACTGGGTGGGCGGGGACGTCGGTGGGCTGGACGAGCTCATCGCGCGGACGCCCGCCGAGCATCGGGCGCGGGACATCGATCTGCGGCTGGGAACCGAGGTCGTGGAGATCGATGTCGCCGGGCGGCGAGTGAGGTCTCGCGAGCTCGACACCGGCCGGGAGAGCTGGACCGGCTACGACAAACTCGTGATCGCCACCGGTGCGACGCCGATCCGGCCCGCGCTGCCCGGCATCGACGCGGCCGGGGTGCACGGGGTGCAGACGCTCGACGATGGGCAAGCCCTCATCGCCACCCTCGAGTCGATCGCGGGCCGGCGGGCGGTGGTGGTCGGTGCGGGGTACATCGGTGTGGAGATGGCGGAGGCGCTGCTCCAGCGGGGATTCCAGGTCACCATGCTCAATCGCAGCGCCGAGCCCATGTCCACCCTCGATCCGGATATGGGTGTGCTGATCCGGAAGGCCATGCAGGGCATGGGGATTCAGGTCATCGACAATGCGGAGCTGACGGCCGTCCACACCGATGCGCAGGGCCGGGTCACCGGCGTCGCCACGGCTGATGCCGAATACCCCGCCGATGTGGTGGTTCTCGGTATCGGCGTCCGCCCCGCCACCGATCTCGCCCGTGCGGCCGGTCTCCCGCTGGGGGAGTCAGGTGGTCTGCTGACCGATCTCGCCATGCGGGTGCGCGGACACGAGAGCATCTGGGCCGGAGGCGATTGCGTCGAGGTGCTCGACCTCGTCTCCGGCTCCGAACGCCACATCCCCCTCGGTACGCACGCCAACAAGCACGGCCAGATCATCGGTTCCGGCGTCGGCGGCGACTACGCCATCTTCCCCGGCGTGGTGGGTACCGCGGTCAGCAAGGTGTGCGACCTGGAAGTCGCCCGCACCGGCCTGCGCGAGCGCGACGCCCGCGCGGTCGGACTGCAATTCGTCACCGTCACCATCGAATCCACCAGCCGCTCCGGCTATTTCCCCGGCACCGCACCCATGACGGTGAAAATGCTCGCCGAACGCCGCACCGGCCGCCTGCTCGGTGTCCAGATCGTCGGCCGCGAAGGGGCGGGCAAGCGCATCGACATCGCCGCCGTGGCCCTCACCGCCCGCCTCACCGTCGACCAGATCGTCGCCCTCGACCTCGGCTACGCCCCACCCTTCTCCCCGGTGTGGGACCCCATCCAGGTCGCCGCCCGCAAAGCCGTCACGGCGGTCCGCCGCGACGCCATGGAGAGGAATCGAACGAAGTGAACCGACCTCCCGGATCGAAACGGCGCTCTTTTGCGCGGGGTCAGCCGTAGAGCTGGACGAAGCGGTCGAGGGAGCGTTCGACGTCGCCGCGGAGGGCGCGGGCGACGGCCGAGCCGATGGGACCGAAGAGGGGTGCGCCGCCGAGGGTGAAGTCGGCGGTGACCTTGGAGCCGGTGGGGCTGGGGGAGACGCGGAGTTCGATGCCGAATTTGGTGCCGCCGATGCCGGAACCGTTGAGGACCAGGCGGTTCGGGGGTTCGGCGGTTTCGACGGTCCAGGTGACGCGATTGCGGAAGCCTTTGACGGTGGCTACGCCGATGAGGCGGGTGCCGGGGGTGAGCGCGTCGGGGACGGGCCCGCGCCAGCCCTCGTGGAGGGTGAGCCATTTGTCGAGTTCGGGCAGGTCGGAGGCGTGCGACCAGGCCTTCTCGGGCGGGATCGGGACGTCTACGGAGACCTTCAGCTTAGCCACGAACCAGATGGTATCTGTTACATGATGTAGCTCTAACGGTGGCGCCCTGGAAGCCTGTGGATCGGATGGGCGAGGTCGGGCACGCGCGGAAGCTGTCAGGCGTTGCATGTGTCGCTACCCCTGCCAGTGGCACCGCCGGCCGATGGAAACCAGGTCGGTGGTACCACGGCGAGGCTGCGCGCATGACTGGGGTATTCGGCCAGTTGCCAAGCGTCACTGCGGATTCGATATTCGAATTGTGAATTCGATGTGGCCGATGGCAGGGGGAAACGCGTGAGCAAGTTCGTCATCGCGGCGATGGGTACCCGCGGCGATATGGCGCCGTTGCTGGATGTCGGGCTGCGTTTGCGCGACGCGGGGCACGATGTGGTGGTGGCCGCGCATTGCCTGTTCCGCGGTCTGATCACCGAGTCCGGGCTCGAATTCCGGCTCGTGGGAGCCGATGTCGGGGTCGATATGTCCGATCCGTACGGCGTCGATCTGAGCGGTCACGACGGTATGGTGGCCGCGGACAAGCTCGCCTGGCCGGAGGGTCAGCGGTTTCTGGGGAACGGTCTGCTCGAAGCCCTCATCGACGAACCTGCCGATGCCCTGTTGCTCGGTCCCATCACCGAATTCGCGGGCCTCCAACTCGCCGAGGCAAAGGGCGTACCGGCCATCGGGTTGCGGTTGTTCCCGCTCTCGGCGACGGCTCAGCATGCGCCGAGTTTGTTCGGCGGCAAGGACTTCGGGGGTTTCGGTAACCGCCTCTCGGCCGAGTTCGGGGCGTGGTTGTTCGACACCGTCTATCGTGAACCCGTCGCGGGCTTTCGGCGCGACCTGGGCCTGCCGAAGGTGTCCGCCAGGGAATTGCGCCGCCGCCGCACGGCGTCGGAATGGCCTGTGCTGCACGGATATTCACAGGCTGTTTCGCCACGTCCGGTGGACTGGCGGTCGGGTCTCGAGGTCACCGGCTATTGGTGGCCGCCGCGACCCATCGACTGGGAGCCGCCCGCCGAGCTGGTGGAGTTCCTCGAGGCCGGACCGCCCCCGGTGTTCGTCGGATTCGGTAGCACCACCGAAGGCATGTCGCGGCGGGCGGAATTCTCGGAGATCGTGAACGAGGCGCTGCGGCAGTACGGCGGGCGGGCACTGGTGCAGGCGGGCTGGCTGCAACTGGACGTCGGTGGCGACAATGTCCTGACCATCGGTAGCGTGCCCTACGATTGGCTCTTCCCCCGGATCGCGGCCGCCGTCCACCATGCCGGCGCTGGAACGACATCCGCGAGCCTGCGCGCGGGCGTTCCTTTCGCAGCGGTACCCGGCCAGGCGGACCAGGGTTTCTGGGCGCACCGGATGCGAGTACTCGGTGTCAGTCCGGCGACCATCCCACTCCAGAAGCTGTCGGTGGACAGCTTGGTCGGTGCCCTGCGCGCACTGACCGGTGACAACTCCTACCGTGAGAATGCCGCTCGGCTGGCGGCCCACATCGCGGGAGAAGACGGTGCGGGTGCAGCGGTCAAAGCGATCGAGGCGCATCTCGGCACACCGTGACGCGCCGATGAAGAAGAACTAGCCCCTGGCCGCCTCGTCCTCGCCGGCCCCGCCGGGCTCTTCGCCGCCCAGCAACTCGTCCTGGATGGCCTCGAGCATGCAGGTGTTGTTGTCGAGCAGCCCCAGGATCTCGTCCAACCGGTCGTTCTTCATGCAGCGATCGTCACCCGTGCTCGCTCCGGATGCAACGTCGAGTCGGGGCCTTTGCTCATTCGTGCTGTGAAGCCTTGGCTGTCAACGGCATCCGATTTCTTGAGTTGCAACTCAGTAAATGGCTATCCTGAGTCGGAACTCAGGAAAGGTTGGTCCGATGGCGAATCCGCTGTTGCTGGCTACACACATCACCATTGCGCTGGCGCTGACGATCCTCGTCGGGGTGCAGTGCACCGAGTTGGCGCGAATCCGGCTGGAGCCCAGCGGGATTCGTGTTGACGGGGCTGTTCGGGCCGTGCGGCTCACGCTGTTGTCGGTTCCGGTGTTCACGCTGCTGACTGCGATCACGGGGTTCGCGGTACTGGCGGACGGGGCGAAAGGTGGCCCGTGGATCGGGGCGGGGTTGGTGTCGACCGCTGTTATCGGGGCGAGCTCGGGGTGGACCCGGCGGCGATTGGCCAAGCCGGGGTCGCACCGGGCCGGCCATGGCGCGGGGGTGCTGGCTGCCGTCCAATGGGGCGTTCCCGCACAGACATTGGCCGCGGCCTTCCTGATGGCCGACCGGCCCGGCAATCCCGCCATCGCCTTCGCGCCCGTCCTGGTCGCGATCGCGATCACGGCTGCCGCGTACTTCTCGGCGCGGCGCACCGAGGGTGAGCCGGCCGAACCGGGCCTACGGGCTGGATCGCAGTGACCGCGACTCGGGCGGCGGGTCCTCCGGTTTCGGTGCGGTGGGCGCCGGGTCCGCAGGCCGGGACTGCTTGCGGGTGTTCCACCAGTGGCGGAACTGCGCCAGCCGGGTGGCGCGGGCGGGCCAGAATTCCTCGACGCTGGCATTGAATTCGGCGCCGAGGATGATGGCGAAACCCAGGAAGAACGTGAACAGCAGGAAGGCGATGGGGGTCGCCAGCGCGCCGTAGGAGATGCCGGTCCGGGTCACCCACGCCAGGTAGCGGCGTAGGCCCTCGCTGGCAGCCATGAAGAACACACCGGCGACCAGCGCGCCGCCGAAGAGCCGATGCCAGGGGAGGGTGCGGTGGAGGGCGGTCTTGTAGAGGAACGTGAGGCCGACGATCAGCAGCAAGCCGGTGCCGGGGTAATAGAAGGCGCCGATGAGCCGCAAGCCCGGCTCGCGCCAGGTGTGGGGGAGGACCCGCCCGATCAGGGTTGGTCCCACGGCGATCAGCGGCAGGATGAGCACTGCGATCACGAGGAAGCCGACGTAGAGCAGCAGCGCGAAGATTCGTTGCCAGACCGGATGGCGGGCGGTGGCCTGGCCGTGCGCGGCGGTGATGGCGTCGACGAAGGTGGCCATGGCCGAGGACCCGGCCCACAGCGACAGCACGAAGCCGACGGACACCACCCCGCCGTGGCCGCGCTGCAGCACGTCGTTGACGGTTGGCTGCACCAGACTGTCGACCACGCTGGGGCTGAACGCCTTCCGCGCGAAGCTGACGATCTTGGACTGCACGATGTTCACCGTGTTCGGGCCGAACCAGTGCCCGACATAGCCGAGGCTGCCGAGCAGTCCCAGCAGCAGCGGGGCCAGCGAGAGCGTCTGCCAGAAGGCGGCCGCCGCGGATTTGGCGAAGATCGCGTCGTTCCACGCCTTCGTCGCGACGTGGACGACGAGTTGCCGGACGCGGCCCCAGCGGGTGGCGGCGAGCACAACGGAGGCCGTCGGCGCCGACGCGTCGGCGTGTTGCGGAGATTCGTCGTGCGCGTTCATCGTGGCCTAAGCATCGCCTACCAGCGCTTCGAATGGGACCGGACCCGCGATGTGGTGTGCGGCACTCCGCAGGGCTGTGTCGGATTGGAAAGCTGTCGGGTTCGATCGCTACTCTCTACCGAGTGACTTCGGGTGGTGGCGGTTCATTACGTGCATGGCAGCGCAGAGCACTGACCAAGTATCTGACCACCAAGCCACGGGACTTTCTGGCCGTCGCGACCCCGGGTGCGGGTAAGACCACCTTCGCGCTGCGGGTGGCCGCCGAGCTGCTCAACGACCGTACGGTCGATCAGGTGACCGTGGTTGCACCCACCGAGCACCTCAAGCATCAGTGGGCTGCGTCGGCCGCGCGCACCGGGATTCAGCTGGATTCGAACTTCTCCAACTCGACCGGTTCCACCTCGTCCGACTACCACGGCGTGGTGGTCACCTACGCGCAGATCGCGTCGCATCCGTTCAAGCACCGGGTGCGCACCGAGAACCGCCGCACGCTGGTGATCATGGACGAGATCCATCACGCCGGTGACGCCAAGAGCTGGGGTGAGGCGGTCGAGGAAGCGTTCGGTGACGCCACCCGCCGGCTGGCGCTGACCGGTACCCCTTTCCGCAGCGACGACTCCAAGATCCCGTTCATCACCTACGAGGCCGACGAGTCCGGTTTCGAGAAGTCGCGCGCCGACCACACCTACGGCTACTCCGAGGCGCTCGCCGACGGCGTGGTCAGACCTGTGGTCTTCCTCGCCTACTCCGGTGAGGCGCACTGGCGTGACAGCGCGGGCGAGGAGTACTCGGCCCGCCTGGGCGAGCCCCTCAATGCCGAGCAGACCGCCCGCGCCTGGCGCACCGCCCTCGACCCGGCCGGCGACTGGATGTCGAAGGTGCTCACCGCCGCCGACACCCGCCTGCGCCAGCTGCGCGCCACCGGCATGCCCGACGCGGGCGGCCTGGTGATCGCCACCGACCAGGAGAAGGCGCGCGACTACGCCGAACTGCTGGAACACATTTCGGGCACCAAGCCGACCATCGTGCTGTCCGACGATCCGGACTCCTCCGATCGCATCGGCGAGTTCAGCGAGAACACCGACCCGTGGATGGTCGCGGTGCGCATGGTGTCCGAGGGCGTCGACGTGCCGCGCCTCGCGGTCGGCGTGTATGCCACCAGCGCCTCGACCCCGCTGTACTTCGCGCAGGCCATCGGGCGTTTCGTGCGTGCCCGCAAGACCGGTGAGACCGCCAGCGTCTTCCTGCCCTCGGTGCCGGTGCTGCTCGATCTGGCCGCCCAGCTGGAACTGCAGCGCGACCATGTCATCGGCAAGCCGCACCGCGAGGCGAACGCGCTCGAGGACGAACTGCTCATCGACGCCAACCGGCAGAAGGACGAGCCGGGCGAGGAGGAGAAGAAGTTCGTCGCCCTGGCCGCCGACGCCGAGCTCGACCAGGTCATCTACGACGGCGACTCCTTCGGCACCGCCACTTTCTCGGGCAGCGACGAGGAGGCCGACTATCTCGGCATCCCCGGTCTGCTCGACGCCGACCAGATGCGCGCCCTGCTGCGGGAACGCCAGTCCCGTCAGCTCCAGGATCGCAGCGCCGCCGCCGAGGCTCGCCCCTCGGGCGCCGGCGTGGAGGCCGCCGTCGAACGCGCCGCCACCTCGGACCGCCTGTCCGAGCTGCGCCGCGAACTGAACAGCCTGGTCGCCATGCATCACCACCGCACCGGTAAACCGCACGGCGTCATCCACGGCGACCTGCGCCGCGAATGCGGCGGCCCCCCAACCGCTCTCGCCACCGCCGACCAGCTCTCCCAGCGCATCGCGGCCCTGCGTCGGATCTGACCAGCGCGGACTACACCACCTGCAGCTCGACCTCGACCAGGTCGCCCGCGTTCAACCCCTCGGCGACCCGGACGGCCTTCTTCACCGGCAGCACATAGGTTCCGCGTTTGCCGTCGGGAAAAATCGAGGTGGACCACCGGCTGCCGCCGACCGCGACTTTCACCTTCACCGATCCGAATCCGGAGGCGGTGTGCCCGAAGCGCTCCTCGATCTCGTCGGCGACCGCCTCGGGCAGACTCACGAAATGCCAGGAGGCCTGTGCTTCCCATTCCCAGAGTTCGGCGGTGAACGCGTACGTGGAGATCGCCATGGGGCCGACGATAGCCGCCCCAACGCAACCGTATCCCCGTCGGTGGCAGCGGCTGTCAGCCGAAGTAGACCGCCGGATCGAGTGCGTCGATAGGCGTCCAGCGGGGGACCGACACCGGGGTGTCGGTGTCCGTGGCGGGCGGAGCGCTCCGATAGCCCTGGAGATCCAAGGCGAGCCAGGGATTTTCGTCGATCAGGCGGACCACCGCGTAGCAGGTGGCGAGCATGTGGAGGCAGCGGGCGTTGCGGGCGCGGCAGGAGCAGTCGGTGCTCGCGAGGATCGGGGTCACCGAGATCCCGGCGGCGATGACCGAGGCGTGCAGCTCGTCGCCGAGGGTGAGGGTGTCGGCGGGCACCACGCCAGCGATGGCGTCGATGGTGGCGCGCGGGAAGGTCGTCAGCTCCAGGTGCGTCACCGACGCCTCCGACCCGCGATGAATGTGCGCCCGCACCACGGTGCCCTCGATCTCGGTCCGGACGCCGTTGTTGCGGGCGATGCTGCGCGCGCGGGGGAGCAGCGGCTCGGGTTTGGTGAGGCTGAGCGGTTCCGCCAGCCGTACCCAGTCCTTGCCCCACGCCGTGTACCCGAATTCGTTGTCCGCCATCTCAGTTTCCCCGCTTCCGGCGCAGCAGCTCCAGCAGTCGTCCGTCGTCCAGTCGTGCCAGTTCCGCGACTCCGGCCGCATCGCTGAGATCGGTGAGCGCCGACTTGCGGTCGTGCATGCCCGCGATGTGCTCCTCGATGGTGGTGCCCGAGGTCAGCGTGGTGACGGTGACAGTGCGGGTCTGCCCGATGCGATGCGCGCGATCCGACGCCTGCGCCTCGACCGCCGGATTCCACCAGCGGTCGAAATGGATGACGTCCGCGGCCCGCGTGAGCGTCAGCCCGGTACCCGCTGCCCGCAGGCTGAGCACCAATATGGGTGGGCCGTCCGGTGATTGGAAGTCCGCGACGATCTCCCCGCGCTGCTGCTGGCCGAGCCCGCCGTGGAAGAACGGCACTTGCACCCCGAATTCCTCGGCACAGTGCCGGACCAGCAGCTCACCGGTCTTGCGGTACTGGGTGAACACCAGGGTGGGCGCGTCCACGTCGAGGTTGTTGGCCAGAATGTCGGAGCAGACGTCGAATTTCCCGGAGCGCCCGGCCAATTCGTCCAGCTCCCCGGTGATCAGCCCCGGGTGGTTGCACACCTGCTTGAGCTCGGTCAGCACCGCCAGCACCCGCGTGTGCCGCTGCGCCCCGGTCCCGAACCCGGCTGCCTCGGCCCGATCGAGCAGCCGGTCGTAGAGCTGCTCCTGCTCCGCGCTCAGGTCGCACACCAGATCGCAGTGGATCTTGGCCGGTAGCGCGGCGGCCACCTGGGATTTGCGGCGGCCCAGCACGATCGGCTCGACGGCGTCCCGCAGCCGCAGCACCGCGCTCGCCGATCCCTCGCCGATCGGCCGCACGAACCGCCGCCGGAACTGCGCCCGATGCGTGAACTCCTGCGGCGCGATCAGATTCAGCAGCGCCCACAGCTCGTCGAGGTGATTCTCCACCGGAGTACCGGTCAGCGCGATCCGCGCCTCGGCCGGAATCGCCCGCGCCGCCTTCGCCACCTGCGTGTGCGGATTCTTCAGCACCTGCGCCTCGTCGAAAATCACGGTGGCCCACCGCTGCCCGGCCAGCGCGGCACCGTGCCCGCGCAGGGTCGGATACCCGGTCACCACAATCGTTCCCGGCTCGGCCTCCGGCGCCGGCCCGCCCCGCCAGGCCACCGCGCGCAGTCCGGGCGCGAATCGCTCGATCTCGTGCGCCCAGTTGCTCGCGAGTGATGTTGGACACACTACGAGTTGTGGCCCGTCCCCGGCCTTCCCGAGCAGGTACCCGATGGCCTGCACCGTCTTGCCCAGGCCCATCTCGTCGGCCAGCACCGCGCCGCCGTGCGCGGCGGTGGTCTCGCGCAGCCAAGTGATGCCGCGCGCCTGATAGGGCCGCAGCTCGGCCTTCAGCCCGGACCGCAGTTCGGCGTCGAGCAACACGGTGTCCCGCAGCGCCCGCAGGGTCCGCCCCGCCGAGACGATGGCGGTCCCGGTGGCATTCGGGACGGCGTGCGCGGCCACCGGCAGCCGCCGCGCCTCGACCTCCGTCTCGAGGGCCTCGCGGAGCAGATGTATCGATTCCCCGGGATCTTCAATAGCGAGAATGCATAACCGTTCCGGTTCCACCAGAGCACATTCCACGTTCGTGACGCCGATGCCGTTCCGGCCGGGAACAGCGAGGGCGAGGGTCTCCACCTCGCCCAGGTCTCGCGGCGCGCTTCCGGTGGCGTGGCCGTTCCACGTCCAGAGCGCGACCATATGTCGATCCTGCAGGTAGGTGGCTTGTGAGGTCTGCGGCACCCGTCCGTTGTACCCGCCCGATCTCGCCGTGTGCACATGACGAATCTCGCGTTGCGCGCACCGGAATTCATGTGTCCCCGGCCACAGCTCAATTGATGTGCCGCTGGTCACATTCCGCGCCGAACGGTCCCGTACACAGCAGCAGCGGGCGACCTGCTGGTCGCCCGCTGCCGGGTTTTCTGTTGGGAAGATTCAATTGTCGAGCGGGCTCTCGGAGAACGGTGACTCCCGATCGAGTCTCTCCGAGGTGGAGGAGCTGTTACAGCGCCGGTGCCGACTCCGTGTCGATCACGGCCTCGAGCTCACGAAGGCGATCCATGTGCTCGTTGGCGTGATGCTGGCAGAAGAGCAACTCTCCACCGGCAGGAAGGGTTGCGCGCACGCGCGCAGCCGCCCCGCAGCGGTCGCAACGATCGACCGCGGTCAGTGGGGTGCTTGTCAGGGTTCCTGGCATGACTCCTCCGTCCTGGCTCTGGGTGCCTCACGCACCGTTCGCCTGGTGTGGGGCCCGCGGTCCAATCCGCGAACCTCGCTACCGCTACTTCCCAGCAGTGGTTGTTGACTACTCTCTCAGACGTTCGGCGCGAGCACTTTGTTCCCGTGCAGTTTCCCGTGTGTTTTCTGTAACACGACCTGCGATTTCGCTGAAAGCGAACAGGTCCTGAGGACTGCCCGTGGAGACGTCGCAACCTCCCGTTCGAACACGCTGATCGAGTTGTCTACCCGGAGACTACCCGGGCACACCGACACTCACACTCCGATTGGTCTCTGTGGCTGGGACGCCAGCAAACCGTAATCAAGGCGGCTGGATTGGAGGCCGGTCCGCGACCGGCCTGACCTCGGCCCATGGCTGCGCGCCGACACCGCGGTGGCGCACCGGGTCACGGAGCCGTTCGCGCAGCGCGAACGGCGGATTCGCGCCCCGGGGCTCAGAACCAGGACTCGTCGAGTTCCAGGGTGGTGCGGTCGCCGGAGTCGAGCAGGTCGAATTGCGGTGTGGTGCGCGGAAGTTCCCAGCGGAAGAAGTATCGGGCGGCCAGCCGCTTCCCCTGCCGGAAGGTCTCCCACTCGGCCGCGTGCGGACGGTCCTGGGCGGACAGCGCGGTGGCGGTGACCGCCTGCTCGAGCCAGATCCAGGCCAGCACCACGTGGCCGAACGCCTCCAGATAGACCGCCGAATTGGCCAGGGCCGCCTCGGGATTGCCCGCGCGCCACAGGCCCGCCGTGGTGGCGGCCAGGCGGCCGGTGGCGGCCTCCAGGGCGGCGGCGTACTCGGCGAGCTCGGCGTCACCGGTCGCGCGGGCGGCGGCGATGGTGGCGGCCATGGTCTCCAGCAGCGCGGCCGGGGCCGCGCCATTGTCCAGGGTGACCTGGCGGCCGAGCAGGTCCATGCTCTGAATGCCGTGGGTGCCTTCGTGAATCGGGTTGAGGCGGTTGTCGCGGTAGTGCTGTTCGACGTCGTAGTCGCGGGTGTAGCCGGCGCCGCCGTGGATCTGGATGGCCAGATCGTTGGCGGCCAGGCACCACTGGCTGGGCCAGGACTTGGCGATGGGGGTGAGGATGCGCAGCAGGGTGGCGGCGCGCGCCCGGTCGGATTCGCCTGCCGCGGTGCGGTGTTCGTCGATCAGTTTGCCGCAGTACAGCTGCAGCGCGAGTGCGCCTTCGGCATAGGACTTCTGGGCCAGCAGCATGCGCCGCACATCCGGGTGCTCGATGATCGGCACCTGCGCACCGTCGCGGGCGTTGACCGGGCGGCCCTGCGGGCGGGTGCGGGCATAGTCGAGGGACTTGAGGTAGCCGGTGTAGCCCAGCGCGGTGGAGGCCAGGCCGACGCCGATGCGGGCCTCGTTCATCATCGTGAACATCTGGGCCAGACCGTGATTCGGCGCGCCAACCAGATAGCCGATCGCGCCCGGCTCCCCGCCGGGGGTGAAGTTGCCGTCGCCGAAGACGGGCGCGGTGTTGACGGTGCCGCGCCAGCCCATCTTGTGGTTGATGCCCGAGAGCGCGACATCGTTGTGGACGGTCGGGTTGCCCTCGGCATCGGGCAGGAACTTGGGGACCACGAACAGCGAGATGCCGCGGGTGCCCTCCGGTGCGCCCGGAATGCGGGCCAGCACCAGGTGCACGATGTTCTCCGAGAGGTCGTGGTCGCCGCCGGAGATCCACATCTTGTGCCCGAACAGACGGTAGGAGCCGTCGGCGGCGGGCACGGCGCGGGTGGTGATGTCGGCCAGGCTGGACCCGGCCTGCGGCTCCGACAGGGCCATGGTGCCGAAGCTGCGACCCTCCAGCATCGGGCGCACGTAGGCGTCGATCTGCTCCGGGCTGCCGTGCGCGGCAAGCAGATTCGCATTGCCGGTGGTGAGCAGCACGTAAGCGGCGGTGCCGACATTGGCGGCGTGGAACCACGACATGCACGCGGTGTAGACCGAGTGTGGCAGCTGCATGCCGCCGATTTCGTAATCCATTGCCGCGCCGATCATTCCGGCGTCGGCGAAGGCCTGCAGCGCCTTGCCGACCGCGGGGATGATGTGCACGCGCTCGCCGTCGAAGGTGGGTTCGTGCAGATCGTTCTCGCGATTGTGCGGCGCGAAGTAGGTGGTGGCCAGGTCCTGGCACAGCCGCAGCACCTGGTCGAAGGTGTCGCGGGAGTGGTCGGCGAAGCGGTCGCGCGCCGTCAGCGACTCCACCTGCAGCCAGTCGTAGAGCAGGAACTCGAGGTCGCGGGCGGACATGATGCTGGACGGATTCATGGTTCCTCGAGCGGTCGGGTACGGGGAGTCGTACCTGCCGGTCTACCAGATGGCGCGGGACCGTCCGAGGGGCCGGGGGAGCATCGCCGGTCCGCGCTCAGGAACGCACCGGCGGCCGCTTCGCCCCCGCCCGGGCGGGCGTCGACGACATCTCCGTCCACGTGGCCCGGCCCGAACCGTTCTGAACCCCGGGACACTCACCTAGATTGGACGGGTGGGAACCGAACAGGACACGACGCCGACCCTGCTGCACATCTGCTCCCGGGCGGAATGGGAAAACGCCCGCGCTGCAGGCGAATACCGCGCCCCCTCGCTGGCCGAGGCCGGATTCATCCACCTCTCCGCGCCCTACCAGGCCCACCTGCCGGCCAATCGACTCTTCGCCGGCCGCACCGATCTCGTGCTGCTGCACCTGGATCCGGCCCGGCTCGGTTCCCCGGTGAAGTGGGAGCCGGGCGTGCCCACCGACCCGGACTCCATGACCTTCCCGCACCTGTACGGCCCGCTGCCGCTGACCGCGGTCGTCGAGGTCACCGATTTCCTGCCCGGTCCCGACGGATCGTTCGCGCCGCTCACCACGGAGTGACCAGGCGCGCCCGCACCGTGCGACTCGTGTGGGCGGGGTGCGCCGCAACGTAGCTCCCCGCGATTCGCGCGGGTTGTCCTAATCTGGACTGCGTGAACGTCGATGTGACAGCGCTGCCCGGTATCGGAGTGCGGAAGGATTTCGAGGTCAGATCGGGACGGCGGATCGGGGTGGTGGCGCACCGGGATGGCGGCATCGATCTCATCGTGTCGCAGCGGGACGACCCGGACGCGTGCCAGGCCCAGGTACCCCTGACGACCGACGAGGCGGCGGTCCTGGCCAATCTGCTGGGCGCGCCCCAGTTGGTGCAGCAGCTCAAGGAAGAACACTCGGACCTACCCGGGATCACCACCAGACAGCTCACCATCGGCGGCAATTCGCCCTACCGGGGACGCATGCTCGGCGAGACCGCCATGCGGACCCGGACCAAGGCCTCCATCGTGGCCATCATGCGGGCGGGGCAACTGCACCCGTCACCGGGACCTGATCAGGTGCTCGACTCCGGGGACGTGCTCGTCGTCGTCGGCACGCCGCACGGGCTGGACGCGGCCGCTCGCATTCTGGCCGACGGCTGACCCTGTGGATTCGACCGGTCTAGCCCTGTTCGAACTCGGCGCGATCTTGTTCGCGCTCGGCATGCTCGGGCGACTGGCCGCCCGCTTCGGCATGTCGCCGATTCCCCTCTACCTGCTCGGCGGCCTGGCCTTCGGCGAGGGTGGCATCGTGAAGATGCGCGCCGCCACCGAATTCGGGCACACGGCCGGCGAGATCGGCGTGGTACTGCTGCTCCTGCTGCTCGGATTGGAGTACACCGCAGCCGAATTGGTGACCGGACTGCGCCGCTCCTGGCTGGCCGGTCTGCTCGATATCGTCGTCAATGCCACGCCGGGCGTGGTGGTGGCGCTGATCCTGGACTGGGGCGCGGTCGGCGCAGTCACGATGGGCGGCGTCACCTACATCTCGTCCTCCGGCATCGTCGCCAAGGTGCTCAACGACCTGGGCCGCCTCGGTAACCGCGAGACGCCGGTGGTGCTGTCCATCCTGGTGTTCGAGGATCTGGCCATGGCGGTGTACCTGCCGATCCTCACCATGATGCTGGCCGGGCTGAGCTTCGCCAGCGGGCTGCGCTCGCTGGCCATCGCGCTGGTGGCGGTCACGGTGGTGCTCATCGTGGCGCTGCGCTACGGCCGCTACGTGTCGGCCATCGTGGACAGCAACGACAGGGAAGTGTTCCTGCTCAAGCTGCTCGGCGCGGCGCTGCTGGTGTCGGGCGCGGCCTCGGCGCTGAACGTGTCGGCGGCGGTGGGCGCGTTCCTGCTCGGCATCGCTATCTCCGGGTCCACCGCGCAGGAGGCGGCGAAACTCCTCGAACCGCTGCGGGATCTGTTCGCGGCCCTCTTCTTCGTGGCCTTCGGGCTCAGCACCGATCCCCGGGCGATCCCGCCGGTGCTGGGCTGGGCGATCCTGCTGGCCTTCGTGACCACGCTGACCAAGCTCGGCACCGGCTGGTGGGCGGCGTCGCGGCAGGGCATCCGCCGGATGGGCCGGGCGCGCGCGGGCGCGGCGCTGGTGGCGCACGGCGAATTCTCCATCGTCATTGCCGGCCTCGCGGTTTCGCTGGGCGGTGTGAGCGGGCGGCTGGCCGCGCTGGCCTCGGCCTACGTGCTAATGATGGCCGTGCTCGGCCCGATCGCGGCGCGCCTCGTCGAGCCGGTCGTCCGGTTCGCCCAGCGTGGGCGCGGCCGCGTCGATCCCGTCCCCGGCTGAATCCCCGGCCGCGGCCGGATTCGCGGCCGCCCGGGCCGGCTTCGCGGCGGCCCTGCGCGCTTGCACCGCGACCAGGCGGTGGGAGAGCGCCACCGCGATCGCGCCCACCGTGAAACCGATGAGCAGCGCGAAAAAATGGCCGTAGTCGGTGAAGGTGCGGCCGTGCCAGACGCCGTAGGCGTACCAGACCACCATGGCCAGCGCCCACAGCCAGCGGGCCGGGCCGCGCAGCCGGAAGGTCAGCGCGGCCATCATGGCCGAGATGCCGTAGCTGGGGCCGACATCCGAGGCGAACGCCACCCGGGTCGGGATCAGTTGCTTGTCGAGCTTGTGGGCGATGCCGAGCACCGTGATCAGGGTGGCGCCGACATGACCGGTGGCCACCACCAGGATCCAGCGCAGCGACCCCAGCCAGCGCTCGGCCAGCGCCATCAGGGTGATGAGGATGAGAATGTCGCCCCAGGGGAAGCCGCCGTCGGTCCAGAAAGCCGAGGCCACCAGCACCTGGATCGGATCCTTCTGCATATTGCGCAGATTCGTGGAGGCGGAGAAGATCAGCCGCCGGCCCACGATGTCACTGGCCCCGCGCAGCGTCCACCAGGTGATGAACAGGGTGAAGGCGTAGGCGATGCATGCCGGGGTGACCGCCAGCAGATTCCGATAGGCCTGGACCGCGCGCCGCAACCGGTGCGGTTGACGCCACCAGACACCGAGGGTGCGGAACCGCTCGCCGAGATCGACGGTGCGCAGCCAGGGCGACTGATAGGTGCCTGCCATGGCGCCATGGTATCCCGGGGCCACCGGCCGACCTCCGCGTCGCGGGGAGGAGGCCGGTCCCGCGGCAGTCCGGCACGCGTAACGCGCAGTAATGCCGGGGGAAAGCGGTGGTTACCGACCGGCAATATGGGCCAGGACCATCGGGAGGGTGATCTTCCATCAGCGCCTGGGCGGCAGCACCTACACCTTCGACGGGCTGGTCGAACTGCTGGCCAAGGCCACACCGCGGCGCAGCGGGGACGAACTGGCGGGGTGCGCGGCGCACTCCGACGCCGAGCGGGCGGCGGCGCAGTGGGCGCTCGCCGAGGTGTCGCTGGGCGTCTTCCTGGAGGAGCCGGTGGTGCCGTACGAGACCGACGAGGTCACGCGGTTGATCATCGACGGGCACGATCGCGGTGCGTTCCAGGCGATTTCGCATCTGACGGTGGGCGGGCTGCGGGACTGGCTGCTCGCGGTGGCCGCCCGGCCCGATGCCGCGGCCACCCTGCGGGCCGTCGCACCCGGGCTCACGCCCGAGATGGCCGCGGCCGTCAGCAAACTCATGCGCAATCAGGACCTGATCGCGGTCGCGCGGGCGGCCGAGGTGCGCTCCGGGTTCCGGACCAGCATCGGGGTGCCGGGCACACTCGCCACCCGATTGCAGCCCAACCATCCGACCGATGATCCGCGCGGAATCGCCGCGGCGGTGCTGGACGGGCTGTTGCTGGGGTGCGGGGACGCGGTGATCGGCATCAATCCGGCCACCGATTCACCGCAGGCCACGGCGGATCTGCTGTACCTGCTCGACGAGGTGCGGCAGCGATTCGAGATTCCGACGCAGTCGTGTGTGCTCTCGCATGTCACCACCACGCTCGGGCTCATCGAGGCGGGGGCGCCGGTGGATCTGGTGTTCCAATCCATCGCTGGCACCGAGGGTGCGAATTCCGGCTTCGGCGTGACCATCTCGCTGCTGCGCGAGGCCAATGAGGCGGGCCGGTCGCTGCGTCGGGGGACCGTGGGCGACAACGTCATGTACCTGGAAACCGGTCAGGGCTCGGCGCTTTCGGCGGGCGCGCACCTGGGCACCGGCGGCAAGCCGGTCGACCAGCAGACCCTCGAGGCCCGCGCCTACGCCATCGCCCGCGACCTGGACCCGTTCCTGATCAATACGGTGGTCGGTTTCATCGGCCCCGAATACCTCTACGACGGCAAGCAGATCATCCGCGCCGGCCTCGAGGACCACTTCTGCGGCAAGCTCCTCGGCCTCCCCATGGGCGTCGACGTCTGCTACACCAATCACGCCGAAGCCGACCAGGACGACATGGACACCCTGCTCACCCTGCTGGCCGCCGCGGGCTGCCCTTTCGTCATCGCGGTCCCCGGCGCCGACGACGTCATGCTCGGCTACCAGAGCCTCGCCTACCACGACGCCCTCTACGCCCGGCAGATCCTCGATCTCCGCCCCGCCCCCGAATTCGCCGCCTGGCTCGACGGTCTCGGCATGATGGACTCGACCGGCCGCATTCTCCCCGTCGAGCCCCTGTCCTCCCCGCTGCGTGCGCTGGCTGCCAAGGGGGCAGCGTGAGCATCGGCGCCGCCCCTGCACGAAAACGATTCTGCGCGGACAGTATTGGAACTCGGATCGCCCAGGCTCGTCCGGTGGCGTCGATCGGAGTCGCCGACAACGCCGGCCCGTACCCGGAGGGGGACCAGTGAGCCCGATCGAACCCGTGCGCCCGATCCGCCGCACCGAGGATATTGCCGCGCAAGCGTTCTGGGACGGACTGCGGCGCAGTACGCAGGCGCGGATCGGGCTCGGGCGCACCGGGGACACGCTGTCCACCGCGGAGGTGCTCGAGTTCCGGGCGGCCCATGCCGCGGCCCGGGATGCGGTGCACAGTCCGCTCGATATCGCGGCCCTGGCCGCCGAGGTGACGGGTCTCGGGCTCGGTGAGCCGGTGCACGTGCGCAGCAGGGCGAGCGATCGCTCGGAGTACCTGCGGCGCCCGGATCTCGGGCGGCTGCCCGAAACCGATGGGCCGGCGGTGCCCTACAGCGGGGCGGACGTGGGTTTCATTCTGGCGGACGGGCTTTCGTCGAAGGCGCTGGCCGATCACGGTGTTCCGATGCTCGCGGCGTTGCTCGCGGCGTTCGAGGGGCGATACACGCTCGCTCCGCCGGTGATCGCCACGCAGGCCCGGGTGGCGCTGGGGGATCACATCGGTGCCGCGCTCGGTGTGCGGACGGTGCTGGTGTTGATCGGGGAGCGGCCCGGGCTCTCGGTCGCCGACAGTCTCGGGATCTATCTCACCCACAGCCCGCGACCCGGACGATCTGATTCCGAGCGGAACTGCATCTCGAATATTCATCCGCCCGAAGGGCTCTCGTACGCGCGTGCGGCTCGGGTCGTCGCGGGGTTGGTCGATGGTGCTCGTCGGCTCGGCCGGTCGGGGGTCGATCTGAAGGACACATCGGCCGACCGCGCGCTCACCGATGCGGGCGCGATCTCGGTGGAAGCCCCGCGGCCCGTCGCGGGGACGGTGCGTGACCGCGCGAAAAACTGAGCGGTGCGCGACCGATCGACGACCCGGTGACCGTGGCGGTGGACGGCGTCCGGCGCGGCAGCCCGGTGAGTTACCGGCACACCTATGCCAGCAAGTGCGAGGCCGAGAACCGCGGCATCCACGTCTTCGCGTTCTGACCGAATCCGCTGCCGCCCGGCCTCGCCGCCGGCGCGGGAAGTATTGTTCACCCGGGCTTGTGGCAGGCCGCTCGAACAGTGCCGACTCGGCGCGAAGCAGGAGGTACAGGCGGGATGCGACGATGGCGAGTGCTTCTGGCGCTGGCCGGAACCGTGGTGCTGGTGCCGTTCCTCGGGTTCACCGGCTATACGGTCGCTCGTGCGCGGCTTTCCCCGCGGCCTGGCGCGGACGTGGTGGTCGTGCTCGGTTGCCGGCTGCGCCACGATCGGGTTGCACCGATGCTTGCCAGGCGGCTGAACCGGGCGCTCGAGGTGGTGGGAGAGGAACGCCGCCGGGGGCGTACGCCGCTGCTGGTGGTGTCGGGCGGGCAGAGCGGGCGCGAAACCGTGGCCGAGGCCGAGGCGATGGCTGATTATCTTGTGGCGCAGGGCATTCCGGATGACCGCATCCTGCGCGAGAACCGGTCCCGCAATACCGAGGAGAACCTGCGGTTCACCGTCCGGGAGTTACGCGGGCGCGGCATCGATCCGGAGCAGGTGCGAATAACCGTGGTCACCAGTGACTTTCACGTATTGCGGACGGCCGGGCTGGTCCGGCGGCTGGGGCTGCGCGCTCAGGTCACCGGCGCGCGTACCTCCCGGCTGCTGACCCGAAAATCCTTCCTGCGGGAATTCGTCGCCGTCCTGGTGAAGCTGGGCAGGACCGGGTAGCGGTCGGTCACCGGCGCAGATCCAGCCGGCGCATGACGCGGTCCACCACATCGGGTGGGACCCCCGGTTCGCGGCGCGCTGCCAGCGCCTCGGCCCGGCCCGCCTCCAGCACCTCATTGGTGATGGAGCGCATCTTGGTGGTGAAGGCCAGCGTGCGATCGGTGTGCGTCCGGGGATTGTCCTCGGCGGCCTCCGGATCCGCCTGGGCCAGACGGCGTTCGAATCCCGTGCGCAGCCGGTCGTAGACCTCTTCGGGCAGGTGCTCGGTCTCCGAGATCTCCTTGAGCCGGGCCAGTTCGGCCTCCAGCACGCGGGTCCAGAGCTGGCGTTCGAAGGCGCGCTCGGTGCCGGTGTCGGCATGCACGCCGGTCGCCCGCACCACGGCGGGCAGGGTCGGGCCCTGTAGCAGCAGCGTGAACAGCACGACCGCGATGGCGGTGAACAGGATTTCGGTGCGGCCCGGGAACGGTTTTCCGCTGTCGGTGGTGAACGGCACGGCCAGGGCCAGCGCCACCGTGGCGACCCCGCGCATGCCCGCCCACCAGGTCACCACGGTCTCGCGCCAGGTATGGGGCTCGTCCTTGTCGCGGGTGCGCCACCAGGATCGGAAGATCACGGTCGTGGTCAGCAGCCAGATCAGCCGCAACCCCACCACGACCGCGATGATCACCGCCGCCCCGCCGATGAAGCGCGGCCAGTTGGGTCCGGCGTCGCGCAGTACAGTGCTCAGCTCGAGTCCGATCAGGCCGAAAGCGAAACCGGTGACCAGCATTTCGGTGATCTCCCAGAAGGAGTCGCCCACCAGCCGGTAGTCGCTGTCGCTGAAATCGGTTGCGGCATGGGTGAGATACATCGAGCAGACCAGCACTGCCAGCACCGCCGACCCGCCCCGCGACTCCGAGAGCCCGTAGGCGGCGAACGGCAGCAGCAGTCCCAGCGCCACCCGCCACGGGGCCTCGTCCAGCCGCCGCATGAGTTTGCTTCCGGCCCAGCCGAACAGCAGCCCCACCACTGCTCCGACCAGCGCCGACACCAGGAAATCGCGGAATGCGCCCCAGGCCGAGAAGGAACCGGTCACCACGGCCTGAATCGCCGCCGTGTAGAGGACGATCGCGGTCACGTCGTTGAACAGGCCCTCGCCCTCGAGCACCGCGACCAGACGGCGGGGCAGGCCCAGCTTGCCGGCCAGCGCCGAGACCGCCACCGGATCCGGTGGCGCGACCAGGGCGCCGAGCGCCACCGCGGCACCGATCGGCACGGCCGGATACCAGAGGTGAAAGGCCCAGGCCACGGCCGCGGTGGTCACGATGACCAGCACCACCGCGCGCAGGCTGATGGCCACCCAGTTCTCGGCGAACTGCCGCCAGGAGGTGCGCCGCGCGGCCGCGTACAGCAGGGGCGGCAGCACCAGCGGCAGGATGAGTTCGGGATCGATCTCGATATTCGGCACCTGCGGAATCAGGGCCAGCACCACGCCGAAGGCGGTCATGAGGACCGCCGGGGCCTGGCCCAGCCGCCGTCCGAGCGGCTGGGCCAGGATGGTCGCGAACAGGACCGCGAAGATCAACTCCAGCTGGTGGTGCTCCACGGCAGTCAGTTTGCTGCCGATGTGCCCCAAAGTCGAACACCGGAACCGGATTCTCAGCGAACCGGGTCGCCAATTCTCAGCCTGCCCGGTCGAGAATGGAGATTGCCCACAGTCGGGCGGATTCGGCTATGAGTAGCGGGTACTGCGCTGTGGCGGAACCGGATTCCGATCGGGGCGCGCCGCCGGGCCGCCGACCGCCGGGTAGAACTGGTCCGAACGCCAGTCGCCGGGCGGGGACATCTCGTGGCGGCCGGGCGCCTGATAGTCGGCGGCCGGTGCGTACAGGCCCGCGGTCCGGTAGTCGCGGGGACCGGGCTCCTCCTGGCCGGAGCCGCGCGTGTCGGCCACCGCCGAGACCGCTCGCAGCGACCAGCCCGCGCGCGCCGCCGGTTCGAGCCGTTCCGGTTCGGGCATCATGGAGCGTTCGTCCACCTCGGTGAGGCCGACGTGAATGAGCA
Organism: Nocardia sp. NPDC059229; assembly: GCF_042754165.1. NCBI lineage: Bacteria > Bacillati > Actinomycetota > Actinomycetes > Mycobacteriales > Nocardiaceae > Nocardia > Nocardia sp. NPDC059229. The sequence goes on from NZ_JBHZAK010000028.1 coordinate 68,274, forward strand.
GGACGAGCGTCACCATGCTGACGCTGATCATCAGCGGGGCCAGCAATTCCATCGGGCCCGCGCCCTGCGGGGTGGCCGGATTGTCCATGTGGTGCGCGCTCATCGACGCCATGCCCGTGTAGTGCATGCCGCAGACCGCGACACCCATGATCAGGGCCGCGCCGATGGTGGCCCAGATACCGGTGATGACCAGCGTGAACCACAGTGCCACGGTGGCCGCGACCACCGCGATCACCATGGACAGCGTGACGATGCCGGCGTTGTAGTCGATCATGGCGTCGGACCGCATGGCGTACATGCCCGAGTAGTGCATGGCGCCGACGCCCAGCCCGGTGACCGCGCCGCCCGCGAACAGTGACAAGCGGCCGAATGGCTCGCGGGCCACGATGAACAGGCCCATCCACACCACGGTGACCGAGATGGCGGCGCTGAGCAGGGTGAGCGGCACGTTGTACTTGACCACCGCACCGCGGATGGTGAAGCCCAGCATGGCGACGAAGTGCATCACCCAGATGCCGGTGCCGCCGATGGCCACGGCCGCGGAGATGAGCCAGCCGCTGCGTCCGTCCCCGGACCGGGCGCGTGCCGTGCACCGCAGACCGAGCAGGGATCCGGTGACGGACATGATGTAGGCCAGTACGGGGGTGATCCATCCGTAGCTGAAGTGGTGAATTTCCAGCACTCGAACTCCATTGCCAGAGCAGGGGTTTCGCAATCGCTGAGGCGACGACGGCACACTACCGGGCAAGGTTCGAATTGGGAAATTGAAAGGGAATGTTTCATTCAAATTGCTTCCTGCTGGGACGTTTCCGCACGGTCAGCAATCTGCGAGCCTTCTGAATGTCATGTGCGCGTAGGACTTTGGACATCCGAGGGTGGTGATCCGCATGTGCCACCCGCTCGCCGGGCGGGCGGCCCATGCGCGGCAGCTATCACTCGGCACCCAAGTCGGCGAACATCTTTCGCTTCATGGCGGGCACCGCGTTGGCGGTGCGGAAGACGAGTTTGCCGGCGCCACGCGCGAACCGGCTGTCGGACACCGACTGGGTGGCCGCGGTCAGCGAGGTCCGCACCGCCGCGAAGCCGTAGTCGATCATGTCCGTTTCGTATCGGTGGATGCCCTCGAGTAGTCCGAGCTCACGGCGTTCGGCGGCCACCAGTGCGCGGCACAGCCCCCGGGCGTCGCGCAGTGCGGTATTCGCGCCGATACCGGCGAACGGGGTCATGCTGTGCACCGCATCGCCGAGCAGCGTGACATTCGTGGTCTGCCAGGCCGGGATCGGGACCGAGGTCTTGATCGGCAGCAGGGTGGCCGTCTCCGGATCGGAATCGGCGACCAGCGACCGTAATTCGGGCGCCCATCCGGTGGTCATGCGCACCGCCAGCTCGTGCAGGCCGACGGGTGAGAGCGCCTCCAGATCGGCGCCGTAGCGTTCGCGTTTGGCCGCGAAGGCCCAGAAGACGTACGGCTGGGTGTTGTCGAGAAGCAGCCCGGGCTCGAGGCCGGGCTGGTTCCCGGCGATGCGTTCCGCACCGGCGGGGATGTCGAATTCGTGTGGGGCGAGGAACATTCCGCAGCCGCTGGGCGGGATGACGCTGAGCGGATTGCGCAGCAGCCGGGCGTCCAGGCGGGCCCGCGATTCCGGCGTCAGGCCGTATTTGCCTGCGATGGTGACGATTCCGGTGTCCACGCGCTCGGCGTGCGGGAGGTATTGCGCCCGTACCCGGGAGGTGCCGCCGTCCGCGCCGACCAGGACATCACCGATCTCGGAGTCGCCGTTGCCGAAATGGGCTCGGATCCGGCCGTCGGGCAGGCGTTCATAGCGGTCGAACATGCTGCCGTAGCGCACGATGTCGCCCAGATCGGCGAGCAGTAGCTGCCGCAGGGCGATCCGGCTGATGCCGTAGTGCCCGCGGGCGGTGTGCTCACCCTCCTCCGGATCGATCTGGAGCAGTTCGCGAAATTGTTCCGTGACGAAACCGAACCCGTTGCCGCCCTTGCCCGCACACGCGACGAAGGTCGAATGCAGCTCCGGCGACAGCAGTTCCGCCAGGGCGTTGCTGCCGTGCGGGTTGATGTGGATGCGGAAACCCTGCAGACGGTCGGTGCGCTGGGTTTCGCGTTCGTGCACGCTGACGCTCACGCCGACGCGGCGCAGGCCGTTGGCGAGCGCCAGCCCGCCGATGCCGCCGCCGGCGATGATCACGTGCAGGGGTGTGTTGGTGGCCATGGCAATTGGTCCTCTCCTGAGATCAGATCCGGCTCCAGCCGAATCGGCCCGGGCGTTTGCGGTTCGCCCGCTGCTGCTGGTGTGCTCCCGCCGTGGCCCACGCCTCGATCATGCGATCGAGCAGCCGGGTGAGCGTGTCGACATCCTCGGCGGACCAGTCGGCGATCACCTCGCCGAAGACCTGGTCGCCGATCTCCAGGAACTGCGCGAGCTCGGCCCGCCCCGCCTCGGTGGCCTCGACCAGCACCGCCCGCCGATCCGCCGGATCGGGGGAGGTGCTGACCAGCCCGGAGTCGATCAGCGCCTGGACATGCCGGGTGATGGAAGACGGCAACGCGTCCAGGCATTCGGCGATCTCCCCGGCCCGCAGCGGCCCGGACTCGACCGCGCACTGCAGCACGCCGACCCGGACCGGGTCGTAGGCGCGAGAAGTGCCCTGCCGCATGGCTTCCGCGAATCGTGCGGTGCTGCGGGCCAGTCGCGAAACCTGGTCTTTGTTTGCTTCCATGAATCAACTATAAAGGTTGATTCTGTGAAACAAAAGAGTGTGGCGGAAAACGGACACCAGCGGTGTGTGCGGTGGCCCGCCACTCGCTACCGTCGAACCCGCGGGGACGGTCTGAGCCTGACTCGGACGGGTTCTACTGGGTCGGGCGGGCTGTGCCTGGCTCGGATGGGCTGTGCCTGAGTCGGGCTGTAGCTGGCTCACAATGCCCACTCAGTGGGCGGCAGCGTGTCGTTGGCGATCCCCGGCGGCGCGGAGCAGCCATCATGGTGGGCGACCGAACCCGGGCATTCCGGGCGCGCCACTACCTCGCCCACAGGAGGCAGCCATGAGCGATCACGAAGTCAAGATGATCATCCTGTCCACCGACAACCTCGATGAATCCATCGATTTCTACACCGAAACCCTCGGCATGCCCCTGAAGTTCCGCGACGGCGCCCACTTCGCCGCCCTCGACGGCGGGCCCATCACCCTCGCCCTCGCCACCGCGGTCGACCACCCCATCCACGGCCAGGTCATCGTCGGCATCAAAACCGCCGACGTGGACGCCGCCGCCAAGGCCATCGAGGCCAGCGGCGGCGGCATCGTCAAGGGCCCCTACGACGATGCCCACGAACGCCGCGCCGTCGTCTACGACAACAAAGGCAACGGCTTGGTCTTCTACAGCCCCCTGTCCCGATGACCAGCCCCCGAATCACAGTCGAACCCGTCGTCGACCACGAATACCGAGTCCTGGTCGACGACGGCACCGACTCCGCCGAATCCCAATTCATAGTCGCCCCAGACGTTCTCGCCGACCTCGGCGTCGCCGCAGCCGACGAGCACCGCGTCGCGGAACTGACCGCCGCCTTCCTGATCGACCACCAGCCGATCATCGACTTCCCTCAACTGGTCTACCTCGACGAGGTCGCCGCCGCCTTCGACGACTACCGCCCCGAGCTCCAACGCCGCCTCGGCTAGCCTCCTGTCGGCCTAAGGTTTCCGGCGCCAGCGTGTGTGGATGCCGCATCGCTGGCCCGCCGACAGCACCTGGGATCGAGTACCAAACGCGCTGGTCGCTCTGGCCGACGCTATCGGCGACCTGGATTGAGGCGACCCGTCGACCGTCCGGGCAGATCAATACGCCGCTGGCGTCGACGCCCACCCGGTGACCGGGGCTATGGCCGTCCCGACTGCGCCGTCGGGCGCGCGGCTGACTGCTCGCCACATATCACGTTGCAGCTCAAAATGTTTCAGACAGCTGGTGGTTCAGGTGCGGGGTACAGCTGCGAGGAGTGCGCCGGCGGGCGAGGCGGCGGTAAGCGGCGGTCCCCGCGCGGAATCCGTTGAACGCCACGGAGGTTGGGTAAGTGGCATGACGAAGGCCGGCCCGCGTCGTCGGGCAGGGCTGCTGCCGCGGCAGCGAAGGACCCTGCCGCTATGGTGAACCGATGACGTCGGTCAAACAGATCCAGGTCACCTTCGATTGCGCAGAGCCCGAGCGTGTCGCTCGTTTCTGGTGCGATGTGCTGGGGTACGTCATTCCGCCGCCACCGGAGGGGTTTGCCAGTTGGGCCGATTTCAATTCCTCCCTGCCGCCTGAGCATCAGGGTTCAGCGTTCGCATGCGTTGATCCGTCAGGTGTGGGCCCGCGACTGTTCTTTCAGCGTGTGCCCGAAGGGAAAATCACCAAGAATCGGGTGCATCTCGACGTGCGAGTCGGCACTGGGCTCGTGGGTGAAGAGCGCTTGGCCGCGCTCGAGGCCGAGTGCGCACGGCTGGTCGCGCTCGGCGCGGTACGCGTGCGACTGCTGCGCGCCGATGGCGTCAACGAGTCGTGCCTCGTGATGCAGGACATCGAGGGCAACGAATTCTGTCTCGACTGAGTTGCCACGAACGCTGTTGCTCGGCAGCCGAATTCGGATGCTGGTTGAGGCAGTCTCTATCACGGTGTCTCTGTGCTGGGGGACATATGTCAGCTCCCACACAGTGGAGTCGACGCGCGCACGAGCGCCGCCGCGTGGAGAGTGTCGAGATTGTCGTGCCCGGCGACAGCGAGCACCCCGGCGGCGACTCGTGCCGGGCAGTCGGAGCGCGTCAATTCGGTCCGCTCCCTATCCAATTCGTCGATGATCGCGACATTGAGGCCATCGATCACCGGCCGCACCCCGGCCAGATCCGTCGCGGGCACCGGCGCCGTCGCCAGCCCATACCGCCACTCGGTCACCAGCCCACGCTGGACGATCTTGCTAGCCTCGATCTGAGCTTCGAACACCTGCCGGACCAGCCCCGCAGGCAGATTCCGCTCCGCCCCCAGCTGAGCCATCGCATCATAGATCGCCTGTTCACGAACCGGATCGTCGATCACCGGCTCGCCCCCATCCCGCACCGCGCCTGCCCACTTGACCGCCGCGACAGTATCCGCCGTACCGAGCCGCTCGCTCAACAGCTCCACCAGCTGATCCAAGGCCCCGGAATCGTCCTGCGCCGCACCCACCCCGAACTGCCCCGCGGCCACTACCATCGCCGCCCCCACCACAACCGCCAGCCGTCTCATCGATGCCATCCCTTCCACCGCCCGAACCCTACCGCCCCCGAGGCAACGAACACCGCAGACGCGCAACGGGTTTGAAACCTGGTGCGCGATACAGGGATTGGCGTCGGTGACCTACGCTCGAGCGCCCATGCCACAACGCTTCTCCCCGAACGCGAAAGCGGCGGGCCGGCCGTAGCGGAAGGATGTCGTGAGCTGCTGTCTCGGACTGACAGTGTTGTGCGCTGGGGACAGAAACAGGATTGCCCCCTGGGCCGAAGCTCAGAACCCAATCCGGGTGCTGGGCGATGCCGGCCCGCTGACGTGCCGAAGCTATGCGGTCGAGTGACGGCGTGTGCAAGACTCGTTGGATGGGTTTTGCTGTGTGGCACAGCAACCGGGATCGGACAGAACGCGAGGAGTCAGGTGTCCTTCGAGCAGTGGTGCACACGTTGGGAATCAGTACCGCTGTCCGAGGCAGCAGAGCGCTACGACATCTGCAAAGCCAGCGACAACCACGTGGAGGATCTGGAAGAACTCTTCGGGGACGAACCGGAGTGCTTCTTCGTTCACCAGGGTGACCTCACCATCGACGGGCCTTTGTCGATAGGGAACGACCCTGGTCTGGCGCCGGACACCGTTTATGTCATCGATGGCGACCTGACGGTCAACGGGCCGATGCGCTTTTTGAACGCAGACGTCTACACGCCGCTGTATGTCACCGGCTCGGTCACCGCGCAGCACCTGATGTGCCTCATGGACAGCAATCTGTTCATCGGCGGCTCGCTCACCGTCGGGGGCCTGCTGATGACGGAACTCTCCGACATGGGAGTGATCGTCGTAAACGGTGCTGCATCTGCGGGCGCATGGCTCGAAACATGGGACAGGGGCGAAGTCATCTTTGTCGATGATCTGAAGGCCCGTCGGCTGCGCTTGTCCGGGGGCGATTACCTCGAACACTTCGACGCGGACGATGCGGCTGGCATCCTGTTGCCCGAGTTCCTGGACGGCGACGCTGAAGATGCCTCGGAAAAGCTCTGGAAAGCCGCGCTCGAAGGACGTCCCCTGCTGCGCCCCTGACTTCCTGCCGGTTCGATCGGCATCGTCGCGTGGGGAATACCCGCACAGTCACCCTTCGACTCTGTGTGGAGCGTTGATCACGGGTTTCCTTCCCGCTTTCTCCTTGGCGCTCTTCGTCTTTGGCTACACCGTGAACGGAAACGGTCTGCGCGTGGCGGCGATCATCTTCGCGAGTATCGGAATCTTCTGGGGGCGCGCCGACGTGGCGCAGCCGCTGCCGCCCGGGCTACTCGGCCTCGGCGCGAGCATTGCCATCGTTGTCCTACTGTCCCAGCGCAGCGCGGGTTCGCCGAGGCGGTTGCCGCCGTGAGCCCGACAACAGCGGCCGCCGCCATCAAACTCGCTGCACCCCAGCCGATTCGGTGACCACTCGAACTTCTTGCGCTCATAAGGAACTCCTGTTCGTCGACGCGACAGGGTCAGCGAACATTAACGTTCGCAGAGTATGAAATGAGTAAGTTCCACACATTCGAGCTGCCCCCGATTTCAGGGGCGTCCCGCGCGGTTCGAACGAGCCACGAGACCCGTTTGTCGGTGGTATTACGAGGACGGCTGTGTCGCTGAGGAATGGCGTGCGGCGGGCTGAGGAGTCCCCGATCGTCTCGTCCTTGGTTCCTGGTGAGATCCGATGACTACCGATGAGTTTCGAGCGCGTAGGAGGTCTACCCGGTTATGAGGAAACTGATCTATGGGTTCGGCGTGTCCCTGGACGGCTATGTCAACGACCGCGACGGCAGCATCGACTGGACCGACCCGGACGAGGAGCTGCACCAGTTCCACAACGACAGGTACCGCGAGATCGAGGTCTCGCTGCACGGTCGTCGGTTGTACGAGCTGATGGCCGCGTACTGGCCCCACGTGCCGGAGGACGCGTCACGCATCGAGCGCGAGTTCGGCGAGCTGTGGCGGGAGAAGCCCAAGGTCGTCTTCTCCCGGACGCTCACCGAGGTCCATTGGAACAGCACCCTGGTCAGTGCGAACGCGGTCGAGGAGGTGCGCAGCCTCAAGGCCGCGGGAGACGGCGTCATGGAGGTCGGTGGTGCGAGCCTCGCGGCCGCGCTGATGCCACACGGGCTCATCGACGAGTACCAGCTGTTCGTCTCGCCCGTGGTGCTCGGCGGCGGCACGCCGCTCTACCCGGCACTGGACAAGCGCATCCAGCTTCGATTGGCCGAGACGAGGCATTTCAACACCGTGGTGATGCTGCGCTACCGCGCCGAGTGAAGTCCGTTCAACCGCAGCGGCCTTCGTACTGCTACTGATCGTCTCGTCGACAGTCGAAAAGGCGCGAGGCGGGGCTCGCATCAATACACTGTGGGGTGAACTTCTAGGCAGGAGGGGGCTTCTGGGCACGCTCTGGAATTTCGTCGTCGATCATCGCAGACAGCTGCTCACCGACTCGTACCTGCATGTATCCGCGGTGGTGCAGTCGATGCTGATCGCGACCGCGTTGGCGGTGCTGATCGGGATCGCGGTGCACCGCAGCCCGTGGGGGTCGGCGCTGGCGACCGCGCTGGCCAGCATCATTCTCACCGTGCCCTCGTTCGCGTTGCTGGGCTTGCTGATTCCGGTGCTGGGGCTGGGCGTGCGGCCGACTGTGGTCGCGCTGGTGCTGTACGCGCTGCTGCCGATCCTGCGCAATACGATCGTCGGGCTGGGTGGGGTCGATCCGGCGGTATCGGACGCGGCGCGCGGGGTCGGGATGAACCGGCTGCGGGTACTGGTCGGCATCGAGCTGCCGCTGGCGTGGCCGTCGATCCTCACCGGGATGCGGGTCAGCACCCAGATGATCATGGGGATTCTGGCCATGGCCGCCTACGCGAAGGGGCCCGGACTGGGGAACCTGATCTTCTCCGGGCTGGCCCGGCTGGGCAGCCCGACCGCGGTGCCGCAGGCCCTCACCGGCACGGTGCTGATCATCGTGCTGGCGTTGCTGCTCGACGCCCTGCTGGCCGGCGTCGGCCGGTTCACTACCCCGAAGGGGGATTCGTGACTGAAACCGTCACTGCGGCAAAAGATTCCGCGCACGCACCGCGTGGCGCGCGGATCGTGCTCGACGCGGTCACCAAACGCTATCCGGGGCAACGGGATCCGGCGGTCGACGAATTCTCGATCACCATTCCGGCCGGGGAGATCGTGGTGTTCGTCGGCCCGTCGGGGTGCGGCAAGACCACCATCATGCGCATGATCAACCGGCTCATCGAGCCGAGCTCGGGCACCATCACCATCGACGGGCGTGATATCGGTCGTCAGGATCCGGACCAGCTGCGCAGACAGATCGGGTACTCGATCCAGCAGGCCGGGCTGTTCCCGCATCAGACGGTGGCGCGCAACGTGGCTACGGTGCCCGCGCTGCTCGGCTGGAATCGCGCGAAGATCAACGCCCGCGTCGACGAGATGCTCGACCTGGTCGGCCTGGATCCGGGCACCTTCCGCCGCCGCTACCCGCGCCAGCTGTCGGGCGGTCAGCAGCAGCGCGTCGGCGTCGCACGCGCACTCGCCGCGGACCCGCCCGTTCTGCTGATGGACGAGCCGTTCGGCGCGGTCGACCCGATCACCCGCGGGCTCCTCCAGGACGAACTGCTGCGCCTGCAGGCCGAACTGCACAAGACGATCGTCTTCGTCACCCACGATTTCAACGAAGCTGTCAAACTCGGCGATCGAATCGCTGTGCTGGGCAACGGCTCCCGACTGTTGCAATACGACACGCCCGCTGCCGTCCTGGCCGCGCCCGCCGACGACACCGTCGCCGGATTCGTCGGTGCGGACGCGGGGCTGAAGCAACTCACGCTCACCCGTGTCGAGGACGTCGAGCTCGGCCGGTGCCCGACCGCCGCCGAAACCGATGAGGTGCAACCCTTCCGGGCCGCGCTCGCCGAGCAGGAATGGCAGTGGGGTCTCGTGCTGGACGAGGAATACCGTCCACTGCGCTGGGTTTCGGCCGAGCAGCTGGCCCGCGCCACCTCGTTGCGTGAGGCGGGGTACCCGGTCACCGGCACGGTCGCCCTGCGCTCGTCCTTGCAGGAGGCGCTGGAAATGCTCCTCGCCGAGAGCACCGCCCACGCCGTGGTCACCGGCGATGACGGCGGATACGTCGGCCTGATCGCGATCGACACCCTCGTCACCCACCTGGCGACCACCCGCACCGAAAGCAGCCGAGCCGCACGGAAATCCGCCGTCACGACCGGTGCCGCCATGGCTTCGGGTGATAGCGCGTCCTCGGAACGCGCGGCGTCTTCCAGCGAAGCGACTTCGGATGATCCGGCCGAGTCGGGCGGGCCGGCGTGAGGGGGCGGGGGACCGAGCGGCGTTCGGAGTTCATTCGGCTGGTGGCGCAGCCGGTACTGGCGGTCGGGCTAGGGGTGGGGGTGCTGGTGTGGGCGTTCGATCGGAATCTGACCGCTACGCAGCAGGCGAGCATGAACGCGACCAACATCGTGACGGTCACCCGGCAGCATGTCGTGATCACGGCGACGGTGGTGGCCATCGTGGTCGCGATCGCGGTGCCGCTGGGGACGCTGCTCACCCGCCCCGGATTCCGCAGGCTGGCACCGCTTTTCGTGGGCATCGCCAACCTCGGTGCGGCCGCACCGGCTATCGGGCTCATCGTGCTGTATTACCTGGTGACCCAGCGGACGGGGTTCTGGGTCGGGGTGGCGCCGATCGCGTTCTACGGGTTGTTGCCGGTGTTGCGGAACACCATTCTCGGGTATCAGCAGGTTGATCCGACGCTGGTGGATGCTGGGCGGGGACAGGGGATGTCCGCGGCTATGGTGTTGCGGCGCATCGAGTTTCCGCTTGCCGTGCCGTACATCCTCGCGGGTCTGCGGACCTCGCTGGTGCTGGCGGTGGGGACAGCGACGCTGTCGTTCCTGGTCAGCGCGGGTGGGCTGGGAATTCTGATCGATACCGGATACAAGTTGCGGGACAACGTGACGCTGTGGGTGGGTGCGATGCTGGCGGTGGCGCTCGCGCTGCTGGTGGATTGGCTGGGAGCGCTCGCCGAACAGTTCCTCGGCCCACGGGGACTGCGATGAGGAAGCGATGGACGGCGGTGCTGGCCGCGCTCGGGCTGATGCTCGCGGCGGGATGCGGGCTCGAATCCGGCGGAGCGGTGCCATTGCAGGTCGGAGCCGGCAGCATCCGGCCGGATCCGAGGTTGCAGGGGGTGGCGATCACGGTGGGGTCCAAGGATTTCACCGAGCAGAACATTCTCGGCTATGTCATCGAATTCGCGCTCACCGCGGCAGGCGCTCGAGTGCGCGACCTCACCAACATCACCGGGTCCAACAGTCTGCGTGATGCCCAGCTGCACGGACAGGTCGACATCGCCTACGACTACACCGGCACCGGCTGGATCAACTATCTGGGCAACGAGACGCCGATTCCGGACTCGCAGCAGCAATTCGAGGCAGTACGCGACGCCGACCTGGCCGCGCACGGCATGCTGTGGGCGGACGTCGCCCCGATGAACAACACCTACGCGCTGGTCACCAATGCGGCAAGCGCACAGCGGACCGGGACGAAGACGCTCTCCGACTACGCGCGGGCCGTGAACACCGAACCCGGCACCGGACCCACCTGCCTGGGCACCGAATTCAGTGTCCGCCAGGACGGATTCCCGGGCATGGCCCGCAAATACGGCGTCGACACCGCCAAGGTGCACAAGCAGATCATGCAGGACGCGCTGGTCTACACCTCCACCGCGAACGGCGGCTGCCAGTTCGGGTCGGTCGCCACCACCGACGGCCGCATCAAAGCCCTCGACCTCCGCATTCTGGACGACGATCTCGGCTTCTTCCCCAAATACAATGCGGCACTGGTAATGCGGAAATCCTTTGCCGACGCGCACCCCCAGGTCGCCACGGTAATGGAGCCGATCTCGCGGCTACTGACCAACGAGACGATCACCGAACTCAACCGCAAGGTCGACCTCGAAGGCGCCGAACCCGCCACCGTCGCGCGCGACTGGCTGGTTTCCCAGGGATTCGTCACGGCCCGATAAGCCCGCCGCCCCCCGCCGTCCCCGCGTGCTCGGGTCTTGATACGAGATTGGGCCGCAGGGGGGTGGCGCGCCGGCCCCCTGACCGGGGGTCTGCGCTCGGGGGTGGGCGGCACAAGTCCCGGGTGGGC
>NZ_JBHZAK010000028.1:79744-82450 GCF_042754165.1 Nocardia sp. NPDC059229
CGGCGGGGGGGGGGCCCCCCCCCCCCCCCCCGCGGGCGCCCCCCCCCGCCCGCGCGCCCCGCCCCCCCCCCGCCGCCCCCCCGTCACGGGGACTTATTCCGCGTTGGGGCGGGGGATCTGTTCCTCTGCGGCCCAATCTCGGGTGATCGCCAGTCGAGGTAGTCGCGCACTAGAACCGGGTGGGCGGTGTGCTGGTCCGAGGTCATCGAGGTGACTCATGAGCGTAATCGCGCTAAATATCTTTGACTGACAACTGAAGACGGCTCCGTCGATCAGTAGCTTGTTGATTGCACGCTCATGTCGAGCCATGTGGCCACTGCGCGGCCCAGGTCAACTGGATGCAGGCTGCAGATTATTCATGAGCAGGCCCAGGGTGAACTCGAAGCGGTCGGGTCCGGTGCCGGAGATCAGCTCGGCGGCATGGCGTCGAGTCTGTGGGAATTTCTCGGCAGGCAGTGCGGTGAAGCGGTCCAGCAACTGCTCGTGGCTGAGCACCCATTCCTGATCCTGATCCTGATGGCGGCGCCGTCGCTGGACCAGCGACTGTTCCAGCGCATAGGCGCTGACGTAGAGGGACAGCGCGTCGCGGGCCCATCCGGCGGTCCTCGGTTCGATGCCGCCCGCGAGCAGGATCGCCAGGATTCCTTCGCCGACCCGCAGCGTTTCCAGGTTGGTCGGCACCATGGCCAGCGCGGCCCGCGAGACTCCGGGGTATTTCAGGTACAGGTCGCGGATCTGCGTGTACACCCTGAGCAACTGCTCACGCCAGGCGTCCGAATTCGGTTCGGGGAGCACGACTTCGGCGTAGAGCCTGCCTATCAGCAGATCGTCGATGTCGTTCTTGTTGACGATGTGCGCGTAGAGCGACGACGGACCGGTGCCAAGCGCGGCGGCGACCCGGCGGATGGTCAGCGCGTCATACCCCTCGGTGGCGACGACCTCCAGGGCGGCGTCGGTGATCCGTTCGACGGTGATGGGCATCTTGCGTGGTGCCGACACGGCAGCCTCGGTTGCGGGTTGGGCGTGGCGGGCTGCGCGGCGTTGGCGGGGATCGGCGGGCATACCGGCAACTATAGCTTGACACGAACTAAGTTCGTTATGTAGAACTTAGATCGTCATAGCGAACTAAGTTCGTATCGTTGTCCGGGAGGTGCGTGATGCGAGTTTCCGTCGTCGGAGCCGGTCTGGGAGGTCTGGCTCTCGCGCAGGGTCTGCGTGGTGCCGGGATCGAGGCCGACGTGTTCGAGCGCGACCCGGGGATCGTCGCGCGGTTCCAGGGCTACCGGCTCGTGCTGAATCCGACCGGCTTCCAGGCGGTGCGCGGCTGCCTGCCGACGCGCTGGCACCCGCTGCTCGACGAGATCGTCATGGACGCCTCCGCCGAACAGCTGATCCTGGACCCGTGGCTGAACGAGATCGGCAGGCTCGGCGCGGGCCGGACCGGCATCGTCGTCGACCGGCAGGTGCTGCGACACCTGTTGCTGACCGGTCTCACCGTACACACCGATGCCGCGCTGACCGGCTACGACGTGCTGGCCGACGGCAAGGTCCGAGCCCGGTTCGCCCGCCGCGCCCCGGCCACCGCCGACCTGCTCGTCGGCGCGGACGGCGTCACCTCCGCGGTCCGCGGGGTGTTGTCGACGCACACCACCCCGACCGACACCGGCGTCCGGTTCGTCATCGGCCGCACCCCGCTGACCGACGAATTCGCAGCCCTGTCCAAGGCTTTCGGCTCGAAGATCGCCGGCGACGGCGTCAGCCTGCTGCTCGGCGCGATGCGCTTCCGTACCCCGCCGAAGCAGGCTGCCGAGCAATGGGCCCCCGAAGTCACGCTGCCCGACATCGGCGATTACGTGCGCTGGGCGATGATCCTGCCGCCGAACAGTTCGCTGGAGGACCTGACCGCGCAGGACGCCGTGCTGTCCAGGATGGAGGGCTGGCACCCGGCGCTGCGCGCGCTGATCGAGCAGACCGACCCGGACAACAGCACACTGCTCTCGATCCGAGTGGTCAAGCCCGGTGAGCGCTGGGCGTCCGGCCCGGTCACGCTGCTCGGCGACGCGATCCACGCCACCTCCCCGACCGGCGGCAACGGCGCGAACACCGCGCTGCGCGATGCGGACCTGTTGCGCCGCTGCCTGATCGAGGCCGACGGAGGCCGCCGCGATCTGCGTAACGCGGTCGACGACTACGAGCGGCAGATGTTCGAGTACGGCGCCGAGGCCGTCCGCAGCAGCCTCGAGAGACTGCCCGCCTTCGCCCCCGAAGCGAAACTGTCCTGAGTCCGGTGCACGGAAAGCTTATCTGGCACGGGATCGGTTGCCGCGCAGTTCATTCCGTGGTTCGGAGCACTCGACTTCTCTGGGTATCGACGAATCCAGCGAGCATGGCTAAAAGCGCAGTTGCTCGTCCATGACGAACGCGACCGAGACCAGACGACACCCGACCAGCCGAGACAACAATTCGTTGGGCGCGGATGCCAAAGCTCGTCCTGACCTCGAGTCGGGCCGGAAACGGTCTGCCGGCCCGGCATATCTACGCAATGCGGCGCAATTCTTGCAGCACAACTTGTTTCGATACCCGACGGGCTTGGGCTGTGGACGCCGCAGAGTGTCAACGGCATGCCAATCCTGATCACTTCGCAGCGCCCGAATTCTGACCCCTCTCCGGTCGGGTTGGGTTGATGGTTCAGTCTTCAGTTGTGCC
>NZ_JBHZAK010000029.1:0-81101 GCF_042754165.1 Nocardia sp. NPDC059229
CTCGCGATCAACGAATCCAGTTCGGCCACAGCATGATCCAACACCACCCGACAGGTCTACCAGCAACGAATCACGCGAGTGCAGTTGCAGTACTAACCCGCGAGCCAGCCCTCGATCACGTCCGCGGCATCCGCCGAGCCGTCCTCCAGGATCGTGAAGTGATCGGCCTGGACCGGCACGACGGAATGCGTTGCGTCCCAGGGCTGGGCCTGCCAGTCCGCACGCTCTTCCGAACCTCCCAGGAATGACTGGGCGCACTGGACGAACAAGGTCGGCGTGGCAACGGGACCGGGCGCCATCTCCTGGAGCAGCCGGACATACCAGCCCATACCGGACAAGCGGGCCTGGTCGAAGCGGCCGAAGGTCGCCTCGTTGGACACCATGTGCTCGGCCATCGCCCGCAGCAGCCATTCGCCGCCGCCATCGTCCACCCGGTAGGTGTCGAGCATGACCACGCTCGCGGGCGCGGGTCCGCCCACCGCCTCGAGGTGCTCAGTGAGGAGGTAGGCCAGCAGGCCGCCCGAGGAGTACCCGAGCAGCACGAACGGATCTCCCTGTGCCGCTTCGAGAACATTGCGCGCCAGGGCCTCCAAGGCTGCCGTCGGCGTCGCCGGCAGGGGTTCTCCCGTCCGGCAGCCGACCGGCGACAGCGCCACGACCTCACGGGCAGTGCGCAGGTGCGAGGCGATCCTGGCGTACTGATGCGCGCCGCCGGTGGCCAGTGGCGGTGTGAGGCAGATGATCCGCGGCAGAGCCGAACCCGCCGCGACTCGCGCCGGCACCGGTAGCCGATCCAGCTCGGACGCCGACGCGAACTGCTCGCGCAGCTCCGCCGCCAGATTCAACAGGGCGAAGCCGGTGCCGACCCGGCCGGATTCCACTGCACCACGGAACATTCCGTACAGCGAGTCGTCCTCGCTCACCCGCTCACTGTCGGTTCGCGTGGATGTGGTGAGCTCCTTCCGCAGGTATCGGGCCAGTGCCGCGGGCGTTTTGTGATCGAAGATCGCGGCGGTCGGCAGGGTCAGGCCGGTGGAGGCATTCAGCGTGGTCCGCAACTCCATGGCGGCCAGTGAGTCGAACCCGGCTTCGAGGAAGTCGCGCTCGGGGTCGAGAGCATCGGCGCTCTCGTGCCCGAGCAGTCTGGCGGCGTTCTCGAGGATGTGGGTCCGGAGCCACTGTTCCTGTTCGGACTCCGAGAGCTGTGCCAGCTGCCTGCGCAGCGCGCCCGCGTCCTGTGCTCCGCTGCTGTGCCGACGCCCGGACCGCTTGGCCAGGTCGCCGAGCAGCGCGGGCACCGCGTCCCGGGCGCGCAACGCCGCCAGGTCGATCTCGACCGGCACGTGCACCGGACGCGTCGTGGACACGGCCGCGTCGAACAATTCGAGCGCCTTGTCCGCGGCCAGCGGCGGCATGCCCTGGCGACGCATGCGCAGCCGGTCGGCCTGGCTGAGCCACTGCGACAGTCCGGTTTCGATGTCCCACAGGCCGTAGGCGAGCGAGGTGGCCGGTAGGCCCTCGGCGTGCCGGGAGGTGGCGAGGGCATCGAGGAACACATTGGCCGCCGCGTAACCGCCCTGCCCGGCAGGCAGGATCGAACCTGCTACCGAGGAGATCATCACGAATGCGGACAGTCCTGCGTCGCGGGTGAGTCCGTGCAGATGCCACGCCGCGTCGGCCTTGGCACCGAGGCAGTAGTCGATCTGCTCAGGCGTCAAGGTGTCGACCAGACCGTTGTGGGCGACGCCCGCCACGTGGACGACCGCACCCAGCGGATGCTCCGCCGGTATCGAAGCGAGCAGGTCCCGCAACGCATTTCGGTCGGTGACATCGCAGGCGGCCACGCGAACCCGGGCGCCGAGAGCGCCGAGTTCGTCGATCAGATCCGCAACGGCGTCCGGTCCGCGACGACCGGCCAGCAGCAGGTGCCGCACACCGTGTTCGGTCACCAGATGCTCGGCGAGGTGGCGACCGATGCCGCCGGTGCCACCGGTAATCAGCACCGTCCGTTCGGGATCCCACGGTGCCTGCGGCTCCGTTTCAGGCGACGCGGCGCGCACCAGGCGCGGCACCCGCGCCCCGTCGGCGTCGACCGCCAGTTCCGGCTCACCCGAGATCGCCGCGGCGACAAGGCGATCCGCCGCTGTCTCCGCACGCGCCTCGATGAGCACGATCCGCCCGGGGTTCTCCGCCTGCGCCGCGCGCACCAGACCCCACACCGCGGCCGCGGCCGGGTCGGCCCCGGAGTCGGTGATCACAGCCAAAGTGGTTGCAGCGTACCGCTCTTCGCTCAGGAACTGCTGGATGACGCCGAGCGTGCGGTGCAGCGCCGCACGCAACCGGACCGGCACGTCGTCGCCGTCGACCGGGGGCCGGAAGAACAGGACCGACGCCGGCTCCGCCGCGCCCCATTCGGCCCACGAGACTCCCGCCGCCGGACGCAGTTCCGGACCGGGCCGCCAGGCGAACTCGTACAGCGCGTCCTGCGAGGACAGGGCCGCCCCCGAGAGCAGTTCGACCGACAGCGGGCGCAGGGCGAGCGACCGCACCGAAAGCAGCGGCGCACCACCGGAATCGGCCATCGCCAGGGTGACTTCTCCCTGATTCAGCCAGGTCAGCCGGACCCGCACCCGCCGGGCGCCGTCCGCGTGCACACGCACCGAAGACCACGCGAACGGCACCAGGGTCGGCCGCTCGGCCTGCTCGCCCACGCCCTCGGGCAGGCCGAAGGACAGTGCGTGCATGGCCGAGTCGAGCAGCGCGGGATGCACACCGTAGCCCTGGGCCGAGGTCAGCTCGGGGAGAGCGACTTCGGCGAAGAGGTCCTCCCCGCGACGCCACAGGGCCGAAAGCCCTTGGAAGGCGGGCCCGTAGTGGTACCCGTTCTCCGCGAGTTCGTCGTAGGCCCCGTCCAACGGGACGACCGTGGCACCGGCCGGTGGCCACTGCACGAAGTCGGCCCAGCCGTCGTCGCCGGCCGCCTGGCCCGGGCTCACCGTGCCGTGCGCATGGTGGGTCCACGAGAGCGACGGATCGTCCTCGTCCTTGCGCGAGTAGATGTCGAGCCCTCGGCGACCGGTCTCATCGCTGTCACCGACGATCACCTGGATCTGCACTCCGCCATGCCCGTGCAACACCAGCGGGGCCAGCAGTGTGAGTTCCTCGAGTTCCGGGCAGTCGACCTGGTCTCCGGCGTGCACGGCGAGCTCGACGAACCCGGTGCCGGGGAGCAGCACCGTGCCGAGCACGTCATGATCGGCCAACCAGGCATGGGTGGCCGTGGACAGGCGGCCGGTGAACCTGACGCCGCCGCTCTCCGGCTGTGCCACCATCGCGCCGAGCATGGGGTGCTCGGTGGACCGCAGGCCGAGCGCGTGCGCCTCGCCGGTGTGCAGTGGGCCGGTGGCCCAGAAGCGGCGGTGCTGGAAGCTGTAGGTCGGGAGGTCGGTCTTCGTGCCACCGACTCCGGCGTAGTAGCTGGACCAATCCACCGTCGCACCGGTGACGTGCAGACGGGCGAGGCCCGTCAGCAGTGTCACGGGGGTCGCGTTGTCCCGTCTGGTGAGAGCGATTGTGGTTGCGGTGTCGAGAGTTTGGGCGATCATCGGGGTCAGCACCGCATCGGGACCGACCTCGGCGAACCTGGACACGCCGAGCTCGGCGGCCGTGGCGACCGCGTCGGCAAACCGGACGGTCTCCCGGACCTGACGCACCCAATACGACGGATCCGACATCTCGTCGGTCACCCGTGCAGCGGTCACCGTCGACACCAGCGGGATCCGGGGGCGGGCGAACGTCAAACCCTCTATCGCCGTGGCGAATTCGGCCAGCATCGGTTCCATCGACGCCGAATGGAAGGCATGCGAAACACGCAACCTGCGCGTGCGCCAGCCCTTTTCGGCACAACGGTCGGCGACAGCGACGACATCGTCCTCGACGCCGGAAAGCACCACCGACGCAGGGCCATTCACCGCGGCGATCGACACCTCACCGGCCAGCAACGGCAGCACGTCGGCCTCGGGCGCACCGACCGCGACCATCGCTCCGCCAGTGGGTAGTGCCTGCATCAACCGGCCACGCGCGGCCACCAGCACACACGCATCCGTCAGAGACAGCACCCCGGCCACATGCGCGGCAGCCACCTCACCGATCGAATGACCGGCCACCACATCCGCACGCACACCCCAGGATTCGAGCAGCCTGAACAACGCCACCTCGAACGCGAACAGGCCCGCCTGCGCAAACACGGTCTGGTCCACGAGGTCAGCACTGGCCAACGCGGCACTCAGCGAAACCTGCTGTCCCAGGAGCGGATCCAGCTCGGCGACAATTGCGTCGAATGCCTCGGCGAACACCGGGTACGCGGCGCGCAGCTCAGTGGCCATACCGGCCCACTGCGCACCCTGACCCGAGAACACCAGACCCGTCGAGCCCGACGCCACGCGGCCGGTCACCACACCGGGGGCCTGCTCACCGGCAGCCAACGACCGCACGCCCGTGAGCAGGCCATCACGGCTCTCGGCCACCACAACCGCGCGATGCTCGAAAACAGCACGCGTGGACGCCAGGGAGAAGCCGACATCCGCCGGATTCAGGTCGCGATCACCCACATGGGACGCCAGGCGAGCAGCCTGACCGCCGAGCGCCTCGCCGCTTCGTGCCGAAACCACCCAGGGCAGCAGTCCATCTGCACGGTCCGTCGTCACCGGCGCCTGATCCACCACCGGAGCCTGCTCGACGATGACGTGAGCATTCGTGCCGCTGATACCGAACGAGGACACACCCGCACGACGCGGACGATCCACCTCCGGCCACGCCACCGACTCGGTCAACAACCGGATATGGCCTTCGCTCCAATCGACTTTGGTGCTGGGTGCATCGACGTGCAGGGTCTTGGGCAGCACGCCGTGGCGCATGGCCATCACCATCTTGATCACGCCACCCACACCGGCCGCGGCCTGAGAGTGACCGATGTTGGACTTCAACGACCCCAACCACAGCGGACGATCCGCCTCCCGGTCTTGGCCGTAGGTGGCCAGAAGCGCCTGGGCTTCGATGGGATCGCCCAACGTCGTACCCGTGCCGTGGGCTTCCACCACATCGACCTCGACCGGCGAGATCCCGGCGTTGGCCAATGCTTGGCGAATCACTCGCCGCTGTGAGGGCCCGTTGGGTGCGGTCAGACCATTCGACGCGCCATCCTGATTCACCGCCGAACCAGCGATCACCGCGAGCACCTGGTGGCCGTTGCGGCGGGCGTCGGACAGTCGTTCCAGCACCAGCATTCCGGCGCCCTCGGACCACCCGACACCATCGGCGGTGTCGGAGAAGGACTTACACCGTCCGTCGGGTGCGAGCCCGCGCTGACGGCTGAACTCCACGAAGGTCTCCGGGGTGGCCATCACCGCCACACCACCGGCCAGCGCCAGGTCGCATTCACCCGACCGCAGCGACTGCGCGGCCAGATGCATGGCCACCAGGGACGACGAGCAGGCCGTGTCGACCGAGACGGCCGGGCCCTCCAATCCCAGGGTGTAGGCGATGCGACCGGAGACGAGACTGCCGGTCGCGCTGTTCCCGCTGCCCTGGGCGTAGTCGTGGTACATGACGCCGGTGAACACACCGGTCGAGCTGCCGCGCAGCACCGCCGGATCGACACTGGCGCGTTCCAGCGCTTCCCAGGTCGTTTCCAGGAGTTGCCGCTGTTGCGGATCCATCATCGTGGCTTCGTTGGGGCCGATGCCGAAGAAGTCCGCGTCGAATTCCGCAGCGGTGTGCAGGAATCCGCCTTCCCGGGTGTAGGACTTGCCCGCGCGGCCCGGTTCCGGATCGTAGATGCCGGTGATGTCCCAGCCTCGATCGGTCGGGAGGGTCGACACCGCATCCCCGCCCACCCGGACCAGTTCCCACAGTTCCTCGGGGGACGTGACGCCTCCGGGGTAGCGGCAGGCCATGCCGACGACGGCGATCGGGTCCGTGTCGACGGCTCTGCTGGCGGTCACCTCGACGTCGCGGCTGGTGCCGGCGAACTCGTCGGCCAGATATTTCGCGAGGGCCTGAGGTGTGGGGTAGTCGAATACCAAGGTCGCGGGCAGCTGCAACCCCGTGACGGCCTTGAGAGCGTTGCGGAACTCGATAGCGGTGATCGAGTCGAAACCCAACTCGCCGAAGGCTTTGTCCGCCGCGACCGTGTTCACGTTCTGATGCCCCAGAATCGTGGCGACCTGCGCACGCACGATCTCCACGAGCACGTCGAAACGTTCGCTCTCGGGAGTGTTCGCCAGCCGAGCCCGCAGCGCCGTGAAGGCGCCCGAGGCCGCCTTGCGGCGAGCCGGGATGAGGCCCGCGAAGAGCGCCGGCGCGGCAGTACCCGCGCTGCGGATGCTCTCGAAATCGAGACGGGCAAGAACCGGAGCCGCCACGTCGATGTCGAGAGCGGCATCGAACAGTGCGAGGCCCTGTTCCTCCGACAGCGGCAGCATGCCCGAACGCGAAAGGCGTTGACGGTCAACGTCACTGAGTTGCCCGGCCATGCCACCGTCCCACAGGCCCCAGGCCAGGGAACTACCGCGGCCACCCGCAGCCCTGCGGTGCGCCGCCAGCGCATCCAGGCATGCGTTGGCCGCGGCGTAGTTGCCCTGGCCGGGGTTGCCGAAGGCTCCGGCGACCGAGCTGAACAGCACGAACGCCTGCAATGGCAGTCCGGCGGTGAGTTCGTGCAGGTGCAGCGCGGCATCGACCTTGGGCCCCAGCACCGTATCCATGCGTGCCGGGGTCAGCGAGGCGATCGCACCGTCGTCGAGGACGCCGGCCATGTGGAACACGCCGGTGAGCGGACGATCGGCGGGCACGCCCGCCAGCACCTCGGCGAGGGCGCCACGATCGGCGACATCACACGCGGCGAACTCGACCTCCGCACCCAGCTGCCGCAGCTCTGCGCCCAGTTCCGCAGCACCGGGCGCGGATTCGCCGCGCCTGCTCAACAGCAGCAGGCGACGGACGCCGCGGGTGGCGACCAGATGCCGGGCGAACATCCCGGCGAGCAATCCGCTCGCGCCGGTGATCAGAACGGTGTCGTCCGGATCGAAGGCGGGAGCGGCGGTCGCCGCGGTGGCGGCCGCGCGGCCCAACCGCGCGATGTGCACCTGCCCGTCGCGCACGGCCAGCTGCGGTTCGGCGGCGGCCACGATCCCGCCGAGCAGCCCGTCGAGTGCGGAGTCGCTGTCGATCAACACGATCCGGCCGGGGTTCTCCGCCTGCGCGGAGCGGACCAGACCACCCACGGCGGCACCGGCCAAGTTCGTAATGTCTTCCCCGGCAACCGAAACCGCGCCGCTGGTTCGAACCACCAGCACCGATTCGGTGAATCGCCGGTCTGCGATCCAAAACTGAAGGACCGCCAGAACGTCGTGCGTCGCAGCATGAATGGCGGCCAGATCGTCGCCCGTGGGGCACTCCAGCACGACCACCGGCGGGACCTGCTCACCGAGATCCAGCCACACTGCGGCGGTGACCTCGGTAGGACGCACCGTGATCGGCGTCCAGTCGATCTGGAACAGCCCATTGCCGACGACGGATGCGCCCGTGGTCAGCTGCGCGGGATCGATCGGCCGGGAGGCCAAGTGCCGCACGGTGGCCACCGGAGCACCGGTCGAGTCCGCCAGATCGATGGCGACGCCATGCTCACCGGCACGGGTGAGCCGGACACGCAGGGCATCGGCGCCGGCCGCGTGCACGCTGACACCGGACCACTCGAACGGCAGCGCCAGCTCGGCGCCCTGCGCCGATGTGTCCTCGGCAAACCGCAACGCGTGCAACGCCGCATCCAGTAGCGCCGGATGCAGACCGAACCGCTCCGCCTCGGCGCGGGCCGCCTCGGGCAGTTCGACCTCGGCGTAGAGCAGCCCGTCCGCGGTGCGCCACACCGACTTCAGTGCCTGGAACACCGGACCGTAGTGGTAGCCCTGCGCATCGAGCGAGTCGTACGCACCGTCGATGTCCACGGCGACCGCACCGACCGGCGGCCATTGCACCAGATCGTCAGGCGCACTGCTGATTCCGGGTGTAAGCACACCCTCGGCGTGCAAGGTCCACGCCGGCGCCGCATCGACACCGTCCTCGGGGCGGGAGAAGATCCGCACTGCGCGACGGCCAGCCTCGTCCGGAGCACCGGCCACCACGCGCACTGCGAGTCCTGCGGACTCCGGGAGTGCCAGCGGGACCTGGAGGACCAGTTCCTCGAGGGTCGAGCAGCCGACCTGTTCGCCGACGTGCAGGGCGAGTTCGACCAGCCCGGTGCCGGGGAACAGCACGGTGTCCATGACCGTGTGGTCGGCGAGCCAGGGGTGCGCCTGCACCGACAGCCGACCGGTGAGGGTCACCGCGTCGGAATCCGGTTGGGACACCACCACCGAGGCCAGGGGGTGTCCGGTGGCGGCGAGACCCATGGCCCGGGCGTCACCGCCGGCGGCGGAGCCGTCGAGCATCCAGTAGCGGCTGCGCTGGAAAGCGTAGGTGGGCAAGTCGATTCGCCCGGCTCCGGTACCGGCGTAGAAACCGGCCCAGTCGACGGGAGCGCCCGCCACGAACAGCCTGGCCACCGCGTTCAACACGGCTGACGCATCGGCATGGTCTCGACGCGCCAACGCCACCACCGCGGCAGCACCGTCATCGAGGGTCTGGGCGACCATCGGGGTCAGCACCGCGTCGGGACCGACCTCGGCGAATCTCGACACACCCATACCCGCCATCGCGGTGACCGCATCGGCGAAACGCACGGTGTCCCGGACCTGACCGACCCAGTACGACGGAACCGTCATCTCGTCACCGATCCGGGCGCCGGTCACCGTCGACACCAACGGGATGCTCGGGCGGGCGAACGCCAAACCCTCGATCGCCGAAGCGAACTCGGCCAGCATCGGCTCCATCAACGCCGAATGGAAGGCATGCGAAACCCGCAACCGGTGCGTCCGCCAACCCTCCTCGGCACACCGCTCAGCAACAGCCACGACAGCCTCTTCCACGCCGGAGAGCACCACCGACGACGGGCCGTTGACCGCCGCGATCGACACCTCACCGGCGGGCACGTCACCGGCCGCCAGCAGCGCCCGAACGTCGCTCTCGGAGGCACCGACAGCGACCATCGCGCCACCGGTGGGCAATGCCTGCATCAACCGGCCACGCGCGGCCACCAGCACACACGCATCCGCCAGAGACAGCACACCCGCCACGTGGGCAGCGGCCACTTCCCCGATCGAGTGACCGGCCACGACATCGGTACGGACTCCCCACGATTCGAGCAGCCGGAACAACGCCACCTCGAACGCGAACAAACCCGCCTGCGCGAACACTGTCTGGTCGATCAGGTCGGCACCGGCCAAGGCTTCACTCAGCGAAACCTGCTGCCCCAGCAGCGGATCCAGCTCGGCGACAATCGCGTCGAAAGCCTCGGCGAACACCGGGTACGCAGCACGCAGCTCGGCAGCCATACCGGCCCACTGCGCACCCTGACCCGAGAACACCACACCGGTCGAACCCGGCATCACACGACCGGACACCACACCCGGAGCCGTTTCGCCGCGCCCCAGCCCTCGAGTGCCGGCCCTCAGGCCGTCCTGCTCGGGGGACAACACCACGGCGCGATGGTCGAACAGCACTCTCGAAGTCACGAGCGAGAAGCCGATGTCGATCGGGTCGTGATCGTGGTCGTCCGTATGGGACGTCAGGCGGGCAGCCTGCTCGGCAAGAGCTTCGTCGGTACGTGCCGAGAGCACCCACGGCAGCACTGCACCGGCCGGGGCGGTCTTGGCCGCCGGAGCCGGGGCTGCTGCCGGAGCCTGTTCGACGATGAGGTGGGCGTTGGTGCCGCTGATACCGAAGGAGGACACACCGGCACGACGCGGACGATCAACGTCCGGCCACGCAACCGCCTCGGTCAGCAACCGGATATGGCCTTCGCTCCAATCGACTTTGGTGCTGGGCTGATCCACGTGCAGCGTTCGCGGCAGCAGGCCATGGCGCATCGCCATGACCATCTTGATCACACCACCCACACCGGCCGCGGCCTGAGCGTGACCGATGTTGGACTTCAACGAACCCAGCCACAGCGGACGATCCGCCTCGCGGTCCTGTCCGTAGGTCGCCAGTAGCGCCTGGGCTTCGATCGGATCGCCCAAAGTCGTTCCCGTGCCATGAGCTTCGACCACATCCACGTCGGCCGAAGTCACCCGGGCATTGGCCAGTGCTTGGCGGATGACCCGTCGCTGCGAGGGACCGTTGGGTGCGGTCAGACCATTCGACGCGCCATCCTGATTCACCGCCGAACCGGCGATCACGGCGAGAATCTGGTGACCGTTGCGCTGGGCGTCGGAGAGTCGCTCCAACACCAGCATTCCGGCGCCCTCGGACCAGGCGACGCCGTCGGCGGCGTCGGCGAAGGACTTGCATCGTCCATCCGGTGCGAGCCCGCGCTGACGACTGAACTCGAGGAACATGTCCGGGGTGGCCATCACAGCGACACCACCGGCCAATGCCAGATCGCACTCCCCCGACCGCAGCGACTGCGACGCCAGATGCAGCGCCACGAGCGACGACGAACACGCCGTGTCCACCGAGACGGCCGGGCCCTCCAATCCCAGCGTGTAAGCGATCCGGCCCGAGACCAGACTGCCGCCGGTGCTGGCTCCGGTCCCGGTTCCCTGGGCGTAGTCGTGGTACATCACGCCGGTGAACACACCGGTCGAGCTGCCGCGCAGCACCGCCGGATCCACACCGGCGCGCTCCAATGCCTCCCACGAGACCTCCAGCAGCAATCGCTGCTGGGGGTCCATCATCGTGGCTTCGTTGGGGCTGATCCCGAAGAATTCCGCATCGAATTCCGCTGCGGAGTACAGGAATCCGCCTCGGCGCGTGTAGGTCCTGCCTGCTTTGCCGGGTTCGGGATCGTAGATGCCGTCGATGTCCCAGCCACGATCCACCGGCAATTCACCGGTGGTGTCGGCACCCGAGACGACGAGGCTCCACAGATCCTCGGGCGACATGACGCCACCCGGATAGCGACATCCCATCGCCACCACGGCAATCGGCTCGTCGTCGGCTCGGACTCGACTGGTCGCGAGCTCTTCGACGACTCCGGTGCCGGTGAGTTGCGAGCCGATGAACTCCGCGACGACCTGCGGATTGGGGTAGTCGAAGACGAGGGTGGCCGGTAGGTGCAGACCGGTCGCGGTATTGAGTTTGTTGCGGAACTCGACAGCGCTCAGCGAGTCGAAACCGAGCTGCTGGAAAGCCTGCTGGGGTTCCACAGCTGCCATGGAGGCGTGCCCGAGAATGTCTGCGGCAGTGGACCGGACGAGTTCGAGCAGCGCGCTGTCGCGATCGCTGTCGGAGAGACCGGCCAGCTTCCGCAGGAAGGCCTGGCCTGCCGCTGTCCGACTCTGGCGGCGCACGGACGTCGGGACGACCGAACGGAGGAGCGCCGGGATCCGCTCGCCCTGGGTTCGCAGGATGGCCGGATCGACTCGCAGCGCGACCAGTTGGGCCTGGTCGGTGGCAATCGCCGAGTCGAACAGTGCCAGGCCCTCGGCCTCGGTCAGCGGCGGGTAGCCCTGCCGCCGCATCCGGTCGAAGTCGCTCTCGGACAGCTCAGCGCCGAGCGCGGTGGACCGCGCCCACAACCCGTAATCGATGGATGTCGCGGGCAATCCCAGGCCGCGACGGTGGGCGGCGAGCGCGTCCAGGAAGACATTCGCGGCGGCGTAGTTCGCTTGGCCGGCGGCCAGCACCAGGCCACCCGCCGACGACACCAGGACGAACAACTCCAGCGACCGGTCGCGGGTGAGTTCGTGCAGATGCCACGCGGCGTCGACCTTGGGCCGGAAAACCTGCTCGATGCGGTCGGGCGTGATCGATTCGATCAGGCCGTTGTCGGCGGTTCCGGCCGCGTGGATCACTCCGGCCAGCGGGTACTGGTCGGAGATGGTGGCGAGCAGGGCGGCCAGCGCGTCTCGATCGGACACGTCGCACGCGGCGATGGTGACCTCGGCGCCGAGCTCGACGAGTTCGTCCCGAAGTTCGGTGGCTCCCGGCGCATCCGGGCCACGACGACCGGTCAGAAGCAGTTGGCGCACACCGTGTTCGGTCACCAGATGCCGGGCGATCACCGCACCGAGGCCACCGGTGCCGCCGGTGATCAGCACCGTGCCCGACGCCGCCGATCGAACAATCGTGCCCGATGCGTGGCGGCTCAAACGCGGCACGAGCACGCTCGTGCCCCGGAGGGCGACCTCGGGTTCCGAAGCGACCGCTGCCACCGCGGTCACGGCAGCGAGCAGCTCACCGTTGTCATCCAGATCCAGAAGCTGGAATCGCCCCGGATGCTCCGCCTGTGCGGCCCGCACCAACCCCCACACCGGGGCCTGATCCAAGCGCACCTGCTCAGCATCGGCGACGGTCACCGCTTGCCTGGTGAGCACCACCAAACGGGAACCGGCGAAACGAGATTCGGCCAGCCACCGCTGAACGGTATCGAGGACGCCGGTGACAACCTCCCGTGCGGCCTCCGGCTCGGGGCCGTCACCGCGGGGGCAGTCCAGCAAGACGATCTCAGGGACAACCGCGTCGGGGTTCGCATCCAGATCGGCGATCAATGCCGCGAGATCACGGTGGCCGGGCACCCCGTCAGCGCCCTGACCAGAACCCAGGAGCGCCAACCGATCCGGCTCGACCGCCGCCTCCGCCGACAACCCGGCGGCGACCCACTCCACACCGAACAGGGCTTCCGACGTGCGCCGGCCGCCGAGCCGATCGGCCGACACCGGCCGGGAAACCAGAGCATCCACCGACAACACCGGTTGCCCTTGGTCATCGGCGAGCTGGACGGCGAACCTGTTGTCCTGCAGCGCGATACGCACTCGCACTGCGGCAGCGCCGACCGCGTGCAGCGCCACCCGGTTCCAGGTGAAGGGCAGCACCGGCGAGTCACCGCCGCCGTTGCGACGGCCGTGCACGATTCCGGCGTGCAGAGCGGCGTCGAACAATGCGGGATGGATGCCGAAACCGTTGGCTCCCTGCGGATCCGGGAGCGCGACCTCGGCGAACAATTCTCCACCGCGCTGCCATGCGGCCTGCAAACCCTGGAACAGGTGGCCATAGCCGTATCCGAGATCGAACAGCTCGTCGTAGACACCATCGATATCCATCGGCTGCGCACCGGCCGGAGGCCACGCGGCAAGATCGAAATCCGCCGTCACCTCGTCCGGCGCGAGCACACCTTCGGCGTTCAACGTCCATGACGACGCGGAATCGACGCCACTGTCGGGGCATGAGAAGATCCGCACACCGCGCCGACCCGCGCCATCGGGGGCAGCGACCACCACGCGCACCGCGACCCCGGCCGACTCCGGCAGCACCAGCGGCGCTTGCAGAACCAGCTCGTCCAGGGTCGGGCAGCCGACGTGTTCTCCGGCCTGCAGGGCAAGTTCGACCAGTCCGGTACCGGGCAACAGGACAGTGTCCATGACCTGGTGATCGGCCAGCCATGGCTGGGTCTGCGCCGACAAACGGCCACTGAGCGTGACCACCTCGGAATCCGGCTGCGCGACCACGGCCGAAACCAGCGGATGCCCGCTGGCCACGAAACCCATCGACCGGGCGTCGCCACTACCGGTGGACGTCGGGGCCATCCAATGGCGCCGACGCTGGAAAGCGTAGGTGGGCAGGTCGATTCGCCGAGCGCCGGAACCGGCGTAGAGAGCGGCCCAATCGACCCGGGCGCCGGTGACGAACAACCCGGCCACTCCGCCCAGCAGAGTCATCACATCGGCCCGAGCCCGACGCGCCAATGCGACCGCCGCGGCGGCGCCGTCATCGAGGGTCTGGGCGATCATGGGGGTCAGCACCGCGTCGGGACCGACCTCGGCGAACCTGGACACGCCCGAATCAGCCATTGCCACAACAGCATCCGCGAAGCGCACCGACTCCCGGACCTGACCCACCCAGTACGACGGATCACACATTTCGTCGGCAATCCGAGCGCCGGTCACCGTCGACACCAGCGGGATGCTCGGGCGGGCGAACGCCAAACCCTCGATCGCCGTGGCGAATTCGGCCAGCATCGGTTCCATCAGAACCGAATGGAAAGCGTGCGAGACACGTAGTCGGTGAGTGCGCCAACCCTGCTCGGCGCAACGATCGGCAACAGCCACGACGTCGTCCTCGACACCGGACAACACGACCGAGGACGGGCCGTTGACCGCCGCGATCGACACCCCACCCGCCACCAGCAGCGGGAGCACATCTGCTTCGGAGGCACCGACGGCGACCATCGCCCCACCGGTGGGCAATGCCTGCATCAACCGGCCGCGAGCGGCCACCAGCACACACGCATCGGTCAGAGACAGCACCCCGGCCACATGCGCGGCAGCGACCTCACCGATCGAGTGTCCGGCCACCACATCGGCACGCACGCCCCAGGATTCGAGCAGCCTGAACAGCGCCACCTCGAACGCGAACAGGCCCGCCTGCGCAAATACCGTCTGGTCGGCCAGATCACCGTCCGCCAAAGCCTCGATCAGTGAAACCTGCTGCCCCAGCAGCGGATTCAGCTGCCCGACGATCCCATCGAAAGCCTCGCCGAACACCGGGTAAGCCGCACGCAGTTCGGTAGCCATACCGGCCCACTGCGCACCCTGACCCGAGAACACCAGACCTGTCGAACCCGACACCGTCCGACCGGACACCACACCGGGTGCCTGCACACCGGCAGCCAACGACCGTAGTCCCGAGAGGAGACCTTCACGCCCCTCGGCCACGACGACCGCACGATGCTCGAGCACAGCGCGCGTGGACGCCAGCGAGAAGCCGATATCGATCGGATCGTGTTCGCCCACAGACGATGCCAAACGGGCAGCCTGGCCGGCGAGAGCGTCACTACCGCGCGCCGAAACCACCCACGGCAGCGCCGCCGGAACGGTCTCGACCACCGGCACCGGCTCCGCCACCGGAGCTACCGGAGCCTGCTCGACGATGAGGTGAGCATTGGTGCCGCTGATACCGAAGGACGACACACCCGCACGACGCGGACGATCCACCTCCGGCCACGCCACCGCCGCGGTCAGCAACCGCACATGGCCCTCGGACCAATCGACCTTGGTGCTGGGCTGATCAGCGTGCAGCGTTCGGGGTAGGACCCCGTGCTGCATCGCCATCACCATCTTGATCACGCCACCGACACCCGCCGCGGCTTGGGCGTGACCGATATTGGACTTCAGCGACCCCAGCCACAATGGCCGGTCCGCGTCACGATCCTGGCCGTAGGTCGCAAGCAGCGCTTGGGCTTCGATCGGATCGCCCAGCGTTGTACCGGTGCCGTGGGCCTCCACCACATCGACCTCGACCGGCGCGATCCCGGCATTGGCCAGCGCTTGGCGAATCACTCGCCGCTGCGACGGACCGTTCGGCGCGGTCAGACCATTCGACGCGCCATCCTGATTCACCGCCGAACCAGCGATCACCGCGAGCACCTGATGGCCGTTGCGGCGGGCGTCGGACAGGCGCTCCAGCACCAGCACACCGGCACCTTCGGACCAACCGACCCCATCGGCGGTGTCGGAGAAGGACTTACACCGACCATCCGGGGACAAGCCTCGCTGACGGCTGAACTCCACGAAGGTCTCCGGGGTGGCCATCACCGCCACACCACCGGCCAGCGCCAGGTCGCATTCACCCGACCGCAGCGACTGCGCGGCCAGATGCATTGCCACGAGCGAGGATGAACACGCCGTGTCCACGGTAACCGCAGGGCCTTCGAGGCCGAACACATACGAGACCCGGCCCGAGACCAAGCTCCCGGTTGCATTGTTCCCGGATCCCTGCGCGTAGTCGTGGTACATCATGCCGGTGAAGACACCGGTCGAGCTGCCACGCAGCACATCCGGATCCACACCGGCGCGTTCCAGCGCCTCCCACGACACCTCCAGCAGCAACCGCTGCTGCGGATCCATCATCGCGGCTTCATTGGGGCTGATCCCGAAGAAGTCCGCGTCGAATTCCGCTGCGGAGTACAGGAATCCGCCTTGGCGGGTGTACGTCTTGCCCGCGTGACCGGGTTCGGGGTCGTAGATGCCCTCGATATCCCAGCCTCGATCCGTCGGCATCTCACCGGTGGCATCGATGCCGGAGGTGACAAGATTCCACAGGTCTTCGGGCGAGGCGACGCCGCCGGGATAGCGGCAGCTCATCGCTACCACCGCAATCGGCTCGTCGTCGACGGCCGCGCTGGCGGTAACCTCGACGTCGCGGCCGGTGCCGGTGAATTCGTCGGCCAGATATTTCGCCAGCGCCTGCGGTGTCGGATAGTCGAATACCAGTGTCGCGGGCAGCGATAGGCCGGTGACGGCTTTGAGGGCATTGCGGAACTCGACAGCGGTGATCGAGTCGAAGCCCAGCTCGCCGAAGGCCTTGTCAGCCGCGATCGCGTTCGTGTTCTGATGACCGAGAATCGCCGCGACCTGACCGCGCACGATCTCCACGAGCACACCGAAACGCTCGCTGTCGGGAGTGTTGGCCAGACGAGCTCGCAATGGCGTCGCCGCACCCGAGGCCGCTCGGCGGCGAGCCGGGATCAAGCCGGAAAACAGTGCGGGCACGGCGAATTCGGCGCCACGCAGGCTATCCAGGTCCAGGCGGGCGAGGACCGGGGCGGTCACGTCGCTCGCGGTGGCGGCGTCGAAAAGCGCCAGGCCCTGGTCCTCCGACAGCGGCAACAGGCCCGAACGCGAAATGCGGTGCAGGTCAGCGTCGCTGAGCTGCCCGGCCATGCCCCCGTCCCACAGACCCCAGGCCAGAGACTGCCCGTGGCTGCCCGAGGTCCTGCGGAGTGCCGCGAGCGCATCGAGGCACGCATTGGCCGCGGCATAGTTGCCCTGTCCGGCATTGCCGAACGCACCGGCCACCGAGCTGAACAGCACGAACGCCTTCAACGGAAGCTGGGCGGTGAGTTCGTGCAGGTGCAGCGCGGCATCGACCTTGGGCCCCAGCACCACATCCATCCGGGCCGGGGTCAGCGAGGCGATGGCGCCATCGTCGAGGACGCCGGCCATATGGAACACGCCGGTGAGCGGGTGCGCGGCAGGCACATTCGCGATCGCCTGCGCGAGTGCGTCGCGATCGGCGACATCACACGCGGCGAACTCGACCTCCGCGCCGAGCCGCTGCAGCTCCGCGCGCAACTCCGCGGCGCCGGGAGCGGCCTCTCCGCGTCGGCTCAGCAGCAACAGGCGGCGCACGCCATGGGTGTCGACCAGGTGCCGGGCGAACAGTCCACCGAGCAGACCACCCGCACCGGTGATCAGAACGGTGTCGTCCGGATCGAAGGGGTCGGTCGCCGAAGCGGTCGCCGCGGTGGCCCGGCTCAGCCGCGCACCGTGCACCTGCCCGGCACGCACGGCCACCTGTGGTTCCTGCGCGGTGAGAATCCCGCCCAGCAGCCCGTCGAGCGCGGAGTCGGTGTCCACCAAGACGATCCGGCCGGGGTTCTCCGCCTGCGCGGAACGAACCAGGCCGCCGACAGCAGCACCGGCCAGGTTCGTAATGTCCTCCCCGGCGACCGATACGGCTCCACTGGTCCGAACCACCAGCGTCGACTCGGCGAACCGAGAATCGGCGATCCAGGACTGAACCACCGCGAGAGCTGCATGGGTCGCGGCGTGGATGGCCGCGAGGGCGTTGCCCTCCGGGCAATCGAACACGACCACGGCCGGAATCTCGTCACCCAGATCCGCCCACGACACCGCGCGGACTTCGGCCTCCCCCACCGAGATCGGCGCCCAGCCGACCTGGAACAGCGCATTGCCGACCGCGGATGCGCCGCCCATGAGCTGCGCGGGATCGATGGGCCGGGAAGCCAGCTGCCGCACCGTCGCCACCGGGGTACCGGTCGGGTCCGCCAGATCCAGGGTGACCGCGTGCTCGCCGACGCGGGTGAGCCGGACGCGCAGCGCGCCCGCTCCGGTCGCGTGCACGGCGACACCGGACCACTCGAACGGCAAGGCCAGCCCGGCACCCTCCGCGGGCATGCCATCGGCGAAGCGCAGGGCATGCAGGGCGGCATCGAGCAATGCCGGATGCACGCCGAACCGCTTGGCGTCCGGACGGGCCTGCTCCGGCAGCTCGACCTCGGCGTAGAGCAGGCCGTCGGTGCCCCGCCACACCGAGGTCAGCGCCTGGAACACCGGACCGTAGTGATAGCCCTGCGCATCGAGGGAGTCGTACACACCGTCGATTTCGACGGCGGTGGCGCCGGCGGGCGGCCACTGCGCCAAATCCGCTGGCGCGCTGTCGAATCCCGACATGAGAACGCCTTCGGCGTTCAAGGTCCACAACGGCACCGCATCGACACCGTCATCGGGGCAGGAGTAGACCCGCACTCCGCGTCGGCCTGCGGCGTCCTGGGCACCGACCACCACGCGCACCGCGACGCCGGCCGACTCCGGCAGCACCAGCGGCACCCGCAGGACCAACTCCTCGAGGGTCGAGCAGCCGACCTGCTCCCCGGCCTGCAGGGCGAGTTCGACCAAACCGGTGCCGGGGAACAGCACAGTGTCCATCACCCGGTGATCGGCCAGCCATGGATGCGTCAGTGCCGACAGTCGGCCGGTGAGGGTGACCGCGTCGGAATCCGGTTGCGACACCACCACCGGGACCAGGGGATGTCCGGTGGCCGCCAGGCCCATCGCCCGGGCATCGCCACCGACAGCGCCTGCGGCGATCCAGAAGCGCCGATGCTGGAATGCGTAGGTGGGCAGGTCGATTCGCTGAGCTCCGGAGCGGGCATAGAAACCGGCCCAATCGACGTCGGCACCGGATACGAACAGCCCGGCCACGCCGGACAGCACGGAGAACGAATCGGCCCGATCCCGGCGCGCCAAGGCCACCACCGTGGCGGCGTCGTCGAGAGTCTGGGCGATCATGGGGGTCAGCACGGCATCGGGTCCGACCTCGGCGAAGCGGGACACACCCGAATTCGCCATCGCGGCAACCGCATCGGCGAACCGCACGGTGTCGCGGACCTGACCGACCCAATACGACGGATCGATCATTTCGTCGGTGATCCGGGCGCCGGTGACCGTGGACACCAACGGGATGATGGGGCGAGCGAACGCCAAACCAGCTATCGCCGTCGCGAACTCGGCCAGCATCGGCTCCATCAGAGCCGAATGGAAAGCATGCGACACCCGCAACTTGTGTGTACGCCAACCACGCTCGGCACACGCCTCGACGACGGCGGCGACCGCGTCTTCGACACCGGAGAGCACCACCGACGCAGGACCATTCACCGCCGCGATCGAAACCTCGCCGGCCAGCAGTGACAGCACATCGATCTCGGACGCACCGACAGCGACCATGGCCCCACCGGCGGGCAGCGCCTGCATCAACCGACCACGCGCAGCGACCAACACACACGCATCGGTCAGAGACAGCACACCCGCCACATGCGCGGCAGCCACCTCACCGATCGAATGACCGGCCACCACATCAGCACGGACTCCCCACGATCCGAGCAGCCGGAACAACGCCACCTCGAACGCGAACAAACCCGCCTGCGCGAACACCGTCCGATCGACCAGATCAGCGCTCGCCAACGCCTCGCTCAACGAAACCGACTGCCCCAGCAACGGATCCAGCTCGGCGACAATCGCGTCGAACGCCTCGGCGAACACCGGGTACGCGCCGCGCAGTTCGGTAGCCATACCGGCCCACTGAGCACCCTGACCGGAGAACACCACACCGGTCGAGCCCGCCACAACACGACCGGACACGACGCCGGGAGTGGTTTCGGTGCGGCCCAGCGCCCCGACTCCCGCCAGCAGACCATCGCGGTCCTCGGCCACCGCAACTGCACGATGCTCGAAAACAGCACGCGCGGATGCCAGCGAGAAACCGAGATCGATCGGATCATGGTCGGCCGCATGCGATGTCAGGCGAACAGCCTGATCGGCGAGAGCCTCGCCGCTGCGTGCCGAAACCACCCACGGGAGCAGCCCACCGGCCGGAACGGTCTTCGCCGCCTGCACCTGATCCACGGCGGGCTCGGACGCCGGGGCCTGCTCGACGATGACGTGTGCGTTGGTGCCGCTGATACCGAACGAGGACACACCGGCACGACGCGGACGATCCACCTCCGGCCACGCCACCGACTCGGTCAGCAGACGCACATGGCCCTCGGACCAGTCCACCTTCGTGGAGGGCTGATCCACATGCAGGGTCTTGGGCAGCACGCCATGGCGCATCGCCATGACCATCTTGATCACACCGCCCACACCGGCCGCGGCCTGGGCGTGACCGATATTGGACTTCAGCGAGCCCAACCACAATGGCCGGTCCGCGTCACGCTCCTGCCCGTACGTCGCCAGCAGCGCCTGGGCTTCGATCGGATCACCCAGCGTCGTACCGGTGCCGTGGGCTTCGACGACATCCACCTCCGCCGGGGACACCCCCGCATTGGTC
The DNA here is from genome assembly GCF_042754165.1 of Nocardia sp. NPDC059229. Classification (NCBI taxonomy): domain Bacteria; kingdom Bacillati; phylum Actinomycetota; class Actinomycetes; order Mycobacteriales; family Nocardiaceae; genus Nocardia; species Nocardia sp. NPDC059229. The sequence goes on from NZ_JBHZAK010000029.1 coordinate 20,506, forward strand.
AGAGCCTGGCGGATGACCCGTCGCTGCGAGGGACCGTTGGGTGCGGTCAGACCATTGGACGCGCCATCCTGGTTCACCGCCGAACCGGCGATCACAGCGAGAATCTGATGCCCATTGCGCTGGGCGTCGGAGAGTCGCTCCAACACCAGGACGCCGACGCCCTCGGACCAGCCGACCCCATCGGCCGTGTCGGAGAAGGACTTACACCGCCCATCCGGAGACAAACCCCGCTGACGGCTGAACTCCACGAAGGTCTCCGGCGTCGCCATCACGGCCACACCACCGGCCAGAGCCAGATCGCACTCCCCCGACCGCAGCGAGGCCGCCGCGGAGTGCATTGCCACCAATGAGGACGAGCACGCCGTGTCCACGGTGACCGACGGCCCTTCCAGGCCGAACACGTACGAGACCCGGCCGGAGGCAATGGATCCCGAGTTCGCATTGGCCGGATAGTCGTGGTACATCATGCCGACCCATACGCCGGTCCGGCTGCCCTTCAGTGAGCCGGGGTCGACACCGGCCCGTTCGAACGCCTCCCAGGAGGTTTCCAGCAGCAGGAACTGCTGCGGATCCATGAGTGCGGCTTCATTGGGACTGATGTTGAAGAACGCGGGGTCGAATTCACCTGCGGAATGCAGGAATCCGCCCTCGCGGGTATAGGTGCTGTTCGGTGTCTCCCCGCTCGCGTCGTAGAGGCGATCGATATCCCAGCCACGATTGCCGGGGAACTCCGAGGTCGCGTCCGTTCCCTCCGCGACCAGATTCCACAGCTCCTCAGGCGAACTGACCCCACCCGGGTACCGGCAGGCCATACCCACAATCGCGATCGGTTCGCGAAGAGCCGCGTCGAGCTTGCGATTGCGGGCACGCAACCGCTCCGTCTCCTTGAGCGAGACGCGCAATGCCTGAGCGAGCTTCTGAGTATTGTCTTCGGGCTTCGTCATTAGTGTGCTAGCTCTTCCTAGGGTCAGCGTGACTCGTCGGCGAATTGCGCCGTCAGTCTTCTGAGGAGTTGTTGTAAGCCAGGTCGATCAGGTCGTCGATATCGAGCTCGTCGATCGATTCCTCGGTGATGCTCTGCTCGATCTCGCCGGGGCTGTCCTGCCCGCCGGCCAGTTTCATGAGGGCATCCAACAGGCCCGCGTCGCGCAGGCGGGTGAGCGGAATCGTCTGGAGAGCTCGGCGAATATCGTTCTCCGACAGATCTGTCGATTGGCCGGCGTGGTGCTCGTCGGTGAACTCGTCGGCCAGGTACTCGGCCAGCGCCTGCGGCGTCGGGTAGTCGAATACCAGCGTGGCCGGCAAGCGCAGCCCCGTCGCGGTTTTGAGGGCATTGCGGAACTCGACGGCGGTGATCGAATCGAAGCCCAGGTCGCTGAAGGCCCGGTCGGCCGCGATCGCATTCGCGTTCTGATGACCGAGTACCGCCGCGACCTGACCGCGAACGATTTCGGCGAGCACACCGAGGCGTTCGCTCTCGGGAGTATTCGCCAAACGAGCCCGCAGTGCCGCGGGCGCGTCCGAGGCCGCTTTGCGGCGCGCGGGGACCAGGCCGGACAACAACGCCGCGGCGAACCCCGCATTGCGGAGGCTCTCCAGATCGAGACGGGCGAGGATCGGAGCCGCCGTATCGATTCCGGTGGCCGCGGCGAACAATGTCAGGCCCTGTTCTTCCGACAGCGGCAGCATGCCGGAACGGGACATCCGCTGCCGGTCGACGTCGCTGAGCTCCGTCGCCATACCGCCGTCGGTGCCCCACAGACCCCACGCCAGCGACTGTCCACTACGCCCGGATGCCCTGCGGTGCAATGCCAAGGCATCCAGGCAGGCGTTGGCCGCCGCATAGTTGCCCTGACCGGGGTTGCCGAATGCACCAGCCGCCGAACTGAACAGCACGAACGCCTTCAACGGCAGATCGGCGGTCAGCTCGTGCAGGTGCAGGGCGGCGTCGACCTTGGGCCGCAGGACCGTGTCCATGCGATCCGCGGTGAGCGAACCGATGGCGCCATCGTCGAGCACACCGGCCGTATGGAACACACCCGTGAGCGGGCGGTCCGCCGGGATGGCGGCCAATACCTGCGCGAGCGCGCCACGGTCGGTGACATCGCAGGCGACGAACTCGACCTCGGCACCGAGATGTTCCAGTTCCGCGCGCAACTCGGCTGCGCCCGGAGCGGATGCACCGCGTCGGCTCAGCATCAGCAGGTGCCGGACACCCTGGGTGTCGACCAGATGCCGGGCGAACAGTCCGCCGAGGAAGCCGCTGGCGCCGGTGATCAGAACGGTTTCGTCCGGACCGAGAGCGGAACTCGGCGCTGAGGCGGTCGACGTAGCTGCTCGGGCGAGTCGCGCGACATGCACCTGACCGCCACGTACCGCGGCCTGGGGCTCCCCGGAGGCCAGGATTCCGCCGAGCAGCCCGTGCAGGTCGGAATCGGTGTCCACCGACATGATCCGGCCCGGGTTCTCCGCCTGCGCGGAACGCACCAGACCACCGACGGCGGCACCGGCCAGGTTCGTAATGTCTTCCCCGGCAACCGATACCGCGCCACTGGTCCGAACCACCAGCACCGACTCGGTGAACCGGTGTTCGGCAATCCAGGATTGAAGTACTTGCAGCACACTGTGAGTCGCGGCACGAACTCCGGCGGGATCATTACTCGCCGGGCAGTCCAGCACTACGGCGGCCGGAACCTCGTCACCGAGATCCGCCCAGGACACGGTGCTGATCTCGGACGTGGATACCGAGAGCGGTGTCCAGTCGACCTGGAACAGCGCGTTGCCGACGGTGGATGCGCCGGTGGTCAGCTGTGCGGGATCGATTGGCCGGGAGGCCAGATGCCGCACCGTCGCCACCGGAGCGCCGGTCGGATCTGCCAGCTCCATGGCCACCGCATGCTCGCCGACGCGGGTCAGTCGGATGCGCAACGCGCCCGGTTCCGCCGCGTGCACGGTGACACCGGACCACTCGAATGGCAATGCCGGTCCGGTTCCCTCCGCGGACAGGTAGCCCGCCAGGCGCAGTGCGTGCAGCGCGGCATCGAGCAGCGCGGGATGCAGTCCGAAACCCTTGGCGTCCTGCGGATCCGGAAGTGCGACCTCGGCGAATACGTCATCGCCGCGCTGCCATGCCGCCTGCAATCCCTGGAAGAAGGGACCGTAGCCGTACCCGGCATCGAGCAGCTCGTCGTAGATACCGTCGATGGGCAGGGGCTGCGCACCGACCGGAGGCCATGAGGTGAGGTCGACGGGGGTCGCCACCTCCTCCGGCGCAAGTGCGCCTTCGGCGTTCAGCGTCCACGACGTGGCGGAATCGACGTCGCCATCGGGGCAGGAGTAGATCCGCACCGCGCGACGGCCGGTTTCGTCCTCGGCCGCGACCACGATGCGCACCGCGACACCGCCGGACTCCGGCAGCACCAGCGGAGCCTGAAGCACCAAGTCCTCCAAGCTCGTGCAGCCCACTCGCTCTCCGGCATGCAGGGCGAGTTCGACCAAACCGGTGCCGGGGAACAACACGGTGCCCAGGACCCGGTGATCGGCCAGCCACGGATGGGTCTCCACCGAGAGACGACCGGTCAGGATCACCGCGCCGGAGTCCGGTTGTGACACCATCGCCGAAATCAGGGGGTGTCCGGTCGCCGCCAGACCCATGGCCCGGGCGTCACCGGTACCCGCGGACCCCTCGCGCATCCAGTAGCGGCGACGCTGGAAAGCATAGGTGGGCAGGTCGATTCGCTGGGCTCCCGTCCCGGCGTAGAAGCCGGCCCAGTCGACGGGGGCGCCGGCCACGAACAGTGCGGCCACGGCGTTCAACGCTGCCGACGCATCGGCATGGTCTCGACGCGCCAACGCCACCACCGTTGCGGCCGAGCCATCCCCGTCATCGAGGGTCTGGGCGACCATCGGGGTCAGCACCGCGTCGGGACCGACCTCGGCGAATCTGGACACACCCATACCCGCGATCGCGGTGACCGCATCAGCAAATCGGACGGTCTCGCGAACCTGATCCACCCAGTACGACGGAACCGTCATCTCGTCACCGATCCGGGCGCCGGTCACCGTCGACACCAACGGGATGCTCGGGCGGGCGAACGCCAAACCCTCGATCGCCGTGGCGAACTCGGCCAGCATCGGCTCCATCAAGGCCGAATGGAAGGCATGCGAGACGCGCAACCGATGCGTCCGCCAACCCTGCTCGGCACACCGCTCAGCGACAGCAAGGACATCGTTCTCGACCCCGGAGAGCACCACCGACGACGGACCATTCACCGCCGCGATCGAAACCTCGCCGGCCAGCAGTGACAGCACATCGATCTCGGACGCCCCGACAGCGACCATGGCCCCACCGGCGGGCAGCGCCTGCATCAAACGACCACGCGCAGCGACCAACACACACGCATCGGTCAGAGACAGCACACCCGCCACATGCGCGGCAGCCACCTCACCGATCGAATGACCGGCCACCACATCCGCACGCACACCCCACGATCCGAGCAGCCGGAACAACGCCACCTCGAACGCGAACAAACCCGCCTGCGCGAACACCGTCCGATCAACCAGATCAGCACTCGCCAACGCCTCGCTCAACGAAACCGACTGCCCCAGCAACGGATCCAGCTCAGCGACAATCGCATCGAACGCCTCGGCGAACACGGGATACGCCGCACGCAATTCGGCAGCCATACCGGCCCACTGGGCACCCTGACCCGAGAACACCACACCCGTCGTACCCGCCACCACACGACCGGTCACCACGCCGGGTGCCTGCACACCCGCAGCCAGTGCCCGCGCTCCCGCGAGAAGACCATCACGGTCCTCGGCCACGACCACAGCGCGATGCTCGAACACGGCACGCGTCGATGCCAGCGAGAAGCCGATATCGATCGGATGATGGTCGGCCACAGCCGATGTCAGGCGGGCGGCCTGATCGGCGAGCGCCTCGTCGCTGCGTGCCGAGAGCATCCACGGCACTGCAGTCGGCACAGAGTCCGCCACGGGAGCCTGTTCCACCGTGGGCGCGGTCGCCGGGGCCTGCTCGACGATGACGTGCGCGTTGGTGCCGCTGATACCGAACGAGGACACACCCGCACGACGCGGACGAGCCACCTCCGGCCACGCCACCGACTCGGTCAACAACCGCACATGGCCCTCGGACCAATCCACCTTCGTGGAGGGCTGATCCACATGCAGGGTTCGGGGCAGCACCCCGTGCTGCATCGCCATGACCATCTTGATCACACCACCCACACCGGCCGCAGCCTGAGCGTGACCGATGTTGGACTTCAACGACCCCAGCCACAGCGGATGATCGGCATCCCGGTCCTGCCCGTAAGTCGCCAAAAGCGCTTGAGCCTCGATCGGATCACCCAGCGTCGTACCGGTGCCGTGGGCCTCGACCGCGTCCACCTCGACCGGCGAGACACCGGCATTGGCCAGCGCTTGGCGAATGACACGCCGCTGCGACGGACCATTCGGCGCGGTCAGACCATTCGACGCGCCATCCTGATTCACCGCCGAACCAGCGATCACCGCGAGCACCTGATGCCCATTGCGCTGCGCGTCGGACAACCGCTCCAACACGAGAACACCAGCGCCCTCGGACCAGCCCACGCCATCGGCCGCGTCAGCGAAGGACTTGCAGCGTCCATCCGGGGACAGACCCCGCTGACGACCGAACTCGAGGAACATGTCCGGGGTGGCCATCACAGCGACACCACCGGCCAATGCCAGATCGCACTCCCCCGACCGCAGCGACTGCGACGCCAGATGCAGCGCCACCAGCGACGACGAGCACGCCGTATCCACGGTGACCGCAGGGCCTTCCAGGCCGAACACGTAGGACACTCGGCCCGAGACCAAACTGCCTGCGGCGCCGCTACCGGTGCCGGTCGCCTGGGCGTAGTCGTGGTACATCACACCGGTGAACACACCGGTCGAGCTGCCGCGCAGCACCGCCGGATCCACACCGGCGCGCTCCAACGCCTCCCACGAGACCTCCAGCAGCAACCGCTGCTGGGGGTCCATCACCGTGGCCTCATTGGGACTGATCCCGAAGAAGTCCGCATCGAATTCCGCTGCGGAGTACAGGAATCCACCCTGGCGGGTATAGGTCTTGCCCGCCTTGCCGGGTTCGGGATCGTAGATGCCGTCGATATCCCAGCCACGGTCTATCGGCATGTCGCCGGTGGTGTCGATGCCCGAGGTGACCAGCCCCCACAGGTCTTCGGGCGAGGCGACGCCACCGGGGTAGCGGCAGCTCATCGCCACTACCGCGATCGGGTCATCGCCGGTTCGGACCCGGCTGACCGCGACCTCCTCGACGACTGCGCTGCCGGTGAGCTGGGAGTCGATGAACTCGGCGACGATCTGCGCGTTGGGGTAATCGAAGACGAGCGTCGCGGGCAGTTGCAGACCGGTCGCGGCATTGAGCTTGTTGCGGAACTCGATGGCGCTCAACGAATCGAAACCGAGCTGCTGGAAGGCCTGCTGGGGTTCGACAGCTGCCATGGAGGCGTGCCCGAGGATCTCGGCGGCCACTGATCGGACGAGGTCGAGCTGAGCGGTCCTGCGATCGGCGTCCGACAGTCCGGCCAGCGTGCGCAGGAAGGCCTGACCCGCCTCCGGCGTCCGGCGGCGGACCGGGGCCGGTACGAGCGCGCGGACCAGGGCGGGAATCTGCTCGCCCCGGGTCCGGAGCACGGCCTTGTCGACCCGCAGCGCCACCAGCTGGGCGGTATCGGTCGATATCGCCGCATCGAACAGCGCCAGACCCTCGGCCTCGGAGAGCGGCGGGAAACCCTGTCTGCGCATCCGGTCGAAGTCGTCCTCGGACAGTTCGGTCCCGAGTCCGCTCGAGCGCGCCCACATTCCGTAATCCAGGGACGTGGCAGGCAATCCCAGGCCGCGGCGATGAGCCGCCAGCGCGTCCAGGAAGACATTCGCCGCGGCGTAGTTCGCTTGGCCGGCAGCCAGCACCAGGCCGCCCGCGGACGACACCAGCACGAACAATGACAGCGAGAGGTCGCGAGTGAGCTCGTGCAGATGCCAGGCCGCGTCGACCTTGGGCCGGAAGACGCCGTCGATGCGATCCGCGGTGATCGACTCGATCACACCGTTGTCGGCGGTTCCCGCCGCGTGCACCACACCCGTCAGCGGATGCTGATCCGACATGCTGTCGAGTAGCGCCGCGAGCGCGTTTCGATCGGACACGTCGCACGCGGCGATGGTGACCTCGGCACCCAAATCGGCCAACTCCTGTCGCAGCTCGGCAGCGCCAGGAGCATCCAGGCCACGCCGAGAGGTCAGAAGTAGATGGCGCACATCGTGTTCGGTCACGAGGTGCCGTGCGATCACCGCGCCCAGACCACCCGTGCCACCGGTGATCAGAACAGTGCCCGGTGTGGCCGAACGATCGATCGTGCCGGGTGCGTGAGCGGTCAGACGCGGCACGAACACGCTCGCGCCCCGGAGGGCCACCTCCGGCTCCGACGCGACAGCGGCGGCCACGGTCGCCACGGCGGACGGATCGTCGTATTCATCCAGATCGAGAAGCTGGAAACGACCCGGGTTTTCCGCCTGCGCGGCACGCAGCAAGCCCCAGACCGGCGCCTGCGCCAGATCCACCGACTCGGAATCATCCACGGACACTGCGTGTTTGGTGAGTACCACCAAACGAGAACCGGCGAAACGAGTGTCGGACAACCAACCCTTGACGGCGTCGAGGACGCTGGTCGCGACCTGGCGTGCGGCTCGAGGCGGCACATCGTCGAAGTGAGGGCACTCGAACAAGACGATCTCGGGAACACCCGAATCGGGATCGGCATCCAGATCGGCGATCAATCCCGCGAGGTCACGATGATCGACGGTCGTCGGCGACGGCGCGACAGCGACCCAATCCACCCCGAAGAGGGCTTCCGACACCCGGTCCGTGCCCAGGCGTTCAGCGGATACCGGCCGAGAGACCAAGGCCCCCACCGACATCACCGGCCGGCCCTGCTCATCGGCGAGCTGCACAGCGAACCGGCCCTCTTCACGCGCGATGCGCACCCGCAGCGCGGGAGCACCGGCCGAATGCAACACGACCCGGTTCCAGGTGAACGGCAGCACGGCGGCGCCACCGTCACGGCCGTGAACGATCCCGACATGCAAGGCGGAGTCGAACAGTGCCGGATGGATCCCGAAACCCTTGGCGTCCTTCGGGTCCGGCAGCGCGACTTCGGCGAACAACTCATTGTCGCGCTGCCAGGCCGCCCGCAATCCTTGGAAGAACGGGCCGTAGCCATACCCGATGTCGAGCAGCTCGTCGTACACGCCATCGACGGGCAACGGCTCCGCACCGGCCGGAGGCCAGGCGGTGAGGTCGAAGTCGGCCGCCACCTCGCCCGGGGCGAGAACACCTTCGGCGTGGAGCGCCCACGGGCCCTGCGCCGTCTGCTGCGAATGGACGGTCAGCCGTCGACGACCGGCGTCGTCGGCCGCGGCCGCCACCACCTGCACTGCGACACTGCCGTCGGCCGGCAGCGTCAGCGGGGTGTGCAGCACGAGCTCCTCCACCACCGCGCAACCCAGCAGACCGCCGACGTGGCCGGCCAGCTCGACGAAACCGGTTCCCGGCAGCAGCACGGTGCCGAGCACGCTGTGGTCGGCCAGCCATTCGACGGAGTCCAGCGACCATCGGCCGGTGAAGCTCACCGCACCCGAATCCGGGTGCGGCACCAGCGCACCGAGCAGGGGATGGTCCACCGCGTCGAGACCGACCGAGGTGACTCCGCCCAGTTCGGCGCCGAGCCACGACTGGGCCAGCATCTGCCGGGCATCGAGCCAGAAGCGCTCGTGCTGGAAGGCATAGGTGGGCAGGTCGATTCGCCGAGCCCCGGTACCGGTGTAGAAACCGGCCCAGTCCACCTCCGCGCCGGAGACGAACAGCCCGGCCACCGCACTTACGACGGTCGTGGCGTTCGCGTTGTCACGCCTGGTCAGCGCGATTGCGGTTGCGGTATCGAGAGTTTGGGCGACCATCGGGGTCAGCACCGCATCGGGGCCAACCTCGGCGAACCTGGACACGCCCAGGCGGGCCATTGCGGTGACCGCGTCGGCGAACCGCACCGTGTCCCGGACCTGACCGACCCAATATGACGGAGCCGACATCTCGTCGCCGACCTCGGCGCCGGTCACCGTCGACACCAAGGGAACACGCGGACTGCCGAAGGTCAAACCCGCTATGGCCGTGGCGAATTCGGCCAGCATCGGCTCCATCAGGGTCGAGTGGAAGGCATGCGAAACGCGCAGCCGATGTGTCCGCCAACCCTGCTCGGCACACCGCTCGACGACAGCGGCGACGTCGTCCTCGACGCCGGAAAGCACCACCGACGCAGGGCCATTGATCGCCGCGATCGACACCTCACCAGCCAGCAACGGCAACACATCGAACTCGGGAGCACCAACGGCGACCATCGCCCCACCGGTGGGAAGAGCCTGCATCAGCCGACCGCGCGCCGCGACCAGCACACACGCATCGGTCAGAGACAGCACCCCGGCCACATGCGCGGCAGCGACCTCACCGATCGAGTGTCCGGCCACCACATCAGCTCGCACGCCCCAGGATTCGAGCAGACGGAACAGCGCCACCTCGAACGCGAACAGGCCCGCCTGCGCAAACACGGTCTGGTCGACCAGATCAGTGTCCGCCAGCGCCTCGCTCAGCGAAACCGACTGCCCCAGCAGCGGATCCAGCTCGGCGACAATCGCGTCGAACGCCCCGGCGAATACCGGGTACGCCGCACGCAGTTCGGTAGCCATACCGGCCCACTGCGCACCCTGGCCCGAGAACACCACACCGGTCGAACCCGACACCACGCGACCGGACACCACTCCGGCGGCCGGTGCACCCGCGGCCAATGCCCGAACACCTGCCAGCAGACCATCGCGGCCCTCGGCCACGACGACCGCACGGTGCTCGAAAACACTGCGCGTCGACGCCAGCGAGAAACCGATATCCGCCGGATCCTGGTCGCCCGCAAGCGATGTCAAACGCTCGGCCTGAGCGGCGAGAGCCGCGCCACCGCGCGCCGAGACCACCCACGGCAGCACTCCACCAGCCGGGACGGTCTCGACCACAGCCGGAGCCGGGTCCGCCGCCGGAGCCTGCTCGACGATGACGTGAGCATTCGTGCCACTGATACCGAACGAGGACACACCCGCACGACGCGGACGATCCACCTCCGGCCACGCCACCGCCTCGGTCAACAGCTGGACATGGCCCTGGGTCCAATCGACTTTGGTGCTGGGCTGATCGACATGCAGCGTCTTGGGCAGCACGCCGTGGCGCATCGCCATCACCATCTTGATCACGCCACCCACGCCCGCGGCGGCCTGGGCATGACCGATGTTGGACTTCAACGACCCCAGCCACAACGGACGATCGGCATCCCGGTCCTGCCCGTACGCGGTCAAGAGCGCTTCGGCCTCGATCGGATCACCCAGTGTCGTGCCGGTGCCGTGGGCTTCCACCACATCGACGTCGGCCGAGGACACCCCGGCATTCGCCAGCGCTTGGCGGATCACCCGACGCTGCGACGGACCGTTCGGAGCGGTCAGACCATTCGACGCGCCATCCTGATTCACCGCCGAACCCGAGACCACTGCGAGCACGTCATGACCATTGCGCTGGGCGTCGGACAGCCGCTCCAGCACCAGCACACCGGCGCCTTCGGACCACGCCACACCGTCGGCGGAATCGGAGAACGACTTGCTCCGCCCGTCCGGGGCCAGCCCGCGCTGGCGGCTGAACTCCACGAACGTTTCCGGCGTGGCCATCACCGCGACACCACCGGCCAACGCCAGATCGCACTCCCCCGACCGCAGCGACTGCACGGCCAGGTGCATCGCCACCAGCGACGACGAACACGCCGTATCCACGGTGACCGCCGGGCCCTCCAGCCCGAACACATACGAAACCCGGCCGGAGGCAATGGATCCCGCGTTCGCGTTGACCGGATAGTCGTGATACATCATGCCGGTGAACACCCCGGTCGAACTGCCGCGCAGTTCCACCGGATCGACACCGGCCCGCTCCAACGCCTCCCAGGAGGTTTCCAGCAGCAGGAACTGCTGGGGATCCATCACCGCGGCTTCATTGGGGCTGATGCCGAAGAACGCGGGATCGAATTCGCCTGCGGAGTGCAGGAATCCACCCTCACGCGTGTAGGTCGTGTGCGGCGTCTCGCCGGTGGGGTCGTACAGACGGTCGGTATCCCAGCCTCGATTCACGGGGAACTCCGACGTCGCGTCGGTCCCGTTCGCGACCAGATTCCACAGCTGCTCGGGAGAACTCACCTCGCCCGGGTACCGGCACGCCATGCCGACGATCGCAATCGGCTCGTCGTCGGCGGCCTTGGTGGCGGTGACGGCGATGTCGCGCCCGGTGCCGGTGAGCTCGTCGGCCAGATAGGCGGCCAGGGTGCGCGGTGTCGGGTAGTCGAAAACAACTGCGGCCGACAGTGACAGGCCGGTGGCGGTCTTGAGCCGGTTGCGCAGCTCGACCGCGCTCAGGGAATCGAATCCCAGGTCCTGGAAGGCGGAATCGGGTTCGATCGCTGACGCACCCTCGTGACCGAGGACGGCCGCGATATGGGTGCGCACGGTCGCGAGTACCGCCTGCCGCTGCTGATCGGTATCCAGACCGGTAAGTCGTTGCCGGAGACCGGATGCCGCCGCCGAGGTCGTCACCGCCGGACGCCGGGCCACGGCCGGCGCCAGTTCCCGCAGCAGCGGCGGCAGGAGTCCCGCCTCGGCGCGAGCGCGAATCGCGGTGGTGTCCACGGCCGCGATCACCGCCAGCGCGGTGTCCTGTGCGAGCGCCGCATCCCATCCGGCCAACGCCTGCTCGTCCGGCATCGCGGTGAAGCCGCCGCGGCTCATCCGCGCCACATCGGTCTCACCCAGGTGTCCGGTCATGCTGCTCGAGCGTGCCCACGGACCCCAGGCCAGCGATTGCCCGGCCAGTCCTCGTGCACGCCGGTGCGCCACCAGGGCGTCGAGGAAGGTGTTCGCGGCCGCGTAGTTGGCCTGCCCGGGTCCGCCGATGGTGCCGGACACCGAGGAGAACACCACGAACGCAGCCAGATTCAGATCCGCGGTGGCCTCGTGGAGGTACCAGGCGGCGTCTGCCTTCGGCGCCAGGACCGCGTCCACCCGCTGCGGGGTCAGGGACGCGATGATCCCGTCGTCGAGCACACCCGCGGCGTGGATCACGGCGGTCAACGGCTCGGGTGCGTCGGCCAGGAGTCGGGCCACCGCGTCGGGGGCGGTGACGTCACAGGCCGCGACTCGCACCTGTGCGCCCAGGTCGGTCAACTCGTCGCAGAGCGCTGTCACGCCCTCGGCCTGCGGACCGCTGCGGCTGACCAGCAGCAGCGACCGCACGCCGTGCTCGACGACCAGGTGCCGGGCCACCACGGCACCCAAACCGCCTGTGCCGCCGGTGATCAGCACCGTTCCCGCGCCGAAGGCGGATTCCTCCCCGCGTGTGGATGACACGGGTGCAGGCCGGGTCAGTCGAGCGGTGTGGGTGACGCCGGCGCGCACGGCCACCTGGGGTTCGTCCACGACCAGGACGGTGGCCGCGAGTCGCTCGTCGAGGCCGGTGTCCGCGTCCACCAGGACGATTCGGCCCGGGTCCTCCGTCTGCGCGGTGCGCACCAGGCCCCACACGGCGGCACCCGCGAGGTCGGTGAGATCTTCACCGGGCAGGGCGACCGCGCCGCGTGTGGCGACCAGCAGGGTGCTCGAGGCGAACCGGTCCTGATCCAGCCACGCCTGCACCACCTCGAGGATTCGTGCGACCTCGGTGTGGGTGGTGGCCACCACGTCGGTGCCGGTGTGTTCGTTCCAGCCGGACCCGGCCTCGACGATCACCACCGGGGGCACCGGCGACTGCGGATCCAGCCGATCCCACCGGCCCACAACGGCATCCGCCACCACGGGCTCGGACGCGGTCGGCGACCACACCAGTTCCAGCAGCGGATCGGCCGCGCCGCTCGCACCGGCGGCGGCCAGCTGCGCCAATGGCATCGGGCGGGGCGTCACCGAACCCGACAGCACGGGCTGCCCCTGCTCGTCGCCCGCCCACACCGATACCGACGATCCGGTCGTGGTCAGACGCACGCGCAGCACCGACGCTTCGGCCGCGTACAGCGACACCGACTCCCAGAAGAACGGCAGCACCACCTGGCCCGCCGCCACCGTGAACGGTGAATCCGGCTGTCCCGCAGCCTCTTCGGACACCCCGGCCAGCAGTCCCGCCTGCAAGGCCGCATCCAGCAGCGCCGGATGGATCCCGAAACCCTCGGCCCGCATCCCGGAGTCCGCATCGATGGCGACCTCGGCGAACACCTCGTCGCCGCGTCGCCACAGCGCCCGCACGCCTTGGAACGCCGGGCCGTAGTCGTAACCACGTGCCAGCAGGGCCGTGTACGCGGCCGAGACATCGAGACCGGTCACCTCGGCAGGCGGCCAGGTCTGCGATGGGGGTTCGGTCGCGTCGTCGCGGGCGGTCAGCAGACCCCGCGCGTTGAGTACCCACTCTCCGTCTCGATCGTGTTCGGCGCGAGAGTAGATCGATACCGGCCGTTGCGTGAGTTCGCGTTCCGGCCCGCCGACAACGACCTGGATCTGGACACCGCCGGACGCGGGCAGGACCAGGGGCGCCCGCAGCGTCAATTCCTCGATCGCCGGGCACCCGGCTTCGGCGCCGGCGCGCAATGCCAGCTCCACGAAACCGGTCCCGGGCAGCAGCACCGACCCGGCCACCGCATGGTCGGCCAGCCAGGGATGGGTCGCCACCGACAACCGGCCGGTCAACAGTACGCCACCGGATTCGGGTTCTGAGACCACCGCGCCCAGCAGCGGATGCTGCACCGCACCCAAACCGGCGGACTCGACACCGGCGGCGCCCTGCGCAGGCTCGAGCCAGTAGCGGCGGCGCTGGAAAGCGTAGGTGGGCAACGACACTCGCGAGACCGGCCGACCGGCGAAGAACGCCGTCCAGTCGACCTCGAGGCCGACCGTGTGCGCGTGGGCCAGGCAGGTGACGAACTGCTCGACCTCGGCCCGGCCTCGGCGGGCTCCGGCGATCACCGACGACTGGGATTCGAGGTCCTCCGGCAGGCATTGCCGGGTCATGGCCGTCAGGACCGCATCGGGACCGATCTCCAGGAACCGGCGCACACCCGAGGCCGCGAGGGTCTCGACGCCCCGGGCGAACTGAACACTCGCCCGCACCTGCTGGACCCAGTACGCGGGCTCGAGTACCTCATCACCGGCGATCCGGCCGGAGAGATTCGAGACCAGGGGAATCTGCGGGCGGCGATAGGTCACTTCCCGTGCGACAGTGGCGAACTCGGCCAGCATCGGGTCCATCCGGTGGGAATGGAACCCATGCGACACCCGTAGCCGCGAGGTCTTGCGGCCACGGTCGGTGAACCACTGCTCGAGCGCCGTCACCGCGTCCTCGTCACCGGAGACCACCACGGCCGCAGGCGAATTCACGGCCGCGATGGACGCGCGGTCCGTGTGGTCGGCGAGCGCCTCGGACACCTCGCGCTCGGTGGCCGCGACGGCCAGCATCGCGCCGCCCTCGGGCAGCCGGCCCATGAGGCGGCCGCGCGCCGCGACCAGCCGGCACGCGTCCGGGAGCGACCACACACCGGCGATGTACGCGGCGGCCAGCTCACCGATCGAATGGCCGATCAGGAAATCCGGTGTCACATCGAAGGATTCCAGGAGCCGGCACAGTGCGACTTCGTAGGCGAACAGTGCGGGCTGGGTGAACTCGGTCCGATCCAGCACGGCGGTATCGGTAGCGCCGACCTGCCGGCCGGTGAACATCACCTGCTTCAGCGAACCGCCCAAGAGCGGGTCGAACTGCGCACACACCTCGTCCAACGCGGCGGCGAACGCCGGGAACGCCTCGGCCAGTTCACGTCCCATTCCGGCCCGCTGTGCGCCCTGCCCGGTGAACAGGAAGGCTGCCTTGCGCGTAACCGCCTGCGCTGCGGTCACGCCCGCGGCGGTGCTCGCCGATCCGTGTTCCGCCAGCGCGGCCAGTCCGGCGAGCATGGTGTCCCGGTCGCCGGCGACCACCGTGCCCCGCCAGTCCAGCCGGGCGCGGGTCGTCAACAGCGAATAGGCGATCTCGTCGGTGGTCAGGTCGGGGTGTTCGGTCACCCACTGCCGCAGTTTGCCCGCCTGCGCACGCAGGCCGTCCTCGGTCTTCGCCGAGACCAGCCAGGCGGAGACATCGGACGCCACGACCGGCGCACCCTGATCGGGGGCCTCGTCCGCCGGTTCGGAGGGGGCCTCCTCCAGAGCGGGGGCCTCTTCCAGGATCAGATGAGCGTTCGTGCCGCTGGCGCCGAAGGAGGACACGCCGGCGCGACGCACCCGCTCCCCCGCCGGCCACGGTTCAGCCGCGGTGAGCAGCCGCACCGAGCCCGCCGACCAGTCCACGTGCGGGGTCGGAGCGTCGACATGCAGTGTCGCGGGCAACGTTTCGTGCCGCAGCGCCTGCACCATCTTGATCACGCCGCCGACACCGGCCGCGGCTGAGGTGTGCCCGACGTTCGACTTGAGCGAGCCGAGGCGCAGCGGAGCTCCGACGCGACCGCGACCGTAAGCGGCGATCAGGGCCTGCGCCTCGATCGGGTCGCCGAGAGTGGTGCCGGTGCCGTGCGCTTCGACCACATCGACGTCGCCGGGCGTCAGACCGGCATTGGCCAGGGCCTGCGCGATCACCTTTTCCTGCGACGGACCGTTCGGTGCGGTCAGACGGTTGCTGGCGCCGTCCTGGTTGATCGCGCTGCCGCGGATGACCGCGAGAACGGGGTGGCCGAGACGGCGGGCATCCGAGAGTCGCTCGACCGCGAGCATGCCGAGACCCTCGGAGAATCCGGTCCCGTTCGCCGCCGCCGCGAAGGCCTTGCACCGCGCGTCCGGGGACAGTGCGCGCTGGCGGCCGAAGGCGATCAGCAGGGCCGGATCGGACATCACGGTGACGCCGCCGACCAGGGCGAGCGAGGTGTCGCCCTGCCGCAGCGCCTGGCACGCGAGGTGCAGGGCGACCAGCGACGACGAGCACGCGGTGTCCACCGAGAGCGCCGGACCCTTGAAACCGAAGGTGAAGGCGACCCGGCCGGAGAGGATGCTGGAGGAAACACCCAGGTAGGCATGGCCTTCCGCCTCGGCGGTCAGGCCCGGCGAACCCACGCGGGGGCCGTAGTCCTGATGGATCACACCCGCGAACACGCCGGTATCGCTGCCGCGCAGCGACACCGGATCGATGCCCGCATCCTCCAGGGCCTCCCAGGCCGCTTCCAGGAACAGGCGCTGCTGCGGATCCATCGCCAGGGCCGCGCGCGGGCCGATCCCGAAGAATCCGGCGTCGAAATCGCCTGCCGCATCCAGGAATCCGCCTTCGCGGGTGTAGATGGTGCCCGGCGTATCGGGATCGGTGTCGAACAGCCGCTCGAGGTCCCAGCCGCGGTCGGCCGGGAAGGGCCCGATGGCGTCGGTGCCCGAGGCGACCAGATCCCACAACTGCGCCGGAGTTTCGACCCCGCCCGGATAGCGGCAGCTCATGCCGACGATCGCGATCGGTTCGCCGGCCCGGTCCTCCAGATCCTGGATGTGCTTCTTGGCGGCGCGGAGGTCTCCGGTGAGCTTGCGCAGATACCGGCTGAGCCGTTCCTCGTTGCTGGTGCCGGGGTTGCTCATGCTGGGCCAAACTCCTCGTCGATCAGATCCAAGAGCTCACTGTCGGATAGCGCAGTGTCGGAATCGAATTCGAGATCGTCGTAGCCGCTGCGCGCCCACGTACCGCCCAGGTGGGCGACGAGGCGCTCGTTGACGCCCCGCAATCCGGTGACGATCTCGTCGTTGTCGCTGCCGTTGGCGATGATTCGCTCGAGCAGTGCCTCGAGCCGCGCCAGGTCGTCGGCCGTCGCCGACGGCGGTTGCGCCGGCGCGGTCACCACGGTCTGCGCCAGCAGGTAGTCGGCGACATCACCCGCCGTCGGATAGTCGAATACCAGGGTCGAGGGCAGCGACAGCCCCGTCACCTTCGCCAGCCGGTTTCGGAATTCGACGCCGCCGAGGGAATCGAAACCGAGTTCGTTGAAGCCCCGATCGGGTCCGATGTCGTCGGCCGAGCCGTAGCCCAGCACCGCCGCCACATGCTCGCGCACCAGGTCCAGGACGAACCCGCGGCGCTTCGCCTCCGCCACACCGTGCAGACGGTCCCCGAGCGACTGCGCACTGCTCGGCGCGGTGACCGACCGGGCGCGGGTGCGAACGAATCCGCGCAGCACCGCGGGCACCGGACCGGAATGCGATTCCATACGCAGTTTGTCGGTGTCCAGCCGCGCCGGCACCGACACCGGTTCCGCCGTGGTCAGCGATTCGTCGAACAGGCGCAGGCCCTCGGCACGATCCAGCGGGGCCAGGCCCAGTCGCTCCAACCGGTTCATGGCGGCACGATCCAGGACGCCGGTCATACCGATGTCCTGCTGCCACGGCCCCCAGGCGAGCGCGAGCGCCGGGAGTCCCGCGGCGCGGCGCTGCACCGCGAGGGCGTCCAGGAAGCTGTTCGCGGCAGCGTAATTCGCCTGCCCGGCCGAACCGATCATTCCGGCGATCGACGAGAACATCACGAATGCCGACAGCTTCAGGTCGCGGGTGAGCTCGTGCAGAGTCCACGCCGCCTCGGCCTTGGGGGCGAACACCCGGTCGATCTGGTCGCCGGTGAGCGTGTGGAACGCGCTGTCGTCGAGCACGCCCGCGGCGTGGACGACGCCGGTCAGCGGATGCTGCGCGGGCACGGCGGCCAGCAGGTCCCGAAGCGCGTCGCGGTCGGTGACGTCGCAGGCGGCGATCCGCACTTCGGCACCGGATCGCGCCAGTTCCGCCGCGAGTTCTGTTGCACCGTCCGCACTCTCGCCGCGGCGTGAGACCAGCAGCAGGTGCCGCACCCCGTGTTCGGCGACCAGGTGGCGGGCCAGCAGCGCACCCAACCCCCCGGTACCGCCGGTGATCAGCACCGTCCCGGGACCGAACGACACCCGCTCGGCCGCCGAGGATGCCAGCGCCTGTAGTCGCGGCACCAGGACACCATTGCCCCGTACCGCCGCCTGCGGTTCTCCGGTCGCGATCACGGCTCGGATCGAGTCGGCCGAAAGGTGCTGCACACCAGCGGATTCCTCGGCGTCGAGCAGTACGATCCGCCCCGGATACTCGGTCTGGGCGCTTCGTATCAGCCCCCACACCGCGGCCGATCCGGTGTCCGGTGTCTCTTCGGGCAGCGCTGCCGCCCGTCCCGTCACCACGACCAGCTGCGACCGCGCGAATCGCTCGTCGGCCAACCAGTCCCGCACCGTACGCCGGGCGGCATCGACCCGTTCGCGTGCGGATGGCTGCGAATCATCGTGCAGCGCTAGGGCTTCGGACCACACCACGACAGCTGGAACGATCGGAGCCGAGGCGAGTGTCGCCAGATCCGGGTACTGCTCATCGATTCCGGCCACGTGCCCGGCCCCGAGCACGGCCATGCTCCCGGCCGAAGCGTCGGCGAGCACCTCCGCCGGTGCCCAGCGCAACCCGTACCGTGCCGCGCGGCCGCCGGGCAGCGCGGCCCGGAACTGCTGGACGTCGTAGGAGCGCATGAGTACTTCGTCGATGCTGACGACCGGGTTGCCGTCCTGGTCGACGGCCACGACGGAGATCGCCTCACTGCTGCGCTGGATGGCCATCACCCGCAGCCTCGTCACCGTGGACGTGGTGTGGAATTGCGTTCCGCCCCAACGGAACAGCAACTTGCCCTCGGATGCGTCGCCCTGGTGGTCGGGCCAGATCAGACAGGCGAGTCCGGCATGCATCACCATGTCGAACAGCGCCGGGTGCAGCTGGAACCGGTCGGCCGGGGTGTCCTCGGTCAGGGCGACCTCGGAGAAGACCGTGTCGCCGCTGCGCCAAGCGGCCTCGATGCCGAAGAACGCGGGTCCCCATTCCAGTCCGGCAGCACGCGCAACCTGGGCCGGAATCCATTCGGGGTCCACCGGTTCGGCATCGGCGGGCGGCCAGGAAGCGGCGCGCACCATGTCCACCAGCCCGATGTCGATCAACTGCCGGGCGCTGAGCACGCCGCTGGCATTGCGGGTCCATTCGCCGTCGGCGGCATCGCCGGTCAGGCGGTAGTGGAAGGTGAACGATCGGCGTCCCTCGGCGTCCGGTTCCCGCACCAGGACCTGGAGTTCGACCTCGCCCTCCGCCGGCGGCAGGATCGGCGCCTCGAGGGTGAGCTCCCCCACGGCGTCGCAGCCGATCCGCCGACCGGCGACCAGCAGCATCTCCATGAGCGCGGCGCTCGGGACGAGCACCACGCCGTAGGTGGTGTGGTCGGCGATCCAGGGCTGGGCGCGCAGCGACAGCCGTCCCGTGAACAGCCACTCGTCACGGTCGGCCACCCGCACCACATCGGTGAGCAGCGGGTGTTCCGAGGCAGCGCCACGGTGCTCCTCCGGACCGGGTTCGAGCCAGTAGCGCCGATGATCGAAGGCGTAGGTGGGCAGGGCGATTCGCGCCATCGGGCGGGCGGTGAACAGCTGATTCCAGTCGACCGTCACCCCGGCGTTGTGCGCCTGGGCGAGCATCGTCAGGAACTGCTCGACCTCGTCGTGGTCCCGGCGGGCCGCCGCGGCGACCACCGATCGGGCCTCGGCCTCCGCGGAGAGCGTCTGTCGGGTCATCGCCGCCAGCACCGCGTCGGGGCCGATCTCGAAGAACCGGCGCACGCCCGACGCCGTCAGCGTCTCGACACCGTCGGCGTAACGCACCGCGGCGCGCACCTGGGACACCCAGTACCCGGGCGCCAGGATCTCGTCGCCCGCGATCCGGCCGGAGACGTTCGACACCAACGGAATCCGCGGTGCATTGAACGTTATGCGCGCGACGAAGGTCTCGAACTCGGCCAGCATCGGCTCCATCCGAGGCGAATGGAACGCGTGCGATACCCGCAGACGGTTCGTCTTGCGTCCCTGCTCGGTGAACCGACGGTCGATCTCGTCGACGGCGTCCTCGTCACCCGAGACCACTACGGCCGCAGGCGCATTCACCGCGGCCACCGAAACCCGGTCACCGTATCCGGCGATCATGGCAGCGACTTCGGTCTCGGTCGCGGCGACCGCGAGCATCGCACCGCCTGCGGGCAGCGCCTCCATCAGTCGTCCGCGGGCCGCGACCAGCTCGCAGGCGTCGTCCAGGGACCACACACCGGCGACGTACGCTGCAGCCAGCTCGCCGATCGAGTGCCCGACCACCAGGTCAGGGGCGAGGCCGAAGGACTCGAGGAGCCGGTACATCGCCACTTCGAACGCGAACAGCGCGGGCTGGGTCAGTCGGGTCCGATCCAAGGTGCCGGTCTCCGCGGCGACTCTGTGATCGTCGATCAGGTGTCCGGTGAACATCACTTGCTTCAGGGAACATCCGAGCAAGGGATCGAACCGGGCACATACCTCGTCCAAGGCCGCGGCGAACACCGGGAAAGCGGCGGAGAGACTCGCGCCCATACCGACTCGCTGCGCGCCCTGACCGGTGAAGAGGAAGGCGGTCTTCCCGGAACCCACGGTGCCGGAAACCACTCCCGCAGAGGCGGATCCGGCGGCGAGCTTCGCGAGCCGCGCCATCAGTTCGTCGCGATCACCGCCGAGGACTGCTGCTCGCCACTCGTGCCGGGCACGTGTCGTGACGAGCGAGTAGGCCACGTCCGCCGCGTCGGCGTCGGGGTGATCGATCAGCCACCGGTGCAGTTTCGCCGCCTGTGCGCGCAGGGCGTTCTCGCTCTTGGCCGACACCAGCCACGGCAGCACCGTGCGCGGGCCGTCGGCGGCCGGTGACGAGACGACCGGTGCGGTGGGCGCTTCCTCCAGGATCAGGTGGGCATTGGTGCCGCTGACTCCGAACGACGACACACCGGCCCGGCGGGCCATTCCCCCGGCAGGCCAGGGTTCCGGGCGGGTCAGCAGGCGCACCGCCCCGGCCGACCAATCCACGTGCGGAGAGGGAGTTTCCGCGTGCAGGGTCGGGGGCAGGGTCTCGTGGCGCAGCGCCTGCACCATCTTGATCACGCCGCCGACACCGGCCGCCGCGACGGTGTGACCGATATTCGATTTGATCGATCCCAGGCGCAGCGGCTCGCGGTCGCCGCGATCCTGCCCGTAGGCGGCGATCAATGCGTTGGCTTCGATGGGATCACCCAGCGGGGTGCCGGTCCCGTGCGCTTCGACCGCATCCACGTCAGCGGGTGTGAGCCCGGCATTGGCGAGGGCCTGCGCGATCACTCGCTCCTGCGACGGGCCGTTCGGCGCGGTCAGGCCATTGCTGGCACCGTCCTGATTGACCGCGCTGCCGCGAACGACGGCCAGGATGTCGTGGCCCAGTCGCCGCGCGTCCGAGAGCCGCTCCAAGACCAGGACGCCCACGCCCTCGGCGAAGGCCACGCCGTCTGCTGTGGCGGAGAACGCCTTGCAGCGGCCGTCCGGCGACAACCCGCGCTGCCGCGCGAAATCCACGTAGAGATACGGGGTTGCGGCCACGGTGACGCCGCCCGCCAACGCCAGCGAGGTCTCGCCCTGACGCAATGCCTGACACGCCAGGTGAAGCGCGACCAGTGAGGACGAGCAGGCGGTATCGATGGTGACCGCCGGTCCCTCGAGGCCGAACACGTAGGCCACGCGGCCGGAGACGACGGAGTGGGTGGTGCCGGTCAGCCGGAATCCCTCCAGGTCGCCGGTGACGTTGTCGACATAGCCCGAGGCGCACGCGCCCGCGAACACGCCGGTGTCGCTGCCGCGCAACGTGATCGGGTCGATGCCGGATTCCTCCAGTGCTTCCCAGGAAGCCTCCAGCAGCAGCCGCTGCTGGGGATCCATCGCCAGGGCCTCGCGCGGGCTGATTCCGAAGAAGCCGGCGTCGAAATCTCCTGCGTCGTCGAGGAATCCGCCGCCGCGGCTGTAGACCGTTCCGGGCTTGTCCGGATCCTGGTCGATCAGGCGCTCGAGATCCCAGCCGCGATCGCCCGGGAATTCCGTGGTGGCATCGGTCCCGGACCGGACCAGGTCCCACAACTGCTCCGGGGTACGGACGCCGCCGGGGAATCGGCAGCTCATGCCGACGATCGCGATGGGCTCGTCCACGCGGGCGCGGCGCGAGACGCGGGTCGGCCTGGAACCGGATTCGGTTCCCTCGATCTTGCTGTGCAGCAGGGCGGCGACCGCCGCGGCGGTGGGGTGGTCGAAGACCAGGGTGGACGGCAGTTGGACACCGGTGGCCTTCGCCAGCCGGTTACGGAATTCGACGCCGCCGAGCGAGTCGAATCCCAGGGCGTCGAATCGTTCGGTGGGACTGATGTCTTCGGCGGAACCGTGTCCGAGCACGGCTGCCGCGTGCTCGCGGACCAGGTCGAGCACCACCTCGGCACGGTCGGCCTCGGGTACCCGGCTCAGGCGCGCGCCCAGCGAACTCGACGGGGCCGCAGCCTGAGTCGTGGTGCGGGGCAGGAAACCACGGAGCACCGACGGCACATCGCCGGTGCCCGCTTCGCGGCGCAGTTCGGCCGGGTCGAACCGGATCGCCGCCAGGTGCGCGGCGGCGCGGCCGGTGGCCGCATCGAACAGCCGCAGGCCTTCGTCGTGCGCGAGCGGGTGCAGGCCGAGCCTTTCCCAGCGGGCGAGGGCGCTGCGGTCCAAGCCACCGGTCATGCCACCGGCGGAGTTCCAGGGCCCCCAGGCCAGGGAAATCGCCGACAGCCCTTCGGCGCGGCGACGGTGCGCCAGGGCGTCGAGGAAGGCGTTGGCCGCCGCGTAGTTGCCCTGTCCCGCCGAGCCGATCGTTGCGGCGACCGACGAGAACAGGACGAAGGCGGACAGGTTCCGGTCACGGGTGAGTTCGTGCAGGTGCCATGCGGCGGCGGCCTTCGCGGTGAACACGCGCCGCAATTGCTCGGTGGTCAGGCCCGCGAGGGTGCCGTCGTCGAGGACGCCCGCGGCATGGACCACGGCGGTCAGCGGATGATCGGCGTCGAGGGAATCCAGCAGCGAGACGAGGGCGTCCCGATCGCCCACATCGCAGGCCGCCGCACGGACGGAAGCACCGGCTTCCGACAGCTCGCGCACCAATTCGGTTGCGCCGTCGGCGGTTTCGCCGCGCCTGGACACCAGCATCAGATGGCGGACGCCGTGCGCGGTGACCAGATGCCGAGCCAGCAGTGCGCCGAGGCCACCGGTGCCGCCGGTGATCAGGACGGTGCCGGCGCCGAACGAGGATCCGGGCTCGGCGTCGTGGTCGGCTCGCGTCTTCGCCAGCCGGGGCACGAGCAAGGCTCCGGCGCGCACCGCGACCTGCGGTTCGTCTGTGGCGATCACTGCGGCGACCAGAGCTTGGTCGACAGCGGGCACGTCGGCCGACGGGTCGGTGTCGAGGAGAACGAATCGGCCCGGGTATTCGGTTTGGGCGCTCCGCATCAGGCCCCAGACCGTTGCCGCGGCGAGATCCGGTGTCTCGCCGGTCAGCGCGGCGCCGTTCGAGGTCACCACGACCAGTCGGGTGTCGGCCAGACGTGGTTCCGTGAGCCAGGACTGTACCGTCGCCAGCACCGATTGCAGGTAGCCGCCGACGGCCGTGGGATCGCCGGCCGCGGCGTCGCCGTGCGGAAGCCAGGTCACGATATCTGGAATCGATTGTGCTGCAATGAGTTCCGAGGGGGCCGCGTAGGTGGCGATACCGGCGACTGGCGCTGAACCGAGCACGGCCATCCGGTCCGCGGCGGGACCCGGTGTCGCTGCTGCCGTCGGCGTCCACTGGATGTCGTAGAGGTCGGCGTCATCCGCGGCGAGGGTGCCGCGCATCTGTTTCACGTCATAGGGCCGCATGACGACGGCATCGACGGAGACTACGGGTCGCCCCGAATCGTCAACGGTCGCAACGGAGATGGTCTCCCGGCCGCTCTCGACGGCGATGACCCGCAGCGTGGTTGCCTTGACCAGCGGCTGATGTAGTCGCGCGCCGCCCCAGCGGAACAGCAATCGGCCGGTGTCGGGGTCGCTGTCCTGATCGCGCCAGATGAGTCCGGCCAGCCCGGCATGCATCACCAGGTCGAGCAGGGCCGGATGCAGATCGAATCGCTCCGGTTCGGGCGCGGCGGCCGTATTCAGGGTGATCTCGGAGAAGACGGCCCCGTCCCGCTGCCAGGCGGCGTCGACACCGAGGAATGCCGGGCCGTATTCGAGTCCGGATCCCTTCGCGATCCGCTCGGGAATCCATGCGGTATCGAGGGTTTCGGCGTCGGTCGGCGGCCATGCCTCGTCGCGCAGCTGGTCCAGCAGGGCGTCATCGCCGTCCCAGGCGGGGGCGAGGACACCGCTGGCGTTGCGGACCCATTCGCCCGCGCGGCCGGCCTTGCGGAAGTAGAAGCTGAACTGGCGTCGACCGGTCGGGTCCGGCTCCTGCACCGATACCTGGAGTTCGACCTCGTCGGTTTCCGACGGGAGGATCGGAGCCTCCAGGGTCAGCTCCTCGACGACGCCGCAATCAATTCGGCTGCCCGCGACGAGCAGGAATTCGATCAGGGTCGCGCTGGGCAGCACCACGGTGCCGTAGGTCATGTGGTCGGCGACCCACGGGTCGGTGGGCAGCGAGAACCGGCCGGTGAAGACGAACTCGTCCTTACCGGCCACCGGGAAGACACCGGTGAGCAAGGGGTGAGTCTGGGGGTCACCGGTGGCTTCGCGACGCGGCGGCAGCCAGAATCGCTGATGCTGGAAGGCGTAGGTGGGCAGGGGAATTCGTCGGGTCGACCGGCAACCGAGCAGGGGTGTCCAATCCACCCGCACACCGGCGGTGTGAGCGTGTGCCAGCATCGTCGAGAACTGTTGGGGCTCATCGTGATCCCGGCGCGCGGCCGCGGCCACCACCGAAGCGGACTCGACGTCCTCAGGAAGGGTCTGCCGGGTCAGCGCCGCCAGCACCGCGTCGGGGCCCACCTCCAGGAATCGGCGCACCCCCGAGGCGATCAGCGTCTGGATACCCGGCGCGAATCGCACCGCGCCCCGCAGCTGGCGAACCCAGTAGGCGGGCTCCATGATCTCGTCCCCGGCCAGCTGACCGGAGACGTTCGAAACCACGGGAAGCCGGAGCGGGTTGTAGGTCAAATCCTGTGCGACAGACTCGAATTCGGCCAGCATCGGCTCCATTCGATGCGAGTGGAAGGCGTGGCTGACCCGCAGCCGCGACGTCTTCGCGCCTCGCTCGGCGAAACGGGCCTCGATCTCGGCGACGGCGTCCTCGTCACCCGAGACCACCAGGGCCTGCGGCGCATTCACCGCTGCGACCGAGACGCGCCCCGGATAGCCGGCGACGACCTCGTTCACCTCGGACTCGGGCGCTCCGACAGCCAGCATCGCACCGCCCTCGGGCAGCGCGCCCATGAGACGGCCGCGCGCCGCCACCAATCGGCAGGCGTCCTCGAGCGACCACAGACCCGCGACATGCGCGGCCGCGATCTCGCCGATCGAATGACCGATCACCACATCCGGGGTGACGCCGAACGACTCCAGCAGGCGGTACAGCGCCACCTCGAAGGCGAACAAGGCCGGCTGGGTGAACTCCGTCCGATCCAGGACAGCGGTACCGCCATCGGGGGAACCGTTGAACATGACGTCCCGGAGCGAGCACTCCAGCAATGGATCGAAGTGGGCGCACACCAAATTCAGCGCGTCGGCGAACACCGGGAATGCCTCGTACAGCCCGGCTCCCATGCCGATCCGCTGTGCGCCCTGCCCGGTGAACAGGAAGGCCGTCGTCCCTGTGCCGATGACACCCGTGACAACACCGGCACCGGTCCCCGATTCGGCGAGATTCGCCAGCTGCTCGAGCAACTCCGCGCGATCGCGACCGAGGACCACGCCGCGTGAATCCAGCTGCGCCCGCGAATTCGCCAGCGCCTCGGCCGCATCCGCGATGTCGATGTCGGGGCGCTCGGACAGCCATGCACCCAATCGAGCGGCCTGAGCACGCAGACCCGCCTCGCCCTTTCCAGACACCAGCACTGGGATGAGCGGTGCGGTACTACCCGGCTGGCCTTCGGCGGCCACCACCGGTACGGCTGGCGCTTCCTCGAGGATCACGTGTGCGTTGGTGCCGCTGATCCCGAACGACGACACACCGGCCCGGCGTACCCGATCGCCCGCGGTCCACGGTTCGGCGTCGGTCAGCAGGCGCACCGCGCCCGCGGCCCAATCCACGTGTGGCGACGGCGTTTCGGCGTGCAGTGTCCGCGGCAGGCGCTCGTGCCGCAGGGCCTGCACCATCTTGATCACGCCGGCCACACCGGCGGCGGCCACCGCATGGCCGATATTCGATTTCAATGAGCCGATCCGCAGCGGTTCCCGCTCGCCGCGATCCTGGCCGTAGGCCGCGATCAACGCCTGGGCCTCGATCGGATCACCCAGGGCGGTGCCGGTTCCGTGCGCCTCCACCGCGTCGACGTCGACCGCGGTGATGCCCGCATTGGCGAGGGCCTGGGCGATCACTCGCTGCTGCGACGGACCGTTCGGCGCGGTCAGGCCATTGCTCGCACCGTCCTGGTTCACGGCGCTACCGCGCACCACGGCCAGGACATGGTGACCGAGCCGCTGTGCGTCCGAGAGTCGCTCGAGGACGAGCACACCCGAGCCCTCCGACCACGCCACACCATCGGCGCCCGCCGAGAACGCCTTGCACCGGCCGTCCGGTGACAGGCCGCGCTGGCGGGCGAAGTCCACGTACAGGTACGGGCTGGCCGCGACGGTCACGCCACCGGCGAGCACCAGCGAGCTGTCGCCCTGGCGCAGCGCCTGGCAGGCCAGATGCAATGCCACCAGCGACGACGAGCACGCCGTATCCACCGTCACCGCCGGGCCCTCCAGGCCGAACGCGTACGCGACGCGGCCGGAGATGACGCTGTGCGAGGTGCCGGTCAGGCGGAAGCCCTCCAGGTCGCCGGTCACCCGGCCGGCGTATCCGGACGAGCAGGCGCCGGCGAAGACACCGGTGTCGCTGCCCCGCAACGACACCGGGTCGATGCCCGCGTCTTCGAGTGCTTCCCAGGATGTTTCGAGCAACAGCCGCTGCTGCGGGTCCATCGCCAAGGCTTCGCGCGGGCTGATGCCGAAGAATCCGGGATCGAAATCTCCTGCGCTGCTGAGGAATCCACCGTGACGGGTGTAGACCTTGCCCGGCTTGTCGGGGTCGGGGTCGAACAGCCGGTCCAGGTCCCAGCCACGATCCTCGGGGAATTCACCGATCGCGTCCCGGCCCGCCGCGAGCAGGTCCCACAGGTCCTCGGCGGAACGCACACCGCCGGGGAATCGGGCGGCCATGCCGACGATCGCGATCGGTTCGTCCGTATTCGCGCGCCGCGAGATCCGGCGCCGACCCCGATCGGCCCCGGTGACCCGGGCCTGCAGCAGTGCCGCAACCGCATTCGCGGTCGGGTGGTCGAAGATGAGCGACGACGGCAGGGGCACACCGGTGGCGCGCGTCAGGCGGTTCTGCAACTCCACGCCGCTGACGGAGTCGAAGCCGAACTCGGTGAAGGGCAGGTCGGGGTGAATGGATCGGGCCGACTCGTGGCCGAGGATGGCGGCGGCCTGCTCACGGACAAGCTCGAGAACGACGGTGCCGCGCTGATATTCGGGGGTCGCCTGCAATGTCCGTGCCAGCGGGCTGTCATCCCACGCCTGCTCACTGCCCTCGGGCGTGTGGTCCTCGGTGACCTCGATGATGTCGGTCGAGCCGCCGGACATGGCCGGCGTACCGGCCCAGAAGTTGCGGCGCTGGAACGCGTACGGCGGCAATTCGATCCGCGCCCCGCCGGAGACCAGCGCACCCGGATCCACCTGCACGCCGGCGCAGTGCGCCTGTGCCAGCGAGGCCAGGAAGCGGTCCGGGCCGCCCTCGCCACGCCGCAACGAGCCGACAACGGCGACGTTCTCGGCCGCGTCGGCGGCCTCGGCGGTCACGCCGATGCCCATCGTGAGCACCGGATGCGGACTCGACTCGATGAATCCGTTGACACCGTCGGCGATCAGCGCCGTGACGGCATCGGCGAATCGGACCGGCTCCCGCAGGGATCGATACCAGTATTCGGCGTCCAGTTCCGCGGTATCGAGCCGGTCGGCGGAGACCGTGGAGAAGAACGACACGGACCCGGATTGCGGGCGGATCGGCGCGAGTTCCGCGAGCAGGCGATCACGCAGCCGCTCGACCGCTTTCGAATGCGACGCGTAGTCCACCGGAATCGGGCGGGCCCACACACCGTCGCGGGCGCAGGCGGCGAGGAAGTCCTCCATCGCGGCGACATCGCCGGCGATCACGGTCTGCGCCGGACCGTTCACGGCCGCGAGCGAGAGCCGATCCCCGTACGCCGCCAACCGTTCCCGGACCGCATCCGCGCCGAGTCCGATCGAGGCCATACCGCCCTGACCGGCCAGTTCCTCGGCGACCGCGCGCGATCGGAGCGCCACCACGCGCGCCGCATCGGGCAGCGAGAGTCCGCCGGCGACATAGGCGGCGGCGATCTCGCCCTGGGAGTGGCCGATCACCACGTCCGGCTCCACGCCGGCCGCTCGCCACATCCGGGCCAGGGAGACCATCACCGCGAACAGCACCGGCTGCACCACGTCCACGCGATCCAGCGGGGGCGCGCCGGCCTCGCGGCGCAGTACCGCGGTCAGCGACCAGTCCACGTACGGCGCAAGCGCCGCTTCACATTCCGCGATCGACTCCGCGAACGCGCCGCCCGCGTCCAGCAGGCCCAGCGCCATACCCTCCCACTGGCTGCCCTGCCCCGGGAAGACGAACGCGATGCGGCGCTGCTCGGCCCGCCCGGTGGCGGGCTCGATCGCCACGGCGGGTGCGGTCGGGTCGGCCAGGGCCGCCAAACCGGCCAGCAGCTCGGAGCGATCCCGGCCGACAACGCTTCCACGCCACTCCATCTGGGCGCGCGTGGCCAGCAGTGAGTACGCCACATCGACCGCGGTCGAATCGGGATGCCGGAGCAGCCACTCCCGCAGCCGGGCCGCCTGCGCACGCACACCGGCCTCGCTGCGGGACGACACCACCCACGGCACCGCACCGGCCTCACCGGCGGCTGCGGCGGATCCGACGGCGGGCGCCTCCTCCACGATGACGTGGGCATTCGATCCACCCATGCCGAACGACGACACGGCCGCCCTGCGCACATCGGTCACGGGCCAGTCCTCGGTGCCCGTCACCACCCGTAAACCCAGGTCCTCGAGCGGAATTCGCGGATTCGGCGTATCGAAGTTCAGGCTGGCCACCAGTTCCTGGCGGCTCAGGCAGAGCACCGTCTTGATCAGGCCCGCGATACCGGACGCACCTTCCAGATGCCCGATATTCGTCTTGACCGATCCGACGGCCAGCGGGGCGTCCTGCGCCCGGCCCACACCGTAGGTCTCGCCGAGCGCGGCGGCCTCCACCGGATCACCGGCGGGTGTGCCGGTGCCGTGCAATTCGACGTACTGCACCGACGGCGCCTCGACGCCCGCGGCGGTCAGGGCATCGCGAATCGCCGCGGCCTGCGCATCCCGGCTCGGGGCGCTCAGCACTCGGCGCTCGTTGCCGGTGTTGATCGCGCTGCCACGGATGACGCCATGAATACGGTCGCCGTCGGCGATTGCCTGCGCGAGGGGCTTCAGCAGCACCATGCCGCCGCCCTCGCCGCGCACGAACCCGTCGGCCCGCGCGTCGAAGGTGTAGCAGGCGCCAAGCGCCGACTGCGCGCCGAACTGCTCGATCCGCTCACCGCTCGTCGGCGACAGAATCAGGTTCAGGCCGCCGGCCAGGGCCACATCGCTCTCGCCGCTGCGCAGGCTCTCACAGGCCAGATGCACCGCGACCAGCGAGGATGCCTGGGCGCTGTCGACCACGATGCTGGGGCCGCTGAAACCGAAATAGTTCGAGATGCGGTTCGCGATGATGCCGCGCCCGACACCCCACAGCGAGTGGCGGCTGACCCCCGGGCCGCCCCGGGAGGCCAGAATCTCGGCGAAATCGCTTCCGGTGCAGCCGAGGAACACACCGCAGCGCCGAGCCTCGCGCGCCGTGGCGGCCAAGCCCGCGTCCTCGAGCGCCTCCCAGCTCAGCTCCAGCGCCAGCAGCTGCTGCGGATCGAGTGCCCGCGCCTCATTCGGCGAGACCCCGAAGAAATCCGCGTCGAACTCCCCTGCGGTGCCGACGAATCCGGCCCGCTCGGTAATACTCCCCCGGCTCTCGGGAGCCGCGCCGATCGCGGCGCGCCCCTCCGTGAGCAATTGCCAAAAACTGTCGAGATCGGCCGCCCCCGGCATCCTGCAAGACATACCCACGATAGCGACGGCAAACGCCGATCCGGTCACCTCTGCAAATCCTTCCTCATGGCACGCACCCACTTCGCGCCCTCATCCACCGCCGGACAGTCGAAGACGACCGCGGCCAACAAGTTCCGTTCTTCTACCCTGGCCAACCCGCGGCCAAACACCATCGCACCGAGCGCTCAGCGTCCGGATCCAGTCGACAGCATGCCGACGACACAGATGATTCCTCTTTCGACACAACGGATTTCGATGCGACAGCGACCTAGAGAAGAGCCCGCATGATATGGGGTGCTTCCGCAGGGACCCTGGCCGAGGAGATGTTTCAGACCAGGTCAACCGACCCAGCTGTGCCGCCAGGCTCAGTCCAACAATTGATCAGCAACGATGCTGAAGACTGCCACACTACGTGGCCATGCCAACCCAATGAGGCATGTGTACCAGGGGTTTTCGAGCGGCGGGGGTCATCGTACTGAACAGTAGTTCGAACGATCTTGACTTGTCAATCGTCCAATTGCCCCCTAAACCACCGGCAGCACAGCCGAGGCAACCCACCCCACTTAGCCCCCGAGAGCGGCAATGAAAGCCGCACCCTTTTGCACTTTATTACCCTGCCGCACAAACGATTTCGAACATATGTCGAAACTATTGCCGTCCCATGACCGCCGCCGCAGGCACGCGGGTCCCGGCCGACACGTCGACCACCTATGCCGCACCCCTCCGGCACATGGAACCGACATCGCTCGAGGAGGATTCCGACCACCACGCCAGCGAGGGATCATGCGCCACACCGAAGCCTCGGATCACCCTCGGCTCGGTATACCCGCCCGACTCCGAGGCCATCCAGGACGAGGGACCACGCGGTGCGCGCAACCCGAGCACCAGATGAACCCAACCCTGCGACCACTTGACCCCCGTTCAAGTGCGCCCCACTACCCCACCACACGCCAAGTACCAGCCGATTTGGATGTTCAGGGGGGTCCTGGGGTAATCTCATCGAGCACAAGCGAGAGCGAATGCAACGGGCTGTGGCGCAGCTTGGTAGCGCACTTGACTGGGGGTCAAGTGGTCGCAGGTTCAAATCCTGTCAGCCCGACCAAGAAATCCCCTCCGACCAGGGTCGGAGGGGATTTTTTGTGTCACCGAACTCGTCCAAAATCGACCGTTTCTCACAGAAATCTCACGTTTTCGGCCGCTCTCCCCGCGCCCACCGCTCGAGAACCTCCCGGTTGTCGGGTGCCGTTTCGGGGATGTCGATGTAGTGAGCCTTGGCAACCGCTTTGGTGTTGCCGAGTTGTCGCGCGGCCCGCTCGGGATCGCCGTAGGCGTTGTCGACCGCCGTGCCGACCCCGCGCCGGAACGTCCGCGGAGTGACCCAGGAGTAGTTCTCCCCGCGGGCGGCGCGCCAGCTGCGCCCGAAGTTGGTGGGGTTGCGCAGCGACCCGTTACGCGCGGGAAACAGGACCCCGTGGGGGTTGGGTTGCCCGGTGACCTCGAGGTCCTTCAGCGCTTCGCGGCAGGCCTGCGCGGAGTGCTCCGGCAGCAGTATCCGCCGCCACCCGTTCGCCGACTTGGGGAACGGCTGACGCACCCACCCGCCGGTGCCGGATCCCTTCACCTCCACCAGCGTCCCCGTGACGTCGAGGTAGGGAATCGTGGCATCGAGATCGATATCCTCGAGCAGGACCGCGAACACCTCGTGCGGCCGCAGCCCGGTGCCGCAGATCAGGTCAGTCACCCACACCACCGACCAATCGCGCGGTGGGCCCGACGTGTATGCCGGCGTGCCGGGAACAGCCTCCCCAGATGCCCAGGCACGCACCTGAGCCCTGAAGCCCGGCAGTGCATCCTGGTCTCCGGCCTTGCCACGGGCGCGGGTACTGCGCCGGGTGAACGGGCTCACTCCGTCGACGGGATTGGTATCGACAGCACCGTGCCGGACGGCGATCTGCATCATTGCTCGCAGAATAATCTTGTGCTGCTTGGCCTTACGACGCATTCCCATCGCAACCAACCGCTTGAGATGACGGTCGAGCTCGCCAGCAGTCGCCTGCCACACCTGCAGATTCCCAATAGAATTCTCGATCTTGATGGTCTTCGGATCCGCGCGCTTGTCGGTCGACACATAGATCTCACGCCGGTAGTCCTCGACATTGCCGGCTGTGTAGGCATTATCGGCCTCGAGTTCCGTGATGAGCTCGGCCGCAAGCTCGATCAGCTTCGTGCTGCGCGTGATTCGTTGATACCCCAGCTGCTCTCGGTAATCGCGCATCGCCTCGGCGAGTCGGTTGCTGGCGTCGTCGGCACTGCGGCCGACACGCTCGATCTGATGAGACCCTGCCGCGCCATAGAAGCGAACAGTCGTGCGCCATCGCCCGTTCTTCTGCTTCTTCGGCTTCGTCGGAACACCGAACGTGCCCACCGGCTTCGGTATCCGACCTCCCATCTGTTACCTCCGTAAGTCTGGACCGTTGCGGGCGTCCGCTCGATCAATCAGTTGGGCTGGTTGTGATTTCTGTGCCTGCAAGCCGCGATGTCGGTGCATCGCGGTCAAATGTCGAACGTCTCAAACTGCCGACACCCACGGCGCTCAAGCCTGAGGGCCGCCAGGAAGTCGATCAAGAGTCAAAAGTTTGCTATCTAATTGCTCCCATGCCGGGTCATCGGCCCGCTCCCGAACAGTTGGCCGTTCCGACAAGGGCCGACTGTCCGGCGCGGATAGGAGGCGCTCACCTCGATCGTCATCCCCGCCGCACAGTTTGCCAAGAGCTTCATCAGGTCGTGACCGGCTGTGTGGACGCTGCGCCGATCGAACCAGGCAACGACACACCAAATGCCATCAGCGGCCCCGCTCGCCCTTGCCCATGAATCCCGGTCCGCCACAAGTCGACGGTGGGTGAGAACCGTAGTCGGACAAACCATTCGCCAGCACGAACATCTACAACGCGCCCCGATCAGTACCAGAAGGTGTACCGATGACTTCAGACTCCTCGACCACGAAACCCACTCGACAAGCGCGACAGCACGGTGTTCGATGGACCCACGCAACGCATCATCGAGAACCAAGACAGGCGTGGTTCGCGGCGACCGTGACCCCCGCGGCGCAACCGCACCGGGACGGAACGTCACCGTGGGAATCGACATCACATGTCGGACTTGCGGCCACTACGACCAGGTTCAGAGCGTTCCTGCGATCCGGGCGTCCGGCACGTCGACAGTCCACGGCATCGACTACCACTCAGGAATCGGCCTCAGCTCCGTAGGCCTGATTCCAGTTGTCAGCTCGGGCCGCGGTGTGGCGGGGACCCTTCTGCGGTGGGAGCAGCCCATGTCGATGACCCCGTTGGTGACAATCGCGATCCTCACACCCGTGGTGGCGGTGGCCGCCGCCTACGCGACGGTCGCGGCGACATACTGGTGGGAAAGCCGCCGCCGGGCAACACCGCTGAGCGCGCCCAACTCGGTGAACTACATCCGGATCGAGGACGTGCCGGCGCGGCTGCGGATCCACTGGCCTGACGCTCGGATGCTCCGACATGACATGGTGTCACCGAGTGATCGCACTGCACACTTCAGGGGGTATCAGTTAGTGGAGTCGCTGACGACCGTAACCCGCTGCGGGACAAAAGGTCGGAACACATGTAGCTCGGGACACGGGCTCGAATTCCCGCCGAACCTGTCGGCTGACGGTGCCATGCTGGGTTCGCTTTCGCCATGAAGGCGAGGTTGGTGATGATCTGCTACGCCTGCACGAACCCGACGTGCCTGGATTCGTGGCAGTACACCTCGGTATGCCCGCATGAGCAGCCGCGGCTGGGATCGTTCACGGCCGCTGATCGGGATGTCCGTGACCATCTGCGCAAGCTGAAGGCCGATGGTGTCATCGAGGCGCCGCTGCCGGGCGAGACCAGCCTGTTCCGCTGGATGCTGCCGTTCCTGCTGCTGTTCGAGCTGCCGGTGGCGCTGTTCTTGTTCTTCGTGGTGGTGCTGGTGTTCGCCCGCTGACCACTTCCGGTCTTGAATACGAGGCAGCCCCGGCAAATTCGGCCCGCCGGGGCTGCCTCGTTTTGAGCGTTACCGAAGGTTATCGGCCGATCTCGTGGTAGTTCTTCCGGTGGGTGGCGGTGCGGGCCTGCG
The DNA here is from genome assembly GCF_042754165.1 of Nocardia sp. NPDC059229. Lineage (NCBI taxonomy): Bacteria > Bacillati > Actinomycetota > Actinomycetes > Mycobacteriales > Nocardiaceae > Nocardia > Nocardia sp. NPDC059229. The sequence goes on from NZ_JBHZAK010000029.1 coordinate 55,101, forward strand.
GGCGCTCCTGCACAAGCTCAAAGCCCAGGTCCAAACCCGGTGGGGTGTGGTGCCGCTGATCGACATCCTCAAAGAAGCGATTCTGCGCACCGGGTGCCTGCGGCCGGTCACCTCCGTCGCCGATCGTGGCACTGCCCGAAGACGTTCTGGCGGAACGGAACACGGGGTTCTCCTCGGGCTGCTGGTTTTCCGCGCCAACGTTCGCCCTCTACGACCTCGAATGAATCAGCCACTGCTGCGCGCACTGATGGACTGACAAGGTCGCGCTGATTGCGCCCTTGGGCGGCTCGGCCGAACATTCCTGCTAGCATGCTAGTCAGACAGATTGCTAGCATGCTAGCATGACCGAGTGGGTGAGAAAGACGTCAAACAGTTCAACGTGTATCTGCCTGCCGAGCTGATCAAGCAGGTCAAGTTCCGCTCCATCGAGACCGGTATGTCGCTGTCGGCACTGGTCGCGGAGGCATTGCGGGCCTATCTGACGGAAGACCCCGGGCATTGATGCCGGGTTCTCGGCTTCGCAGGAATTGAAGATTGGTGAAATTCGTGATCGCGCAACGTAATCCATGGCTGGCGCTGGGTGCGCTGGTTCTCGGGTTCTTCATGATCCTGCTGGATTCGACCATCGTTTCGGTGGCCAATCCGGCGATCATGCGGGATCTGCACACCGATATCGTCCAGGTCATCTGGGTGACCAGCGCCTATCTGCTCGCCTACGCGGTACCACTGCTGGTGACCGGGAGACTGGGCGATCGCCTGGGGCCCAAACAGGTCTATCTGGCCGGGCTGGGCGTTTTCACCGTGGCTTCACTGTGGTGCGCCAGGTCCGGCAGTATCGAGATGCTCATCGCGGCCCGCACCGTCCAGGGCTTGGGCGCGTCCATGATGACGCCGCAGACGATGGCGGTGATCACCCGAACCTTCCCGCCGGAGCGACGCGGAGCGGCCATGGGACTGTGGGGCGCGGTGGCCGGTCTGGCCATGCTCGTGGGCCCGATCCTGGGCGGTGTGCTGGTCGACCAGCTGAGCTAAAACTGGATCTTCTACATCAACGTGCCGTTCGGCGTGGCCGCCTTCGCGCTGGCGTACCGGCTGGTGCCCACACTGGAAACGCATCCGCACCGATTCGACCGGGTCGGCGTGCTCCTGTCCGCGGCCGGGATGTTCCTGCTGGTCTTCGGCCTGCAAGAAGGCAACAGCCACAACTGGAACGGCGGGATCTGGGCCTTGATCATCACCGGGCTGGTGGTGCTGGCGCTGTTCGTGATCAGCCAGGCCCGCAATACCGCCGAACCGCTGGTGCCGTTGCGCTTGTTCGGTGACCGCAATTTCGCGCTGTCCAGCATTGCGGTCACCACGATGGGCGTATCGGTCACCGCCATGATGACCCCGTGGTACTTCTACCTGCAGGCGGTGCGTGGCTATTCGCCGACCGAATCGGCATTGGTCTTCGCGCCGATGGCGGTGGCCACCGCCATCAGCGGACCGGTGGTCGGGAAGTACTCCGACCGGCTGCCGCCGCGGGTCGTGCCGACGACAGGATTCGTCCTGTTCGCGGCCTCGGTATTCGCGATCGCCGCCGCCATGCGGCCGAGTGCGCCGATCACGATATTCCTGCTGGCCGGATTGGTTGCCGGCGTGGCCAATTCGTGTATCTGGGCGCCGCTCGCCTCGATCGCCACACGCAACCTGCCGATGTACCAGGCCGGCGCGGGCGCCGGGGTGTACAACACCACCCGGCAGCTGGGCTCGGTGCTCGGCAGCGCCGCCGTCGCCGCACTGATCTCCGCCCGCATGACAGCAAACGGGCTGAGCAGCACGGACACCGCCGGTGGGCACCTGCCCGCCGCGGTAGCCGACCGATTCAGCACCGCACTCGGCCAAGCCATGATCCTGCCGGCCGCCGTCCTGCTGTTCGGCGTCGCCGCCGCAACGCTGTTCGCCGGATCGCCCGCATCGATCCGCGACCAAGAATCAACCGCACGCACCGTCCCGGTCGGCGGCCGGGACGCCCGTCAGTAAACACCTCACACGAAGGAGAAACCTATGAGTACCAACGGCATCGAAATGATCTTCCTCGAGACCCACAACTGGGGCAAGGCAGCGAAGTTCTTCCAATCACTGGGCTACGAACTGGAATTCGACACCGGCCACGGCTCCGGGCAATTCCGCAACGCGACCGGCCCGGCCATCTTCATCGCCGAGGTCCCCGAAAGCCAGGAAACCCACATGCAACCCGTCCTCAGCGTGAACAGCCCCGACGAACTACGGATGGACCTCGACGTCGACGTGGTTTCCGCACCCGAGGACACCCACTACGGAACCCGGGAGATGGTCGTCCGCGACCCGGACGGGCGCACCTGGACGCTGTCGACACCGCTGAAGGACCAGTAGGCACCACCATCGACGTGAACGGATCCTCTTATGTCGGTAGACATCGCTCTGGCCCGTCCCGATGCGGACCTTTTCATCAATGGCACTTGGACCCGTGGTGACGCGGGCAGCCAGGACGTGGTCGATCCCGGAACCGGCAAGGTGATCGGCCAGGTGTCGCTGGCCGGCGAGGACCAGCTCGACGCCGCCGTCGCGGCTGCCAAGGCCGCCTTCCCGGCCTGGTCGGCCACGTTGCCTGCCGCATGGGGGGACGTCCTGAAGAAGGCGGCGTCCTTGCTCGCCGAGCACATCGAGGAGGCTGCGGCCACCATCCTGCTGGAGACCGGCAAGACCGAGGCCGACGCCCGCGGCGAGATCGTCCGCTCGATCGATACGCTCCAGTGGAACGGAGAGCACGCCGGCCGGATTGCAGCGACCACGTTCCCCGGTGCCGCACCCGGATCGCGGCGGCAGTCGATCCCGACGCCGCTGGGACCGGTTGCGGTCATCACCGCCTGGAACTTCCCAGCCGTGCTGGCGACCCGCAAGCTCGGTGCCGCGCTGGCCGCCGGATGCACCGTGGTGTTCAAGGCCGCGGAGTTCGCGCCCGCGACCGCGCGTCTCATCGTGGAGCTGCTGACGGAAGCCGGCCTGCCCGCGGGGGTCGTCAATCTCGTGTTCGGCGAACCCACTGGTGTGTCGGCGCGGCTGACGGCGTCGACGGACATCAAGGCGCTGTCGTTCACCGGTTCCACCGCCGTCGGCAAGATCCTCGCCGCGCAGGCCGCACCGAACCTGATCCGCACCGTGATGGAACTCGGCGGGCACGCGCCGGTCCTGGTCACCGACACCGCCGATGTCGACCAGGTCATCGCGACCACTGCGGGCGCGAAGTTCGGGTCGGCGGGCCAGTCCTGTGTCGCGCCTTCGCGCTACTACGTACATGAATCGCGCTACGACGAGTTTGTGGAAAAACTCACCGCCCGGGCGGCCTTGTACGTTCTCGGCCACGGCACGGAGGAGGGCGTCACGCTCGGCGCCGTCGCCCACCAGGGCCGGGTCGACGCGCTGTTCAGGCTCACTCAGGACGCGGTCGCGCACGGCGCCACGGTGACCACCGGCGGGAAACAAGTCGACCGGGACGGGTTCTACTTCGAGCCCACCATCGTGGCGGGCCTGCCCCTGGACTCCGATGCGGAGATCCTGTCGGAGGAGCCGTTCGGCCCCATCGCGACCGTCTCGTCGTACTCGACTCTGGATGAGGCGATCGAGGCTGCCAACCGCGCCCCGTACTCGTTCGCCGCTTACGTATTCACCACCTCGTTGCGAGTGCGGGACGAGACGGTAAAGCGTCTCAATGCTTCCAACATCGGCATCAACCAGCTGGCGCCGTCGCTGCCCGATGTGCCGCTCGGCGGTCTCGGGAACTCCGGGTACGGCTACGAGGGCGGCACCGAGGGGATCCTTGCGTTCACCCAGCTGCGGCTCGTGTCCGAGACGCCCGGGTCGGCCTGACCGGGCCGTTGGACCCCACGTCCCGTGTCATGTGCCTGGTGACACGGTTCTTACCTGCGAGCATCCGCCGACGGCCCCGGCTTCGCGGCTGGTGACACGATTCTTACTGGCACCCCCACCGCGAGGAACGCGCAGCCGCACGGCGGAGTCCTCGTCTACGTCCCGATGCCCTCAATCGTCTCGCAGTCATGGCAGCTAAGCGTGACTTTTCTCGTCACTGGCCTCACGGGCCGGGAACACCGCTATCTACCGCTGCGAGTCGCACGAATCGAGGTGGGAGGCGGCGTATCTCGCTACCAGGCATGGGGCTCGTGCACCGCGGGCCCAATCGCGACGTGTGCGAGCAACCCCGGCAGGTCGATGCCCAGATGCTCGGTGACCTCACACAGCGCGTTGTCCAGCGCCACCCGCGTGGACCCCGGCTGCGGGTGCAGCCGCACAATGGTGTCCTCCCAGCGGATTTCGACGCGGCAGACCTGGTCACCGCGGGCGGACCCGGCGACCGGCCGGGGTGCACCGATGACGACGTGGCCTCACTACCGCAGCAGCTGACCCGGCCGCTGATGAACACCTGCACCCGAGCACTCCCCCTCGACCGATCACGCATGGGACCGTTCGATAGTTCGACGCCGCACACGCCGCGGATTGCTCGACTCGGTGAATTATCTGCGGTAGTGGCGTAACCGCCGGATCCCGCACGTTATGCCACTACCCCCATCGTCATCAGGCAGGCGAGGTCGGCGCGATCATGCTGTTGTCCAGCCGGGTCCTGCCCTTCCCGACGAAGAAATCAGCACACCACCGGAGAACATCTTCACCGACGGCCAGAACGGCGACCGACCTGGCGTGACAAAGGCCAGCGAGCTGTTTCGCGGGCCTTTGTCGCCATGGTGCACAACATAATTCATCGGCGGGCTGGGGGTCGAGTTCGAGCAACCATTACCGCGCGGGCGGGGGACACGGGTCGGCCCTGCCTCGACCAACGCTGACCGAACGGGTCGGCGTTATCGGGTGGCGGTCAGATGGAAGGTGAATCGATTGTTTCCGGCCCGTTCGTAGGTCATGTTCTCGGGGAAGTGGGTGTCGTCGGAGACGTCCACAGCCGAGGTCTGGGGATTCCAGACGAAGTAGACCGAGCCGATCGCGACGTACTCTCCGGTGTGCTCATCGCGGACGTAGATCGCCGTGGTGACCGGTGGACCGCCGGCGGGCATGAAACCGATCAACGCGTACTCGGGATCACCGGAGTGGGTGGTGATTTCGCCGACCTCGTAGGAGACGACCTTGAGGCTGTAGCGTCCCGGCGCGGCGCCGGTATCGTCCTGGAGGCGAACAGCAATGGCCAGGGTGGTCTTTTCGACCACGCGGAAGGTAGACAGGCCGCCGATATCGGTGATGTCGGGTGTATCGACCTCCCATTCCCGGTACCGGCCCGACTGGCCGTAATGCTGCCAGGCGAGCACCTTCACCAGCTCTCCCACTCGGACAGACCGGAATCGGTCGTTGAGATCACCGGGCAGCGACTCTTGCGTGCCGAGCTTGTAGGCATGCGGCTCCCCTGCGTAGTCGACGTTGCGGTAGAACGTGGCTTCATCAACGCTCATGGTTTTCCTCCCTGCGACTGACTTGGTGTCGGCACCGGACGAACCAACCCCCCGGTTGCACTCACCCACGAAAAGACCGACCGGCATGAACGAAACCCGAGATCCGTTGGCTCCGTGGGACTTTCGACCGACAAACCCAGTTTACGAAGACGCCTCCGATCCAGTGGCCGATTGCTGCGATCCGCTACGATTCCTGCGCCTCGAGGTGGTGGGTCAGTAGTCCGGTCAGGGCCTCGTCGACGGTGTTCCAGGGGCCGGCGCGCAGGACGGTGTTGTGTGGGTCGAGGGCCTGCCAGCGTCGGCGCCAGCCGGTCGCGGTGAACTGGCAGGCGATGCGGCCGAGGTATTCGTCGCCGTCGGTGACGCGATAGTCGCCGGTGTCCGGGTCGCGGGTGAGGGCGACCAGCTCCCGTACCGGTACCTCCGGGCGGAGCCATCGTTCGCGTCGTGACTCCGGTTGCGGGCCACGTGAACTCGACCGTCGGCGGCGCGGCGGCGCGGGTGCTGCTGCAGGCGTGGAGATCTCGCTCGCGGCACATGTCAGGTCGATGTCAGGCCGGTATCAGCCGGGTTGGCGAAGGTAGTCGCATCAACAGCGATCGCGGCCTGCGGGCCGCGGCCAGCCAGCACAGGGAGTCGAAATGAACGCCATCACCACCGACCGCTCGAACACCACCGCCTGGACCGGTCTGGTGCAGGTCGAGGACACCGCACTGGCGGTGAGCGACACCGGCGGCGAGGGCCCCGCTGTCATCTACCTCAACGGTTCCTATGCCACGCAGTCGAACTGGAAGAAGGTGATCGCCGACCTCGGTGCGGGCTACCGCCACATCACCTTCGACGAGCGGGCCCGCGGCAAGTCGCGGACCTCGGCGGACTACTCCTTCGAGGCGTGCCTGCGCGACGTCGACGCCGTCCTCGCGGCGCGGGGCGTCCAGCGCGCGATCCTGGTCGGCTGGTCCTACGGCGCGCTGGTCGCGGTGCATTGGGCCGACCGTAACCCCGACCGCGTTATCGGCGTGGTGTCGGTCGACGGCGCGCAGCCGTGGGGCCTCACCGACGAGGCCGGCAAGGAGCGAATCCGCAAACTGTTCGCCCAGATGCGCTACTTCATGCCCCTGCTGCGCCCGTTCGGCCTGGCCGCCCGCATGAGCGCCGAACAGCACGCCGAGGTCAACATCGAACTCAACGACCTGTGCGCCGCTGTGGCCCCCACCCTGGAACGCCTGTCCCGCCCCGTCCGCTACGTCCTCGCCACCGGCGCCAACCTCGGTGCCAGCGAGGAAGAAATGGAAGCCGTCCGGGCCTCCCTCACCCCCGTCCTGGCCGCGAACCCTAACCTCACCATCACCGCCAAGGTCCCCAGCAACCACAGCAAGATCCTCACCAAGGACTTCCACGCTGTCGCCGACGCCATCCGCGCCACCGCATGAATCATTGAGTGGCACACCCGCGCCCGTGCCGCTGGCGCCTCCTGGGAAGCAATCGCCCAGGCCGCGAACATCACTCGCCAGTCCGCCCAAGAACGCTGGTCAAGGATCACCCGCTGATCGTTTTCCGAACACCTCGGCTTGGGTCGCGGTGTCTGCACCTCGGGCAAAGAACCTATGTCGAGCGCGGTTCGAGCACCCCCCAATTCCTTGGCCTTGTCACCCCTTCCACCCCACCCCAATATGAAACAACTGCATTTCATATGGGGTCCGGCGAAATCCGGGCCCCGCTCGGGGAGGAAACCTTGATCAACCGACTGGCACCCCTGACCGCGATCGCCGCAGGCGCACTGTTCTTCCCCGCACTCCTTGCGCCCCCGGCATCGGCGGCAATCGACTATTTCACCGCCGAGACCTCTTCCGGCATCCGCGAAGGCGGCTTCGTCCCCTGCACCACCACGTGGAAAGTATGCATGGTCACCGCCGTGTTGGTAGGTGAGGATCAGTACACCCCCGCATCACTGAGCATCAACGGCCGCGTGGTCGCGAGGAACGACGACGGCACCACCTTGCTGAGATACGACTGGACGCCCGCCACCACGGGCACCTACACCCTCACCGCAACCCAGGGCGCATCGACCAAAACCATCACCGTCGACATCACGAAGGTCGGCCCCGGATTCCCCACAGGCTCGGCCAGCTGACAAAACGCGGCCCGCGCCTCCATCGACCGGACCACATGGGCCGTAACGGTCTCATCATCAATAGGCCACGACGAGCGCGGGCGGCTGGTGCTGCTCGGGGCGGTCGGGACCGGGTTCAGCGACGCCGCCCGCCGCTCACTGCAGCGTCAGCTCCTCGCCCTGGCCGTTGCCACACCGGCGGTCGTCGGTGAGATCCCGCCATCGATCACGGCCACCGCGCACTGGGTCGCCCCGCATCTGGTCGGCGATGTCGCCTACCGAACGCACCGCCACCGGCCTGCGCCACCCGTCCTGGCGAACTCCGATCCGACCGCTCACCGGCGGAAGTCTCGGTGCCCGAGCACAACTGACCTTCCGCCGAGGAGGTCGGCCATCGTTTTCCCAACCCGGTTTCCAGGCAGGCCACCACTTCCGCGGCGGCGTGGTGAAAGGCCTGATCGGGGCGACGCGCCTACGATATTTCTCGGTCACCTCCCCTCCGGTGGCCATCTGTGGAGTGCATACCCAGGCACCCCCGCCCGGTTCTTCTCCCGGAGGCCGGGCGGGGCCACAGACCGGGTCCGTCGGATCGATGACCGTCCGTGCTTGTCGGCATCGTTCGGGATGCGTTCCGGCGACCGATGTTTCACAATCTTGCTTACCGGCGTTTTACCCGGCGCCGGTGTCAGCTCGGCTCGTGTGGTGCAGGCCGGGGCTCGGCTGCCGCGCGGAACTGCTGCACCCCTTGTCACCGGCGGCGACACGCATACCCCGACCGCTGATCGTGTGGGATGAGCCAACTGCTTGGTGGCTCGAGATGCGTTGAAGCACAGCCTATTCGGGGTAACGCGGGTGCGATATCGGCCGCAGTGTGGCGGGGACCCTTCCGCGGTGGGAGCAGCCCATGTCGATGACCCCGTTGGTGACAATCGCGATCCTCACACCCGTGGTGGCGGTGGCCGCCGCCTACGCGACGGTCGCGGCGACATGCTGGCGGGAAAGCCGCCGCCGGACAACACCGCTGAGCGCGCCCCCGCCCGGTAGTATTCGCGGAATAAACCCGGCACGATCGGTCAGGACCACGCCCCATGTCGTCACCGTCCGGGCCTGCCGGGGAGCCGAATACCTGCCAGCTCCATCACTCGTGGGGTCGATGCGCCTGCCCGCACCCATCCTTCGGACACCGCAATCCAGACAATGCGTGCAGGCGCATCGCAACACCACCACCCGAACGCTCGTTGCTGTGAAGCAGGGGCCCTCTGGGTTTTCGACACAAGGCGGGCAGTAGGCCGCCCAGCCGGTCAGGGCAGTCGTTCGAGTAGCCAGTTGCCTTCTTCCTCGTTGACCAGCGAGGTTTCCGAGGCCGGGCCGGATGCGTAGAGGGCCTCGTCGAACCGGGAACTTGCCGGATCGTCGCGGGGGCCGAGGCCTTCGAGGTCGCGGGTCCCCGCGCTGGTGATCTTCTCCAACCGCGGCATCTGGGGCATGGCTCCGACGGCGTTGAGCGCGTACTGTTCGGCCGCGGTCGGTGTCGTGCTGTCGAGGCTGAAGAAGGCACCCACCCCATGAGGCATCCGCTTGTTCTCGAGGCGGGCCAGGGCGTAGCGGGTCAGCAGCGCGGCCCGGCCGGCGCCGACGACGGCCGTGGGCTTGCTGCCAAAGCGCGTCGCCTGCGTGCGCAGCGCGGCCTCTTCGATCACCTGCTCGGCGGTGTCCCAGTCGGATTTGTCGCCGTAGCCCACCAGGATGACGTCCTTGCCGCGTTGGGTCAGTTTCGTCCGCAGTGGGTAGTCCGGGCCGTCCACCCGGCTTGCGAACGCGTCGAGGTCGGTGGGTCCTGGACCGGGCTCGGCGACCACGATCACCGGATCGACGACCCGCGCCACACCGTTGGCCGGGTACACCCAGGCGGTGCCCCCGCGGAATTTCCACCGATCGTACGGAATGTTGTTGCCAGCCATGATCGAACTCCTCTCACGTCGGAAAACGAAAAAGGAATCTCCCATCACGCATCCGTGACGGCGTGCAGCAGCGCCCCCGTCACCGGCCACCGAACAGACGGTCACGAGGTGATCTTGATTCTAGGAGAGGCCACACCACCGCGGGCCCCGGGCCCGCGGTGCACGAGCCCCAGGCCCGGCACCTCGTCAGAGGAACTCTTCGAACGGTGGACTCTGATTCGACCGCTCACCAGCGGAAATCTCGGTGCCCGAGCACAACTGACCTTCTGCCGCGGGCGGTTGGGCATCGTTTTCCGAACGGCTGTCGGCATGCCCAGACCGACACTCCGCCCGTTCGAATCATCGGCGCGGGCCGAGCCAGATCCGGCGGTGCCGATTTCGGACACGTACTCGTAGATCGACATCGATGTGCGTTCCAGAGGCCGAGATGATCTCGGGTCGTTGGCCTTCCAGAGAGGCGGCCGACCATCCCGAGCCGAGCACTCAGCGGGCATTAGCGAGTGGTCGCTCGGGTCCTTTGCCTGGATCGCGTTGGCCCCCTTCATTGGACGTACAGGTATGACGGGCTACGGGAAGTTCAAGATTCCGCCGCGGCATCGCATCGGGCCGCCCATGCCCATATGCTGCGTGCCACCGGTGAGTAGGCACAAAAGGCTTCCCGACCAATCTGTAACGGTTCCCGTCTGCAGGAGCTGACTGACGCCACTCCCGGTGTCCGCATCCGTGTCCATCTCACGGCACCGCAGGCGGCCTGAAACATCTACCAATTCGGCAGTGTCGCCAGCCGACCTGGTCTGAATCCCGTTTCATCGCTGGAAATCATCGGGATGTCTGCCGCAGTCCGGGGAATCGCTGGTGGAGGTTGTGGATCTGCTGGTGGACCTGCGCGAGTTCTGCCTCGATGGCCTGGTTGCGTTTGTCGTCTCGCCACTGGCTGCGCCGGCGGACGAGGCGTTGGGCGTGGTACTCGAGTTCAGCGGGAAACATGCGCGCCTGGGCGGTTTCGGGATCCTCATTCACCGGCGGCTCGTATCAGCCGGTTGCCGAAAGCCTGCGCAGTGCGCCGCGCTCGACGAGCAGCGCAATGACTGTTCGTCTGCCGATCGAACAATTCCCAGGCATCATCCCGAATCCGAGCGCTCTCGTCCGGCCATTCCGGGCCCGGAAGCGCATTCGACGACGAGGCGCCGCCGCGGATGGCGCGCACGGGTCAAACCCGCGCACTCAGCCCGGCCGTGTGGAATGTCAGCAGCTGCAGGCGAATACGCGGCCCAGTAATTGGGACAAGTGATCCACAATGACGGCGGGTGGTGTGCCGTCGGCGATCAAATGCATGACGACGGCACCGCGCACGGTGTTCAACGTGAGCCGGACGTCGATACCACTCGCCTCCAGCTGCAGAATCTCACCGCGGGCCGCGGCCCGGTCGAGGTTCACTCCTGCCGCTCGCACGGCGATGCGTATCTGGCCGGGGCCGGCGTGGGGCTCGGCCACATCTACCGGTTTCAGGACTTCCGGGCCGCCGTACTCGGCGAAGCGCATTGCCTTCATGTCTCCACGTTATGACTAACGGTTAGTTTTTTGCAACGGTTGTTATTTCGTAGCGGGTGGCGCTATAGTCGCTTGCCTAACCGTTAGGAGTTCGAAACCGATGCATTTTTGCAGCTGATAGCATCAACCGATGACCGTGCCGACCGGGCGTCGTGAGCGCAAAAAGGCCGCGACCCGCCAGAAGATCGCCGACACCGCGCTCGCACTGTTTCTGGAACGCGGATACGACGCGGTGGGCATCCGCGACGTGGCTGCCGAGGCCGACGTGGCCGTCACCACCGTCTTCTCCCACTTCGTCTCGAAAGAAGCCCTGGTCTTCGAGCAGGACGAGAACTTCGAGCAGCGCCTCACCCAGGCGGTCACCGGCCGGTCGGCCGACGAGCCACTGATCCCCGCGCTGCGGCACGAGATCCACGCGATGGTGCGGCACTGCGCGGCCGAGGGCGCCGCCCCGATCTGGCATCTGATCGACCGGACACCCGCCCTGCGCGAGTACGAGGAGTCGATGCGGCTGCGCCACGCGAAGTCGCTGGCGGCGGCCATCGCCGCAGATCTCGGCCAGCCGCCCACCAGCACGGCAAGCCAGGCGATCGCGCGGTTCGTGATCGACGCCTACTCACTGGCCCGTGAGGCAGCCGATCCACACGCCGCGGTGGACGAAATCTTCCGGATGATCGAAGCGGCCTGGGAGACCGCCCGACCCGCCTGAACGCTGTTGCCATTGCAGTACTTGCCGCTGGACCCCAACGGGCCCAACGCGGACCGGGCCACCCTCGCTGCCATCGATCTTCGGCGGTGTTGCGGCAAAATAGTGCGCGACCGCTGACTACGTGCTCAGTTCGTTGAACGGGAACGCATCCCGGAACCACTGGAGGACATCAGGTCTCATCAGCAATACCCGCTTCGCCCCGGCCGGACTCAGCGGCGGGTCGAACATGTCGGTTGCCGGATTGAACGCCCTCAACTCGGCATGCGCACTGCCGGCGGCCGTGAGACGCTCTGCTCGTTGATCTTCCGGCACCCCGCGGTATGCGGCATTACCGGTCGGTGCCCCGATCGTGTCCGCCTCTGATGAGGTCGTTACCGGCTCTCCCCATCCCGTCCGCTCACGTCATATAGGCCGAGGGTCTGCTCGATGATGTCGGCGCCCAGTTCTTCGGTGAACAGCGGGTCCCGGTCGGCCACCGCGCCGATAACGAGGTCGTCGAAATCGCTGTTCTCGTAGTCGAACGAGTCCGCGCTGATGCCGGGGCCTGTGACCTCGAGTTTGCGAGGCATGACCGGCCAGGAGCCGACCCTGTCGAGCGCGCCGGCCTCCGCGGCCGTCGGGGTGGTGCAGGCGTAGGACACGAAGGCCCTGACCTGGTGGTCGATGCGGTCGAGTTCGAACCTTGCCAGGGTGTAGCGCAGTTGCAGGGCTCCGCGCCCGATGCCGCAGACCGTGAGCGGAGTCGAGCCCAGGCGCTCAGCGATCGCGCGGAACAGGACCTCCTGAACACTGGCATGGGCGCCGCCGTCGAGGGTGTCACTGATGCCCAGCGACACCAGGATCAAATCGGCGCCGGCGGCGCGCAGCGCTTCCCGGAACGAGTACCTCGGGCTGTCGAGTTGCCGAGCGAAGGCGCCGAGATCGACAGCCGTCATGTCCGAGTCGCCCACCAAGATGAACGGTGCTCTCAGCACGGCGCCGCCCTGGGCGGGAAACACCGCTGCGCTGCCGAGCATGAGAGGCCAGTTACTGGATGGTGCCACAGTCGTCATCGTCGAACTCCTCACGTGGTCGGGAAGATCCGGAGAAGGGCCGAACTTGCAGCAGACACCCCGCAGCGCGACATCGTGCGCAACGCGCCAGGGCGCAGCCTATGCTACCTGCACCGATATACCTGCAAACGCATCTGGCCACTCGGCCACATACGGTGCCGGATCCCGCCCACCCGACCAGATCCGGTCGGTTTCAGAAGGTGAACTGGTCGCCGTAGGCGGTGGTCTGCCAAGTCCCGCCGCGGCGCTCACCGTGCCGCCCAGTAGCGGTTTCGTCCATGTTTCCGATCGAGGGAGGTACTGGGTCGAGGCGATTAACAGAACACCGAAAAGTCCAGGACGACGATTACACCGCATCGACTTCGCACAAACCCACGCAGCCCGCGCTACGCTGGAGGCTCAACTAATTACGTTGTGCCACAGTATGATTCGTGAGCCGATCCACATACGTGCGTGGTGAACATCCGGAAACCTTCAATTGTTCCGCAGGCGACCAACCGGAAACACAGCGGGCGTGAACTTGGTCCATCGGTGACCACCCGGACACCAACGGGCGCACTGCCAATCACCGAATTCACACCGACCACGCCCAGGAGACGAACCATGTCGGCACCCACCACATCGACCTCCGAGATCGACAAGGCGATCGAGGAGAACATCGTGAAATCGCTCGCCGAAATCCCGCACCCGGCCCTGCCGAAGGGCACCAGTATCTACGGCGGCACCAAGATCTTTCCCGACTATCAGGCGGAGGCGGGTGAAACCTATTTCACGCTGGTTCACGGTATCGCCCATGAATCGTCGGTGAGTTTCGTGGCCATTCTGCAGGCGACGCGCGCACTCCGCAAAGGTTTCGAGTCCGCCATCTACTTCTACGGTCCCGGCGCGATCAACTGCCTTGCCACCCGCGGCTTTCCGACCACCGGCGACAGCGGGTTCCCCGGTGAGCAGAACATCAACGAGGCGCTCGGCACCTTCATCAAGGAGGGCGGGAAGGTGTTCGCCTGCCGGTTCGGTCTCGCCTTGCACGGTGCCCGCGAGGAGGACCTCATCGAAGGTGTGATCCCGGCGCATCCCCTGGACGTGCAGGACGCGCTGATCCACTACGCCCGCAAGGGCGCCATCATCAACTCCACCTACCAGCTGTAGGCCGACCGTCATGACCGAGGTATCCACGCGAGTAGATCTCGCACTCTTGGGCATCAGCGTCGATGTGCCGGTGCAGCGCCGTTCCGGCGCCGGCCCCAGCGACGACGGTCATGTGCTGTTCGGGGGTGCCGGCGCTGCCATCCCCCTCCGCCAGGAGAGCCCATACACGATTCGTGCCGATCGGCTGCTTTACGAGGGCACCGATCTCGGCGTGACCGTCGAACCGGTGCGCCGACCCCGTTTCTACGACCTGCGCACGGCCGACGGCGTGGCGTACGAGCAGATCGCCAGACTGCACGGCAAGGATGTACTGGCGACCACGGTGGTGCAGACCTGCATCCGCTACGGCGAAGACCAACGGTGCCGATTCTGTTCCATCGAGGCATCTCTCGCGTCCGGCAGCACGATCGCCGTCAAGCGACCGGATCAGCTCGCCGAGGTCGCTGAGGCGGCAGTGCGGCTCGACGGTATCCGGCAGCTGGTGATGACCACCGGCACCTCGGCCGGAAAAGACCGTGGCGCAAGGCATCTCGCCCGCTGTGTGCGAGCCGTCAAGCAAGCGGTGCCGACCCTCGCGATCCAGGTGCAGTGCGAGCCTCCCGGCGACCTGGCGACTCTGAGCGAGCTCCGCGACGCGGGAGCCGATGCGATCGGCATCCACGTCGAGTCGCTCGACGACCGAGTGCGTGCTCGATGGATGCCGGGAAAGTCCACCGTGCCGCTGTCGGAATACCGGGCGGCCTGGGCCGAAGCGGTGCGAGTGTTCGGCCGTAACCAGGTCTCCACCTATCTGCTCGTCGGTCTGGGCGAAGACCCGGACGAATTGGTCTCGGGTGCGGCGGAACTCATCGCCATGGGCGTGTACCCGTTCGTGGTGCCGTTCCGGCCGCTCGCGGGAACCCTGGCCGTCGACGTCGACGGTGCGAGCCCGCCGACCGCGGCGGTCCTCGAGGACGTGACCCGGCGAGTGGCAGCGGAGCTACGTCGGGCCGACATGCTCGGCACGGACCAGAAGGCCGGCTGCGCGGCGTGTGGGGCGTGCAGTGTGCTGCAGACCGCAGGAGGCTGAGATGACGACGACCGAACCGACGGCCGCACCCCGATCCTGGATCGACGAACTGTCCGGGGTACGTGCTTCATCACCGGATTACTGTGTCCTGTCCGGATATACGGCCCCGGCCGACCCCGCAGACGGATTCCTCATCCAGCTCGCCGATACCCGACATATCGCCGCCTATCGCGCATTGCGCCGACAGAACTTCGTCACCGAACAGGGCTTGTTCGCCGGCAGCGACGCCGACGACATCGACGACGACCCCCGGGCCCAGATACTGGTCGCGATCGCCCCGGACGACGGAGCCCTGCTGGGCGGAGTGCGCCTGGCACCGGCCACCGCCGAAGATCTCGGGTGGTGGACCGGCAGTCGATTGGTGGTGGACTGCAGGCGTCGCACCCGTGGTGTGGGCCGCGCACTCGTGCAAGCGGCGTGCGCTTATGCCGAAACCCATAACGTGCTTCGGTTCGAGGCCACCGTGCAAACCCGCTACCGATCGCTGTTCGCCCAACTCGGGTGGACAGCGCTCGCCGAAACCACCGTGGCAGATACACCGCACCTGAAGATGCGCTGGCCGATCGACCGAATCGAGCGGCTGGCGCGATCCACCAAGGCAATGCTCGGGCAAGCGCTGTCCGAGTTGGGCGATACACCGATGACACTGGGCGGCACCGGATTCCGAGGCGATGACGGCGCACCGGTACCGGGCTGCGACCTGGTCGCCGCGTGCGACGCGATCCTGCCGTCCATGGTCGAACGGGACCCGGAATGGGCCGGATGGTGTGCGGCCCTGGTCAACCTCAACGATCTCGCCGCGATGGGTGCAGAACCGATCGGACTTCTCGACGCGGTCGCCGCGCCCACCCGGTCGCTGCTGACCCGGGTGCTCCGGGGCCTGGGTACGGCCAGCCGCATCTGGGAGGTGCCGGTGCTGGGTGGCCACACCCAGTTGGGTGTCCCGGCGGCGCTGTCGGTCACCGCGCTCGGCCGTACCGCCCGGCCGGTGCCCGGAGGAGGCGGCGAGGTCGGCGACGAACTCCGGCTCACCGCTGATCTGGGCGGCGGCTGGCGGTCCGGATACACCGGGCGACAATGGGATTCGTCGTCACACCGGAGCGGCGCAGAGTTGCGGGCACTGGGCCGGTTCGTCTCGGACACCGGTCCGAAGGCCGCGAAGGATGTCAGCATGGCCGGCATCGCCGGGACCGCGGGCATGCTCGCCGAGGCCAGCGGTGTCGGGGTCGAACTGGATGTGGCGTGCATCCCGCGCCCGCCGGGCGCCGAGTTGGCCGACTGGATCACCTGCTTCCCCGGCTTCGCGATGCTCACCGCCGATCGCCCCGGCACCCCCGTCAACCCCGTAGGCCCGGCGACCACCGCCGTGTGCGGCGTGCTCAGCGCGACTCCCGGCGTGCGGCTGCGCTGGCCTGACGGAGAAGTCACTCACGCGCTCGAAAGCGCGGTAACCGGATTGGGACACTCATGACCGAACTATCGATCTCCGTGGCCGCCGCCGAATTCGGCCGCGACATGGAGGCGTGCTACGCCACCATCGGCTCACTGATCGAACAGGCGCAGGAACACGGTAGCCGACTGCTGGTGCTGCCCGAGGCCTGCCTCGGCGGCTATCTGCCCAGCCTGGGCGGCGGCGGGGAGAGCGAGGAGGCCAAGCAGCGCCGTCTGCGCAGTCTGCCGCCTGCTCTCACCCTCGACGGCCCGGAACTACGCCGCATCGCGGCGATGGCAGGTGAACTCGTCGTCACTCTCGGATTTTGCGAAGCCGATGGCGATCTCCGCTACAACGCCGCCGCGACCGTCACCGGCGACGGGGTTCTCGGCTCCTACCGCAAGATACATCAGCCCCTCGGCGAAAACCTTTGCTACGCTGCCGGATCCGAATACCGCGCCTTCGACACCCCGGTCGGCCGCATGGGCATGCAGATCTGCTACGACAAGGCATTCCCCGAAGCCGCACGAGCGCTGGCACTGGACGGCGCGGAGATCATCACCTCGCTCTCGGCCTGGCCCACCGCCCGCACCGCCACCACCGAACGACTCGAAGACGACCGCTGGACCCAGCGCTTCGATATCTTCGACCGCGCTCGCGCAGTCGAGAACCAGGTGGTGTGGGTCGCGTCGAACCAGGCCGGGACCTTCGGCTCGTTGCGCTTCGTGTGCAGCGCCAAGATCGTCGGCCCCGGCGGCGACGTGCTCGCCACCACCGGTACCGAACCCGGTCTCGCCACCGCGACCCTCGACGTCGATCACGCACTCGAATTGGCGCGCGGCGGCGGCATGTACAACCTGCGCGACCGACGCCCCGAGCTCTACCACAGCGTCGTCGCCCGCCACGGCGTGGTCGGACAGCCCGCAGTGCCCGAAGAGCTGGAGGCGATCCATGCCTGAGATGACATTCGACATCCGCTGGCCGGACGGCAATGTCCAGTCCTGCTATTCGCCCTCGCTGGTGATCCATGATCATCTGGCCACCGGCGTCGACTATCCGATCGACGACTTCCTGACCCGTGTCTCGAGCGCTTTGAACACCGCAGCCGAGCGGGTGCGCGAGAAGTTCGGCTTCTACTGCACCTCCGCCATGCAGACCCTGGACGCCATCGAAGCAAGCGCAGCACAGGCCCGGACATCCCCGGGCACGGTACGCGTCCTGTCGATGACTCCGCCGTCGGTCGAGGCGGCAACCACCGGAGGAAAACCATGACCCCCCAGGCAGACTCGGGTACTGCCGTGGAACACCGCGACGTCGTCGTGATCGGCGCCGGACAGGCCGGACTCTCCATCAGCTGGCATCTGACCGCACGCGGCATCGACCACGTCGTCCTCGAGCGCGACACCATCGCCCACGAGTGGCGCGACACCCGCTGGGACAACTTCACTCTCGTCACCCCCAACTGGCAGTGCGTGCTGCCCGGATACAGCTACAACGGACCGGATCCGCACAGCTTCATGAAACGCGATGAGGTCTACGCATGGGTCCGCGCCTATGCCGACACCTTCGATCCGCCGGTTCGCGAACACGTCGCCGTCACCGCGCTCACGGTAGCGGTCGACGGCGGCTTCGACATCCAGACAACCTCGGGCCCAATGCATTCCGATCAGGTGGTGGTCGCAGTAGGCGGTTATCACACGCCGACCGTGCCCCGCTTCGCCGAGCGGTTGCCGAGCTCGATCCGGCAACTCCACTCCGCCGAATACCGTAGCTCCGCGGACCTGCCCGACGGCGCCGTCCTCATCGTCGGTACCGGCCAATCGGGAGCACAAATCGCCGAGGACCTCCATTTGGAGGGTCGGCAGGTGCATCTCGCGGTCGGGACCGCGCCCCGCGTCGCCCGCTTCTATCGGGGCCGCGATTGCGTCGCGTGGCTGGAGGACATGGGACACTACGACATCCCGATCGAAGATCAGCCCGGTGGGCTGGGCAAGCGGGAGAACACCAACCACTACGTCACCGGTCGAGACGGCGGCCGCGATATCGACCTGCGCCAATTCGCGGTCGAGGGTATGGCACTCTACGGCCGGATGGTCGATGTCGCCGACGGCACAGCGCATTTCGAGCCGTCGCTGGAGCGGGACCTCGATGCCGCCGACGCCGTCGCCGAGAGCATCAAGGACTCCATCGACGCCCATATCGCCCGTGCGGGGATCGACGCGCCCACCGAACCGCGCTACCGCCCGGTGTGGCGTCCCGAGCACGTGATCACCGAAATCGATTTGTCGGCAAGCGATATCACGTCGATAGTGTGGTCGGTCGGGTTCCGCACCGACTACCAGTGGCTGCGCGTCGGCGTCTTCGACGGTGAGGGCCACCCGTGCCACAACCGCGGCGTCACGACCACGCCCGGGCTGTACTTCCTCGGGCTGCCCTGGCTGCACACCTGGGGCTCGGGCCGCTTCGCCGCCATCGCCCGCGACGCCGAGCACCTCGCCGGGCAGATCACCGCCATCGCCCGCACCACCGCGGCGGCCTGAGGCGCAACCCATGGCCGTCACCCGAATAGCCGCTGTCGCAGCACATTTCGGCGCAGACATCGCCCGCGCCCTGGAGAAGATCGCCGGTATCATCGACCGGCTCACCCAGGACGGCGTCGACCTGCTCGTGCTGCCCGATGCGAGCCTCGGCGGCTACATCGGAGACCTCCGCAACCCGGATCCAGCCGCCGGGCCGGAGGCCATCGACCCCGATGGACCCGAGTTCCGGCTGTTGTGCCGGTTGGCCGGGGATATGACGATCTGCGTCGGCTATGCCGAACACGCGGACGGTGCCCGCTACAACGCCGCGGTGTGCCTCACCGGCGACGGGGTGCTCGGCCGCCACCGCAAAGTACACCAGCCGGCCGGGGAACACCTGGCGTACGCGGCCGGAGATCGCTTCGCGGCCTTCGATACCCCGGTCGGCCGGATCGGCATGCTCATCGACTACGACAAGACGTTCCCGGAATCCGCGCGCGCTCTCGCTCTCGACGGTGCCCGCACCATCGCGGCGCTGTCGGCCTGGCCCGCCAGCGTCACCGATCGCGCCTCCCGGATGCCCAACGACCGGCAATCCCGCCTCTTCGACCTGTACGACCAGGCCCGCGCCGCCGAGAACCAGGTGGTGCTCGCATCATCCAATCAAACCGGAATCACCGGCAACCTGCGCTTCCTCGGCCAGGCCAAAGTGGTCGGACCCGGCGGTGACATCCTCGCCAAAACCTGGTCCAAGGGCGGCCTCGCGGTGGCGGAGCTCGACATCGACGCCGAGGTCGAGCGAGCCCGGCGCGTCCTGCGGCACCTGGAGGAACGCCGCGTCGACGCCTACCACAACCTGATGACCGAAAAGAGCGGCTACTGATGCGGATCGCACTCCTCACCTACTCCACCAAACCCCGTGGCGGGGTGGTGCACACGCTCAATCTCGCCGAGGCACTCGCCCGGCTCGGCGCGGATGTCACCGTATGGACGCTCGGACGTGGCGGTGATGCCGCCTTCTTCCGCCCCGTGGATTCCTCCGTGGCAGTTCGCGTCGTTCCCTTCACCGGTGCCGACGGCGAGCAGGTCGGGACGCGAATCATGCGCTCCATAGACGCATTGCGGCAGGCGTTCACTCCTGAGGACTACGACATCGTGCACGCACAGGACTGCATCAGCGCCAACGCCGTCGACCGCCGCATCCGCACCATCCACCACCTCGACAACTTCACCACCCCCGAACTCGCCCGCTGCCATGAACGCGCCATCGTCGAGCCCTACGCACACATCTGCGTGTCGGACGCCGTCGCGGCCGAGGTCCAGGCCGGATGGGGCCTGCGCCCCACCGTGATTCCCAATGGTGTCGAATACGACCGCTTCGCCGCCGCCGCAGACGACTCTCCCAACGCCACGGATGCTCGCGCCGCCTGGCGACGCCGACTCGGACGGTACATCCTCGCCGTCGGCGGCATCGAACCCCGCAAAGGCAGCATCGACCTGCTCGAGGCGTTCGCCCTGCTACGGAGCGATCATCCGGACCTGCACCTCGTCTTCGCCGGCGGCGAAACACTCTTCGACTACCGCGACTACCGCGCCCAGTTCGACGCTCGCGCAACCGAACTCGACATCCGTCCCACCATCCTCGGCACCGTCCCCCACACCGAACTCCCCGCACTCGTGGCGGCGGCGGCCCTCCTCCCGTTCTTCTCCACCAAAGAGGGATTCGGACTGGCCGCCATGGAAGCCCTCGCCACCGGAATCCCCGTCGTAGCACGCGACCTCCCGGTGCTGCGCGAGGTATTCGGCGACACCATCAGCTACGCGGCCACTCCCGCCGAGCTGGCCACGGAACTCGCGCGAGCGTTGGTTCCCGACCCGCGCCGCACCGAGCACGGCAAAGCCCTCGCCGCGCAGTTCAGCTGGGACCGAACCGCCCGAGCCCACCTCGAGTTCTACCGCACCCATTCCACAGCAGTACCGCGCCGAATGCTCACCACACACCGCTGAACCGCAGATAACATGGAAATCCCACCAACCTCGCGCACATCCAGTCGGTCGACTCGGCCCGAATCCCCAGGGACACACCGCTCGTCGAACAGACCGGCGCGAAAATACCTGTCAAACCCCTGCCATGAACTCGTCATAGGACGCGAAACCCCTATCACGCAAGGCTTCTTCGACCACTGCGCGCCCGAGAGCGGCCCGCCCGAGACGTCCGGCACCGGCCTGCCGAGCCCTTTCCTCGATCGCCCGCGCGTGCGCATAGACGGGCTCGATCAGCTCGAAAAGGCCACTGCGCGACGCGATTCGGACCGAGAGATAGCCGTCACGCGGCGGGCTCATGGTGGCGAAGACCCAGTAGCACGAGCCGTCTCGATCCTGGTTCTGCACGAACGCCTCCACCGGCCCACCGGACAGCAGTCGCTCCCAGGCCAGCTCGAACACACCGGCGGGCATGTCCGGGTGGCGGACGATATTGTGCGGTGCTCCCGCAAGCTCATCCGGCGCGTACCCCGAGATGCGGGCGAAAACCGAGTTGCCGAGGCGGATTACGCCGTGGCGGTCGGTAGTGGAGAAGAACAGCTCGGTCAGCCCCAAGGGCACAGTGCCGACGAGAGCTGGCAGCTCTGGGAACCGATGATGATGTCGTCGGTGATCGTCATCCCGGTCAGATACTCGCGTCCGCGGCGCGGTGCGGGGAATCAGCGGCGATACCGGTGGCCCACGAGGTGATCGCGTCCCAATCCCGCAGGTCACCGTAGCGGCGTCCGCCCAGCAGGCGGTACCGCAACCGGGCGCGCAACGGTAGCTTTGCCCGTTCGTAGCGCCCGGCGAAGGCGCGGTAACCGCGTACCGCCAGCGCATCCCGCACAGTCGCAATCTCTTTCGGCACCGCGCGTGCCAGCCGCCGGCCGATGCGACCCGTCAGCGCCGGTGCCATGCCGACGCTGAACAGCCAGACATCCGGCGTCGCGAGTTGGTCGAGCCGCTGGTAGGCGAAGACGACGAATGATTTCATCAGGGCATCGTGATACACGGGACTGCCCAGCACCACCGTGTCAAATTCGGCCAGGTCGGGCACCTGGTGACCGATCGGCACCACCTCCACCACCACACCGGAGGATTCCAACTCCCTGCCGATCACTTCGGCGACTTCCTTGGTCGTACCTTGCCCCGTCGCGTACACCACGGCAATACGCCGCACCCTCGAACCCATGCGCGCCAGCCTGCGGACCGAACACGAACATCCAGCAGAGGCTCGAGACCCCGACCGAAGGGACCAATGTCCCCTACTGGCTATCCAGTACCGATCTCACACTCGAGGGCCCTGGTCGAAGGTCATTGCCACCCTGGGGCAAAGGTCTCAATCCCCGAGCCGAAGGTCAGGGGCTGCGCGTCTGCCCTATCTCCAACGCGCTGTAGTTGATTACTTTGCGGTAGCCAGAAGGCATGTGCGAGTTAAGCGTTCCTAATACGAACGCAGGTTCCGTACGAAGTTGTGAGGAGGGATGCTGGTGACGGCGGTTTCCCCGAAACCTGAACACCAGGCGCGTCGATGCTGCCGTTCCTGTGGAACGTCTTCAACTCCTACCGCTACGGCGAGACCGTGACCGTCGACGACCCGTGGGGCTACGGCAACTCCCTCGAGTGGGCCACCACCTGCCCGCCCGCGCTAGCCCGGATCTCCTCTGATCGTGCGGATGAGCTGTCCCCCGCAGCCATCCGTACACCGGTGCGGCAGGCAGCGTCCGCACCGGGCCGGTGGGACCACGCATAAACCCTGCCCGCGCGGTCCCATCGGCGCACCCGTGAAAGCTACGTCGGCTGGGGTAAAACCACGCCGTTACCGAATCGGAGACAGTCTCCGACCCCACGGCCGACGTACACGAAGCCCGGGTCCGGCTCTCGGACCCGGGCTTTCGTTCCATATCGTCACTCACGCGTCGCCCGACGCTGCTTCTCCGCCCATGCCACCCTTTTCAGTGCCGCGTCACACAGTTCGAGCAGTCGTCGCCGCTCATCGTCGACGTAGGGGGCGTCCTCCACTTCAGATCGCAATCGCGCGAGGCGGTCCCCGAGAGTGCCGACCTCGCCCAGCGCGAGCGTTTGCCGGGCATCCAGGAGTGCTTGGCGGACACGGTGTTCCAACTCCCCTGTCATCGATCTCCTCCCGAGACCCAGGAATACCGCGTCCCTCATGCGGCCGCTCGCGTCGACGCGTGGCGAACCGGCCGACTACTCGATGGTAGGTCGCGAATCATCCGTGTGTACGCCAATTCGTGTGTGTGGCAGTGCGATTCCTCGATATCAACGCTGCCTCACCACCGCGGGGACTACGTCAGACCCGGGCAGCTTCGCGGGCGAGAGCGCGGTCGCGTTGTTCTTCGAAGCGGGGGATCTGGATCTTCTCGAGGTTCTCGGCGAAACCCGCCAGGCGTTCGCGAGCCTGTTCCCCGCGGGGTCCGAAGTCGGTGCGATCGAAGATGTTCCATTGCCGCATCACCGGCTGGAGTACTTCCTCGAAGTGCTGACAGGTCACGCCGTGCGGCGAAAATTCGGCATCCCGGCGCCGGGCATGCGGAAGTTCTCCACGATCAGACCGATGGCGGCCATCGCCTGATCGGGACCAGGTCCAAGGCCGCCCCGCACATCGTGCGGTAGAAGATCATGTGCAGGTTCTCGTCGAGGGCGACGCGCTGCAGCGTGCGGTCGGCGATCGGGTCGTCGCAGACGCCGGCGGTATTGCAACGCCAACGACGGGCGCGCGCCTGCAGAGTGATCACGGCAGTAGCGGCTATGGGATTCCGGCCGCGCCGTCGCCCGGGGTGGGAGCGATGAGGCCAAGGTCCGCGTCATAGCGGCGGTACAGCAGATGCCCACGACCGGTATCGAGGTCGGTGTAGAACAGGAACGGCTGGCGACAGTTCGCAGTCGCGAGTTCCTCACCCTGGATCTTGTATCCGAACCACCGTCAGCGGCCGAAGGCGTATCGCGCGAGGGCATTTGACCAACTCCGCCCGAGCACGATGGTTCCCGACACCCGGCAACTGGCGGCCATCGAGTTCGATCGGGCCTGCGTCGTCGACGACCTGCGGCCCCTTAAGGTGGTCGTATGGCGCGGGGTTGCGAAGTTGATGGAGTATGCGATCGGTGAGTTGGCCGATGCGCCTGCGGTTGAGGGTTTTTCGGCGAGCGGCCCGTTGGACGAGATGGGGCATCGGAGCCGGGTATGTGCTCGCTGTCATGGTTGGCGGCGTGGTTCGTGAGTCCTGAGTCGGGGATCCCAGGCGCGACTACCGCGGCCATAGCGCAGGTGACGTCCGAGCAGGTGGCACGAACTGTCGGTGCCTGATCCGGGCCGGGCGCCGCCATGCTGGTGTTAGCGTGGCGGCGCCCAGCACCACGTCAGCTACCAACGGGGTATACATGTTGTCTCGCTGTACCCGCGTCACAGTTCTGGCTCTGCTCGCCCTTGCACCGCTATCAGCGTGCTCGAAATCCTCTGCCCCCGAAGCCTCGCCGAGCACCACCGCCTCGACCACGGCGACCGTGGCGCCGATGTCCAATCTGCTGGCGGTCGGGCAGCCGGTGACGTTCACCCGCATAGACACTGGCGGCAAGGTCGGCGAGATCCGATTCACCGCAGTGAAAGCCCTTCCCGCCGAATGCATCGCGTCCTCACGCCCCGGGGTCACCCTCGCCATCGAAGTGGCGATCAGCAACGGGCCCGGCGAGCAGCTGCCGGTGCCCGATAGCTATCAGATGCTGTACGACGACGACGGCGAGACCAGCAGCCCGGTCGAGACCGCCAGCATCTACGGCTGCGAGTCCGACTTCCCACAGGTGAAAACAGCGCCGCCCGGACAGCAGACGCACGGCTGGTTCGCGGTGCGCACCAAGGTTGCACCGAGCCAGCTGATCTACACCCCGATGGTCGGTGACCAGACCTCGACCGCGGGCAACATCAAGATCCTGGCGGTCGCTCCGGCGATGGTGATGCTGAGCCTGCCCGCCCAGCTGACCGCCGAGACCGCCAGCGCCAGCCCTTCGGCACCGGCGGCGGCCAGCAGCGCGCCGGTCGTGGCCCCCACCACTACCACCGCTGCGGGCCACGCCATGCCGGTGGCGCCGCCGACCGGACTGGATTCGGAGGGCCGGCCGAACGGCAGCGGCGGGCGGCTGGTCGGCTGCGCTGACGAAATGACCTACCAGCCGGGGACCGGTGTCTATGAGGACGGCAGCCGCGGGTTCGCGGCCGAGTGCCTGCCCGGCGGATCGCTGCGCTGACCATGGGCACAATCTGGGTAACCGAGGTATCGGTTCGGATGGACTGCAGCCTTCCGGCGCTAATCGAGGCTGTGCGGATGAAGGTGGCGGGCGAGCCCGTAATCACGCGCCCGCACCCCGCGATCCACACAGTGACCTACACCAGCATTCGGGATGATCACGGTTCCACGTTCTACTCCCTGATGGAGGGCACTGTCACAGCAGTCACCACCGCAGGGCTGCTATCGAACATTCCCCTTGAGGTCGCCCGCGTTCAGGGAACAACATCGAGTCAGGCCCTCCTTATCGGGCCGCGTGGCGCTCACGATCTGCTCACACCGGACGAAGCGGCCACGCTGCTGGGTGTCCGCAGCCCTGGCGCCCTTCGGGGCAAGCTGCCGACCGTCGTCTGGAACGGCTTCGAGTACTACGAATTGCCCACGGTCGCAGGCTTTTACCCGCGCAGGTTCGAACTGCGGCGCTGAGTCGGCGGCGGTTCAGAAGGGGCTGCTGCAGGGGTAGGTGACAACCGAGATGGCTTGCCGAAAGGCCGGCCTGAGAGGATGTCGCAGTGCTCAAGCCGTATCCGAAGGAGTTCCGCGACGACGTCGTCCGGGTCGCCCGCAACCGCGACGACGGGGTGACACTGGAGCAGATCGCGGCCGATTTCGGGGTGCATCCGATGAC
>NZ_JBHZAK010000030.1:0-77597 GCF_042754165.1 Nocardia sp. NPDC059229
AGCGTCAGGTAGATACCCGACAGCAGCAGGATGATGAACGCGTACAGCGCGATCTCACCGAGCAGGAACGACCAGTGGGTCGGGAAGACCTTGTTCATTGCCCCGCGTACCATCGCAGCGGGGTGAAAACGCTCATCAACCTCTTTTGCGAGGTTGCCTGACTGATCTGGCTTTGTCCGCATTGCCGCGTCCTTATTCTTCAGTAAACTGGATTAATCAGGCTGGCGACTGTGATGCGCGCGAGACGATCGGATTCAAGGCGCTTGAATATACCGCGGCGTACTGCAAGTGCAGGTCTGGTCTTCCTGTGAACCATCCATCCATACTGGTGAGACTTGCGCTGTATGTCCCGTACTCGCCGGCTCCGCTTGATTTGATACTCGAGAAGTGCGCCGCCGATTTCTGGCGAATTATTCAGGGTTCGTGCGAGTGTAATAGCATCTTCGATTGCCATCGAACCGCCCTGCCCGAGGTCTGGGCACATAGCGTGTGCCGCATCGCCGATAAGAGCAACCCGTCTCGTAACCCATGTCGTAAGTATTACCTCCTCGATATCTCCGGAGTGTATGGAGGCATCGTCCGGATTTGATTCCACGACGTACCTGGCCGGTCCATCGAAAGAACCGAAGAGCTCCCGCAGAAGTCTCATGCTTTCCGATGCGTCGCGAACCACTCCCCGCGCCGAGGGGAAAGTGGAGTAGGAATAGAGCAGATCATCCCCGATCGGGAGAATTCCCATTCTCCGTCCACTGCCCCAGAGCTCCGACATGCCTTCGAACCCCGTCGGGCGCGGGATGACGACCCGTATTGCCGAGTATCCCGCGTAACGGCGTTCAATCTCTCCGAAGATCAGCTTCCGAACTTGCGAGGCGCGTCCGTCCGCGCCTACTACGAGGTCGTACTCTGCGCTGGTTCCATCGCTGAATTCTGCAACAATACCGCCGGGGAGCTCTCGAAGGCCCGTCACGGTAACACCCAGTCGCGGATTATTCTCGAGCGATGCGGCAAGGGCGTCATGGAGAGCACCTCGGTGGATTCCGATGGTTGTCGTCCCGTATACATCGGCCACCGCACCGAAACCGAAGCCATTCATATGGCTTCCATCCGAGTCGAAGATAGTCACCTTGTTCAGAGGGACTCCTCGATCCTGGACCGCAACCCCCATGCCGATCGTATTGAGCGCCAGGATCCCGTTGAAGCCAATCGCGATTCCCGAACCTACTGGGCGCCATTCCGGCGCGAGATCCACCATGTCGGCGGTAGCACCGTGATGCTTCAGCGCAGCGGCGAACGTCAGTCCCGCAATTCCGCCACCCACGATCAATATTCTTCGCGGTATCGCCACCGTCGCTCCTCTTCGAGTCATGCCGGGGTTGCTACAGATAGAGTAGTTATTGCTACAGTTGTAGATGCACCTGCTGATGCTGTCAAGAGCCGATGGGGTGCTGAGCTGGCAGCAGGCGACAAATTCGTGGGTGCCGTCACCGGCGTCGGTGCGGACCCGGTACTTTCTTCCCGGCCCGATAGCCCGGCCGCCACGGCAGGCTGTGATGCGATCACCGCCGGTGACCCACTGATCATCGACCTGGACGCCACCCTGATCGACGCCCATTCGGACGAGCAGCACGCCGCTCCAACAGTCAAGCGGGACTTCGGCTTTCACCCGCTGCTCGGCTTTCGTCGACCGTGGTTGGCGAGAGCGCCGGGGAACCGGTCGCCGCGCTGCTGCGCCCCGGCAAACGCCGGCGTCAGCACCGCCGCCGACCACGAACGGTCGCTGGCCGGCGCGCTGGAACCTCGGCCGGATACACCGTCACCGGGGCGATCGGTTCACCGCTGGATCAAGGACCAGATTCGGGTTCCCGCGGATCACCTCCGTCGGCATGGCTCTCATCGCGGCTACGCCCAGAGATTCAGAAACTTCTCCATTTGGAGAAAACATGAGATACGCTGTGCGCACAGGACACAACGTGTCGGTAGTGAAGGACAACGATGACCAACACGATCATCACCGACGGGCGGGTGCGAGCACTCGCGCCTGACACGCCGGAAGGACAAGCGCTGGTGCTATCCGACGGATGCGGGCTGGCGGCGGGGGACCGGGACTCCATGGTCCTGCACGCATATCTGGGCGGCTCGATCGTCCACGACAGCGGCGACCACGACTCGCTGGCCGCCGCGAAGACCGAGGGGGTTCGGTCGTGAACGCCGAAGTGACGAGCCGGGTGCTCGCTCGGATCGACAGCTTGCGTGACGAATGTGCCGCGAAGACATACGCCGTCGCCGCTATCGAATGGTGTGGTGCGGAATGACCGGCCTCGCCGCCGGGGCAGCACCGGTCGCACCGTATATGGCGGTCGGGTTGTCGACCATCGTTCACGGCATCGGGGCGCGCGACCACATCGCGCGCAACCTCGACACGATCGAGGAGACCATTCACGCGGCGGTGTCGATCGTCGGCATCAACCTGCCGGTGAAACTCGTCGCTCTGGCCGAAGGGGCCCTCACCGGCTTCACCGACGAGATCTTCGATCTGCCGCACAGCCGGTGCGCCAGAGAGCTTTTCATCGATATACCCGGCCCGGAGACCGATCGTCTCGCTGCGCTGGCCCGGCTGTACGAAACCTACCTCATCGTCCAGTGCAAAGCCCGCTGGCCCGAGGTCATCGCGGACCGGTTCTTCAATGTCATGGTGGTGATCTCGCCGCAGGGTGAGATCGTCCACCGGGCCGCCAAGAACCATGTGTGGTGCCGGGAGCATTCGTGTACCCCGCACGATGTCTACGATCGGTGGGTCGAGCTGTTCGGCGATGGCATCGACGCCTTCTATCCGGTGCTGCGGACCCCGGACATCGGCAACATCGGCACGCTGTGCTGCAGCGACGGCGAGTACCCGGAAGCCGTTCGGGCACTGGCGTTCAACGGCGCGGAGGTGGTGTACCGACCCAGCGAAGCCGTGCCGATGACCGCGGCCGGTCCGGACGCTGGAGGCACCTGGCTGCTGCAGAATCGGGCGCACGCGCACTTCAACGGGGTGTACATGGTGTGTCCGAATACCGGGCCGGTTTACTCCAGCCCCGCCGCCGAGCACCCTGTGGACATCGCCGGCGGCAACGGGCACATCGTCGACTATCACGGTCAGGTGATCGGGCGGGTATCGTCGGGCGCCAACGCGATCATTGCCGCGCCGGTGGATGTCGAGGCGCTGCGCCAGTATCGGATGATGAACCTGAACTCGAACTGGCTCAAGGACATTCGCACTGAGCTATTCCAGCGCATGTACGACCGATCGATCCATCCGGCCAATCTTTGGCTCGACCGTGAGCCCGGGCGGCACGCCGCGGTAGACGACATCTACCGGGCCAATATCGCTCGTCTGGTACAACAGCGCGCGTATACCGAACCCGCACAACGGTTTCCCGGTGCACGCCATATCCCTGTGTCAGGCGACAGCGACATGGACGCCGTCGTGGCCAGGTGGCGGACGTAGCCGTCCTATCACCACCGCGGCCGAAAGGACGTGACGTGTTCCTCACCTCCCGCAAGCCCCGCCTTGTCGTCGGCACATCGGGTTGGAGCGCACCGCAACTCGGTATCGACCTGCTGTGCACGCTCGCCGAATCCGCGATGGTGGAGACACACCGGGTCATCTCGCACGGAGCACGGCGCTGCATCCAGCTGGAGGATGGCCGGGGTGAGGACGTCTCCGGGTATGGCCGTGGTGCCGACGTCACGCCGAAGGAACGCCGGCACCTGGTGCTGGCCGTACGTGAGACTCCACATCCGAAACATGAAAATCGTTGCGCTCGCCGGAGCGACGGTCCTGCCGCGGGTGCCCGCCTTCTACCACCGGCCCCGGACAATCGACGACCTGCTCAGGCAGACTGTCGGCAAGATCCTCGACCAATTCGGCATCGACCACCACCTTGTCGCCCGCTGGCGTGCTCCCGATGAAGACCGATGAACCACGCGCGCAACGATTTCCGGACACGCTCACCGCAGCGGGACCGATGCTCGGATCGGCAAACAGTCGAAGCGCCGCGCTGTGATCTTCGGTGGAAGATCGCGTGTGGGTTCGTGTTGGACGACGAGGGGTTTCATCCGAGCACGCTGACGTATTGGCGGCGGTGACTGGCGGCTTCGGATCGGCCGATCGGATCTTCTATTCCGTGCGTGCGGTGGTCGCCGAAACCGGTGTGCTGCAAGGCAAGACACGTCGGACGTTGGATTCGGTAGTACTCGACGCGGTCGAGTACTACCCAGGACCCGGTGATGCAGTCGATTGCGGCGATCCGCCGGGTCCGCCGCCAGGTTTCCCGCGAAACTCATCGACACGCGATGCCGAGCCCATGGTTACGACGACCCGGGCAAGTGTTGGTTGTGCCGGGATGTCCGACGCGTTGCCTCGAGAGGATTGTCAGCTGGGCACCGCTGCAGCGAGCGCGATGGTCAGAGCTGTATGGGTCTCGTCGGCGAGTGCGGCCGCCCGGAGCTTCGAGAGTCGTTCGGCTGCATCTGGGTGCCCGGTTAGTTTGTGGGCGGCGTGCATGAGTTTCCCGAAACTATCGGTGCCGTGTTCGAAGGTGGCGCCGTAGCCTTTCAGCACACATTGGCATTCGAGGATCTCGCGGGCGAGGTCGGCATCGAGTGGGGCAGCGGTTGATGCTGCTTTCAGCCATTCGTTGATGGCTTGCTGTTCGCGCTGATAGCGCAACGATCGTGGGCGCAAAGGACGTAGTCGGGCTGTTATCGACAGGGCCGTGTAGCCGGTGATCGAGCTGGTATTGACGGTCATGCCTCGACGGGTGAATTTTCGGACCAGACTTTGGAATGTGCTGGAGCGTCGCAGGACCGAGCCAACTCGAGCCGGCATGGTGTCGGTGATCTCGTCGATCTGTGGGTGGAGGTACTCGCGGACCTGAATCAGTTGGTCCGGTTCGGCACGCGCCTCGGAGCGGATGCGATCCATGCGGCGTCGCCGGATTTTTTGCAGCGCAACCTGAATGGTGTCCTGATAGCACATCCACAGTGCGATCTGCCGGGCCGCTTCGGTGGTGAGCAGGGCACTGCCCTCTGCATCTGGATCTACTGCCGCGAATTCCCTTACGCGACTCAGATATAGCCGAGAGTACGAAGTGTCCTGATACACCGCGGTGCGGACCAGGCCATGCAGGATCATGGACCGCGCCGCAGGCGGGAGATCTCTGACGGTCTCCGCGAGCTTCCGCAGTTTGGGGCCGACGAGCGCTCCGGGGTCGAAGGCGGCTATTTCGTTGCGGTGCTCATCTTCTCGTGCCTTCCGCTCGTCAGCGGTGAGCGGCCGGGAAATAAGGGTCAATTCCACTGGCTGTGAAGTTCGCGGTGGGATCAGGGGTTCGGTGACTGTCGGTGTGGCGGCAGCGCGGAAGCCGTCGGCGAACGCACGCAGGGACTGTTCGACCCCTTTGCCGAAGCCGCGAATCGGCTCTTCGAATTGTTCTCGGGTGAACGGTAATACGCCGGATCCGGCCACTGCGCCGAACAGCGCCGCACTGATCACGCTGCGGTGCTGGTCGGCTACTGCCATGAAGTCGGACGCTATCAGTCGCTTCGATCCGCGCCGGGCCGCGTCCAGCAGCGTCGCGCTGTCGACCCGACCGTCGCCGAGAGCCATCTTCTCGTCGATCGAATACACCCTGTGTGTGGAGGTGAACAGGGTGGTTCGATCCGGTGTTGTGAAACCACGTTGGACGGCGCGGGCCGCTTCCATCAGCTCGGAGGCAATCACGATGTCCACTTCACCAGGGGTGGGGAACACGCTCAGCACAGGTTCGCTGCGTGCGGTTCCGGTGGTGTGGCCGGTTCGGGAGGGTGGGAACAGTTCCACGTAGTACACGGTGGATCCGGTGCGCTGGGCGACACCGGGCACAGACGTGGTCTGGGCGAAGTAGTCAGCTGACTCGGCGACTTCCACGATCCAGTCGGAGAGTACGCCCCCGCCTTCGCCGCCCATGGCCAGGATCGCGAGTGTTATGGGGCGCTGTCCGGTGTACCAACCTGTCATGGAGTTACCTCGAATCCGGCGGCGCGGCGCTCTATTCCGCGCGCGAGCATGTTGATCCACCAGGTGCGCAGCCGGGCCAGCATGCGATCGCGCCGGGTGGGGTTGTAGACAACGTCCGTTCGGTAGAAGGACGGACACAATACGGCCGCATGCGCGTTGGCGCCGCACACTCCGCATCCGACGCAGCTGTCGATCACGGTCGCGATCGGATCGGTGCGCATAGGGTCGGGGTTGTCGGTGATGGTCAGCGACGGGCAGCCGGAGATGCGGATGCAGGCGTGGTCACCGGTGCAGGTCTCCGGGTCGACGCCGAAACGTTCGCGGACCACCCGCTCGCCGGCCTGCAAGGCCTGTGCCCGCTGCGGCTTCTCACGCCGCTGCCGATTGAGCTGGCATTCACTTTGCATGACAAGGACTTTCGGCCCTGTTTGATCGGTGGTGAGCGCATCGACGAAGGTGTCGCGCACGGTGGTGACGTCGTAGGTGTTGTCTATTGTCTTGGCCCAGTTGACACCGATGCCGCGGACGGCCCTCTCGATGGGATGTTTCGTGGAGCGGGTCGGCAGGTCGGCGTGCGAGGAGAGCACGTCCTGACCTCCAGTGGCGGCCGCGTAGTCGTTGTCGACGACTACCAGTAGCTGGTCGTTCTTATTGAAGACCGCGTTGCCGACGCCGCTGCTCAGCCCGTTGTGCCAGAAGCCCCCGTCGCCCATCATCGCGATGGTTCGGCGGTCGGAGCCCTTCGAGTTCAACGCCGCCGCAGCCGCCGAACCGAGGCCATAGCCCATGGTTGTCGCCCCCAGACCGAACGGCGCGTTTATCGAAAACAAGTGACAGCCGATGTCGGCACTGATGTGGTGTTCGCCCGTTTCGCGTTCGGCGAGTTTCAATCCGCTGAAGATGGGGCGCTCTGGACATCCGGTGCACAGCCCGGGCGGCCGGGGCCGCACAATGTGCGGCTCGACCCGGACCGCGAACGGGCTCGCCGGGTCATCGGCCGAGCGCAGGAGCGCGGGTTCGGCAGTGATCACCTCGGGCAGATAGCTGCTGAGAAAACGATGCACTCCACGCGTGACGACCAGCGAGGTGTACTCGCCTGCCATGGTCAGCATGTCCTTGCCGTGCAGTTCTGTGGGTATGCCGGCACGGCGCAGGATGGCATTGATGTTCTGTTCGATGAAGTCCGGCTGGCCTTCTTCGATCAGCAGCACCGAGCGCTTGCCAGTGCAGAATTCGATGACTTCTTCGTCGATCACCGGGTAGGCAACGTTCATTACGTACAGCGGTACCCGAGTGTTGCCGAACGCATCCGAGCATCCGAGCAGTTCCATCGACCGGTTGAGGGTGTTGTACAGCCCTCCTTGAACGATGATTCCGACGTCGGCGAGGTCATCGCCGAACACCTCATTGAGCCCGTGGTCGCGGATGTGCTTCACCGCGGCGGGCCATCGGTTTTCGATCTTTTCCTTCTCATGTTGAAAGCTGGCCGGCGGCAACACGATTCGACTCACGTCGCGAGTGGGCCGCCGGGTCGCTTCGGTGACCGTCATCGGAGGCCGCTTGTTGTCTTCGGCCTCGAACGCTCCATGCAGGTGACAAGAGCGCAGGCGCAGCAGCAAGAACACAGGGGTGTTGCTCGCCTCCGACAACTCGAAGCCGGATTTGACCGCGTCCACGATCGCAGTGATGTTCGGCCGCGGATCCAACAGCCACATCTGCGATTTCATCGCGAAC
Source organism: Nocardia sp. NPDC059229 (assembly GCF_042754165.1). Classification (NCBI taxonomy): domain Bacteria; kingdom Bacillati; phylum Actinomycetota; class Actinomycetes; order Mycobacteriales; family Nocardiaceae; genus Nocardia; species Nocardia sp. NPDC059229. Next base: position 7,778 of record NZ_JBHZAK010000030.1, read on the forward strand.
GCGTGCGAACGCTCCTGCATGATGCTCGAGCCCTCGCCGTAGTCCTCGCCGAGGATGATGAGTGCTCCGCCGGTGACGCCGCCGCTGGCCAGATTCGCCAGGGCGTCGGCAGCAACGTTGGTGCCCACGGTTGACTTCCATGTCACCGCGCCACGTAGCGGATAGTGCACCGATGCGGCCAGCATCGCCGCCGCGGTAGCTTCCGAGGCGCTGTTTTCGAAATAGACGCCGAGCTCGTCGAGTACGTCTTTGGAATCGCCGAGCACATCCATGAGATGGGAGATCGGTGCGCCCTGGTAGCCGCCGACATAGGCGACACCGGCCTGCAGCAACGCCTTCGTGACTGCCAGGATCCCCTCCACGTGCAGGGTCGTGCCGGAGCCCTGCCGCAGTTTGCCGACCTCGTTCGCGAAAGACCGTTCCGCCATGGTTTTCCCTCCCTTAGCGGGCGTCGCGTTCGACGAGTGCGAGCACCCGCGCCGGGCTGCCGGACCCGCCGACGATCGGCAGCGGGGACACGATCAGCAGGGCGCCGGTGGCGGGCAGCCGGGCGAGGTTGCGCAGACTGGTCAGGCCCCATTTGTTGGCGCCCAGTAGCTGGCTGTGGCACGGGAAGGGCGGTTCGAACCCGGCGGCCGCGCCGGCGTCGGTGCCGACGGTTTCCACGCCGAGTCCGGTCAGTGCAGATTCTTCGGCCAGCCACTTGGCGCAAGCGGCGGAAACGCCGGGTGTGCGCCCGTCATTGGTGAACGCGGCGGCATCCTCACCTCGGGATTCCCATCCGGTGCGATAGAGTAGCCAGCCGCCCGCCGGGAGCGGTCCGTGCTTTTTCTCCCAGCGGCGGATGTGATCGATTTCCAACAGGAATTCCGGGTCGGCCGCGACCTCAGCGGTCATGTCGATCATGGCAACGGGCGCGAACAGTGTGCGCATCGGGGCTTGTGAGACATCGTGTCCGTCACGGCCGCTCAACCAGTGCACCGGTGCGTCGAGATGGGTGCCCGTGTGCTCGCCGGTGTGGATGTTGTTCCAGTACCAGGCGGGCCCGCGGTCGTCGTAGCGGCTGATCTCCTCGAGCCGGAACGGGACGGTGTTGGCCAGCGGCGGCGGTAACGGCAGGATCGGGGTGGACTCCTGCAACGGAGTAGTGAGATCGATGATGTCGACAGCGCCGGAGCGGGTCGCTTCAATGACGGCGTTGAGCAGAGACATCGTGGCTCCTGTGGTGGGGTAACTGGTTTCGAAGTCTGATGCGGCTGGTCGGGCCGAGCTATCCGCTGCACGCGGCGGTTATCCGGCCGGCGCAGTGCACCGGGGGCGCTGTTCACCGTGCGCGGAACAGTCTGCGCAGCTTGCGATTTCGTGTGAGCGTTCGCGCTACGAGGTGTCCCGATCCGCCGCTCAAGCCGGGGCCGGGATGCGTGGATGCGCCGATCTGCCACAATCCGGGCACGGGTGTCGCGTGCCGTCCGGCGGAGGGCAGGGGGCGCCACAGGTAACTTTGGTCCAATTCGCACGAACCCCCGTAGGGATCGCCCGTGACGGCATTCGGGTTGTGTGCGGCCAAATCGGCCGGGGTGATGACGTCGACCGCGAGCACTTTCCGGGGAAGGTCGGGAGCGTGGGTGGCGATTCGCGCCAATACACGATCGGCGAAACTCCGTGCCAGCGCCGGAGTCCAGCCCTGAGTTGTATCCAGCGCTCCGGCCGCATCGCCTACCGGTGCGAATGGGACTTCCTGCAGTTGCAGCCAGAGTGCGGCCGTACCGTCCGGCACTCTGCTGGGGTCGAGCAGGTACTGCTGGCCGACGACGACGGTCGGTCGGCGGGGGAGCAGCCCGGCTTCGGCCTCGGCGCAGGCGATTCCGGTGCTGTCGGATCCATCGGAGACGTGAATCAACGGAATGTGCCGCAATCGGGTGTCGGCCCAGTCCAGCGGCGCCGACAAAGCGACATGGACTTGCATTTCCGCGCGGCCGTAGCGGAAGGTCGCAGCCTCGGCGCGGATGGTGGATGACACTGCGTCGGGTGGTAACAGCTTGTCGTACAAGGCGGTTGGCGTCACCGAAGCGAGCACCGCGCGGCGGGCGTATGTGGCGTGGCCATTGGCGACGACCCCGACTGCTCGGCCGTGGTCCACCAGGATCCGCTCCACCGAGGTGGAAGTTCGCACCTCTACGCCGAGGGAATGCAGCAGCGACTCGAACGCTGTCAGCAGCCCGGCGGATCCGCCGGCAACCACCGGCAGTCCGGCCCCGTGCAGGGTGGTCGCGAGCAATGGCATCATCAGTCCGCCTGAAGCATGGTCCGGAGAGAGACCGGCGTGCAGCAGCCACGGTGCATAGAGATGATCGACCTCGTGGCCGCGAAACTCGCGGCGCGCGAATCCACGACCGCTGCTGAGCGCCATCCGCAGCCAGTCTTCAGTGTCGCGTCGCCCACCGCGGATCAGACCGGCCAGCGGTCGGAGGGCGGACGGCGAGCGCAGTTCGGCGTCCATCAGTCCGCCGATCGGTGCCGCACTCGCCGCAAGCCGGGCCAGCATCGCGAGGTATGCGGTTCGGTCCTCGGGGTCAGCGAATTCCATGACGGTGCGTTCCGGATCGCGGTGTGCGAGGGTGACGCGGCCGTCATCGGCAACGCTGGCGGTCATCCATTCTTCGGTGTTGCGGAATTCGAGTCCGTGTTCGTGCAGGTGAGGTCCGAGGCTCGCATAGGCGGCGCCGGAGACGAACAACGGATGCCAGGACGAGTAGGTGTCGTGCCGGTAGCCGGGAAGAGTGCGTTCTTCGGTGGCGATGAATCCGCCGATCTCCGCATTACGCTCCAGCAACTGCACCGACCAGCCGGCCAGTGCCAACTCGGCCGCGGCCACCAGGCCGTTGACCCCTGAGCCGACGATAATCGCGTCGGCTTCGGTTGTGATGTCGGTCATAGGACGCACCGTATGGTTGCGGCACTTGCTCGGCTATACGCTGCGCGCGGCATCTGTCCGGATCGTGCGGTCCGATGGCCCGGGCCGATGGTGCGACCCGAGCTCGAATCTCACGCCTGCCGGTATCCAACCAGGATGGAATCGTCGACATCGGGCAGGTTGACGACGATATTGTCCGGAGTGCGGCAGGTCAGCCAGACCAGCTTCTCGGTGGTGCTCATGTTCACCTCGACGTGCGGCATGAACGGTGGCACGAATACGAAATCGCCTTCGCTCATGTCGACGTACTCCTCATAGTTCTCCCCGTAGTAGATGCGCGCCTTCCCGGTGAGGACATAGCCGCCGGTCTCGGCTTCGCCGTGGTGATGGGGCAAGGAACGGTAGCCGGGTTCGTTGGTCACCTTGCCGTACCAGATCTTGGTCGCCGGGGTGTGCTGCGGGCTCACACCCGAGACGCGCACCGCGCCACCGGACTGTGCCGTCTCGGTGTACTCCGCTCCGGCTCTGGTGACAATCGGAGCGACCTGGATGGTGGAGTCGCTGGTCATCATGATTCCTTTCCGTCCCGCTGGGCGGGCTCGATATCATTGGGGGACAGGGTGATTCGATTGCGTAGCAGGCCGATGCCCTCGATTTCGGTCTCGACGACGTCGCCGGCACGCAGGTAGCGCGGCGGGTCTGCCGCGATGCCGACACCCCCCGGGGTGCCGGTCAATACGACGTCACCGGGACGCAGCACGGTGAACGCGGAGATGTACGACAGCAGGGTCGCCGGGTCGAAGACAAGGTCGTCGGTGGCCCCGGTCTGCTCCGCGGTGCCGTTGACTCGGCAGACTATGCGGAGGCCATCTGCGGGGTCGGCCTCGTCGGGCGTCACCAGATCGGGACCCAGTGGAGTGGTGGCGTCGAATGCCTTGCCTTGCAACCACTGCGAAGTCCGCCGCTGCCAGTCGCGCACCGAGAAGTCGTTCGCGACGGTGTATCCGGCGATAGCTGCCCGTGCCGTGTCGCGATCGGCCCGGCGCAGGGTGGCGCCCACGACGATCGCGAGTTCGGCCTCCCAGTCGAACAGCACCGCCTCGGCCGGGCCGGGCAGGGCGATGTCGGCGTCCCAGGCGGTGAGGGTGTCGGCGAATTTCGCGAAGAGTGTAGGGAATTCGGGCGCGGATCGACCCATCTCGGCGATGTGGGCGCGGTAATTGTGGCCGCAGCACACGATCTTGGTCGGCGCTGTCACTACCGGCGCCGCCCGCCCGGGTGGCGGCTGCTCGCCGGGCAGCGGTCGGACCGAGCGCCAGTTCTGGTCCGAGAGCAGTGCGCCGACGTCGGCGGCCGTCGTCGCATACCACTGTCCGTCGGCGCGGACTTCGGCGCGACTGCCGTGGTCGTCGCGGAGAACTGTTCGCAAACGCATCGCTGGAGACTCCAGGAATTCGGCCGGGTTGCCCGCGGCGGCTTCGAACGCAAGGAGCGGCAGCTCGTATATAGCGTTCTATTGACGATCATCAATCTAACACCATAGTGTGGTTCGGGCCACCCCTTCGAATCGGCTCGCCGCCCGGTGGGTCTCCGCGAGAAAGAGGCGATCATGCTCGTCGACCACATCAATCCGCCCGAGCTGGCGAAACCCTCCGGGTTCTCCCACGCCACGCGGTTTCGCGACATCGTTCACCTGGCGGGCCAGACCGCCTTGACACCCGAGGGGACGATCGTCGACGGCGGGATCGTCGCCCAGTTCCGGCAGGCGCTGGCCAATGTGATCGCGGCGCTCGAGGCTGCGGGTGGAAAGCCGCAGAATCTACTGTCGGTGACCATCTATCTCCTGGACATTCCCGGCTATCAGGCCAACGCCAAGGAAGTCGGCCGGCTCTGGCGCGAGTTGGTTGGCGAGGCGTACCCGGCGATGGCCGGAATCGGTGTCACCGCGCTCTGGCAACCCGAAGCGCTCGTGGAGATTCAGGCCGTAGCCGCGCTGGGCTCCGAACAGCCCTGATATCGCCCGCTCGGTGCGGCCTAGGAACATGGCGCGACATCGACGGCGGTCAACCAGAAGCAATGAGATTGTATTAGCCTCACCAGTTCGAAAGGGCCGAGCTTGATGCTCACACCCTCCGCGCACAAAGACACCTTCTGCCGCGACAATCTCCCGCCCGAAGCCGACTGGCCCGATCTGGTCTTCGACCTGGCAGGGCTGCACTACCCCGATCGACTCAACTGCGCGAGCGCCTTGCTCGATGCGACGGTAGCGGTCCATGGCCGGGCCAGGCCCTGCCTGCACTCCGAGTCCGAAACTTGGACCTACGGCGATCTTCTCGACCGTGCGAACCAGATTGCGCATGTGCTGGCCGACGAGTACGGCCTGGTTCCCGGAAATCGTGTGCTGTTGCGCGCTCCCAATACCCCATGGCTGGTTGCCTGCTGGTTCGGTGTCGTCAAGGCAGGAGGGGTGGTGGTGACCACCATGCCCCTGCTGCGTGCTCCCGAGCTGACCAAACTGATCGAGCTGACCCGCCCGGCGCTAGCTTTGTGTGATCACCGGCTGCTCGACGAACTGTCCGCGGCCGACACGGCCTTGCGTATCGCCTCGGTCGGCGGGCCGGGCGACGATGACCTGATCCGCAGGGCAGCAGCGAAACCGGTCGCCTACACCGATGTGCGGACCAGTGCCGACGACGTGGTGCTGCTTGCGCCGACCTCGGGTACGACCGGAATGCCGAAGATCGCCATGCACTTCCACCGCGACGTGCTGGCCATTGCCGACACCTTCTCCGCACATGTGCTGCGACCGCACGGCGCTGATGTCTTCATCGGGACACCGCCTTTGGCATTCACTTTCGGCCTCGGTGGGCTGGTGATGTTCCCGCTATCGGTCGGAGCGTCGGTCGTGCTGTTGGAGAAGCCTGATCCGGATGCGCTCGTCGCCGCGATCGAGAAGTTCTCGGTGACAGTGCTTTTCACTGCGCCGACCGCGTACAAGTCTTTGATCAAGCGCGACGATCCGGAGCGCCTGACATCCCTGCGCCGGTGCGTTTCGGCCGGTGAACATCTGCCCGAAGCCGTTTTCGAGCGGTTTCACGAACGGACCGGGCTGAAGATCATCAATGGTCTCGGTGGCACCGAGCTCCTCCACGTCTTCATCTCGGCGGCTGACGACGACATCCGCTCCGGCTCCACCGGCAGGGTCGTGCCCGGATTTCGCGCCGAGATCCAGGACGACGACGGCAATCCGGTACCGGATGGCACTCCCGGCCGGCTGGCGGTGCAGGGACCAACCGGATGCCGGTATCTGGCCGATCCCCGTCAGCGTCAGTATGTGCGCAATGGCTGGAATCTGACCGGCGACACCTACACTCGCGATGCCGACGGCTACTTCTGGTACCACGCCCGTAGCGACGACATGATCGTCTCGGCCGGGTACAACATCGGTGCACCGGAGGTCGAGGCGGTCCTCGACCAGCACCCGGATGTGGTTGAGAGTGCGGTGATCGGTGTTCCCGATGAGGACCGCGGCATGATCGTACACGCGGCGGTGGTGCTCCGGCCGGGCGTCGCGGGCGACGCGGCGAAGGCTCGCGAGCTCCAGGACTTCGCCAAAAGCACTGCGGCACCGTACAAGTACCCGCGCAGTATCGAATTCGTCGACAGTCTGCCCCGCAATCCCAGCGGCAAGCTACAGCGGTTCAAGGTGCGCGAGAACTGGGGGACGCGATGACCGACATCGTGATCGAGCGTGTCGTGGACTGGCAGGACACCGATGCGGCTGGCCACTACCACCACAGTACGGTCGTGCGCTGGGTGGAGGCGGCCGAAGCTGCACTGCTCGACCGAATCGGGCTGCGCTGGCTGTTCGGCCGTATTCCGCGAGTGCGATACGAAGTCGACTATCTGGAGCGCCTCTGGTTCGGCGATACCGCGTCCATCAGCCTGTCGGTGGGCAATGTCGGCCGATCCTCGCTCCGGTACGACTTCATCATCACCAGGATCCCCGCGGTGACGCAGCCGTCACTGCCGGAACCGTCGACGATCGCGGCCCGCGGCGTCCTGACAGCGGCCCACGTGCCCAACACAGACAGGGGCTCGCTGCCATGGCCCGACAATATTGCCGCGGCCTTACGCGGCGCCCCGCTGCCCGAATTCGGCTCGGCCGAGTCCAACCGGCAGCCAACTGAATTCGACCCTACTTCGACCCGAAGAGTGTGAGGCTTTCATGCGTATCGCCGTGATCGGCGGAGGGCCCGCGGGGCTGTACTTCTCCGCCTTGATGAAACAACTCGACCCCACCCACGACATCACCATCTGGGAGCGCAATGCTCCCGACGACACCTTCGGTTTCGGTGTGGTTTTCTCCGACGAGACCCTCGGTGGCATCGAGCATGCGGACGAGGAGATCTATCGTGCGATGAGCGAGCAATTCGCCCGCTGGAGCGACATCGATATCCACTACCGGGGTGAGGTCCGCACCTCCGGCGGCCAGGGGTTCGCGGCGATGAGCCGCAAGGAGTTGCTGCGCATCTTGCAGCGGCGATGCGCCGATCTGGGCGTCACCATCCATTTCCGCACGATCGCGCCGGATGTGAAGGAGTTGTCCGCCACCCATGATCTGGTGCTTGCGGCCGATGGTCTCAACTCCGTGGTGCGGACCCGTTTCGCGGATGTGTTCGGACCGGATCTGGATCGGCGGCACAACAAGTACATGTGGCTGGGCACCGACCGCGTGTTCGAGGCATTCGAGTTCTTCATCAAGCACACGCCGTACGGGGTCATGCAGGTACACGGCTATCCGTTCAGTGCCGAGCAGAGCACCTTCATCGTGGAGATGCATGAATCCGTGTGGCGGAAAGCCGGTTTCGACGTGTTCGCCGACCGCGCGTTCTTGCCCGGGGAGAACGACGAGAAGTCCATCGCGCTACTGGCCGAGATCCTGGCCGATGAGTTGGACGGCCACGGTCTGCAGGCCAACAACTCCCGGTGGATCGACTTCACCACGGTCCGCAACCGGACGTGGCGGCACGGCAATGTCGTGCTGATGGGCGATGCCGCGCATACCGCGCACTTCTCCATCGGCTCGGGCACGAAACTGGCCATGGAAGATGCCCTCGCGCTCGCCGCCTGTCTGCACGAAAATGACTCCGTCGCAACCGGTCTGGAAAAGTACGAGCAGGAACGACGGCCCGTCGTGGAGTCCATTCAACGGGCAGCGCAGGCCAGCCTGGAGTGGTTCGAAGCGATCGGCAATTACACCGATCAAGCGCCGGATCAGTTCGCTTTCAATCTTCTCACGCGCAGTCGCCGCATCACCTACGACAACCTGCGGCTGCGTGACAACGGATTCGTGAACCGGATCGACGGGTGGTACCTCTCGATCCAGGACGACACGCCGCAGAACGTGGCAGTGATCGGCGACGAGACTCGTCCGCCCATGTTCTATCCATTGCGGCTCAAGGGAATCGAGCTACCCAACCGGATCCTTGTCTCGCCGATGGACATGTACTCCGCCGTCGACGGTGTGCCCACCGATTTCCACCTGGTGCATCTGGGCAGCAAGGCGCTCGGCGGCGCTGGGCTGGTAATGACCGAGATGGTGTGTGTGTCGCCGGAGGGGCGCATCACGCCCGGTTGCGCGGGGCTGTACACCACCGAACAAGAGCGGGCGTGGGCCCGGGTCGTGGATTTCGTGCACACGAATTCCCGCTCGAAGATTGGTGTGCAACTGGGGCATTCCGGCCGCAAGGGCGCCACCAAGGTCATGTGGGAGGGCATCGACGACCCGCTGGACACCGGCGGCTGGGACACCGTCGCCCCGTCGGCCATCCCGTACGGACCCGACAGCCGCACCCCGCGCGAGATCACGTGCGAGGAGATGGACGAGATCACCGAACAATTCGCTCGGTCGGGCCAGGCCGCCGCCCGCGCCGGGTTCGATCTGCTCGAACTGCACTGTGCGCATGGATATCTGCTGTCGTCTTTCCTCTCCGCGCTGGCCAATCAGCGCACCGACGACTTCGGCGGCTCACTCGAGAACCGTTTACGCTTCCCGCTGCGCGTCTTCGATGCGATTCGAGCGGTGTGGCCCGCGGATCGGCCACTGTCGGTGCGCATTTCGGCCACCGACTGGGCGGAGGGGGGCAACACCGTCGACGACGCGGTCGAGATCGCTCGTGCCTTCGCCGAACACGGAGCCGATGTGCTGCATGTGTCCTCTGGCCAGGTGGTCAAGCATGAGAAGCCTGCGTTCGGGCGCAGCTATCAGACGCCGTTCGCGGACCGGATCCGGCAGGAGGTCGGTGTGCCCCATGGCATCTCGGTGGTGGCGGTCGGTGCCATCTCCTCCTACGACGATGTCAATTCGGTCCTGCTCGCCGGGCGTGCCGACCTGGTGGCGATCGGCCGCGCTCATCTGTGGGATCCGCAGTGGACACTGCACGCCGCGGTGGACCAGCAGTATGTCGGCGAGGCGGCGGAATGGCCCGCGCCCTTCCGCGCCGGTAACCGCAAACCGCCTAGCGGCCGCACCGACGGCCCGCCCCCGCGTCTTCAGTTGATCCGCGCTGCTGAAGGGGCAACGACCCTCCGGCGACGCTGGCAGCCGCCGGACGTCGGTGTGAGTCGCTGAGTACCGTCACACAGGATCTGTTTACATCCCCCGCCCGGCTACGGGCGGGGGATTTGCCTTGTGGTGTGGGCTATTTCCGGACGGTGCGGTCACGTTCCAGTCGAAGCGTCTGCGACGGTGATTCGCCGTAGCGATCGCGGTAGAGGATCGAGAAACGGCCCGGGTGCAGGAATCCCCACCGGATCGCGATATCGGTCACCGTGGCGGTTATCGGATCGGCCTGCAGCAGGTCGGTCCGTACGCGCCGCAGTCGTACATCGCGCAGGTATGCCATCGGTGTCGTGTCGTAATAGCGGCGGAAGCCGTCCTGGAGCGTGCGCGTGCTCACGCCGATTGCCTCGGCGATGTCGTCGATGGTGAGGGGTTCATGGGCGTGGGCTTCGATGAGGTCCGCGGCCTGCGCGATGGGCCGGGCCACGGTCCGCTGTGGTCGCCGGTCGAGCTCGTCGCGGTAATTGTGCGGCTGGCCGAGCAGCAGTTGGCTGACGAGGAGCCCTTCGAATTCCCGGACAGGTATGGATTCCGGGATCTCGGCCGAGCCGACGGCATCGGTCAACAGTTTGAAGAGCCCGCTCCAGGTGCGGCCGGCCGGGGTCGTGAGATCCATCCGCGGGGTGAATGCGAGGGGCGTGGTCGGTTCCCTTCCGATCTTCTTGCGCAGCACGTCGTGCACCGATGCGCGATCCAAGCGCAGCAGCAGTTGCCGATTCGCCCCTTCCCACGACATCGATACTCGCGGTCCGGGTTCGAGTACCGAGGCCACTTCCGGTGTGGAGGTGAAACTTTCGGCTCCAACGGTGATCGTGGCGCGACCGACGAGCGGGACCTGGACGAGGTAGAAGTCGTCGAGGTCGCGTGGGTCGATGCGAACATCGGTGCCGTACTCCAGGTAGTACACGCCCACGCTGTTCCAGCGCAGGCCGTTGAAATGTGCGTCGAGTCCGGTACTGCGGCTCAGTGGTGACAGCCGGTGGTCGCAAAAGGCCTGGCCGACGGTGTCGCGTACGACGTCAGGGTCGCTGGAGGCCGCTAGGCGGTATCGGCTGAGCGGGCGCTCATCATCGTTCATGCTTCCTCCGGGCGACACACGCGCGCATATCGTCCTATTGACCATCGTCATGATTGCGGATTATCAGTTTGTTCCATTCCGGCGTCATGCGTGTCAAGAACCGCCGGATCGACGCTGTGCGGACAAGCTCCGCGTTTGCGGGATAGCCGACGATCCAGCCGCTCCTTACCGTGACTCGGGTCACATTAGCGTGTGTAGTTCGGAGGGCTGCATGTCAACCTCAATCTCACTGTCCACGAAAACGGCGATCGTCACAGGGGGCGCCACCCTGTTCGGGACTGGTGTCGTCGCCGAGCTCGTCGCCGCGGGCGCGCAGGTGGTGGTAGCCGATATCGACGAGGTGGGCGGCGCGGCGGTTGCCGAGAAGTTCGACCGGGCCGCGTTCGTCCGGACCGACATCACCAGCGATGAGTCCATCCGGCGTTGCGTCAGTGCGACGGTCGAAAGGTTCGGATCGCTCGATGTCCTGGTCAATCTGGCCTGCTCGTACGGAGACGATGGCGCCGACACCGACCGGGCAACCTGGTTGCGGACCCTGGACGTCAACTTGGTCAGCGCGGTGCTGTGCGCTGCCACCGCCCGTCCCCATCTGGCGCGGAGCCGCGGAGCCATCGTCAACCTGAGCTCGATTTCGGCGAAGGTCGCGCAGGCCGGTCGGTGGGTATACCCGGCAAGCAAGGCCGCTATCGCCCAGGTCACCCGCAGCATGGCGTTGGATTACGCCGCTGACGGTATCCGAGTGAATTCGGTGAGCCCGGGCTGGACCTGGTCGAAAATCATGGATGAGCTTTCCGCCGGCGACCGCGCGCACACCGATTCCGTCGCGGCGCCCTTCCACGTGCTCGCCCGCACCGGCGACCCATCCGAGGTGGGTCGTGTGATCGCCTTTCTTGCCTCCGACGCGGCGTCGTTCGTCACCGGCGCCGACTGGGCCGTCGATGGCGGCTACTCCGCTCTCGGCCCGGAGCAGACCGTGAGTGCCATCCCGCAACTCGCCGCCGAGAGCGCTCCGGCGCACTGACCCGAACCCGAAAATCGAAGGAACACAATGCGTACCATCACAATCATCGGTGCCGGTCAGTCCGGCCTGCAGCTCGGCATGGGTCTGCTGGATGCCGGATACGACGTCCGGATCGTGTCGAACCGCACCCCCGAAGAGATCTTCACCGGCCCGGTGACCTCCAGCCAGTGCATGTTCGGCAGCTCGCTGGCCCGAGAACATGCACTCCGTCTGGATTTCTGGGCCGAGGGATGTCCGGATGTGGACGGCATCGCGTTCACTGTTCCCGACGACAAAGGGGGTAAGGCGATCTCCTGGGCTTCCCGGCTGGACCTTCCCGCGCAATCTGTCGACCAGCGGGTGAAGATGCCACGCTGGATGGGCGAATTCGAAGACCGCGGTGGTCAGCTCGACATCCACGATGCCACCCTCGACGACCTCGAGAGATATGCGCGCGAGTCCGACCTGGTGCTGGTGGCGGCGGGCAAGGGTGACATTGCCAAGATGTTCGAACGTGACTCGGCCCGTTCGACATTCGACCGACCGCAACGGGCGTTGTCGCTCACATACGTGACCGGCATGGCACCCCGTGAACCGTATTCGGCGGTGTCGTTCAATATGGTTCCCGGAGTCGGCGAGTACTTCGTATTCCCGGCGCTGACCACGACCGGGCCGTGCGAGATCATGGTCATCGAGGGTGTGCCCGGCGGTCCGATGGATTGCTTCGGTGGTGTCACCGACCCGCACCAGCACCTCGAGACCGCGAAGAAGATCGTCGAAACCTACCTGCCGTGGGAGGCCGAACGTTGCCGCGACCTCGAGCTCACCGACGATCTGGGCGTGCTCGCCGGTCGCTTCCCACCGACCGTGCGCCGGCCGATCGGGGTGCTTCCTTCGGGAGCTCCCGTGCTCGGTATGGCCGACGTCGTCGTGCTCAATGACCCCATCACCGGGCAGGGATCCAACAACGCCTCCAAATGTGCCGCCTCCTATCTGGCGAGCATCCTCGAGCACGACGAGCGCCCCTTCGACCGGCAGTTCATGCACGACACGTTCGAAAGGTATTGGGACTACGCGAAGTACGTGGTGGCCTGGACCAACGGGCTACTGGTTCCCCCACCCGAACACGTACTGGCGATGTTGGGCGCGGCCGGAACGAGTCCGCGTATCGCTCGTCGCTTCGCCAACGGTTTCGACGATCCGCGGGACTTCTTCCACTGGTTCATGGACCCCGACAGCGCGCGGTCGTACCTCGACGACCTCGCCCCTGCGGCATGAACGCCCAGGAACTCCACCGTATCGCCATCATCGGGGCAGGACAGGCCGGAGCCTTGCTGGCGTTGGGGCTGCGGCGCCACGGCTGCACGGTGACCTTGATCGGCGACCGCCACCCCGACGAGGTCCGGACCGGTTCGGTGCTGTCGAGTCAATGCCTGTTCGGGTCAGCCTTACGGGTCCTGAGCCGTATCGTCGACGTCGAGGAAGATGCCCCCGCTATCGACCGTCTTGCACTGAGCATCGACGGTGTGGGGGAAGTGGTTTCGGCGTTCGAGACTCCTGCGTACTCGATCGACCAGCGTGTGGCCTGCGCCGCCTTGATCGAGGCGTTCATCGCCGAGGGCGGGAGCTTCCACGTCGAGGACGTCACCGTGGAACGTCTGGATTCCCTTGCGGCACAACATAGTCTGACCATCGTGGCCACCGGCACCGGAGACCTGGGCCGGATGTTCGTCCGCGATCGGGTGCGGTCGCCGTACGACCGTCCGAAGCGGGCGCTGGCCGTGGCGTATGTGCGCGGACTGCTGCCCGACGACTCCGGCGCCGACCTCACCATCTCGGTGATGCCGGGTGCAGGGGAAGTGATCACGCTGCCTGCGCTCACCACCTCCGGCCCGTGCTCGATCCTGGTCGTCGAAGCGATCCCGGGCGGACCGATCGATCGCTTCGACAACGTGAAGACGCCGGAGGAGCATCTGCGACGGTGCGTGGAGGTCCTCGACGACGCGTTTCCGAAGATCGCGGCCCGAGCCCGCGATATCGAGCTGACCGATGACGGCGGTGTGCTGCGCGGCCGGTTGACGCCCACGGTGCGACGGCCGGTGGCCTTCACCGCGTCCGGACATCCGGTGCTGGGCTTGGCCGACGCGGTGGTGCTCAATGATCCGCTGACCGCTCAGGGCGCGAACAACGCTGTCCATGCGGCAGGTATCTACCTCGATGCGGTATTGCGGCACGGCGCGAAGGTGTTCGACACCGAGTGGATGCATGAGGTATTCGAATCCTTCTGGCGCAACTGGGGGCGGTGGTCCGTGGCGTGGACCAACCGCATGCTCACCGAGATACCCGAGCATGTACTGGATTTCGTGCGGATCGCCGCGGACGAGCCGGCGGTGGCCGGGTTGTTCGCAGCTGGATTCGACGACCCGAGCGCCGTGCACGACTGGTGGTTCGACCGGTCCGACGCCGAGCGCATGCTCGATGCGGTCCGGTCCGAATCGAATGCGGTCGACCCGCGGGCCTTGCGAAATGCCCTCGGGCTATACGCGACCGGTGTCACGGTCGTGACCGCACGCGCACTCGATGGCCGCAAGGTCGGGGTGACCGCCAACTCGTTCACCTCGGTCTCGCTGGATCCACCGCTGGTCGCCTGGTGCCCGGCCAAGAAGGCACCGAGTCTGCCCGACCTTGTCGCGGCGTCTCATTTCGCCGTGAACGTGCTCGCCGTCGACCAGTACGAGCTCTCGCGGCAGTTCGCCACGCCCGCGCCGGACAAGTTCGCCGGTGTGGCCCACCATGACGGTATCGCGGGTGTTCCATTGCTGGACAACAGCATCGCCCGCTTCCAGTGCCGGACCGTACAGCGGGTAGAAGCCGGTGATCATGTCATTTTCATCGGCGAGGTCGAGCAGTTCGACACCTGTAGCGGTCAGCCGCTGGTCTTCCACTCCGGGGGTTACCGAATCGCCGCCGATCATCCCGACTTCTCTTGAACGACAAGGGCGCTCGTCCACCGGTCGTCCGGACGGTAGTGGTTGCCGTCGCGTGGCCACCACCTTGTCCCATGATGTAGATTGTTCGTGACGATCGAAATACTGACTCTATATAACCGCTGCCGTAGTTGTACCTGCGGGCTGGGCTCTGAACGGACGGATCGATGCAGACCGAAACCCCGACCACATCCACCATCTTCACTGCGGCGGTAACGCTGACGCCGACCGAGCCGCAGCACTTCGATCTGGCCTTCGACGCCACTACTCAGCCATGTCCATGGCCCAAGGCTTATGGAGGCGATCTGGTGGCTCAGGCCGCGGCGTCGGCGATGCGGTCCGTGACCGATGGCAAGACGCTGCATTCGATGCACAGTTACTTCCTCCGCCCTGCCGATATCGGGGCGGTAGTGCGCTATGAGGTGGAGTTACTGCGAGATGGGCGCGGCTACAGCACCCGCCAGGTTCGGGGTTATCAGAACGACAGGCCGGTCTACGTCTGCCTGGCAAACTTCGCTGCTGGTGAATCCGGCGGCACCTTCGCCGGGCATATTGCGACTCCCGTCCCCGATCCGGACGAGTTGCCCAGCTCCGCGCGATATCTCGCCGACCGTCACGGCGGGACCATGACCGACGAGTCGAAAACCTACTGGTCCGAAGGCCGAAGTTTCGACATGCGCCACGTACCGGGCCCGGTATACCTGACGGTTGAAGGAAAGCGGGCACCGCACCAAGCGGTATGGGTGAAACCATTCGACCCGCTTCGCCCGGTTGACGGTCTCACCGATACCCAACGCGACCTCGCCGCCCTCGCCTACGTCTGTGACTACACCATCCTCGAACCCGTCCTGCGAGTGCTCGACCTGCCATGGGCCCGGCCCGGCCTGGTCACCGCCAGCCTCGACCACGCGATGTGGTTTCACCGCCCCGGCCGGGTCGGCGACTGGCTGCTCTACGTGCAGGAAGCGGTCGCCGCCGATGCCGGGCGCGGCGTCGGAATCGGTCGCTTCTATGACCGCGACCAGCGTCACCTGGCAACTGTCTTGCAGGAGGGAATGATTCGCGCCTCGTGACCCAGGGGACGTATGGTGCAAATATGACGACAGGGCTGGAAGTGGTGCCGAATGTGCGCGGACGAGAAGCTCGCCTCGCTCAGTTGATCATCACCATCTTCGGTCTGTGCGCGCGTGCCGAAGGCAACTGGCTGTCCACGGCGTCGGTTATCGCGCTGATGGCAGATCTGGGAGTAGACGCCCAGGCGGTCCGATCGTCCATATCGCGGCTCAAGCGGCGCGGCGTACTACTGAGCGAGCAGAACGCCGGTGCGGTCGGATACTCCCTTTCGGAATCGACGCTGGAGGCGTTGGCCGAAGGCGATGTGAGAATCTTCCATCGTGCCAGGGCATCCGAGGAAGACGGTTGGATTCTCGTCGTTTTCTCCGTGCCCGAGTCGGAGCGCGAGAAACGCCACGCGCTCCGATCGAGCCTGACCCGGCTCGGCTTCGGCACCGCAGCACCGGGAGTCTGGGTCGGCCCCGGAACGCTGGCCCGGGAGACCCGTCAGGTGTTGGACCGTCGCGAGTTGTCCGGCTACGTCGACATGTTCACTGGCCGCCACCTCGGATTCGGTGACATGCGCGCGAAGGTGCGTCAATGGTGGAATCTGCCGGAGCTCACTCAGCTGTACACAGACTTCCTCCAGCGGTATCGGCCCGTCCTCTATCAGGTGACTGCGACGAATATCGCCCCGCAGGAAGCGTTCCAGCTCTACGTCCCGATACTGACCGAATGGCGCCGGCTACCGTACCGTGATCCCGGCCTCCCATTGTCGCTACTGCCCCCCGCATGGAACGGGGAGGCCGCCGGCACCTTGTTCGACGAACTGAACGAGGCCCTCGCCATACTCGCCCAGAAGCACGCGCTGGCCGTCATTCATGGACAGCGCGCGAAGAGGCGGGGCCCGGCGCGGAAGGAGAGCTGAGCCTCGACGCCGGTCGATCCGGATGTTGGGCTGCCGCGTCACAACCGATCTCGACCGCCGTCGACTCCACGCTCGATCCGCCTTGGTCGATTGCCGCGCGCACACCGCCTCTTCGCTGCAGGGAGATCCGCGGCCCGTCATCAGTCGACACGCCGGAGATGCTTCCTGCTCAGACGAATCCGGTGATGTCGTCGCTGCGTTTGACGATCTGGATAGTCAGGGCAAGAACAGATTTCGCCCAGTCGGCCAGAGTGCCGACGTAGGTGCCGTCGGCCCAGATGAGGCTGATGGTGTCGAACAGTTCCCGCAGCTGTCGCAGGGCCGGCCGGGCGCCGTCGCGGTCCTGGGGTGCTCGCGCCGGTGAGCACAATCAGCAGCAGGCCCAAACAGTCGACGATGACGTGGCGTTTGCGGCCTGCCACTGCAGTCTGTCTACGGATGCCAGGTATTCAGCACTCGCTCCAGCCCATGGCGCAGGGGAGTCAGATCGTCGGGTGCGCGTGTGAATCGATCGAAGATCAGGCCGTCGAGCAGCGCGACGATAATGCGGGCATCATGATCGGGGTCGTCGGAACCGGCCGCAACGGCGATTGGCCTGACTGCACGCCACATCGCGGCAGCGCCGCTGCTGACAGCGGTTCGAACCGCAGGATTTCGGGTGCCTTCCAGTAGTACCTCATACCTTGCGATTTGGTGGATCGGGTCACTTTCGATCCATTCGACGAGAGCTCGCTGTAGCGAGTCGTAGTCCGGCTCAGGTGAGCGGCGGGCCAGTACCAGCATCAGCTCGTGCATGAGGTCGGTCAGGCGCTTCTCGTCGAGTTCGGCGAGGCGCTCGACGGCGGCTACCACCAGATCGTTACGGGTACCGAAGTAGTAAGTGACAGCCCCATGCGGTACGCCGGCGGTCTCCTGCACCGACCGGTGCGTGACCGCTGCGAGGCCCTTCGTGCCGATCACCTGTATTGCGGCATCAAGCAGGCGGGCACGGCGGTCGGTGACATCTGAACTCTGTCGCATGAGGTCAGTATCCCATCCACTCTTGACAGCCCTAGTAAGTACGTCTACAACTGTAGCAAGAACTGCTAAGAGTGTAGTAAAGCAGGCTGGGCGCTAAAGGAGTATTGGTGGCGATACCACAGAGGATCTTGATTGTCGGTGGCGGGATTGCTGGATTGACGTTTGCTGCCGCTTTGAAGCGTTACGGCGCTTCCGCTGATGTGGTCGACCTCGCGCCTGAATGGCGCCCAGTCGGTTCTGGAATTGCGATCGGATTCAACGGAATTCTGGCGTTGAACTCCATTGGATTGGGGAGTGCGGTCCAGGAGCGTGGGGTTCCGCTCAACAGCGTGACTGTCCTGGACTCGGATGGCAACCGCATGAACGGATTCCGGTTCAGCTCCGTGGCGGATGTCTACGGAACGTCAACGACCGGGATACACCGCGGGGCTCTGCATGACGTCCTCGCCGGCTCGCTCGAGAATAGTCCGCGGCTCGGGATTACGGTGACCGCATTGAGGGAGCTCGCCAAGGGTGTGGTCGCAGAATTTAGCGACGGGACCAGCGCGGAGTACGACCTCGTCGTCGGGGCAGACGGGCGAAATTCAAAGGTTAGGAAACTGGTCTTTGGAGAGGTTGATCGACAATATGTGGGATACTGCGCGATTCGAGTGGTTATCCCGCGACCGCAGGGGTTCGAAGGTATGTGCGAACTCTGGGGTAGTGGTCGGAGAATGGGGATACTTCCAATTGGTGAAGATCTGCTGTATTCGTACTCTACTTTTCTTTCCGCTCGAGGCGCTGTGCGGGATCCGTCCGAGAATATGAATCTCCTGCGTGAGCTGTTCGGCGATTTCAAGGGACCGGCCAGGTATATCGTGGATTCGAATCCGGATGAGGATGCGATCCATTACGGCGATATCGAACAGGTAATCCTACCCAGGTGGATCTCGAGTCGAGTAGTTCTGATCGGGGACGCGGCGCACGCCATGTCCCCAGACCTCGGGCAGGGCGGTTCCATGGCAATCGAGGATGCGATCACACTGGCTCGAATTCTGGTCAACTCGACTGAAATTGCGGACGCGTTGCATCGCTTCCAAACCAGCAGGTACAAACGAGTCCGAGACATGCAGCGCAAATCTCGTCAGTATGGATGGATGGTTCACAGGCGCACCGCACCTGCTCTTGCTGTACGTCGACGTGTTGTCGAGAGGTTTGAATCGGATCACCTCGCGCGCACCACGGTTGCCGGCTTGATAAATCCAGTAGCCTGAACACCATTAGGAATGGCGATGATCATTGAACTTGCCGAGGATGTATACCAGATTTGCGGATATCCGAGGTACTCTATCAATTCCTACGTAATCGACGGCATTCTAATTGATGCCGGAACCAGGTACAGCGGCCGACGCATACTACGTGATATAGCGCGTTTTGATATTCGGGCGCATGCGGTAACGCATGCACATCCCGATCACTTCGGGGCGAGTAGGCGAATTTGTGAGGAATTGGGAATCCCTTTATGGGTCGGTCACGCTGATGCTGCAGCGGTCGAGACGCTCGGGCTGATGTACGACCGATTTCCGGATCATCCTGCTCCCCGGATATTGAGCCGCTTTCAGGGCGGTCCGCCGGCGGCGGTCGACAGGCGGCTTCGTGAGGGTGATCGGGTCGGGAGTTTCGAGGTCCTCGAAGTTCCTGGACACACAGTCGGCCACTTGGCGTTCTGGCGCGAGTCGGACCGAACTCTTCTGCTCGGCGATGTTGCGAGTGGCCACCATCCGTTCACGGGGGTCCGCGGATTGCGGGAACCGTTCGAGTTCTTGACAGCGGATCCTCCAGGCAATCGCAAGTCGATTGCCAGACTCGCCGGGCTCGGTCCGGATTTGGTCTGCTTCGGGCACGGACCGGTATTGCGTGACGCCGACAGGTTTGCTGATTTTGCGGCCGCCCTCCAATAACCGGAAAGAATCATTCGCAGGGAAGGAAGTTGTGAAGTTGGATATCCAAGATATCAACAAAGATGTAGTGGTGCGCCTCATGGAGGCATTTTCCGTGGCAAACCACGGATTGCTCGACTCCCTTATGTCCGATGACTATATTCAGCATAATCCGACTCCCAACGGCCGCGAGCCGGTCAAGCGCATGTCAGACATCCTCCAGACTGCATTTCCCGATGGTCGGATGGTGATCAACGATATTGTTGCCGAGGGCGATAAGGTTGTAGCCAGAATTTCGATGACGGGTACACACACTGGACCACTCATCGGTATCGCTCCGACCGGTAAGCACGTCGAAATGACTTCGATTGATATTTGGCGGGTGAAGAACGGGATCTGTGTAGAGCATTGGGACGAGATTGACCGAGTGGGTTTGCTCCGTCAGATTGGCCTGAAAGCGATTCTTCGTGCACTCCTGAAGAGCAGTAGCCGTCGCCAGATACTCTCTTTCGCGCGTGAGCAAGGGATCATGCGACGCTGAAATGGAACTAGGCCGGTGGGATGATCTTCGCGGCTTGACATTCCGATACACAGAAGGTTCTTGCGCTGAGATTCGCAAGCGTATTCATTATCGAGAAGTATGAGAGAGGTTGAACATGAATTTTCCTGGTCCCGTCCGGACGTCGAGCGGAGCGCTTCTTCCCTTTGTCGCTTTGCCTCAGACCGAGATTCTGACGGTAAACGTCAGCGGAACACCGCTGATCAGGGATGCTCTAGGCCCGGGGGTGCATTTTCAGCCGCTGCGACTGGACGTTGAAGCCGGTGTATGGCTGGTGTTGGCGACCTTCTCGCCCGGGGCGGTAATTCCACTGCACTATCACACCGGTATTGCTGAGGTCTATACCCTGTCAGGCAAGTGGTATTATCTCGAATATCCGGAACAGCCACAAACAGCTGGCTCGTACCTTTTCGAGCCCGCAGCATCCACACATACCTTCGTCTGTCCCGAGTCGAACACTGAGGACACAGTCATTCTCGTGCGCGTCGAGGGTGCCAATGTCAATTTCTCTGAGGATGGAAGCTACCACTCGATCCTTGATGCTGCGGCGCTCCGTTATCTGACCGAGGAACTGGCCAAGGCTCAGGGTTTGGGACCTGTGGACTTTATCTCTGGGGGTACCGCCGAGAACGTCCTGAAATAGGGAGTCGGTAGTAGCCTCGATTTCACGCCGGGCCTTCGGCCCGGCGTGATCGGGTTCGGATTGGGGTTTTCCGATCGTATCCCGGGTTGGTGGGTGTGGTTGAGCATCCTGTTTCATCGGGCTGGCTGCTGAGTTCCACGGGCTCGGTGGTGGTCTTTTCGATGGCTGTAGGGGTGGATTCGTTCTGGCCAGGTCGCTGTCGGGCGGGCGGTGGCGGTGGCAGCGAGGCTGGTCCACGGGTTGTGGATCGGCAACCGCAGGTGGACTTGGCGGGCCAGGCGGATGGGGATCGAGAACAGCCGCAGCCGTAGGGTTTTCAGTTCCCAGCGGCGTGTGTCGTGGTCGTGCCAGATGCGGATGACGCCGAAGCTATGAAATGGCAGGTTCCGCAAGCCGGTGTACTTCGCGCTGCGGATGCAGTCCTCACAACGGGCTCGCCGGCGGTGTCGCAGTTCCAGGTCGGACAGCTGGCCTTTGGTGGTTTCGGTGACGAATGCGGTCAGCTACCGGAAGCGGACCGGCAACTGTTCCAGGCGGTCATGGCCGGGCGCACCGCACCGAACTGGTCCCTGTTCGAGCAGTACGTCCTTACCGCGGCCCGCACCTGCGCATCACCGCCCGCCAAGACGTACACGTCGGCTGGCGCGACCAATTCGACTTCTACCCCCACATGATCGCCATCTGGCATACGCGAGCGGCCACCCTGAAAGCGCGGCAATGGTGACGCCATAGTCGGGCGCTGTCGCCGCCAGGCGTGAGCTGATCATGTCTTCGAGCTTGATCCATAACGACAGGCCGCCTGGCGGCATCGCCACTGTCCACGCTGGAATATGTTCGGCGAGTGCCGTATACAGCGTGTAGCGCTGGGCGCGCAATTGATCAATTTTGCTTGGTAGGTAGCTGTCGAGACGGTCGAGAAGGATACCGGCGGCAAGTTGTTCCAGGACCGAGGTTCCGAGGTCGCTACCGGGACGGGTCTGGACCAGTGCGATGCCTCTCAGCAAGTACCATCGTGTCGTACCGCGCTGGGTTGTTGGGGCATCCTTGCCGCAGTGGCCTTTCTGGCGTTCCTACCGCAGTACCGCCACGAACCCGTGTGCCGTGATCACGCCCCGGACTTCTCCGCTCGACTGTGCATGGTGGCCAGGCGGGCGGAGGCGGCCAGCCGGACTTGCTGCACCATATGGTTTTCGGCGCCTTCGGCGTCGCCGACTTCGAGCAGGGCCAGCAATTTGGCGTTGGAGTCCACGGCCTGTGCGGCCACTTTCGGGTTCGACCACACTGATTGTTCGATGGGGATGGGGTGACTCTCCCAGATCCACTGCAGGTGGCGGGCGATGATGGAGCGTCCGCCGGCGCGGGCGATCTGGGCGTGGAACTGCCGGCTGGCGGCGGCCATTCGCGAGGGGTCGCCCGCATCGAGCGCGGTGCGCAGTTCCCCGTGGATTTCGTGTAGCCGTTGCACTTCGGCGGGGGAGATCGAGGTGGCGGCGAGCCGAGCGGCCAGACCCTCGACGGCGGCACGCAGCAGATACAGCTCTTCCATTTCGCCGGCGGCGAGTTCGGCGACCTTGGCGCCGAAATTCGGCTCGTAGACAACCAATCCGACCGATTCCAGATTCCGCAGGGCCTCCCGCACCGGCGTAATGGAGACACCGAGGCGTTCGGCGACCTTGTCCTGCAGGATCGGCGTGCCGGGAGGCATTGCGCCGCTGAGGATTTCCGACCGGAGTACGTCCTGAACGTAACTGGCGCGGCTGCCGGGCGGTTTGACCTTCGCGTAGGTCGGGGCGGATCCGGTGGTACCGGTTTCGGGCTGTCCCGTTCCGGTCGCGGCCGATGCGCTGCGCCGTGCCATCGAGTCGGGCCTCCTGTTTCTCGTGTCGCCGTCTGTCCTGATCGTAGTGCCTCCACGGACCCCTTGACGTCTCATCTTATAACTTATAAGTTAATGCCATGATGTGTCCTGAGTCACTGAAAGTGGTGGATGCGGCGACGCTGTTCGCCGGGCCCCTGGCGGCGACGATGCTGGCGGACTTCGGCGCCGACGTCGTCAAGATCGAATACCCGCGGCGCGGCGATCCCAGCCGCGGTCACGGAGCGAGAAAGGACGGAGTCGGGCTCGTTTGGAAACAGCTCGGTCGCAACAAACGCCCGATCGGCGTCGACCTGTCGGCGGAGCAGGGGCAGGCCATCGCGCGGGCACTGCTCGCCGACGCCGATGTGCTGATCGAGAATTTCCGTCCGGGCACCCTGGAGCGCTGGAATCTCGGGCCGGAGGTGCTGCACGAGCTGAACCCGCGGCTGGTGATCGCCCGCGTCACCGCTTTCGGGCAGTTCGGGCCGCGCTCGCACGAGCCCGGCTTCGGTACCCTCGCCGAGGCGATGAGCGGATTCGCCGCCATGACCGGCGAGCCGGACGGGCCGCCGACCCTGCCGCCGCTGGCACTCGCGGATGGAATCGCCGGGCTGGCAACGGCTTTCGCGATCATGGTGGCGCTGGGCGAGCGTGAGCGCACCGGCCGCGGCCAGGTGGTGGACCTGGCCATTATCGAACCGATCCTGATGATGCTCGGCGCGCAGATCACCACCTACGACGCCCTCGGCGTGGTGCCGCGCCGCACCGGAAACCGGTCGGACAACAATGCGCCGCGCAATATTTACCGCACCCGGGACGGCCGCTGGCTGGCGGTATCGACCAGCGCCCAGTCCATCGCCGAGCGCGTGATGACCCTCGTCGGTCGCCCGGATCTGGTGGCACAGCCGTGGTTCGCGAGCGGCTACGGCCGCGTCCAGCACGTCGACGAGGTCGATGGTGCGGTGGCGAGCTGGATCGCCGATCGCGATGCCGCAGAGGTCGTCCAGGCGTTCACCGAGGCGCAGGCGGCGATCTCCCCGGTGTACGACATCGCCGACATCTTCGGCGATCCTCAGTACAAGGCGCTGGAAACCATTGTGCGACTGCCGGATCCGGAACTGGGGACGGTGGCCATGCAGAATGTGCTGTTCCGGCTGTCGGAGACCCCGGGCGCAATCCGCTGGGCCGGGCGGGCGCCGGGCCAGGACACTGATGACGTGCTCGGAGCTCTCGGCTTCGCTGCCGAGCAGATCGAGGCCTGGCGGGAAGCCGGAGTCGTCGCATGAGATACCCGGGTACCTGGCTCTATGTCCCGGGCGATCGGCCCGACCGGATGAGCAAGGCCATGGTCTCCGGCGCGGAGGTCGTGGTGCTCGACCTGCAGGACGCCGTCGCAATGTCGCGCAAACAGCAGGCTCGTGCCACGGTGGCCGAGTTCCTGGCGGCGGCCGAGCCCGCACCGCGGGCGCCGCGGATCCACGTGCGGGTCAACAATGTTCACACCGAGACTGGGCGGCGTGATCTCGACGCCGTCGCCGGGCTGCCCGCGCTCGCCGGCATTCGCCTCCCGAGGGTGGAAGCACCGGCCGATATCGAATCGGCCATCCGCGTCGTCGGCACGGGTGGGGCGGGAGCCGGTTTCCACTGCCTGATCGAGACGGCGGCTGGTGTCGAGAACGCCTATCGCATCGCCGCCATCCCGGGCGTCGCCGCGATTTCGCTGGGGGAGGGCGATTTGCGGGCCGAGCTGCGCGCTCTCGACGAGCAGGCGCTGGAATGGACGCGCAGCCGCATTGTGGTGGCGGCGGCCGCGGCTCAGCTGCCACCGCCGGCGATGGCCGTGTTCGGAAACATCAAAGACGCTGCGGGGCTGCGGGAGTCGTGTGAGCGGGGACGTCGACTGGGTATGCGCGGCCGAGCCGCGATCCACCCCGCTCAGTTACCGATCATCGCCGAGGCGTTCGCGCCGACGGCTGCCGAGGTCGAGCAGGCCCGGCGCATTGTCACCGAGGCGGACGCCCATGCGGGCGGATTCGCCTTGGACGACGGCACATTCGTCGATCACCCGGTCGTGGCCGCGGCCCGGCTGACGCTCGAATGGGCCGAAAGGTATCAACCCTCCCGTGCACGAGGACGTGACCATGAGTGATCACCCCACGTCGGATCGGTCTCCGGCCTTGATCGAATTCTCCGACGTTGCAATGACATTCCGCGAAACCACGCGCTCCTTCCGCGCCATCGACGGGCTGTCGCTGTCGATTCCGCGTGGCCAGTTCTGCTGTGTCGTCGGCCCCAGCGGATGCGGCAAGTCCACGCTGCTCAATATGGTGGCCGGTCTGTTGGAGCCGACCCGCGGTGAGGTTCGTTACGACGGAAGAACCGTGACAGGAGCCAATACTCGCGTCGGCTATGTCACCCAGAAGGACAATTTGCTGCCGTGGCGAACGGTGCGCGCGAATGTGCGGTTGCCCCTGGAACTGCGCGGCCTGGGCAAGGCCGAGACCGACCGTCGCACCGACGAGGTGCTCGACCTGGTCGGGCTGGCCGGGTTCGGCGACGCGTATCCGCGCCAGCTGTCCGGTGGCATGCGCAAACGCGTCACCCTCGCCCGCACCTTGGTGTACGAGCCGGAAGTCATTCTCGCCGACGAACCCTTCGGAGCCCTCGACAGCCAGTTGCGCACGGTGCTGCAGGGCGAACTGCTCGACCTGCGTTCGCGCACCGATGCCACCGTGCTGTTCATCACCCATGACCTGGGTGAGGCGATCGCGCTGGGCGACCGGGTGCTGGTGATGAGCGCCCGACCCAGCCGTGTCCTGCTGGACGAACCCGTCGAGCTGCCCCAGCCCCGCGACGTGTTCTCCGCACGCTTCGCACCGGAATACGCGCGCCTGCACGAAACCCTCTGGGCGGCATTGAGCCCCGAGGTGGAGTCGGGAGTGTTGGCATGAGCACCGCCGCAGCTGTCCCCACTGCCGCGATGGGCGGGCAGGCTCCAGCGATCGATGCGGACTTCGACGCTCGATATTGCCGGAAACAGCGCACGCACCGGCTGCTGGTCTTCGCGATCCGGATCCTGATCGTCCTCGCGCTGCTGGGCGCGTGGCAGGGACTGTCGGGACCGGTCATCGAGCCGTTCTGGGTGTCCTCGCCACGGGCGATCGGGGAGCGGCTGCTCGAGTGGACCCGCGATGGCACCCTGGCCTCGAACGCGCGAGCGACCCTGCTGGCCATGGCCATCGGCCTGGCACTCGGATCGACCGCCGGAATCGCCGCCGGATTCCTGTTGGGCCGCATCCGATTCCTCGGCGATGTGCTCAATCCGTTCATTATCGCCCTCAACAGCCTGCCCAAACTCGCGCTGGCGCCGCTGTTCATCCTCTGGTTCGGTATCGGCCTGCAGGCCAAGGTCGTGATGACTGCGCTGGTGTGCTTCTTCCTCGTCTTCTACAACACCTTCGCCGGTGCCCGGGACGCGGATTCCGAACTGCTCGGAGTCGTCACGGTGCTCGGCGCCAACGGCCGACAGCGGCTGACGAAAGTGATTCTGCCGCACACGATGTCGTGGATCCTGACCGGAATGCGGTTGGCCGTGCCGTATTCGCTGCTCGGTGCGGTGGTCTCCGAGATCACCGCGTCCAACGAGGGATTGGGCCACCTGCTCAAGACCTCCGCCAACACCTTCGACACCGCGGGCACGTTCGCCGCCATCGCCGTGCTCGTGGTGGTCGCACTGCTGCTCAATATCGCGGTGACCCGCGCCGAGAGCCTGAGCTCCCGGTGGAAATGAGAGAGATCGCCATGTCAACCAGAACCCGACTCGCGGCAGTCGTCGCCGCACTCGTCCTCATCGGGTCGGCCGTCGTCGGCTGCGCCGGGGGCGGGACGAGGGTCACCGACTGTTCGGGGCAGACGGTGAAGATCGGCCAGTCCACGGTCGGCAATCTGCAATACGCGGCACTGTATGTCGCGCAGGACAAGGGTTACTTCGGCGAGGGCGGGCTGAAGGTCGAAACACTGGAGATGGGTGGGGGTTCGGAGGCGATCCAGGCCCTGGCGGGCGGAAGCGTGGACGTCGCGCTGACGACCTTCGCCGCGATCCTCAGCGCGGCCGAACGCGCCGCGCCGCTGGTGGCCTTCGCCGCCACCGCTGATCGCAACACCGCTGACGTCGGCGTGAAGAACCGCCTCGCGCCGCCCGACGGCGCGGATCTCGACACCGCCGTGCGCGCGCTGCGCGGACACCGGGTGGCTGTCACTTCGGCCGGCTCGGGAGCCGACCAAACGCTGCGGTATCTGCTGCGGCGTGCGGGGATGAATCCCGACTCCGATGTGAACATTGTCGCCGCGGGCGGTGCGGCCGAGACCGTCGCCGCCTTCGCCAACGGCTCGGTCGACGCCTACATCATCGGGCCGCCGGCCTCGCTGGTGGCCGCCGAGCGTGGGGACGGGCGCGTCATGCTGCGCCTGGCCTCCGGCATCGCCCCCGACCTGGACAATCTGCTCTACGGCGTCGCGGCCACCAGCAACGCCACCATGAACCGGAAGGAACCGGTGATGCGCTGCTTCGCTGTCGCGCTGAACAAGGCCGACGCCTTCATCCACGGCCGGCCCGACCAGGCCGCCGCCCTGCTGCGATCCCGCTTTCCCGAAATGACCGACCCACAGTTCGCGCAGAGCTGGGACCCGATCGTCAAGGCCACGCCCGCCACGGCGGCCATCAACCCTGGCGAAGCCGCCAAGGCGGCCCAATTCGTGAGCACCGTTCTGAACAAGTCCGGCATCGACGCCACCAAGGCCTACGACGGCCGCTTCACCGAGGACCTGAAATGACAAACCACATAACCGATTCCGCCGCCGCACTGCGAACCGTCACCGGTGCGCTCGCGGGTCTGCGCATCATCGAACTGGGACAGCCGCTCGAGAACGGCATGCCCTGCTCACCCAGTCACCCGGGCTTCCGGATGGCCCTGCTGCGCAGGCACGGCGACCGGGTGAACGCCCAAGGCGGGTCGGGCGCGAACGAACTCATCGTCACCGGCGGCCACGTCGGCACCCACCTGGACGCGCTGTGCCACGCCGCCATCGACGGCCGCATGTACGGCGACGTGGACGCTCACGCGGCAAGCGTCGGTGGTTCGTTCACCGTGCACGGCGTGGACACGGTAGCGCCGTTCCTGTGCCGCGGTGTGCTCGCCGACATTCCGAAACTGCTCTCCGTGCCGCGGCTCGAACCCGGATTCGGCATCACCGCCGAGCATTTGCGCGCGGCGTTCGGTGACACCGTTCCGGGCGTCGGCGAGGTCGCGTTCATCCGCACCGGCTGGCCGCAGCTTTATCACGACCCCGCCGCGTACGTCGGTCACGAGACCGGCGTCCCCGGTATCACGGCCGAGGCTGCGGAATACCTTGCCGACACCGGGATCCGGGCCGTCTGCAGCGACACCATCGCCACCGATCAGATCCTGCCCGGCATCGGTCACGCGGCGCTGCCCGCACATGGCGTACTGCTGGTAGAGCGCGGCGTGCACATCATGGAGGTGCTGACCTTCGAGGAACTCGCAGCCACCGATGTACAGGAGGTGCTGTATCTGGCTGTGCCGCTGAGGATTACCGGTGCCACCGGATCCCCGATCCGGCCGCTCGCGCTGATTCCGGGGGAGGTCGGCGATGCTTCGTGAACTGTCCCGGGCGGTGGCTGATTGGGCGCACGCCGCCTACTCGAAATCCGAAGTGCCCGAGGCGGGCCTCGCAGCAGCGGGTGAGCACTTGACCGACACGGTTGCCGTCGCGATCGCCGGAATCGGCGAGGCCCCCGTCGATTCCATCCGACGCGCCACCCGCACTCGCGGTGACACCGGCCGGTTCGCCCTGGTCCTGGGCACGGCCGCACACGCGCTCGACTACGACAACGCCCAGACACCGTCGCTGGTGCACCCCGGCTGTGTGATCGTGCCGACGGCCATCGCCATCGCGCACGAAGGACCGGGCAGCGGTGCCCACGATCTGCTGCGGGCGATCGCGATAGGGGAGGAGATCAGCCTCTGGCTCGGTGAAACCGCTGTCACCGATGGCAATTCCATCCTCTTCGAGCGAGGTTTCCATCCCACGGCGGTGTGCACGCCAATCGGCGCCGCCGTGACCGCGGGCCTGCTGCGCGGCCTGGCCCCGGAGCAACTTGCCCACGCCATCGGGACCGCCGCCTCGCTGTCGGGTGGGATCCTCGAAGGCAACCGCACCGGCGGCCAGACCAAACCGATGCACGCCGGATTCGCCTCCGCCGCAGGCGTTCTGGCAGCCGAGCTGGCCGCCGTCGGTGCCACTGCGCCGCCGACCGCGCTGGAAGGACGATTCGGATTCCTGCAGGCATTTCTCGGCGTCGATCCGGCCGAGGTCCGGTGGCCGTCGGAGACCGCCGGCGCGTGGCGAATCGAGTCGGTAACGACGAAACCGTATCCTACCAACGGGTTCACCCATTCCTCGATCGACGCCGCACTACTACTGCGGGCTCAGGGATTCCGCCTCGAACCCGGGGCCGCGCTGCGAATCGGGGTGGCGGAACCGGTGCTGCGGACCGTCGCCTTCCCCGAGGCTATGAAATACGCGCCGCCCACGGCCTACGCCGCGCGCTTCTCCGGTCCAGTGGTCGTCGCAATGGCCTTGCTCGGCGGATCTGGACTCGGCGTCGGACTCGCGGACTTCGACGGTGAGAACGCCATAGACGAAAGGATTCTCGCTGCCGCCCGGCGAGTGCGGTTCGAAGCGGACCCCGCCGCCACCGCCGCATTCCCCGATCGCGTCGTGGCCTTCGCAGTCGGCATCGACAGCGATGGCGGGCAATACCGCGTCGAAATCGACACCGGGCGCGGCAGCCCCGGTAACCCGCTGTCACAGCGCGAACTGCGCACAAAGTTCGACGATTGCGTCGTGCCGCGACTGGGCATGGCCACCGCCGCCTTGTGGGAGAACCTGCGGGCGAGCATCAACGGCGACGACACGGCCTGCGCTTCCGTGATCTCCACCCTCGCCGAACATTTCGGCTGAGCGCCACCACCGAATTCGACCGGCTGCCCCGCCGCACCCGATCGGGTCGTGGCGTGACGAGGCATGCCCAGAACTCGACCGATCCGGTTCGAGAAGAAGAAGAGGAAACATCCAATGAGGAAGACTGCAGCGGCATCAATGCTGCTCGTCGCGGCCGTGGGACTCGGTGCGGGGCAGGCGACCGCCACCCCACCGCCCGACCCGGCCGCGGTCGACTACACCGCGACCACCACCGAACACTCCACCATCATCAACATCGACGCGGGATCGATGGTCGTCGAGAACGGCGAATTCACGATTCGAGCGGGTGACGGCACCGTGCTGGCCGGAACCGAATTGTCCTTCCGCGTAGACGATTTCGTCTTCCCCATTGATGCTCGGATAACGAATCACACCGCAACACTCACCCCGCTGTTGGATCGGCGACACGCCACCTACAGTCCCGTAGCCCTGCCGTTCGAGGACCAGGCGCCCTGGAAGAACTCCTACGACCGCGAACAGGCCGCCTGGAGCCGGATGACCAGCACCATCACCATGGGTGCGACCGTCGGCACGCTGGTCGGTGGCCTCGGCGGAGCGGCCGTGGGTTGCCTTGTCGGCGGCATCGCCGGCGCGACAGTTGCTTCGGCCGCCATTGTCGGGCTGTTCGGCGGATTCCTCCCGGCCGCAGCGATCGGCTGCTTGGGCGGAATCGTGGCCCTCGGCGCGCTCGGCACGATCGCGGGCCAGCTGTTGGTCACCGCCCCGGTGACGATCATGGCAGCCGTCCAGTACTTCACCACGATCAGTCAGCCGCTGGCGCCCACCATGAAGTGAGAGTTGGTCCCGGGCCGGGCCGCGACCCTGGGCGGGAGATCGCGGGCGAGCATTACCGCTGGCTCCGGGGCTTGTCATTTTCCCGCCGTCGGCGTGCCCGGACTGCCGGTCGACGAGCACGGGCTCCCGTCTCATCGTCGGCGTGACAGGTGCCATGGGTGCGCCGCTGGCTGTGCGAATTCCCGAGATGCTGCGCGAAATGCCCGAGTTGGAGACACATTTGGTGTTGAATGCCTGGGCGCAGCCTCCCACCTGGGCGGTTCAGTCGTTAGCAGGAGATCAATGAGTCTGTTGTTCGGCGTCTGTTGCGATCCAGGCTGCGATCTGCGCGCGGGAGGTGAATCCGAGTTTGGTCAGGATGTGTTCCACGTGCCCCTGTGCGGTGCGTTGGGAGATCACCAGTTTGGCGGCGATCTGCTTGTTGGTTAATCCTTCGGCGATCAGGTCTGCGACCTGCCGCTCACGCTTGGTCAGCTCGGCAAAAGGACCCGACGTGAGTTTCGTGTCGGTGGGCTGCTCGCCGAGGGCGTAGGCCACGGCTGCGTCCATTCCCAAGGCTTGGCCGTGCTGGAAGGCCGATTCGAATCCGCGTGCCCCGAGGGCGGATCGCATCAGCCGGACACATTCGTCGTGATGCTGCCGCATTGTCGGGACGATGCTCGAAATGATCCCCGCAGACCGGTCCAATTCGTATGCGGCTCCCATGAGCACGGCCGCACGCTCGGCGTCGCCGCCGGCGCAGGCCGTCCAGGCCAGCGACTCGAGACTCGCTGCGGCGACAACCGGGCTGCGCATTCGCCGGTTGACGCGCAGTGCATTCGCGAGCAGCTCAGTTGCCCGAGACCGTTCACCTTGCTGCCAGGCGGCAACGCCGATGCCCCACAAGGCCGTCGACTGGAAGAGCAGTTCGCCGCACGTTTGAGTGATGGAAAGCACTTGTCGGTGATACTCGATCGCCCGTTGTGGGTCGCCTGCCAGTTCGTGCGCCCAACCGAGCAGGGTCAAAGCAGCAAGATAGAGATATCCTCGCGGATTCGGGCTGAGCACTTCGACGGCACGTTCGAGGGACGAGGTTGCGCGGGCAAGCTCACCGCGGTAGAGCGCCACGGCGCCGGCAGCGTGGGCGATCAGCGCTTGGGTCATCGGAGTGGGGTCCTGTTCGGCGAGCACGCGTCCCTGTTCCACCTGGATCGCCGCCGCTGGCAAATCGCCCTGCATCGCTGCCAGACAGCAGCCTGCATAGAGCGCCTTGACACGGTTGGGGATGGACTGCCGAGCAGGGTGGTTCAGGACCCGATTGATCCAGCGCCGAGCTTCGCCGTATTGACCCGGGAAAATCCAGAACACATATAGTGCGGCGGCGGTCCGTAATCCGGCTTCCGCCGCTTCCTCGGAATTCTCCGCCAGGCAGTGTTCGAGCGCGTCGCGTAGATTCGGTAGTTCGCGTTCGAGCCTGGCGAACCAGTAGGGCTGCCGGTCGCTGACCCACTCCGCCTCCGCATCCAGTGCCAGCAGCTGATACCAGTCGCGGTGCTGGCGTCGCACCAGCTGATCCTCACCGGACTCGCGGAGCTTTTGCCGACCGAAATCCTGGACCGTCTCGAGCATTCGGAATCGCACCACATGGTGGGATTCGTCTCGGATCAGGATCGACTTGTCCACGAGTGCGGACAGCACATCGAGCGGGCTGTGCGGTGCCAGGTCGGTGCCGCAGATTTGTTCGGCGGCGTCGAGTTCGAAGCCTCCAGTGAATACCGATAGTCGCGCCCATAGCCGTTGTTCGGCCGGGGTGCACAGCTGGTAGCTCCAGTCGATCGACCATTGCAGGGTCTGTTGGCGTGTGTGTGCGGTACGGCTGCCGCGTGTCAGTAGGGCGTAGCGGTCGTCGAGGCGTTGCAGGATCTGTTCGGGGGACATTGTCCGCATGCGGGCTGCGGCGAGCTCGATGGCCAGTGGTAGTCCGTCCAGCCGGGCGCAGATGCGGGCGACGGTGTCCTTGTTGTCGTCGGTGAGTTCGAAACTTGGCACGACTGCGGTCGCGCGGTCGGTGAACAAGGTGACCGCATCGTAGCGGGGCAGTCCACGCAGCGGCGTTTCCTGGTTCGGGTTCGGCACGGTCAGCGGAGGCACCCGCAGTACCGACTCTCCGGCGATATCGAGCGGTTCGCGGCTTGTGGTCAAGATTCGCAGATGTGGGCAGGCCTGTAACCAGGTTTCGACCGACTCGGCCACGGTCGAGACAAGTTGTTCGCAGTTGTCCAGGACCAGCAGCGACTTGCGTGCGGACAGGAAATCGACCACAACCTGTGGCAGCGGTCGTGCTGGATCGTCGCGTAGTCCGAGGGCGGCTGCAATCACGCCGACGAGTAGTGACGGGTCGGAGATGTCGGCCAGTTCGACCAGCCATATCCCGTCGGCGAACTCCCGGCGCGCGGTTGTCGCGGCCCGCAGCGCCAGCCGGGTTTTTCCGACCCCGCCGATCCCGGTCAACGTCACCAGCCGGGCCGAGGACAGCAGATTCTTCACCTCTGCCAGCTCGGCGCGGCGGTTGACGAAACTGGTCAACTCCAGTGGCAGCAGGCCCGCGGTGCGACGACCCACCGCCGTCTGCGGATGCCACCCCGAGGTGGCGGGTTCATGGTCCCGGTGCTCGCGGTCGGGTTCGCCGTGCAATGCCATCTCATCGACGGCGAATCCATGGTTTCGCTGTGCCTGCCGCAGTGTCTCCCGCAGCGCGGTCGACGAGGGCCGCTGGTCCGGGTCACGGCTCATCGCCGTCCACACGATCGTGGATATGTCGGCCGCGATGCCGTGCTCGCGCAGGTCAGGCACCGGCTGGGTGGTGATCCGCAGGAACTGAGTCACGACGTTCTCTCCGCTGTGCCGTTCGAACGCAGCATGCCCTGTCAACGCACAGAACAAAGTGGCCCCCAACCCGTACACGTCCGCAGCCGGCGTGGGAGCCTCGCCTTCCAGTACCTCCGGGGCGGTGAACGCTGGGGATCCGGTCAGGGTGCCCGAGGTGGTCTGGAATCCGCCGGTGATGCGCGCGATTCCGAAGTCTGTCAGCGCGGGCTCGCCGTAATCGGTGAGGAGGATGTTGCTCGGCTTCACGTCCCGATGCAGGATGCCCAGGCGGTGCACGGCCTCCAGCGCCCCGGCGATCTTCACCCCGATCCACAACACGGTCTCCACCGGCAGTGGACCCTGCCCACGGATCCGGGCATCCAGGGAGCCCAACGGGTGATACGGCATCACCAGGTAGGGCCGTCCACTCGCGGTGGTGTTCGCCTGCAATATCGTGACGATATTCGGATGACCCGTCAGCCGGCCCATCGCCCGCTGTTCCCGGAAAAAACGCGCCCGACTCGCGGTGTCCAGCTCGCCGGTCAACACCTTCACTGCCACCGTCCGGTCCAGCTCCGCCTCGGTACAGCGATAGACCACACCGAATCCGCCCCGCCCGATCTCCTCGGCATCCTCGAACCCGGCCGCGGCCAATTCCTCCGTGACCGGCACCAACACTTCACGGGCCGTGCGGAACGGATCCCGCTCGTTCATCGGCTGCCCATATCCGCCGGTGTACCCGGCACCTAGCAACATGCGTTAACTCGTTGTTAACGGACAGCGTATCCCCACCGAACAACGGCGACCAGAAGTGTGGGATTGGCGGTAGATCCGATCCCGGTGCTGGGTCCTGGCCGAAGTCGTCGCCGGCACTGCGAATCTCGCCGTCGCCACGGTCCGGAGGGTCGCATCGAGAGAAGCGCTGCGATGAACTGTTGAACATCATGCAACGGTCGATCTGAATCCTTATCGGAGCCCGGTCTGATCGTCTTGCCGCTTTTCGATGCCTCGAATGGGGTTGCCCTACCGGCTATTTGGCCGTGAGGGTGCGGATCAGGTCGCGGGTGAAGGAGTCGGTGACGGCTTGCAGGTCGATCGAGTCGGGGTCGAGTAGCCATTGGGTATTGACGCCCTCGATGAAGGCGACTATTTCGATCGCTTTGAGCGTGGGGTCGATGGTGGGGGAGAAGTCGCCGGTGCGCTGGCCCTGCTCGACGAGTGCGGCGACGACGGCGCGCAGGTTGCGGTAGCGCTGGACGAAGTGGTCGTGGGCCAGGTCGTCGGGGTTGAGGTTTTCGGCGAGCAGGACGGCGAACAGGCGCGCCAGGTTGGGGTCGGCGATATTGCGGCGGGCGAAGTCGGGCAGTTTGTCCAGGGCGCGGACGCCGCCCAGGGTGGCGAGTTCCTCGGCGAATCGGAGGCTTTCGTCGTCGCGGGCGTCGATCACCGCGTGCAGCAGGCCGACCTTGCTGCCGAAGTAGTAGAGCAGGGCCTGCTGGGTGACGCCGACTCGCATGGCCACGTCGGCGAGGCTGGTGTCGCGGTAGCCGCGCTCGGCGAAGAGGGTGGCTGCGGCGCGGAGCAGCTCTTCGCGGCGGGAACGGCCGTCAGCGCGTTCCTTGCGGCCTCGTCGGCGTGGCGCTGTCGGCTGCGGTTTCATGGGTTCTTCTTACAACACCCTATTGAGTTTTACCGAGTGGTAAGTAAAACTCTGGGTGTGGCGACCACGCGAGACACCTGGACCGGACAGTGGATCTGGTCCGATCGCCCGGCGCTGGGCGGACCCAGTCAGGCGCAACCGTACGGATCCCTGGACCCCAGTCGTTTCGATCAGCGGGTGCTGTTCCGGCGTGGCTTCGAGCTGGCGAGTGTGCCCGCCCGGGCCATGGTGCGAATCACCGCCGATTCCCGGTATCGGTTGTATGTCAACGGAATCGACATCGGTGCGGGGCCGGTGCGGCATGGGCCGCGCCAGTTGTGCTTCGACGAATACGACATTCGGCGCATACTGCGCGAGGGCGGCAACACGGTCGCGGTACTCGCCCGTTTCTACGGTTATCCGGTGCCTTGGTGGGAGCCGTCGCCGCCGAGCTTCACTATCGGTGGCGGCGGCCTGGTGGCGGAGGTCCAGCTCGGCGAGGAGATCATCGGGACCGACCCCTCGTGGCGGTTCGCGACCGGCGACGCCTGGCGTCCCGGTCACCCGCCGGGCATGTTACTGACCCAGCTGCCAGAGAACTTTGATGCCCGTCTACTGGAACCGCGGTGGACGGCAACGGATTTCGATGATTCGTCCTGGTCGTCCGCGCGTGTGCTGGCCGAGTCCTCGGTGGTCGGCCCGCGCGGTGGGACGCGGCCGCCCACCGAGCCGTGGGGCGTCCTGCGGCCCAGGCCCATTCCGGCCCTGACCGGTGAAATCCGCACCGCGACAGTCATGGACAAGAGGGCGGCCCCGCCTTCCGGCGATGATCCACGCGCCGCCCTGGCCGCGGCCCTGGGCGGGGCGGGCGGCGATCGCGTGATGCTGATCGCCGATTTCGCGATGATCGTCAGCGGCAGGCTGGAACTGCATTTCGAGGCAGCCCGGGGTCAGGTCATCGACGGCGCTCTGGTCGAGGTGCCCACAGTGGCCGCGCTCGACAGTGCGCCGGTATTCCGGTACGTGGCCCGCGGCTCGGCTGACACCTATCTTTCGGCTGACTCGGTCGGCGGACGCTACCTCGTTCTCGCACTGGAGGACGCGACGACGCCGGTCTCGCTCCGGATCCGTGAACTACTACGCCCGCGAGACCCGGTCGCCCCGTTCGACTCCAGTGACTCACGCCTCGACGCCGTCTACCGCACGGGTCTGCGCACCGTGGACCTGACCTCCCACGACGCCTACATCGACTGCCCGACAAGGGAACAGCGATCCTGGACCGGGGACGCCGTGGTGCATCAGTCCGTCGATCTGATCGCCAACCAGGACTGGCGGCTGGCTCGATGGAACCCGCAGCTGGCGGCGCAGCCGCGCGCCGACGGCCTGCTGCCCATGGTGGTGGCCGGTGATTTCGCGACCACACAGGTACCGACGATTCCGGACTGGTCGCTGCATTGGATTCGCTCCGTGCACAACCTGTTTCGCTACACCGGCGATCGGGAACTGGTCGGCGGTCTGCTGTCCACCGCCGAAGGAATCCTGCGCTATTTCGAACCCTATCGCGGTCCTGCCGGTCTCGTGGAGGAGGTGCCCGGGTGGGTCCTCATCGACTGGTCGCCGGTGCAGGTATCGGGCGCGAGCGCGGCACTGAATGCGCTGTTGGCACGCGGATTACGGGATTTCGCCGAGATGGCGCGCTGGGTCGGTGATCATGGCCGGGCCACGTGGGCTGCCGCCTTCCACGATCGCCTGCTCCGCGGGTTCGAGTCCTTCTGGGACCCGGGGCGGCGCGCCTATCGCGACAATCTGGTCAATGGCCGCCGTGGCACCTCGGTGAGCGAGCACGTCGCGGCCGCGGCGGTCTGCGCGGATCTCGTCCCGCCCGAACGCAAGCCGGAGATCCTGCGGCTGCTGCTGGATCGATCGGCCATGTTCACCGCCAGCCCACTGGCCGATCACGGCGGCGACGCACTGGGACCCAGCGCTGGTCAGCCGGTATCCGTGCGACCCGAACCCGATTGGGACACAGAGCGTTCGGTGGTCGGGGCGCAGCCGTTCTTCCGCTATGTCGTGCACGACGCCATCGCACGATTGGGTGCGGCCGACCGGATCGCGGAACTGTGCCTGGACTGGGACCGCCTGCGCGCCGATGCCCCGACCGCGTTCCGGGAGTGCTGGGAAGGCGGATCCTACTGTCACGGCTGGTCGGCCACGCCCACCCGTGATCTGGTCTGCTACACCCTCGGCATCACGCCGGCCGAACCCGGATTCACGCGGGTCCGCATCGCGCCGCGCCCCGGTGAGCTGACCGCGGCAGCGGGCGCCGCGCCCACGCCGTACGGCGTCGTGTCGGTGGAGATCGACGGCAACCGTGTCGTGGTCGACTCGCCGGTTCCGGTGGAGATCGTCGACACGTCGGGTACAGCGACCCCGCACGCTGCCGGAAAGTTCACCGCGCGCTTCTGAAATCTTCTGGAGTATCCGATGAAACACGTGATCCGCATGATCACGGCGGCCGCGCTTGTGGTCGGCTCGGTATCGGGGATGGCCGTGGCCGCCCCACCCGACACCACGACCGGGACGGTTTGGTTGTGTAAACCCGGCATGGCAGTCGATCCCTGCGACCAGGATGCCGACGGCAGGCCCGGGGCCCAGCCCGCGCTGGCACGCTATCCGGATGGCAGCCGAGCCGCACTATCCGTCACCACTGTCGGTCACAGTGACCTCGGTGACGAAACCGCTACCGCCTCAGCACTTCCGGGCGTGGACTGCTTCTACGTCTATCCCACGGTGGACCTGGTGCCCAACCCCGTGACCGGAGATCGGCCGCAGCCTCGGGCCGAGGAACTCGCGGTGTTGCTCGCACAGGTGGGGCCGTTGCTCGGTCACTGCCGCATGTTCGCCCCGCTCTACCGGCAGGACACCTTGCCGCAGCTGGCTCAGCATGTGGTCACCGGCTCCGACGGCTACGCCGGACCCGGATTCGCCGACGTGCTCGCGGCGTGGGACGACTACTGGGCCCACGACAATATCGGGCCGGGTGGCGACCGGCGCGGGGTGATCCTGCTCGGCCATTCGCAAGGCAGCGTCGCGCTGGAACAGCTCATTCGCGACCGGATTGACGGGCGGCCCGACGCCACCGCGCAACTGGTCAGCGCCGTGCTACTGGGCGGAAAGGTGCAGGTGCCCGACGATCGTCCAGCAGGCGGCGGCGCGGACCCGGACTCCACGTTCCAGCACCTGCGGCTGTGCGGCTCGAGCACACCCGTTCCAACCGGATGCGTCATCGCCTATTCCTCCTACGCCGAGGGGCATGCGCCGGCGTCGAGGAGCCTGGCCTGGAGCGCGGCCCCCGGCCACCACATCGCCTGCGTCGATCCAGCTGCCCTGCGCCACGCCGCCGATCCGGCCGCGCGCACCCCACTCGAAACGGTCATGCCGACGCGGAATCTGCTGCAGGGCAACGATATCGCGCCCGCTGGGCACCTGACGGTGGTGCTGCGCGACTACCGGGTGCCGAGCACCACAACGGGTTTCACCCGCTATCCCGGCGTGCTGACGGCCACCTGCCGCTACGCTCCGGGCAGTGACGGCTCAGCCGCGTGGCTGGAGATCGGCGGCGATCTCGATGCCGTTCTCGGCACTTCCGGCGACACGCAACTCGGCCTGCACGTGGCCGATTACATTGTCGCGCTGGGTGATCTGGTAGCCGTCCTGGACCGGCAGTCCGCTACCTGGCTCGCTCGCCGATGACCGCGACGACCGGTCACGTTGCCGTGGCGCGGCCCTGGTCGCTGGCGGCCTTGGCGGGCATGGCGTCCTATCTGGACGCCGGCACCATCATCGCCGTGTCCGCGGCGCTTTCGCATTGGCAGTCGCGTTTTCGAATGTCGGAGTGGCAGTTGGGCTTTCTTTCCGCCGCGCTGACTGTCTGTGTCGGACTCGGATCCATCGCTGGTGGGCGGATCGGCGACCGCTACGGTCGCAAACGGGTCTACGCCGTGGACCTGTTGGTGTATATCGTCGGGCTGCTGTGGCTGGTGCTGGCCGTTCACCCGGTCATGTTGTTCGTCGGCGTGGTGACCGTGGGCGTGGCAATCGGCGCGGATGTGCCCGCGGCGCTGGCGCTGGTCGGCGAGAATGCTCCGCCGTCGGAGCGGGGGCGGCTGGTGACGTTCACCCAATTACTGTGGGCACTGGGACCTTTGGCCGTGATCGGGCTGGAATTGTCCGGTTCCCGGCTCGGTGATCAGCTGCCGCGCGCGATCTTCGCGCACCTGCTGGCGCTCGCGCTGATCACTTGGCTGCTGCGGCGGCGCATGGCCGAATCCCTGCGTTGGCAACCGTCGGACAGCAGACCCCGGGAGCTGCTCGCGCCGAATCTGAGGCGCGGCAGTATCTTTTTGCTGGTCTTCTATGTCACCGTCACCCTCGGCACCAATTTCTACGGATCCTTCGGCCTCTACGCACTCGAGACCGTGGGCCATCTCGACTCGTCCCGAGCGCTGACGGCCTCGCTGCTGGTGGTCCCACTACTCGCGGTCACGGTGCTGGCGATGATGCCGCTGATGGATACCAGGGCCCGGACACCGGTTTTCGTCGCGGGCGCGGTCACGCAAATCTTGTCCTGGGCTGCGCTGCTCGTGGTAGACACCGGCGCACCGACGCTCGTCGCCGCGTTCATCGCCTACGGCATCGGCAACACCCTGGCCGGTGAGGCGCACTACAAGCTGTGGTGCCAGGAGAGTTTCCCAACCCGATTGCGCAGCACGGCGATCGGCCTCAGCTTCGGTCTCGCCCGCATCGCTTCCGCCGTGATGCTGGTCTTCGTGCCGACCCTGCTGCACCGCGGCTTCGCTGTCCTGGTGACCATGATGGTGGTCGTCACCGCGATGTCCGGCCTCGTGGGTGTGACCTTCCGCCCGCGCGGCCAGGGCGAGAGCATCGAATCCATCGACGCCCGTCTGGAATCCGCCGCTCCGTAATCGAATCTCTCGCCGGCCCCTGAAGGCCTTGAATTTTACCTAGTGGTAAGTAAAACTCATGGTGCGAGCGCGGGTTTCGCGACGGATTCCGCTCGCGCTCATGCAAATCCACAATCAGTGAGCGAGAAGGCTTTTCATGACCAGTTCGTCCGATCATCGCGCGCCGCAGGGCTATGGGCCTGCGACGCAGCAGCCCGTCACCGGCTATCCGCCCCCGTGGCCGCCGCAGCCACCGAGGCGACACCGGAGGTGGCTGGGTGGGGTCGGCGGTCTGGTAGGCATGGCGCTGTCGATCGCCGTCGTGTACGGCTGGCAGCACGTCACCGATCATGGCCATGTTCGAGACGGTGGCCGTGATCCGCTGCGGAAGGTGTCCGCCGGTGACTGTGTGAAGGTCAGCGGCGGGCCCGCCATGGTCGACGTGACGACGGTGTCCTGTGACGACCCGACGACGATCTACCGCGTCGGCGTGGTGCTGAAGGATCCGGGTGGCGGCTCGTGTCCCGGCACCGATTACGACACCGTGCGCTCCATCGGCGGCATGCGCAACACCACCCTGTGCCTGGAATTGCAGGTGCGCGAGGGCGAATGCGTGGCCCAGAACAGCCTCGACAACTCGGCGCAGCCGGTCGACTGCGGCACTGCCGCGGCGCAGAGCGGGCACCAGGCGCAACTGACCTATTTCAAGATCGGCCGAATCATCAAGGGCTCCACCGACCCCACCGCGTGCGGCGACGCGACCGACGCCCACAACGCGGTCGTCTACCCGAAACCCGATCCGACGATTCTGTGTCTGGTCGATCCCGGCGAGTGAATCGCGGCAGCGGCCGGGCGCCCGGTATCGGAGTAACCGGGCGCCCGGCGTGTCGGTTGGAAGTCGGTGGGTCACCACCGGTTTCATCGGTGTGTCGAGCAGCGCGAGTACATCGCGAATACCGGCAGCGTGACGTCCTCGCGCTGCGCGCTGACATTGGTGCGGGTGCCGTCCGGGCTGATGGCATTGATCGCGGCACGCAGGGTGGTCGCGCCGCCGCCTGCCCGCGTCCGCGCCCGACCGCGTGGCGTGCGGATCAGGGAATCAGTCCTGATTGCTCGGATTGGGTGAACATGGTGACACCGCCGGTGGCGAAGTTACGGACATCGCGGCCGGCGGCCTTCATTTCGGTTGAGGCCAATGCCTGATCGAGTGCCTCGGCCGTCGGGAAGTCCAGGCTCGCAACCATGTAGTACGGCGGTTCGCCGCTACCGAGCGCGGAGCAGGGGCCCCAGGTGAATGCGGAGAGGCCGGGGATCTTCCGAGCCAGCGGGACATGGGTTTCGGCGTAGTACGCGTCGAAGGCCGCGGGATCTGCCGGGCGGCCGTAGCAGATGGCGATGCGGTAGGTCATGACTTCGCCACCAGGGTGAGTACGTCGTAGGTCGCAACGGCTTCGGCATTCTGATTCGTCACCACGGTGTCCCAGCGGACTTCACCGTAGTCGGCGGTGGCCCGGGGCGTGATGGCCTTCGCGGTGAGGGTCACGGTGAGGATGTCGTCGACCTTGACGGGGGTGAGGAATCGGAGGTTGTCGACGCCGAAATTGGCGAGGACCGGGCCCGGCGCGGGGTCCACGAACAGCCCGGCCGCAAGCGATACAACCAGGTAGCCGTGGGCGACGATACCGCCGAAGAGTGGATTGGCCGCCGCGGCAACGGGATCGGTGTGCGCGTAGAACGTGTCGCCGGTGAACTCCGCGAAGTGTGCGATGTCCGCGCCCGTGACCTGCCGCGGACCGCCCACGATGGTGTCACCGATAGCCAACTCCGCCAGGCTCTTCCGGAATGGATGCACCGCGCCGGCGTGCCGGGCGGCGCCGGTGACCCACTGTCCGGTAATAGCGGAGAGCTTGTCCGGCGACGCCTGTACGGCCGTGCGCTGCATGTGATGGAGCACGCCGCGGATACCGCCCAGCTCTTCGCCGCCCCCGGCCCGGCCGGGTCCTCCGTGTACGAGCACCGGCAGCGGGGAACCGTGGCCGGTCGACTCCTTCGCATCCTCGGTGTCGAGAACCAGGACACGGCCGTGGAACGGAGCCAGGCCCAGCACGATCTCCCGGGCGATCGCCGCGTCGGCGGTGACCAGGGAGGCGACCAGACTGCCCTGCCCGCGCGCCACCAGCTCGATCACCTCGGCGGCGTCGCGATAGCCGATGACCGTCGCCACGGGACCGAACGGCTCGATCTCGTGCGGTTCGGAGGTGGTGTTGTCCTTGCAGCGCAACAAGATAGGCGACAGGAACGCGCCCGGTCCCTCCGTAGCCTGCGCTCGGCCGACCACGATATCGCTGCTGGCGGTGAGTGCCTGGACGGCCTTCAGCACTTCGTCGCGTTGCTGCACGCTGGCCAGCGCGCCCATGGTGACGCCCTCGTCCCCGGGTGCGCCCATCACGACCTTGCTCAACCGCTCCCGGGCGGCGTCGACCACCGCGTCGACCATGTTCTCCGGAACGAACGCGCGGCGGATGGCCGTGCACTTCTGTCCCGCCTTCGCGGTCATCTCCGTAACCAATTGGCGCACAAACAGATCGAACTCCGCAGTGCCGGGCGCCACGTCGGTGCCGAGGATCGAGGCGTTGAGCGAATCGGCCTCCGCCGTGAAACGGGTGCCGTGGTGCACGACGGCCGGGTGCGTGCGCAGCAGCGCGGCAGTCTGCCCGGAACCGGTGAACAGCAGCGAGTCCTGGCCGCCCAGCTGGTCCAACAGGTCGCCGGTGCTGCCGCAGACCAGCTGCACCGAACCCTCGGGCAGCAGACCGGATTCGACGATGTGGCGGAACACGGCCTCGGTCAGATACGCCGTCTGCGACGCGGGCTTCACGATGCTCGGTACACCCGCGATGAACGCCGGAGCCAGCTTCTCGAGGAAACCCCAGACCGGGAAGTTGAAAGCATTGATCTGCACCGCCACGCCCGGGCGGGTGGTGTAGACGTGCTGGGCGACGAAGGTTCCGCGCTTGCCGAGCCGTTCCACCCCGCCGTCGAGATACACGGTGCCATTGGGCAATTCACGCTTGGCTCGACTGGCGTAGCTGAGCAGGGTGCCCGCGCCGCCATCGATGTCGATCGCCGAGTCCCGATCGGTCGCGCCGGTGGCCCGCGACACCGCGTAGAACTCGTCCTTGCGCGCCAGGATGGCTAGCCCAAGGGCCTTCAGCAGTCCCGCGCGCTCATGGAAGGTCAGCCGCGCCAGCGCGGGCCCGCCGACCGAGCGCGCGTGGTGCACCGCCGCAGCGAAGTCGACGCCGGTCGAGGAGACCCGGGCGATCTCGGTGCTGTCCACGGCGCTGAGGACCGACTGGCCCGCATCCGGCGGAGTCTGCCACCGTCCGCTCACATAACTCTGCAACAACCTGCTCACAACAACTCCAATCTACCGTCCATTCGGTCGGTAATTACGATCGCGCGAGGCCCTCGCTCGTGTCAAGGAAACCGTGACCGGTCAGTGCGTGCG
Organism: Nocardia sp. NPDC059229; assembly: GCF_042754165.1. Lineage (NCBI taxonomy): Bacteria > Bacillati > Actinomycetota > Actinomycetes > Mycobacteriales > Nocardiaceae > Nocardia > Nocardia sp. NPDC059229. The sequence goes on from NZ_JBHZAK010000030.1 coordinate 51,183, forward strand.
CAGGCCCTCGAACGTCATGTGGACCACGGCGTCGGCGAGCTGGTCCACGGAGGTGCCCCCACGCGGGCTGTACCACTCGATGAGGGAGTTGACCATGCCGAACAGCAGGCGGCTGATCAACGCGGGATCGATGTCCGGGCGCAGATCGCCCTCGGAAACGGCCTCGCTGACCAGTCGCGCGACCACATCGTCGAATTCGCGGCGGCGGGCGAGCGCGCGGCGTTCGACGGGGCTGTTGCCACGCACCCGCAGCAGCAATGTCACATACGGCAGCTCGGTGGCCAGCACCTGGACGCTGCGGCGCACCAGATGCTCGAGCCGGTCGATGTAGGGGCCCGAGGTGACCTCGGGTTCGGTGGTAACCGCGAACAGCCCGTTGAGTGCGCGCCCGAGCGCCAGCTCCAGCAACTCCTCCTTGCCGGAGACATGGTGGTAGATGGAGGATTTCGTGATTCCGAGCCGCTGCGCCAGGGTCTCCATGCTGGTGCCGTCGTAGCCCTTCTCGTTGAAGACCTTGACGGCGACCGACAGCAGGGAGTCGAGGTCGTAGCCGGGCCGGCCGGGGCCGGACCTGCGGGTGACGCGCGGAGAAGCCATCCGACCATCTTCCCAGTGACCGGCGAGCATTTCGCGCAGACCCGCGGCCGACTGTTGATTACCGACCGAACATTCGGTAATCATAGAGGCGAGGACAGGAGTGTGAGGATGCGCGAGGTCTTTCTGGTGGACGGGGCGCGAACGCCCCAGGGCCGCTACGGCGGCGCTCTTGCCGAAGTCCGGCCCGATGACATGGCAGCGCTGGTGATCCGGGAAGCGGTGCGCAGGGCCGCGATCCCCGACGGCGCAGTGGACGAGGTGATCCTGGGCGCGGCGAATCAGCCCGGCGAGGGCAACCGCAATGTCGCCCGCATGGCGGCGCTGCTGGCCGGGCTGCCGGATTCGGTGCCAGGGTTCACGGTCAACCGGTTGTGCGCGAGCGGATCGACGGCGGTCGCGACCGCGGCCGCCATGATTCGCGGCGGCGACGCCGACCTGATCGTGGCGGGCGGCGCCGAATCGATGACGCGAGCGCCGTGGGCGGTGGCCAAACCCGGTGTGGCGATGCTGGTGGAGGCCCCGTGAGCCGCCTGTTCTCCACCCTCGATGTCACCGAGTCCGACGACCGCACCGTGGTGGTCCTGGATCGGCCGGAACGGCGCAATGCCATCGACGCCGAAATGATCTCCGAGCTGCACCGGGTCTGCGAGCGGCTGGAACGTACGCCGAAACCATTGGTGCTCACCGGTCGTGGTGACCATTTCGCCGGTGGCGCCGATATCGCCGAATTGCGTGACCGGGGACTGAACGAAGCGCTGGCCGGGATCAACCGCACCCTGTTCGACAGGGTGGCGCGGCTGCCGCTGCCGACGATCGCCGCGGTGAGCGGTTACGCCTTCGGCGGTGGCGCCGAACTGGCCTATGCCTGCGACATCCGGATCGCCACGCCGACGGCCGTTTTCGCGAATCCGGAACCAGGTCTGGGCATCATGGCCGCGGCGGGCGCCGGTTATCGGCTGCCGGAGCTGGTCGGCGCCTCGATCGCCAAGCAGGTCCTGCTCGGTGGTGCGCGGCTGGATGCCGACCGCGCACTGCGGTGCGGGCTGGTGCTCGACGTCGTCCCGGAGGGGACACACGTCACCGCCGCACACGAACTACTCGACCGCATCGTGCGCCAGTCACCGCTGGCATTGCGGCTGACCAAGCTGGTCGCCGACGGCTCCCGCGCCGATGACATCGCCCAAGCGGTGCTGTTCGACAGCGCCGAGAAATACGAGCGGATGACCGCATTCCTGGAGAAGAGGACACGATGACCGACACTGCGGTAGCCGTACGGATCGGGGTGATCGGCGGGGGACGGATGGGCGCGGGCATCGCGCAGTCCTTCGCCGCCCTCGGCAGCGATGTCACCGTCGTCGAATCAGGCGATCTCGCCGCAGCACGGCAGCGTATTCGCAATGGCCTGTCTGCGGCAGCGGACCGAAATGCGCTGGGCGGCAGTGATATCGACACGATCATGGGGAGAATCACCCTGGCTACGGCGATCGCCGAGCTGCCCGCCGATTCGGATCTGGTGATCGAAGCGGTGCCGGAGACCCCGCGAATCAAGGCCGAAGTGCTGACTGCCGCGGAGCGGGCGGTCGGGCCGGACACGGTACTCGCCTCCAACACCAGTTCCCTGTCCATCACGGAACTGGGTGCGGTGCTGAAGGACCCGACCCGCTTCCTGGGCATGCACTTCTTCAATCCCGTCCCCGCGTCCAAACTTGTCGAGGTGGTGCGCGCCCCCGGCACCGACCCCGGCGTCACTGAGCGAGTGCGGGGCTGGGTCGCCGCGCTCGGCAAAGCCGAGGTACTGGTCAACGACGCCCCGGGCTTCGCGACCAGCCGTCTCGGGGTGTGCCTCGGGCTGGAAGCCGTCCGCATGCTCGAGGACGGCGTAGCGGACGCCGAATCCATCGACAGGGCAATGGAACTGGGTTACCGGCATGCGATGGGCCCGCTGCGGTCGACCGATCTGGTCGGGCTCGACGTCCGGCTCGCGATCGCCGAACACCTCGCCGCCACACTGGGACCCCGCTTCGAACCCCCACAGCTGCTGCGCGACAAGGTCGCCCGGGGCGAGCTCGGGCGCAAGACCGGACGCGGGTTCTACGACTGGAACGGCGGAACGAAAGGAACGACTCGATGACCACCGCCACCATGCAACGGAGTGATGGCCTGGCCGTCCTCACGCTGGCGCGGCCCGCGGCATCCAACGCGCTGGACCGCGCCCTCAAAGAGGAACTGCTCGACGCCCTGCGATCCCTCGCTGCCGACAACAGCATCCGGGCCGTCCTGCTGCGCGCGGAGGGCCGGAACTTCTGCGTCGGACAGGATCTCGCCGAGCACGTGACCGCCCTGGACGCCGACCCGGCCACCGCCATGGCGACCGTCCGGGAACACTACAACCCGCTGATCACCGCGTTGGCGGCGATCCAGGTACCGGTGGTCGTCGCGATCCAGGGCGCCTGTGTCGGTGCGGGACTCGGCATCGCGCTGACGGGCGATATCCGGATCGGCGGGCGGTCGTCGACCTTCGCCACCGCGTTCACCGGCATCGGCCTGGCCAGCGATTCGGGTCTGAGCCGCAGCTTGGCACGTGCTCTCGGCACCGCGCGGACCGCAGGGCTCATGCTGCTCGGCGATCGGATCGACGCCGCCCGGGCACTGGAATGGGGACTGGTGCATCGGGTCGTCGACGACTCCGAATTGGACACCGCGGCACGCGAACTCGCGGCCCGCCTGGCCGCAGGACCGACCGCGGCCTACCGAGAGGTGAAGGCGCTGCTGGAGCGGTCGGACGCCGATCTGGCCGAAACGCTGGAACACGAAGCCAACGCCCAGCAGCGGCTCGGCGCGAGCGCCGACCATCGCGCCGCGGTCACCGCCTTCCTGTCCAAGACAACCCCGGTCTTCACCGGTCACTGAAGGGTTCGGTCATGAACACCCCTGTCTCCGACGATCTGCAGGCGGGATTCGACGCCACACTCGACGCCGATCAGCGCATCGAGCCACGCGACTGGATGCCGGACGCCTACCGCGCCACCCTGATTCGCCAGATCGCCCAGCACGCCCACTCCGAGATCATCGGCATGCAGCCCGAAGGCAACTGGCTCACCCGCGCGCCCTCGCTGCGCCGCAAGGCGATCCTGCTGGCCAAGGTCCAGGACGAGGCCGGGCACGGTCTGTACCTGTACTCCGCGGCGGAAACCCTGGGCGCGGACCGCGGCGACCTCACCGGCAAACTGCTCTCCGGCCAGCAGAAATACTCCTCGATCTTCAACTATCCGACCCTGACCTTCGCCGATGTCGGGGTCATCGGGTGGCTGGTGGACGGCGCGGCGATCTGCAACCAGGTTCCGCTGTGCCGCAGCTCGTTCGGTCCCTACGCGCGCGCGATGATCCGGGTCTGCAAGGAGGAGTCGTTCCATCAGCGTCAGGGCTACGAGCTGCTCATGACCATGATGCGCGGCACCGACGCCCAGCGGGCCATGGTGCAGGAGTCCGTCGATCGGTGGTGGTGGCCGGCACTGATGATGTTCGGCCCGCCCGACGACGCCTCGCCCAACACCGCGCAGTCCATGCGCTGGCGGATCAAACGCCACACCAATGACGAACTGCGGCAGCGATTCGTCGACATGACGGTTCCGCAGGCCGCGACGCTGGGTGTCACCCTGCCCGATCCTGAACTGGTATGGAACGCCGACCGCGGCGCCCATGATTTCGGCGAACCCGACTGGGACGAGTTCACGCAGGTCGTCGCGGGCAACGGTGCGTGCAATGCGCAGCGGATCGATGTCCGGCGATCCGCACACGACAACGGGGCGTGGGTGCGCGAAGCAGCCGCGGCGTTCGCCCACCGCAACGGAAGTCAGGAGGCATGACCATGACCGGAACTCGTTCGGAATGGCCGCTGTACGAGGTGTTCGTGCGTGGCAAGCGCGGACTCAACCACGTGCACGTGGGTTCACTGCACGCCGCCGACGGCGAGATGGCACTGCGGCACGCCCGCGACGTTTATACCCGCCGCAACGAGGGCGTGAGCATCTGGGTGGTGCCCTCGCACGCCATCGCCGCATCCAGCCCGGCCGAGAAGGATCCCTTCTTCGCGCCCAACCGCGACAAGGTCTACCGCCATCCGACCTTCTACGAGATCCCCGACACCGTTCCCCACATGTGAGGCGCCGCCATGATCGACCACGACAATCCCTTCGACGGTCTTGCCGCCGCCGATGACGACGGCCGCTGGGCCTTCGGGACCAGCTTCGACGATCCCCTGGCCGGGGTGGACACGACCGTGCCTGGGGACGCGGACGCCTCGGAGCTGGCGCGGTACTGCCTCATGCTCGCCGACGATGCCCTGATCAGCGCCCAGAGGTTGACCGAATTGGTCACGCACGCACCAGAATTGGAGGAGGAGGTCGCGCTGGCCAATATCGGCCTGGACCTGCTCGGGCAGGCGCGGCTGCTGCTGGCCCGCGCTGCGGCCGCCGATCCCGCCGTCGTGCCCCACATTTCGGATACCTCACCCATGCCGCCCGAGGACGCGCTGGCGTTCTTCCGCACCGACGCCGAATTCCGCAATGTGCGCCTGTGTGAACTCGACAATGGTGACTTCGCGCAGGCGATCACCAGGCTGCTCGTCTTCTCGACCTGGCGGCTGGCGGTCTTCGCGCGTTTGCGGGACTCCCGGGACCCGGTGCTGTCGGCAGTGGCGCACAAGGGGGTCAAGGAATTGACCTACCACCGTGATTACGCGGCCCGATGGGCGGTCGTGCTCGGCGCGGGGACCGACGAGTCGCACGGCCGGTTGGTCCGGGCGCTGGGCCAGGTCTGGCCCTTCGTTCCAGAACTGTTCAGCACCTCCGCGGACGAGACGGCGCTCGCGGCGACCGGGGTGGCCGTGGACCCGGCGCAGGTGCGCACCGAGGTCGTAGAGACCCTCACAACGATTCTTCGGGCTGCGGAAACCACTGCACCTGAGCGGGCTTCGGCCGCGACTGTCGGAGGACGCGCCGGGCGCGACGGCCTGCACACCGAAGCGCTGGGGCTGATCCTGGCCGAGATGCAGAGCGTGGCCCGAGCCCATCCGGAAGCATCATGGTGACCGCGGCCGCTACCGTCGAAGAAGATCGTGCCCGGGCGGTGGCCGCGGCGGTCGCAGACCCGGAGATGCCGATGCTCACCATCGCCGACCTCGGCGTCCTACGCGACGTGCGGGTCGAATCCGAGGGCGTGGTCGTTGTGACCATCACCCCCACCTACTCCGGGTGCCCGGCCATGGCAACCATTCGAGCCGACATCGAATACGACCTGCGCGCACACGGTTTCGTGGCCGTGCGGGTGGACACCGTGCTGTCGCCGCCATGGAGCAGCGACTGGATCACCCCCGACGGGCGGCGCAAGCTGCGCGAACACGGATACTCCCCGCCGGGCCCGGCACCGGCGCGAACCGGCGGGCCCATCCCGCTCACCCTGACCGCGCCGCCGCGCGCCGTGCGCTGCCCGTACTGCGGCTCGGCCGCGACCGAACTCGTCTCGCCGTTCTCGGCCACCGCATGCAAGGCGCTGTATCGCTGCCGCGACTGTCTCGAACCGTTCGATCATGTGAAGGAGATCTGAGGTGACCACGACAACGGCACCTACCACCGGCCGATCCCGCGCGTTCCATACGCTCGAGGTCGCGGCCGTGCAGCGCCTGTGCGACGACGCCGTCGCCGTGACCTTCGCCGTACCGGATCGGCTCGCCGACGAATTCCATTTCCGGCCGGGCCAATTCCTCACACTGCGGCGGACAGTGGACGGCGTCGAGCAGCGGCGTTCGTACTCGATCTGCGCTGCGCAGGGCGCGGCGCCCCGGGTCGGAGTGCGGGAGGTATCCGGCGGCCTGTTCTCGAACTGGCTGGTCCACGAGGTCACGCCGGGCGATCGCGTAGAGGTGCAGCCCCCGTCCGGCAGCTTCGTCGCCGACCCGGCGAGCGCTGGACGGCATCTGCTGGTGGGCGCTGGGTCCGGCATCACTCCGCTGCTGTCTATCGCCGCCTCGCTGCTCGCCAACCCCGACAGCCGGGTGACGCTGCTGTACGGCAACCGGCGCACCCGCTCGGTCATGTTCGCCGACGAGCTCGCCGACCTGAAAGACGCCTACGGCGAACGCTTCTCGCTCATCCACGTGCTGTCCCGCGAACCACGCGACGTCGAATTGTTCAGCGGCCGAATCGATGCCGACCGACTGCGTGAAATCCTCACGGCGCTGGTCGATATCGACGGTATCGACCACGCGTGGATCTGCGGGCCGCACGGCATGGTGGACGACACCGTCACCGTGCTGGCCGACTTCGGGGTGGCCGCCGATCGCGTCCACCGCGAGCTGTTCTACGCCGGTGACACCCCACCACCGCCGGAGCCCCACCGTGAACCGGGGACGACCGGGCCGAGCAGCCGGGTCACCATCACCCTCGACGGCCGATCCACCACCGCTGACCTGCCACGGGACCGGACGATTCTGGATGCTGCCGAACAGGTGCGCTCCGATCTGCCCTTCGCGTGCAAGGGCGGAGTGTGCGGCACCTGCCGCGCCAAGATCACCGACGGGGCGGCGGACATGCGGCGCAACTATGCCCTCGAGGACAGCGAAATCGCAGCGGGCTTCGTGCTCACCTGCCAGAGCTACCCGATCACCGACGCCCTCACCGTCGACTTCGACGCCTGATCACGACACCGACAGGACATTCCCTTGAGCACCGTCGCTCCCACGCCCGCCACGGTTCCCGCCGACGATATCGAATTCGCCGATCGCGACCGCATCGCCGCACTGCAACTCGAACGGCTGCGCTGGTCACTACAGCACGCCTACGACCACGTTTCCCACTACCGCACCGCATTCGACGCGGTCGGCGTGCACCCGTCGGAGCTGAGAGAACTGTCCGACCTGGCGAAATTCCCATTCACCACCAAGGCCGACCTGCGGGCCAACTATCCGTTCGGGATGTTCGCCGTTCCGCGCGAGCAGGTTTCGCGCATCCACGCCTCCTCCGGTACCACCGGCCAGCCCACTGTCGTCGGCTATACCGCCAACGATCTCGGACACTGGGCCGATCTCATCGCCCGCAGTCTGCGCGCCGCGGGCGTACGCTCCACCGACGTCGTGCACATCGCCTACGGCTACGGGCTGTTCACCGGGGGACTCGGCGCCCACTACGGCGCGGAACGACTGGGCTGCACCGTGATTCCCATGTCGGGTGGCATGACCGAGCGCCAGGTACGCCTGATCCAGGACTTCAGGCCCGACGCCATCATGGTGACGCCGTCCTACATGCTGACATTGCTCGACGCCATGACCCGCCAGGGCATCGACCCGGCATCGACGTCCCTGCGGATCGGCGTGTTCGGAGCCGAGCCGTGGACCGAGGCCATGCGCCGCGAACTCGAATCACAACTGGACATCGACGCCCTCGACATCTACGGGCTGTCCGAGGTCATCGGACCCGGCGTCGCCATGGAATGCGCGGAAACCAAAGACGGACCGCATATCTGGGAAGACCACTTCTACCCGGAAATCATCGACCCCGAGACCGGAGAAGTGCTGCCCGACGGGGCCGAAGGCGAGCTCGTGTTCACCTCCCTGACCAAGGAGGCATTCCCCGTCATCCGCTACCGCACCCGCGATATCACCCGCCTGCTGCCCGGCACCGCCCGCACCATGCGCAGAATGCAGAAAATCACCGGCCGCAGCGACGACATGATCATCCTGCGCGGCGTGAACCTGTTCCCCACCCAGATCGAGGAAATCATCCTCACCGTGCCCGCGCTCGCACCCCAATTCCATTGCGTACTGGACCGACCCGGCCGGATGGATCAGCTGACCGTGCGAGTCGAAGCCCGCCCCGACACCACCACCGCGGATCGCGAGGCGGCGGCCGCGACATTGATCCAACTGATCAAGCAGCAGATCGGCGTCACCGTGGGTGTCAAGGTACTCGCGCCCGCAACCCTCGAACGATCGTCGGGCAAGGTCCGCCGCCTGATCGACAACCGCCCCCACTGAACACGTCTGAGGGAGTACACGATGAACGAACACGTCGGCGAAGATTCCACCGGAATCAACTTCGCCCGTGCAATGCTCGACGTAGATCACGCGTCGACAGACTGCGGAATTCAGTTGCTGGGCAACGGACCCGGATCGGCCACCCTCGCCATGAAGGTCACCGACGACATGCTCAACGGCCACGCCATCACCCACGGCGGCTATGTCTTCCTCCTGGCCGACAGTGCCTTCGCAGTGGCGTGCAATGGTTATGGCCGTCCCACGGTGGCCGCTGGCGCGTCGATCACCTATCTGGAGCCGACTACCGCCGGCGACGAGCTGGTCGCCGAAGCCGTCGAGCGGGCCCGCTACGGCCGCAACGGCATCTACGACGTCACCGTGCGTCGCGGTGAGATCGTCGTGGCCGAATTCCGCGGCACCAGCCGTGAGATCCGAGCTCGGTCCTGATCGTGATCTCAGCCCTCGGCGTGGCGATGGCGGAACAGGGGATCGCCGGTCTCGGCCGTACAGATGGCCACGAGTCCGTGCTGCGGGACCGCCCCCGGTTTGGTTGATCCCACTGTGGGCCCTGTCCCGAGATGGGATGACGACCGCCTCGAGCTTCAGCGCGGGAACCCCTGTGGTGTTCATTGCCATGCACTCCTTGTTCTGTTGCCAGCGGTTGCTTACGGGTTCGTCTCGACCCGGACGGGCGGGGGCATTACCCTCGAAGGTGCCCCGGCGGTCCGGCGGAGGACCGTTATGGACAGGACCGCGCTCGAGCAGTTCTGTTCGATGCCAACCGATCTCTGCAGCGATTCTGCGCGAACTGCATGGCACGCCCGCTCACAGCCGGAGGGAGTTCTTCTGATGCCCAGCATCCGATCCGTCCAGGTGGACCACCCGGACGGCGAACTGTTCTTGACCACTCGCGATATACCCGATCCAGGGCCGGGACAGGTGCGGGTCACCGTCGAAGCCTGCGGTATCTGCCACTCCGACAATGCGTTCGTCACCAATGCGTTGCCCGGCGTGACGTTCCCGCTGACGCCCGGCCACGAGATCGCAGGTCGCATCGACGCGGTCGGCGACGGCGTCGCCCGCTGGCGTCCCGGCGATCGGGTGGCCGTCGGCTGGTTCGGCGGTGCGTGCCTTTACTGCGACCACTGTCGTGACGGGGACTTCATGCATTGCGAGAACCTCCAGGTGCCGGGCTGGCAGTATCCGGGGGGCTACGCCGAAGCCGTGGTCGTGCCGGCGAGCGCGATCGCCCGCATCCCCGACGAGTTCACCGCGGTCGACGCCGGACCGATGGCCTGCGCGGGAGTGACCACCTACAACTCGCTTCGCCGTAGCCAGGCCCGGCCCGGCGATCTGGTCGCGATCCTCGGCATCGGAGGGCTCGGGCACCTCGGTGTCCAGTTCGCCGCGAAGATGGGCTTCGACACCGTCGCGATCGCACGGGGGGAGGACAAGGAACCGCTCGCTATAAAACTCGGGGCCCGGCACTACATCGACTCCACAGCCCAGGATGTCGCCGCCGAACTCCGCCGTCTCGGCGGCGCCCGCGTCGTTCAAGCCACCGCCGCGAGCTCCGAGGCGATGGGCGCCACGATCGACGGCCTGTCCACAGACGGCGAACTGATCGTCATCGGTGCGGTTCCGACGCCGATCCCGGTCAGCCCCTTCCAACTGATCTTTCAGTCCCGGGCAGTACGCGGGCACCCGGCCGGCACCGCCCGCGACATCGAACGCACCCTCGACTTCGCGGCCATCACCGGCATCCGGGCCATGGTCGAGGAGCGGCCGCTCGACGACGCGCCCGCCGCATATCGCCACGCCCTCAGTGGTAAAGCCCGGTTCCGCGTGGTCCTGACAACAGGACTGTGATCGCAGCCCGGTCGTCGGCCGGAGTCTGACCGCAAGGGCTCGAGTGGAAGGGTGGACCGGCGCAGCGGGAGTTTGCGCCATGCCTGCGAGCGCCCGGGCCGGTAGGTGCTGTCCACGCGTTTGCCGATCACGCCCTCGATGTCGTGCTCGGCGGCGACCTGCATCACGCGCGAGACCGGGGTGTCGAGGTAGGACGGCGAGAGCAGGACCGGGCCGTGGGGCAGACCCAGCCGGTCGAGGCGCTCGCGGCGTTGCAGGTAGGTCAGCGTGCGCAGGTCACGGTCGCCGAAACCCAGCAGATCGAACACGTACAGGCACGCCGGCACCGCCCTGGTGGAGTTCGTCCCGGATCAGGACCCGGACCCGCTGGACGCTGGGGCAGGGTGGCTGCTGTTGTCTACCGTGGCGCTCAGGTAGTCGATGTCCGTCACGGAGTTCCAGTCCTTGATTCCGCCTTTCCTGGGAAACTCGTCCGGACAGGAGGCACTCACCTGTTGGGTGGAGTGGCTGTTGACGAGGACCGAGATCTCGTGTGAACCGACAGTGCCCGTGCATCGCACCCGGGCTCGCACCCGGTAGGTGTCATCGGTGTCGTTGCGGCAGCTGCGCCCGAAGCACGACACCCCGTCGGCCAGGTCCTTGGCGTTCGCTACCGGGGCGAGCGCGCCAGCCGCCGCCGTGATCAGAGCGGCAGCGCTCAGACCTACCAGCATCCGTTGAGCCATGTGTGAATCAACTCCTATCGACTGTGACCCGACCCGGGATTGAGCCTGTCGCACAGGGGGTTTGGCGCGCATCGGGGCAAACCCGGAATTCGCCCGCTGACCCACCCTGATTCGTGGAGATGGCCGGGAAGGCCACGACGTCCGCCCCGAGTTCGTCTGCCATGCGCAAGGATTCGCGATGGCAGGAGGCCAGCAACGCGGAGCGGTCCTGGGTCGCCGACCACACGAGTGCCCGAAGGCGCCCAATAGGTTGCCCCCAGTCGGAGCCGTTCAGGTGGGGATTTGCGCGCTCGGCGCGAGGTGTCCCGCACCGCCCCCAGTTCGAGCGGCACGCGGCGATGGCCCGGAATGGCCAGTACTGCGACTGGCGTCCAGCGCGGGCGCAGTCGCTGACCAATACCAACCCGGCCAACGCTCGGCCCGGCAGTGGTCCTAATCCCCGGCGGCAGCGGCTGGTCATGTGGGTGTGGGTGGCTCGGCGGCGTGATGCACGACGGCGTGCCACCACGATTCGAGCCGACTCGGCTCCGGCCAGTCGGCTGTCCATCTGCGGCGGTCCTGGTGTTCCGGCCGGTTTCACCGGCAGTAGCGATTCGATTACCGCCCACAACTCGTCATCCACGATCCAGGGGCTGCCACACCGAAACATTGTGCACTGCAACAGAACCCAGCGCATGCGAGACGAACATCGCGATCGCCCGCCTGATGACTATCCGAGCGGCGGCCCGAGCTGTTAGACCAGGCACTGACCCGTTCCAGCGGACGCGCCTAGGTTCTGTCTCGAAGTGGTGAGGGCGGGCCTGTGGCCTGCCCTCACATGTGTCGCAGCTATTGGTTGATGACGGCGATATTGATGGTGGCCTGGTAGCGGACGGCGAGTTTGTCGAACCTGGTGGCCACAGCCCGATGCTGTTTGATCGGCCTGGTCCGCCGGGACCGGGATGGTTGCTCTGATTCCGTGACGGCGCAACCATTCCCGGTTACTGCGACTGGAATACGCCTTGTCGGCCAGGACCCGCTGCGGCCGCACCCGCGCCCGCCCACCACCGAGTTTCGGCACCGCGATCGCGTCCAGCACCGCCGCGAACTGCGGACTGTCACCGGCCTGACCAGCCGTGACCAGCACCGACAACACCCCGCAGCCCTGCTCACATGGGTGCTGGTCCACCCGGCCGTAGTGCAGCATGACGGCGGCGGCGCGAGATTTGCTCGCCTCTTTCTTCGCCTGGGGTTGTTCGGATTTAGATTTCGGATTTGATGGGCGCGCAGCGGAGTCGGAGGCTGCCGGTCGTGGGGAGCGCGGTGTTGCGGCAGGCTGTTTGACCTGAACTGGTGTTGAGGTTCTAGCTTTGCGTCCATGATCGACACGCACACGTCGGCGAAGACGATTCTGGTGGCCGGCGCGAAACCATCGCTTCGGTCCTCGCACTGGACCGGTGTGCCGGGGGTGAGTGCGATCGCGATGCTGGCGGCGAGCCCCAGATTTTGGGGGCCGCTAGTCCTGCTAACAGAATGAGGGGATCATCCGATGAAATGGCCATGAGTCCGAATAGGCTGGATATTCAACAACTCTCGGCGCGCGCTTGTTCGCGGCCGGATGTTCGACCAACCCCCACAGGGCGCCGATCGATCGTGGCGGCGAAGGACTCCGAGATGGCGAGAAGAGCTAGCGGGACTCTTTTCGCAATGGTGGCGTGTGGTGCAGCCGTACTGCTGGCGGGATGCGGCACCACCACCTCCGTGGACAGCTCGCCGAATCCGAGCAGGTTTGTGTCGGCGACCAGCGCCGCTGCTACCACCAGAGCCCGCACCGACGCCGGATCGGCTCGACCGCAACCCGGCCCGGTCGACGACGATGCCACGACACCCGCTGCCACAGCGCCTCCCGGCACGTCCGCGCCTGTCACTGCCGCGCCTGGAGGTCCTCTCGCTACGACGGTTTCCGCGGCCGGTGTCGTCTGGGATGCGTGCTCGATGTCGGAAACCGCCCTCGCTGCGGCCGGCTTGAATACGGCATCCAAGACACGTATGCCCACCTCGGCCCCGACCTGGCAGGCATGCAGGTGGCAATCCGCCGACCAGGCGTTCGAATTGATTCTCACCGCCACTGACGAAACAGTGGATGACCAGCTCACGCCCGGGCACTACCAGGATGTGCGCAGGACCGCGTACTACGGCCGAGATGTGATCGTGTACCGATCGGTGCAGGACACCAACAAGCTGGGGTGTTATGTCGCGACATCGGCCCCTTTCGGCAGCGTCGTGTTCACGGTTCGCAATGTGCGCGTCCAGACCGGCGATGGCGAACCTTGCGCTGAAGCCAACCGCCTCGGTGCGGCCCTGACCAGGTCATTGCCCTGATCGTGGCTGTGGCATTACTTGATTCACCGATTGAAGAACGAAAGGGAACACGATGCTTCGAAAGACGATGCTGGCCCTCACGGCAGGGATCGTGATCGTCGCCCCGACGACGGCAACCGCCGAGGCCACACCGCCGACCCCGACCGTTGTCGGCGTGCAAGATGTCGCTATCAGCACGGGGTCGGGAGCGGCGGACGCTGTGATCAATGGACTGATTGCAGCGATCTTCGGTCCCAATGATCCGTCTCAGTGCAAATTCCCGTACTGCTTCTGAGCCGTACGCGGCGGCTGGCGAACCCGCGACATCAACGCCCCGAATCCAGCTGCTCGAGCGGGAGTTGAGCCGCCGCTCTCGAGGGGTCAGTGGAGGCGGATCCGACTGGGTGTAGCGAATTATGTGGTCGCCTTGTTGAGGTGCCGGTAGATGGTGGGTCGGGTGATGCCGAACTCGGCGGCGATTTGGCTGACGGTGTAGCGACGCTTGCCGTGTTCGTCGAGTTCGTCGTACATCTGCCGAGCAAGCTGGACCTGCCGGGGGCCGGGTTTGGGTTTCTGGCCGCCGATGGGTCCGCGGGCGGCTGCCAGCCCATTGCGGGTACGTTCGGACATCAGGGCGTGCTCGAATTTGGCTATCGCGCCGAGGATTCGGAAGAACATGCGGCCGACAGCGGTGGAGATGTCGATGCCTTGGTCCAGCACGACCAGGTCCACTCTCCTATGGGACGCGGTCAATACTCGCAAGCCCGTAGCTGATGCAGCGCTTCGGTGAAACCTGGTGTGCGGTCGCGGAGGGGGCCGAAGAAGGCGCGGTCGCAAGCTTCGACCGCGCCGATGGCCCGATTGACCAGGGCCGCACCGGATTCGGTGGGAACGAGGGATTTGGCGCGGCGATCGGTGGGGTGGTCGCGGCGTTCCAGGAGGCGCTTCTGTTCCAGGGTGCGCAGCACCTGGGAGGTCATCATGGGGTCTGTGGCGGCCTGGTCGGCGACGTCGCGCTGGGTGACCGGCTCGCCGGCCGATCGGCCGGCGAGCCAGGTCAGGGCGGCGAGCAGGACGAACTGGACATGCGTGAGGTCGAAAGGGGTCAGCGCTGCACGGTGTGCGGCCTGCCAGCGGTTGGTCACCTGCCAGAGCAACAGGCCGAGGCTTTCGTCGGCATGGTCGAATTTGCTGCGAGCTACCTCCCAAGCCGCCATTGGCCCACCATCGCGGGGGAGACGACGGCGAGCCAGTACCTGGTGCTCATACCAGCACCGCCTCAGCGGCGGCGACCAGCGCGTCGACATCGCCCTGCAGCGACTTGGCGAGATTGGCGCCCATGATCTTGGTCCAGAGTCCACGCAGCGGGCCGTCCATGGAGATGCGAACTGTGACCGTGGTGCGCTCACCGTCGGTGGTGACCTGGTGGGCGAAGATCAGCCGTGCGCCGATCAGCTTGGACGAGTCGATGAATTCGGTGTCGGTGAGCTTGGTGACGACGAACTTGGTCTTGGGGCCGCCCTTGGGCTTGATGACGCCGGTCGCGCCCTGCTCGAACTTGCCGTCGAGCTTGGCCCATTCGGTGTCCTGGTTCCACTCGTGCCAGGTGGCCATGTCGGCCCACTTGGTGAAGAAGGCGGCGGGGGTGGCGGTCGAGGTGGCGGAGGCTTCGGCGATCTGCGTCATGTGACTAGTATGCGCGCTTACTATCTTTGCCGTCAACCCCTGATCTTGGATTGGATTCCCAGGCAACTTCGACCAGCTCACAACTGACCCCCGTGCTGGGACATAGTCGGTCAGTCGCTTGCGGTCCCAGCCGCCGCGCGTGTTCGGTCCCAGACACGGCGGGGATCGGAATTACGTTGTCGCAGAGACGAATCCGTGCCATGTCTGTCTCTCTCAGTAGGACTGGGATTGCAAACAGTGCTCGGCCTTCACGAGTCGTCCGCGATCGGTGTCTGCCGGTGCCGGTGTTGGTGTCGGTGTCGACTCCGGTGAACTGCCGCACCCCGCTGTGAGGGTCGAGGTCCCGAACAGCAGTGCGGCGCCGGCGATTCCCGCTGTCACCCGGATTCGTCGGGCTCGCGGAGGGCGGTGAGTCTCTGTGGTCGTGCCGAAAGCTCATCGCTGTGGACCAGATCGGATCAATCACTCCCGGGAGTAATCGCACTCCGAACCTCACTCGCGAGTATGAGACCCGTCGGCAACACACCCGATCCGGGCGAGGACTCCTGACCGGGCGAGGCTCCGACAGCGAACAGGTTCGTGCTCGCTGTCGGAGCCGACGCCGGCCTGCCGGTCCTGCGCCACACCTACCGGCCAGACGATCGCGCTGCAGGGCGGATGGGCACCAATCATCTAAATATCTGGTGCACATGCCAGCGTGGATGTGACCAGCTCGTCGTGCCATCGTCGGTCGGTAGTGTGGCAGCCCGTGGCTGGGTCAGTTGGCTACGTTGATGTGTGCACGGTACGCATCGGGTGTGGTGATGAGGTCGATCAGGCATGTTGCGAGATCGCTTCGGGTAATCCGGATTCCGAAGGTGACGTTGCGTTCGATCGCGGTGCGGTATGCCCCCTTGCGCGGGTTGTCGGTCAGTTGGGGTGCGCGGACGATTGTCCAGTCCAGCCGGGTGCGGCGCACGGCTTCCTCGGCGTTGGCCATGTCGATCAGACTGTGCCGCAACAACGGTCGCAGAATCAGTGGTTTGACGACATACCGGGTGAACGGGTCGTCACCGGGGCCAGGAGTTCGCGCGCTGTTGCTGACGATGAGCAGTCGGGACGTTCCGGTGGCCTCCATCGCTGTGCAGATCGACCGCGCCGCGTCGGTCACCACGCTGGTCGGTCCCGGTTCCCGCGGCCCTATCGTGTCCAGCACTGCATCCGCTCCGGCGACTGCGGTTTCGATGTCGGTGGGGCTCATGGCATTCGCGGTGATCACCGTCAGGTTCGAGTCGACTGGCAGTGAATGGTCGCCGCGGACCACGGCGGTCACGGCATGTCCGGCGGTGAGTGCCTGCCTGACCAGGTTGCTGCCCGTCCCCCCGCTTGCGCCGAAGACCGTCAATCGCATGTCACGCCTCCAAGGTGAGTGAATTTTTACTAACCTATAGTGGGTGGGGATTCACTCACTGTCAATGGGAGGTTCGATGGGCGCACGGGACCGCATTCTGGACGCGGCGGCCGACATCATGCGCGAACGCGGTGTCGCACGTGCTACCACCAAGGAGATCGCCAGGGCTGCGGGCTATTCGGAAGCGACTCTCTACAAGAACTTTCGCGACAAGGAAGAGCTGATCGTCGAAGTGCTGCGCGAACGCATGCCCACGTTGTCCGGCCTGTCCGCGCAGCCGGGAAACGCGACGGTCGAGGACAATCTGTTCGCTGTCGCACGCGCTGCGGCCACCTTCTATCAGCGGGCCCTGCCGTTGTTCGGTGGCCTCCTCGCCGAACACACACGCCTCGCCGCGCACCGCGAGGCCATGAGCCGCTACGGCGCCGGGCCCGGGCATGCCATCAACGGAATCACCGAATACTTGCGCGCCGAGCAGAAATTGGGCCGCGTCGACGCTGCTGCAGACGTGGAGATCGCCGCAACGCTGCTCGACGGCGCCTGCTTCCATCAGGCATTCCTGCGCTACTACGCCGAAGGCCCGGACGCCGGGCCGATAGCCGACGACACGGTCCGCCGCATCGCTCATGCGATAACCCGGACGTTGTAAAACCACGCCCACAGCCGCACCTACTCGGGATCCGGTGGAACCGGATCTCATCGCGCCGATGATCGGCTCAATATCGCAATACTGCGTGTCACGGCCGCGATGGTCGCGCGGAATCCGACCGGCTGGCAATTTCATCGCCTGCGTCTCGAGCCGATGTTGCTGGTCGGCCGCCCGGGCGATCCGCCGAAGGCCTCGGCCTCCCTGTTCGAACGCCCCGTGGAGGTCTTCGCCGACACGCCCGCATCCGGGCTGTACAACGCGCACGGCGACTATCTCACGACCTTCGAACGCCACGCCGGGATGCCGATGCGATGGCTGGGTAACCCCGGTACCTTCGGGCACTGCCTGGCCGCCGTGCACCGTGCCACCGATTCGGGCTATGTCCTCGAATTCGAAAGCTACGCAGCACGATACGCAGATTCGGGAATACCGATTCACCACCCTGCTGAGCTGCAGCCGTACTACCCCTGGTGCATCGCATGGCGCGACGAACCCCACAGCGCGGCCGTCGCGAACTTCCTCGGAATCGCCGAACACACTGCCCGACAGCACAACTGGCACCTCCCGCCCCACCATTCGGTGCAGCCTTGGGTGCCGCCCGACGAGCCGACCGATTCGTCCCAGGCCGCGGCCGCGGCCGTGAAGGTCAGCTGACCGTCACGTTGTCGAGGTCGATCGAGACCAGGACCGGATCTTCGATGCGGTGCCCGGTTGCGTCGCGGCCGTAGACGACCCGGCTGGTGGGTATGACGATGCCGTCGACTGTCTGAAAGTCGCTCGAGTAATGGGCGGCAGGCGAATTCGACGAGATCTCGACGGCGGATCGCGCCTGCGGATCAGGCCGTCGGGATCGATGTAGAGGACCTGTTTCGGGCTGTGGGTGGCGATGGTGTCCGGGTACTGCACGCCAAGTCGCCGCCAGGTCTCGCCTTGCTCGTGCCAGGTGCTCAGCTGTTCGGTGTACACGCCGGGCAGGGTGAGCGAATAGGGCTCGGACAGGTAGGTCCACATCGCGTATCCCGAGAAATAGGTCAATTGCAAGGTCGAGCGTCATCGACGTCCACGCCCGGCTGACCCGAGCCGGTGATCCGGGCGGTCATCTGTGATTGCCCGGCGATCATGCTGGGCTCAGCGCTGGCCGCGGCTGTTCTGCGTAAACGGCTTCTCCGCTACGGAAAACGCGCTGACATGGTGCGCTTCTGCGGCGAACTCGACGAGGCTGAGTGGCGGGTCCCGAGCCGGGCGGCGGGCTGGCGGGTCCAACGTCGTGGCCCCTGAGCACAACTGACCTTTCCCCGCAGTTCAGGCCACCTCTGGTTGATCTATGTCACCCCAGGCATTCCTGATCATTTTGTGGAGAGAGCCGCGTTCGCTGTGGCTGGGCTGGTGGGGAACCGCTACCGGGCGGACGACTACTACGAGGTGGGGCGGGAGAAGATCCGCGAGTACTCGCAAGCGGTGCAGGATTTCCACACCCGGCGCACTGGAGCGAAGAGGCTGCCCGCCGGCACGCGGCGATCTGTGAATTATGCCGGGGTCTCCGGGGACGAACCCTCATCCATGCGCGCTATCCGCTGGCCATCGACCCGATGTCATCGCCTGAACCGGCCGAAACACTGCTGAAGGACGCTCGAAGCGCAATACCGCGTACACGATCGCTGGTCCTAGCTGGAGCCGCGAACAACACTCGGCTGCGAACTCGCGCGCTGTCAGCTGACTGCACTCCAGTCGGCGGTACCCGATGGTGAGATCTGATCAGCCTGAGAGGCGAGCGGCCGCAACCTATGTCAGGGCGTGCCCAGCGCAGTTGCGGGGACGCCGTAGGGCAGGAACCGCACGCGACGGCGCTCATCGGTATTGTCGCGATGCGCACGCAAGGCCTCGAGCTCACTCGGAAAAACCTGCTCGACCCTGGCTTCGCCGGCGTCGTCGATGCTGTAGATGACCCACACTCCGCTGCCGGTCTCGCCGGTGGTCTCGCCCTCCGGCTTCGGCGGCCGCGTACGCTCCGGCTGACCGAACTGACCGAGCAGCGACGCCAGCGTACTCACACTTGCGCGATCGATGTACTCGCCGGCCTTTCCGAGGAGGTCGCGGAATTCGATCCCCACCTCCCGTAACGCGCGTTCGAATTCTTCCGGATCGATCCCGAAAGGCCTGTCGGCTGCCATCACGTTGCTCCTGGAGACGAATTCGGCGCTACGTCCTCAGTGTCCTCGCGCACCCCCGAATTCGCCACGGCTGGCAATAGATCATGGCCCGACGTGGCGAACTCGTCTCACCTGATCGGCTGTGCCAGGCCGCGTGTCTGCCAGGAAGGGAGTACGTGTTGTCGCGCAAGGGCGCGATGGGGGAGGTCCTCAGCAGCTCGACGATGGTTGCACTTCGGGCTCGGCGTTGGCATGGTGCTGCTCGGAGTGTAGTGCGGCGATGGGCTACCAGCGCGGCACGGGCCTATCGGCGGCACTTCGCTGCCCTGAGGAGTCGAACCCTCGAAGCGCCACGATCCGCACGATCTTCACCGCGCCGTCGGACTTGCTCTGGAACATCCCCGCACACTTGGCCGCATCGTCGAGCGCCGGCCAGTCGTCCTCGCCCACCCTGACCACGATGTCCCTGCTCGCCATCCGGCCACCGCTAGACCCGTCGAGGATCCGACCACCAGCACGGACGGTCCCGCGCGGCGTGTCCAGGCCCGGCCCGGGCCCGGCGCGACGATGATGTCGGTCATGACCGATTCCGACAGCGTGACACGGTCAGCCTCCACCTGGCCGCCCACACCGCCCGAGCACGAGACCAGCACCCGTCATCAGCACGCGGCCTGGCAGCTCGCCGGCCACGAAGTCGACCTCTACTCCGAACGCGAACTCCAACAGGTCCTGTTCGAGGAACTCGCCCTGCCCGCCACCCCGGACCACACCACCGACACCCCGTCCCTGGCAGCGTTACGGCGACGACACCCACACCCATTTCTCGACCACCTGCTGGCTTACCGCGCCGAACGCGCTGCCGCCGGAGACCTCGGCTGACCAGACCGCCACCGACTCTCTGCCCGCAGACCAGTCGCCAGCCCCTGCTCACCGCTGTCGGCGGTGCGCGCTGTGACGCGTCCATCTGTCATGGACCGGGCGACCGGCTCGATCACTGTTCCAGCGGCTGTTGTCGTCCGGCGCCGCCAACAACACGCGCACACCACCACAGATCGCCCGCCAACGACGCACGAGCGAAGCCTTGCTGGTTTCGGTTCTCATAACCAACCATCGCGATCAGATGGACAAGGGTCTCGCCCCAGCGTCGCGGGAGTGCACGTGGGGCGCGACCCTCGTATCGGCTCGGACACTCGGGTCGCGTGCTGCGCCGACACCTCAGCACACACCCAACAAGGCTGCTGGCATAACCGCTCGGTGCCCGATCGTGGCCGACCAATGGCGAACTTGTTACCGACTTCGCCCACCCACCGTGGGCGCATGCCCTCGATGGCTTGCGTGCCAAGCACTGCTTGTGCTAATGCTCGGCCAAGGCCTTCCTGGGCGCCTGGTTCTACGGTTCTCCCGACCCTGAAACCGGCGCCAAAACCCCTTCACCCCTGGCGCCGCACCTACGCCCCTGGCCGGCACCACCACTATCACCGCCAACTATGGCCCCCGAGTCACCGCCCACACCCCTGACGGCTGTGACTCGACCCTGTTTGGCCGCGGTAGCACCGCCAAACTTGACCCACCCGCCCAAACCTGCACAATCGCCAATTCCGCGGCGACCTATTGGACCATCACTGCCGACGGCACTCACCAAATTTCGGCGACCTACGGCACCAACCCCTATAACATCCGCTTCTCCACCAACGGCGTGGGCGTTGAACCAAGTCAACAGATCGACGGGCCACCCCGTTCGTGCTGCCGCCATCGGTACTGGGCAAAATGCGATTCATCCATGAGTTGATCGCGACAACCTCGCTGGTCGCCCGTGACGCACGGTTGGTCCAGCCGTGAGCAAGATAGGGATTGGGCAGGACTCGGTCAGCGTGAGGGCCGGGTCAGAGACGAAGGCGCACGGTGGGCCGATCCGGATGGTCGACGGGATGTGGCCGCTGAGGACTCCCCGTACAACCACATCTCAGTGGCGCTCTTCGAGTCCAACAGCTTCGCGCAGCCGATCCGCGGCCGTTCGAAGCTCGGGATCGTTGAATGCCGATGACGCCAGCAGCGAGGCCAGCGCCTCGGCGATGATGTTGAGTTTCTCTTGCGCGGCCTCGCTTGCGCGGCGGCTGGCGTTCTCGAGCAGCACCACCAACAGCAGCGTGAAAACGCTCGCAATGGTATGGATGGCAACTTGCCAGGTCTTGAGGTCGGTCCACCATGGAAAGCTGATCAGCCACGCCATGACGATCCCGGCACAGACGAAGAAGAACGGAGCCTGACTCACTCGCAACGCGGCCTGCCCGACGAACCGTTCAAACGGCGACCGGTGATCATCTCCGCCACGACTTGGTGCGGCCTCGCTGTGTCGCTCCATCATCGGAAGTTTAGTGGGCGGGTGTCGGGGCTCGAAGGCGAAGCAACCAGGTCGGCTACATCGTCGGGCAGGCAAAACAGGCGTTCGTCTGGCCGCCAAGGCATTAGGCGACGCACGAGCCGGCGACTGGCAGCGCCAGGGGACCCGTTGGGCAAAGCAGTACATCGACTCCGACACCAAAGGCACTCTCGGCGTCGCCGACGTCAGCGCACTCGCCCACGCGGACCTGCTTACTATCGTGAAGGCGGACAGTGAGAACGCCGCAGAGCTGCAAGGTGACCTGCGCCGGCAGTTGGACGACGGGGTGAGCCGGGCCACCGAGGACCCCTTTGCGGCCGGTGCGGTTTACACCGACTTCGACTCGGTACCACACACTTTCGGCCTGGTGGCCACCGCACAGCTGTATGGGAAGGTCACCGGCGACCATCGCTACGACGAGTTCAGCGTGCAACAGCGTGGCTGGGCACTGGGCGCCAACTCTTGGGGCAGCACCTTCGTGATCGGCGCAGGCGAGGTCTACCCGCACTGCCCAGAACACCAAGTGGCCAACCTCGGTGGCAGCCTCGACGGCACGGGCGAGATCCTGCGAGGCGCTGTGGTCAACGGGCCGAATGCCGCAGAAAAGCTCGACGAACTCAATACTTTCCCGACGATGAAGCGCTGTTCCTCGAATCCTGGTACGGCCTGGACCGACTTCGACGGGGGCAAGGCCCGCTTCCTCGACGACGTGGGCGCCTGGCAGACCGTGGAACCCTCGACCGACTTCACCTCCACCGCAATGCTGGCCTTCGCCTTGTCCCAGGGGTGAATGAACCGCCATCGATGGCACACCATCCAAAATCGCTTCGATGGCCGCGGACTTCCGTGGACCCATAGAAATCGCCCTTGTTGGTCCACAGGCGTTAGTTCAGAGAACGGCCCGGCTCCCGTTGACGACGACACCCGGTACGCCTACGAATGGAAGTACGACGGAATCCGCTGTCTGGCATGGATTTCCGACGGCGTGTGCCACATGGTCAGCCGTAACGGCAACTCCCTCAACGCGGCCTTCCCTGAGATCTCTCACGCCCTGCTGTCGCTGGCGGCGGGGCGGGAGATGACCCTCGACGGTGTACTGGTGGCCCCGGACCGCGACGGGGTGCCGCCATGGCTCCCGCCTGGCCGCCGGGTGCGACACTGAGGACATGACCGAGGACGACGGTGGTGCCGATGAGGCGGTGGCCTCGGTGGAGAAGGTGGTCGGCGCCGGCAGCGCACTGCAAGCGGGTTGGTTCCGGTTCCAGTTCGCCGACCAACGCTGGGAGTGGTCCGACGAGGTGGCCCGCATGCACGGCTACGCTCCCGGCGAAGTGACCCCGACCACGGAACTGCTGCTGTCGCACAAACATCCCGATGACCGCGACCGAGTGGAAGCGGCACTGGTCACCTCGGTGCGCGACCACGCCCCGTTCTCCAGCCGCCACCGCATCATCGACACCCACGGCACCGAGCACTACGTCGTGGTGGTGTCGGACTCGATCACCGACGACACCGGCGCCGTGGTCGGCACCGAGGGCTACTACATCGACCTGACCGACCGCGACGCCGCACAGACCCACGCAATCCTCGACGACCTGCTGCCGCGGATACTGGAACATCGGGTGGCGATCGAGCAGGCCAAAGGAGCGCTGATGCTCGTCTACGGCATCAGCGCCGAGCAAGCGTTCCGGGTACTGGTATGGCGGTCACAGGAAACCAACATCCGCGTGCGTGATCTGGCGGCTCAACTGATCGGCGAAATCGCCACCATCCAGATATCACCGGCGACGCGCTCGCAATTTGATCACCTGCTGCTGACCCTGCACCACCAGCGCGCCCCTCGCGAACCGGTCGAACAGGATCTCGAACCCTGAACTCCGGCAGCACCGCCAACCACCAATCACTCTGCCCCGCAGCAGAACTCAGTGAGTCAGCCCTCGCCCTGGCGCTACGTCATATCCGCTTTTTCGGCGATTTGCTACCGAGACCCCTCTTGAACAGGTCAACTGATCGCACCCTGACCGGCCTCCCCCTCGGACCGAGACCCGGAACGGGTTTATCGGAGGCCGTGGACCTCGGGCCAGGCTTGCAGCGGGTCGCGGGAGTACCAGTGTCCGTCCCATTCGCGCCCTGTGTCGCAGGCGGCGTTGAAGTCCTCGTCGTCGGGCAGCTCGGGAAAATATGCGCTCAGCACGGGTCTGTCGGTGTGGAAGCGGCGGGCCCGTTCCACGCAACGTGCGGCTTGTTCGGCCTGATGGGCCCGCTTGAGGATCCGTTGTTCATCGCCGTAACCGTCGTCGAGGGGATAGTGCAGCTGGAAGTAGAAGCGCGCGATCTCGGGGTTGCGGTCATAGACCCAGTGGATCCACGCCGGGACCGCCGGCGTCGCCAGGGCCTGTTCGGCCAATCCGCTGCACGTGGTCGAACCCTCCGGGTCCCGCGACGCGGCCTCGCTGACCCGGGCCACCGCGGCACCGTCCATGGCCACCCGCTTACGCCGATTCCATTTCATAGCGAACGACTCTAACCAGCCATGGCGTGCACGAAGCGCTGCGACACAATCATGCGAACTCAACCGTGCGATTCTCGGCCCGTTCGTTGAGACCAGGCGTCGAGCCCGGTGGTTCGGTTCGTTTCGGTTCCCCGCGAATCTGGACGTCCCAGCTAACTTTCCGCGTACGCTTATGCGCTGGATCGATGACGAACGAAGGCGTCGCTGAACCAACCGGCAGAGGAGACGGGTATGGACCAGCAGCAGTTCATCGCCACCCGGCGGGAGTTCGACGAGATCGATACGGACAAGGACGGTTTCATCACCTTCGATGAAGCCATCCAGTGGGGTATGGCCCAGGACAGGGAAGTGCGGGCGGTCCTTGGGCGCAAGATTCAGCAAGACCGCATCTGGGAGGATGGTCAGGTCTCCTTCGTGGAGTTCCTGCGCTACAAGGAGCTGACCAACGACTCCTAGCCCGCGTGTGAAACGTCGGCAGCTGCCGTGACGGTCCGATTGCTGCTCGAGCGGGGTGGATCAGGAGAGTCTGCGGGCCGATCCACCCGTCCGCCGAGCACGATGCACCGTTCGAGTTGGCGAATCGGGGCGCCGGTTCCGGAGTCGTGTACTAGTGACCCCGGCCGGATGATCCAACGTGAGAATGCGGCGAGGGGGAGTGAACACGCGCAAAGTCCGAGGCCGAGAACGTGATCAGCCTGTACACACCCACCTCGGCGCAAACCTGGTCGGCCACACTCACCCTCGCGCAGGTGACCCTTGCCCGCGCAGACCTGCACCTCACCGGCCCCGATGCCGCACTGGCCCACCTGGAGCCGGTGCTGGCAATACCTGCCCGACAACGCATCCCGCAGGTCGAATCCGCGCTGAACGGCATCAGGTCCGATCTGGCGGGGTTGGCCGCCACACCGGACCGGCGCACACTCGGCGAGGCCGTACGCGCCTTCACGCCGAGAAAGGAACCCGATGAGCAGTGACAATGCGATCGAACGCGCGCACCGGCTGCTCGCACCACGCATCGCCTTCCTGATCGGAACCGTGAGCGCGGACAAGACACCGAACCTGATTCCGATCTCGAATCTCACCTCGGTGTCCACCCAGCCGCAGCAGATCGCGCTCGCGGTATACAAACAGTGGTCAACATATGAAACCCTGCAGCCTGCAGCAGGATTCACGGTGCCGTGCCAGTGTTCGATCAGCTCGAAGCGGTGTGGAAGCTCGGCGCCCGCTACTCCCACTTCCCCGCAGCCGGGCCCGCCGAGAAACTGTCAGCCAGCGGGCTGACGCTGGATCACCAGGCGTCGGAGTACGGGCCCGTCGTGTCGTCTGGAATCGGATGGATGAGCTGCCGCACCATCACCCGCCTGGATCTCGGTGGCGACCACGGATCGTCATCGGCCAGGCCGAACAGGTCTGGTTCAACCCGGACTATCTGGAATCTGATGGCACACCGCGCGGAAATCCACACCCGGTGATGCAGCAAACCGGCAACCAATTCACGTCGACAGCAGACGAATTCACATCCATCCCGTACTACTGAGCACGCGTCAGCGGCGGCGCCCGGCGACTCCGCACTGTCCACCGATGCTGTCGCGCGTCTGCCTGCCAAGCTGGAGGTCTTCGCGCCCGCGGCCACAGCGGGCAGAATGTCGGTCGCCAGGTGCACCGCGGCGTCGAGTGCGCCGCGTGACCAGGTTGACCCAGGTTCCCATTGCACCCACTCCGCTACCAGCCCTTCCAGCGAGGGGTGTGTGCCGAGGCCGATACGGCCGGTGATGACTCGCTGCGCGATCGGTTCGGCGCGTAACTGCTTCCATTCAAAACCGACGAACACGGCGTTTACGCCGAACCGCTGCGAGACGTCCGGCTCGGTGATCGCGCCGTATACCGGTGCCGGATTCCTGGGGGGTGATCGTGTCGGGAAGGAAGCGGATCAGGCACGTCGTTGTCGCCTAACTCGTTGACGAATTTCTTTGCAGCACAGGGGGATCGGAACTGTGGTGTTAGCCGGGGACGTAAGCGGTCGAGGAGTCGGGGTAGGCGCGCCACGCCCATGACAGCGAGTCCAGCAGGTTGCGTTTGAGCGTGCGC
>NZ_JBHZAK010000031.1:0-59511 GCF_042754165.1 Nocardia sp. NPDC059229
AGCTCTGGCGGTCCGAGCTGGCCGCGGGCGGCATCACACACAAA
Source organism: Nocardia sp. NPDC059229 (assembly GCF_042754165.1). NCBI lineage: Bacteria > Bacillati > Actinomycetota > Actinomycetes > Mycobacteriales > Nocardiaceae > Nocardia > Nocardia sp. NPDC059229. The sequence goes on from NZ_JBHZAK010000031.1 coordinate 45, forward strand.
CGCACCCGGCCCTATCGGCCACAGACCAACGGCAAGGTCGAACGATTCAAGTGCGCCACGAGGCGCATGGTTGTATTCCCGGCTCAGCCGGAAGGAACTCGAAGGGAGGTTCCTGGGTCTGATGGCTTACCCGTAGCCGAAAGGTGAACGGGGACAAGAGCATGCCAGATAACCGGCGGCCGGGTCCAGATGTCAGGGACGGTGCGCCGGGAGACCCGCGCGATAAGGCGAAAGCTGGATTGCCTGAACCCCAATCTCCAGAAGAGGAAAGTTCACCTCCACCGGAAAGACATCCGAAACCGGTGCCGGCCCTGCAGCGCCCTGTTGAACGGTGGTGCAACCTTCGGGGCAAGGAGCGATGCCCAGTGAGGGCATTGAAGGAGATGAGTGGGGCGCCTACCTCGCGCTAGACACGTATGACCATGACGAACGTGGGATCGCCTACGGGACGCGAGTCCTATGGCGACGGAGGTCTGGTAGTAGTCGCCGGAGTCACGCCCGGCCAGGGAGGACGGGAAAGCCGTTCGCAGGGCGAAGCAGACCAGGTGACAAGGACATTCACGACTATCGAGAGGTATGCGTAATGCAGAGCGCCGAAACGGTGCTGGATGTCCTGCGTGAACGCGGCAGGCGCGGCCTGCCGCTCGAGAAACTGTATCGGCAGATGTTCAATCCGCAGTTGTATCTGCTGGCTTATGGCCGCATCTACGCCAACAAGGGTGCGATGACGGTCGGGGTCACACGGGAAACCGCCGATGGCATGTCGCTGGGCAAGATCGACCGGATCATCGAGGCTATGCGCCACGAGCGCTACCGGTTCCGGCCGGTCCGGCGAGTCCACATCCCGAAGAAGAACGGAAAAACCCGTCCACTCGGGATGCCCACGTGGTCGGACAAATTGGTTGGTGAGGTGGTGCGCCTGCTGTTGGAGGCGTACTACGAGCCGCGATTCTCCGATCGCTCCCATGGATTCCGCCCCGGCCGGGGATGTCACACCGCGCTGCGCGAGGTGAGCAACACCTGGACCGGGACGACGTGGTTCATCGAGGGCGACATCGCCGACTGCTACGGCTCTTTCGACCAGGACGTGTTGGTCGGAATCCTGGCAGAGCGCATCCGCGACAATCGGTTCCTGCGGCTGCTGCGCAACATGCTGACAGCCGGATACCTGGAGGACTGGAAATGGGGAGAAACGCTGAGCGGAGTTCCGCAAGGCGGAATCGCCTCGCCGGTCCTCTCGAACATCTACCTGCACAAGCTGGACGAATTCGTCGAGACGGTGCTCATCCCGGAACACACCCGAGGCCGGTTGCGAGCCCGCAACCCGGCCTACCGCAAGATCGAGTCGGCGATCGCGACGGCCAAACGGCGTGGTGACCGCGCCGAGGTCTGCGCACTTTATCGGCAACTGCATGCCCTGCCCAGTCAGGATCCGAACGATCCCGGCTACCGCAGGCTGCGGTATTGCCGTTATGCCGACGACACCTTGCTCGGGTTCGCCGGGCCCAAGGCTGAAGCCGAACAGATCAAAGACCGACTGGCGATGTTCCTGCGTGACGATCTCAAACTGGAACTGTCGCCGGAGAAGACACTGATCACCCACGCCCGCAGCCAGCGGGCGAGGTTCCTCGGCTATGAGATCAGGATCGCGGGCAGCGACCGCAGGACCCGACGCCCGGATGCCACCGACCGGCGCAACCGCCGATCGGTGAACGGGACCGTGGTCCTGCACGTCCCCGCAGACGTGATCAGATCCAAAGCCGCCCTCTACTTGTCGCGCGGAAAACCCGCGTGCCGGGACCGGATTGTCAATGAAGACGACTACACCATCGTCGGCAAGTTCGGGGCCGAGTATCGGGGCATCGTCCAGTACTACCTGCTCGCCTACGACGTTCAACGGCTACACCGGTTGCGCTGGGTCATGGAAACCTCCATGCTCAAAACCCTTGCGCGCAAGCATCGCTCATCGGTGTCGAAGACCGCGGCCCGCTACAAGGCCAAGACCGCGACACCGCAGGGACAGCGGGTGTGTTTCGAAGCCAGTATCGCCCGCGGCAGCAGGAACCCACTGGTCGCACGGTTCGGCGGAATCCCGTTGCGGCGGAACAAGACCGCGGTCATCACCGACCGTCAACCCCACCGGCCGCTCTATCCCCGCAAGAAGCTGATCCAACGGCTACTCAAAGGGACATGCGAACTCTGCAAGCAGACGGACGACATCGAAGTCCACCACATCCGTAGGCTTGCCGACCTCGCGACGACCGGAACACCGCCACTCTGGACGAAGGCCATGGCCAACAAGCGCCGCAAGACCCTCGTGGTCTGCCACGCCTGCCACGACCAGATCCACAACCACCGGGAAACAATCACGCAGTAGTCACTGGAGAGCCGTGGTGCTCGGAAACGGGCATGCCCGGTTCGGGGGCAGGTCGAACGGAAAAGGACCAGCACATCACTGGCACCTCGCCGTTCGGCCGAGCCTACCCGCACCCTGCTCGAAGAATGGGCCTACGCACGCCCCTACCGATCCGAAGCCGAACGCCGCGCCGCCTTCACCGACTGGCTCCACACCTACAATCACCATCGCGGCCACACCGCACTCGGCGGACACCCACCAGCCAGCCGCGTTCCTAACCTCTCAGGTCAGTACACCTAGTCCGCGTCATCGGGCCCGCAGTGCTCGGTGATGGCCACGATCTGCTCTCTCGCACCGGGCGATCGCTGATCACCGGATTCATGATCGCCTACGCGCGGCGCGTGCTCGGTAGCGCCAACGCCGACTTCCTCGGACTGCCCGACAGCCCCCGCTACCGGGCCGTCGTCTCGGCGGTCACCACCAGCGTCGCGATTCTGGAATACCCGCGCCGCGATGACCCGCCGAATGATGACCCTCCATGCCGCCGACAAGTCTCACCGTCGCCACGACCCGATCATCGACCCCGCCCCGGCGGCCTCCGCTCCGCCGGTGCGCCAGCACCGCGCCCAGACGTTCGTGCTGGGCGCGGTCGGGCGGCGCTTCGCGGCCGCTACCGCCCGGGCCTGAGCGGGATCGGATCAGCCCGGTACCGCCAGCCGCACAACCGGGGAAGGTGTTGTGCGCCAGCATGTTCCGCCCTCACCGTCGGGGGCCAGCAGCATCTCGGCGGTGCGGCCGGCTCCGGTGCGATCGCGAAGGCTGACCGCCCACCGGATCGACCGCACCCTCCCGTGCCCCACACCCAGGCCTTCATAGCCGACCGGATGCGCCTGCAGGTGACGCGGGCCAGGACTGCGCCGTCGGTCATCTCGCACGGCTCCACCGTGGCGATCCGGCTCAAGGCCGCCACCACAGTGATCTTCCTCGATCTGCCCGCCGTGACCTGCCTGGTCGGGATTCTGCAGCGACGATGGCGCTACCGCGGCGGACACCTGGCGCTGAACCTGGCCACTTCAATGTATCGATCTCGGCCTCCGGTGCCGAGATCGCGATCCCGCTGCCCGGCCACGACCCGCTCCTTACCTGGATCGGGTTGCCTCGCGACAATCGACGAGTTCACGGCTCGGCTCGGGACGGCCGCATAGGTGTCGACACTGGGCTATCGCCCATCGAAATCAGCAGTGCCGCAGCGGTATCAGCTCCCAATGCGAACACGTCCAGGGTGTGCGAGCAACCTGTTCGAGCACCTTGTGCAGGTGACGTTCGAGGCGTCGCCGAGGTCCAGCGCCCGAACCGGTGGCTGCGTCGCACGATCTCATACCACTCATGAATACGCCGTTCAGCGGCTAATTTCGCTCTATTCCGCAGGCCGGTACAGGCACTGGCCCCGGACGTTCCTGAATGTCTGCGGCAGAGCGCTCCCGAGGGCCTGGGGTTTGACAGCGAGGATCACGACAGCGGCGCCACCCGGAACAGCGGGCAGCGCCGGGCGGCGGCCGCGAAGCTGTCGGGAGTCTCGGAGTCGACCAGCCCGTTGCGAACGAATGCCGCTACGCCCCTGGGGTTCTGGGTCGGGAACTCACGCAGGATCGGGCCGCGCTCGGACTCGGGAATCTCGATCAGATCCACGCTCCGCACGTGCCGGCCTCGGGTGAGCGTGCCGTGGCCCGCGGTCCGGGCGTTCCTGACCCAGTCGGCGTCCGGGTATGCCCGCACGAGGTACTGGATGCCATCGATGAGCACGGGCGCGATGGGAGTGGTCTGCGGCCGGCCGGTCTTGCGGCCGGGGACCGTCAGCAGGTGCATCGGGCCGAACGGGAGCCCGATGCGGTGGGAGAAGACGATGACTCGATTGCGGAAGCGCTGTTTGGGCGAGAGTGTGGTCATGTGTGGGTCTCCGGTCAATTCGCGTCGTGGATAGCGGTTGTGAAGCTGTCGATGGTGGGGCCGAACCAACCTGCGACTTCGTCGATGGAGTCGGTGGCGACCGGCCCAAGTTTCATGACGTAGCGGGCCCACGCGATGCCGACCAGCTGAGCGCCGACCATGGCGGCTCGCCGCGCGGCGGCGTCGCCGAGGGGTTCGGACTTGCCGCCTCGCCAGATCTGTTGGGTGACGAACTCATTGAGCACGGCTGCCGCCTCGGGTGAGCTGGAGGCGGCCTGTGCCAGGGCGACGAAGGCGCGTCCGGGCTCCTCCGGACCGCTCTCCCATTTGTGCAGGAAGTCCGAGACGATCTCGACTCCGCCACGAACCCGTCCCTCGGCTGCGGCCGCTGCCTGCCGCTCCTGCGTGTACAGGCCGGCCATGCTCGCGATGAACAGTTCGAGTTTGGTGCCGAAGTAGTGGTACAGCAGCGCGGTGTCGACATCGGCGAGTCGGGCGACACCGGTCATCGCGGCCTTGTTGAAGCCCTGCTCGAGAAATACAGCCCGGGCTGCGGCGAGGATCGCCTCGCGGGTGCCCTGGTCGCCGGGCCTGCGTCCGCGTCCCACCATGGAGGTCTCCCTTCGGATATTCACACACTATGAATTCCATGCTTAAATCAGACACTATGAATTCTATCTTGGCAACCGACCCCCGGCAGACAGCTGGGGCGGCGCCGCAGCGCATGAACCGGCCCGGCCGGATCGGAGCCTGGTGTTATGACCATCGCCGAATAGTGCTGGCGGCCTGGATCATCGGCCTGCTCGCGATAGTCGGAACGGCGAGCGGCCTCGGGCCACACTTCAAGGACAATTTCGGGGGTACCGGGCAGGCCCAGCAGGTGCAGGACATACTGCACGAGCAGTTTCCCTCTCGGTCCGGTGACAGTGCGCGGGTGGTGTTCCACTCGTCCGATCCCATCGACGACGCCGTCACCGACCGGATCACCGAGGCGCTCAACGGGATTCGACCGCTGCCCACCGTGATCTCGGTGTCGCCGCCGGTGCGGGCGGACGAAGGGCACACGGCATTCGCAACTATCCAGTTCGACGCGGTCAGCGCCGATCTCGCCAAGGCCGATGTGCAGCGGGTGATCGATACGGCGCGTTCGTATGCCCGGCCGGGTCTGCAGGTCGCCTTGGGCGGTCCGCCGATCAGCGTTGCGGTGAAACCGAAGCCAGGACCGAGCGAAGCCATCGGCATCGGCGCAGCCGTACTCATCATGCTGGTGGCGTTCGGGTCGGTGGTGGCCATGGGTCTGCCGATTGTCGTCGCGCTCGTCGGGGTGGGCGTCGGGTACGCCATGGTGGCCCTCATCAGTCACCTGCTCGTGGAGCCCAGCTTCGGGCCGGCCCTGATGGCCATGATCGGCCTTGGCGTCGGAATTGACTACGCCCTGTTCATCGTGACCAGATATCGGCAGGCGCTTACCGATGGTCTCGACCCGCGCGAGGCCGTCGTCCGCGCCATGTCGACCGCCGGCCGCGCCGTCTTATTCGCCGGCACAACGGTACTCATCTCGCTGTGCGGCCTGTTCCTGGTCGGTCAGCCGTTTCTCGACGGTCTTGCCGTCGGAACGATCCTGGCCGTGCTGACCGTGCTGGTGGCGACCGTGACTCTGCTGCCGGCCCTGCTCGGCTTCGCGGGTCGAGCCGTCGACCGGTGGCATGTGCCGGGCCTGCTCCGATCCGCCACGGCCCCCGCCGAGCGCGGTCTGTGGTGGCGATGGAGCCAGGTGGTGCAACGTCGACCGGTGCTGTGCGGGTCGGCCGCACTGCTCGCACTGCTGATCCTCGCCGTGCCGACCTCTGCCATGCGGTTGGCCTTCACCGATTCGGGGAACGACCCTGCCGAACTCACCACCCGCCAGGCGTATGACCTGTTGTCGGACGCGTTCGGGCCGGGCTTCAACGGTCCCCTCGTGCTGGCCGCCGAACTGCCCGGCGCGGCAAACGATCACGCGGTGCTCACCGAGTTCGAACAGCGACTCGCCGGCCTTCCCGGCGTGGCCCGGGCGACGGCTCCCAGCTACAACGCGTCCGGTGACGCCGCGATGGTGACGGTTTACCCGACCAGCGACCCGCAGTCGGCGGACACTGCGGCACTGGTCGATCGGCTACGCAATACCGTTGTCCCACAGGCCACCGCGGGCACGGGCGTGCGGATTCTGGTCGGCGGGCAGACCGCGGCAGGAATCGACGAGTCGGCGCACCTGGGGATGCGGCTGCCGTGGGTGATCGGATTGGTGATCCTGCTGTCCTTCGTTCTGCTCATGGCCGTATTCCGTTCCGTCGCAATCCCGCTCAAGGCGGCGGCGATGAACCTCTTGTCCATTGGTGCCGCTTACGGTGCCATTGTCGTGGTCTATCAGTGGGGGTGGCTGTCGTCGATCTTCGGTGTCACCCGGACCGGGCCTATCGATCCCTGGATTCCGCTGATGATGTTCACCATCACCTTCGGATTGTCTATGGACTACGAGGTTTTCCTGCTCTCGCGCATCCAGGAGGAGTGGCGTCGACGGCGGGACAACGGCGCTGCGGTGGCGCACGGGATCGCCGCGACCGGGCGGATCATCACCGCGGCCGCGGCCATCATGGTCTGCGTCTTCGGGTCCTTCGTCATCGGCGATCCGCTACGCACCCTCAATGTCTTCGGATTGGGTCTCGCCGTGGCGATTCTGGTGGACGCCACCCTCGTGCGCATGATCCTGGTCCCCGCGATCATGCAACTGCTCGGCAAAGCCAACTGGTGGCTGCCCCGCTGGCTCGATCGAATCACTCCACATCTCGCCATCGAACAGGAGTAAGGGGCGGCGCTGTGCCGGCGTCGGCGACACCTGGTGCTGGCACAGTTGACTCATGCAAATCCGGATACTGGGACCCCTGCAGGTGGTCGCTGACGACAACGTCACGAAGATCGGTGGTGCACGCCTGCGCGTACTGCTGCTCCGACTGGCGCTCGAGCCGGGACGCACCGTCGATACCGGCGCGCTGGCGCGCGGTGTGGCCGCACGAGGAGCCTGCCGACCGGTCACACGCATTGCAGGAGTTGGTCTCCCGGCTGCGACGCGCACTACCGGACCGGACGGCGGTGCGATCGGAGCCCGGAGGCTACCTGCTCGATTTGCCCACCGCGGCTGTGGACGCGACCGAGTTCGAGGAGCTGGTGCTCGATGCGGAGCGGCTGCTCCGTAGTGCACAACCGGCGGCAGCCGCCCAACAGCTGCGCGACGGGCTCGCCTTGTGGCGAGGCGACGCCCTGGCCGACGCGGCGCAGACCCCCTTCGCGATCGCCGCGGCGGCACGGCTGCGGGAGCTGCGGTTGGAGGCCGTCGAGGAGCTGTTGGCGATCGAACTCTCGCTCGACGGTTGCGCGCCGGTCGCCGAGCTGGCGGAATTGGTGGCAGCCCATCCGATTCGGGAACGGCTGCGCCTGCTCTACATCAGGGCGCTACACGCGGAGGGCCGAAACGCCGAGGCGCTCAGAGCCTATTAAGAGTTCCGGCTGCTGCTGGCCGAGGAGCTGGGCGCCGATCCCGGACCCGCCTTGCGTGCGATGCATCTCGAACTGCTTCGTGAGGAAGCCGGCCACTCGCACACTGCGATCAGACGAGGCAACCTAAGGCTTGCATTGACAAGCTTCGTCGGCCGCAGCGCGGAGCAGGCGGAAATCGGGACACAGTTGCAGACGCGGCGACTGGTCAGCCTCGTCGGTCCGGGCGGGGTCGGCAAGACGCGTTTGGCCATCACGGCAGCCGCTGCGTTCGCTGCAAGCCGCACGGGCGGAGCCTGGTTCGTGGAGCTCGGATCGGTCACCGACCCGGCGATGGTGCCGCGCACGGTGATCGACACTCTGCAACTCCCCGAACCGCCGCACCAGACGCCGCGTGAGGATCTGGCGCGGCTGGTCGACGGCCTGGCCACGGCCGACACCCTGATCGTGCTGGACAATTGTGAGCATCTCCTGGACCCGGTGGCGCGGCTGGTAGACGCGGTGCTGAGTCGCTGCCCATCCGTGCGGGTCCTCATCACGACCCGGGAACCGCTCGGAATCGGCGGGGAGACGGTGCTCGCGCTGTCGCCGCTGCCGCTGCCGAGGTCCGTGAAGGACGATGCGGCAATATTGTTCGCCGACCGGGCTGCTGCCGTGCGGCCCGGCTTCACTCTAGACGAGCACAACCTGGCCGTGGTGATCGACATCTGCCGCCGGCTGGACGGGCTGCCGCTGGCGATCGAATTGGCCGCTGCCCGAACACGTTCCCTGCCCCTCAAGGAGCTGGCCGCACGTCTGGACGATCGCTTCCGGTTACTCACCGGTGGCAGCCGGACGGCCGCACCGCGCCATCTCGGCCTGCGCGCGGTCATCGACTGGAGCTGGGGGCTGCTCGAGCCCGATCTCCAGAGTTTCCTAGCGCGACTGGCGGTTTTTCCAGCCGCATTTAGCCTCGAAGCCGCCGAGCAGGTGGGATCCCGCACCGACGACGGGCTGGAGCTGCTCTCCGCTCTGGTGGACAAGTCGTTGCTGCAGTTGGTGGATGGACCGCGGCCACGCTATCGGATGCTCGAGACGATCAGAGCGTATGCCCTGGAACGCATGTCGGCGGCCGGTGTGATCGTAGAGATCCAGGCCAAGCATGCCGAGTACTACCTCGATATGGCCGAACGCGCCGAACCACGCCTGCGGACGGGCGGGCAGCTGAGCTGGATACGCATGCTGACAGCGGAGCGGGAGAACCTGCTCGCCGCCTTGGAGTACACCGTCGCGGCACAGAATTCCGACGCTGCACTGCGGCTGGCGGGCGCGTTGAGCACTTACTGGTCCATCGGCGGTCACCATGACGAGGCGCTGACCCGGATTCGGCGGGCGCTCGAGCTTCCCGGCGCGGGGTCCGGCGATGCCCGGGCCGTCGCCGTGGGCGGGGCACTGCTCAATGCCGCGCTCTCCGGCGTCAAGCCTGACGGCCTGGGCGCATCCGAAACATGGGCGATGCCTCGCGATCTCGCCGCTCATCCGCTCACCGTGCTGGCGACACCCCTGCTAGCGTTGATCACCGATAACATTTCCGGCGGCCTCGCCTCGGTCGACAAGGCACTTCCGCGCGGGGATTCGTGGGAGCGCGCGATGCTGTGGCTGACCCGCGCAATGCTCGACGGCAACAATGGTGGCATGTCCGCCATCGACGACGACTTGACGAGCGCCGTCACCGAATTCCGACGCTGTGGGGAACGGGCCGGCCTGGCCTTCTCCCTGTTGGCGCTGGCCGACGTGCGGACGACCCTCGGTGACTTCGCCGATGCCATTGCGGCACTGGAGGAATCGATCGCACTGCGAGACGAGCTGGCCGAGGCATATGGGGAGTCCGCGTCCGCTGTGGTGCAGCGAGTCTGGCTGGCCACGGCGCGCGCCCGCACCGGCGACTCCGATCGGGCGCGTAACGAATTGATCCAACTCATTGCCGATTCCCGCGGCGCACCGGGCAGCTCGCACCTACCGCTGGCCCGAATCACGCTGGGCGACTTGGCGCGGCACGAGGGCGATCTCGCCACGGCTGCCGCGCACTACGGCGAAGCCGCTGCCGAGCTGGATCAGGCGCCTTCGTTCCCGCAGCTGCGCGTCCTGCTCGGTGCCGGAACGGCGTTGGCTGCCTTGGCATCCGGTCGTGTCGAGGAGGCTCGGCGCCATCTGACGATAGCGCTCGATGCACTGGAAGCGGGCGTGCCGGACCGGCCGATTCTCGCCACCCTAGGCACCGCGGCGGCGCACCTGCTGCTGCATCGGTCCGAGCCCGCGACCGCGGCCGAGTTGCTCGGCGTGGCAGCGACATTGCGCGGCGCCCCCAACGACTTCGATCCCGACTTCGCGGGTCTGGTAACCCAGCTGCGTGCGGTGCTGGGCGAGCGCGCCTACCGAGCCGCCTACGACCGGGGTAGCGGTCGTTGCGCGATGGACGCGCTCACCGTCATCAGATCCGCGCTGGAACGCTTGGCTCCTGATCGGGATCGGCGCTCGGCACAGCAGGGCGGCGGCTGAGCCGGCCCGGCCACCACATTCGCCGATCGAGATCCACGGTCAGCGCCGTGACCAGCACGGCCCGCACCACGAAGGTATCCAGGAGCACACCGAACGCGACGACGAAACCGATCTCGACGGCGAACACCAGCGGGAGCGTCGTGAGTGCGGCGAAGGTGCCCGCGAGCACCGCACCGGCCGAGGTGATGGTGCCGCCGGTCGCGATCAACGCGGTCACTGCGGCCCGCCCGGTCTCGGCGTGCGCGGCCTCTTCACGCACCCGGGTCACCAGGAAGATGCTGTAGTCGATCCCCAGGCTGATCAGGAATACGAAGGCCCACAGCGGGAATGAAGCATCGGCTCCAGCGAAGCCGAAGACATGCTCGAACACGAATGCGCTCACTCCAAGGCTCGCCGCCAACGACAGCACGACGGTGGCCAGCAACAGCAGCGGCGCGACCACGGCGCGCAAGAGCAGGCCGACGATTACCAAGACCACCGTCAAAACCAGCGGAACCACACGGTTCTGGTCCCGGCGTGCGGCGCGCTTGGTGTCCAGAGCGATCGCGCTGTCACCACCGACCTTCGCGCCCGGGACGATATGAACGGCCTCCCGCAATCGATCCACCGTCGCGAACGAGTCGGCGCCGGCGGTCAGCGCGACGGGCGTCGCTTCGAAGTACACGAGATCACCGTCGACCTTCGCAGCATTCACCGAAGCAATGCCGGGTACACCGGTTGCCAAGGACCGCAGGCGTTCCGCCGCCGCGCTCGGTCCGACGATTTGCAGCGGGTCGCCCGAGTCACCGGCGAAGTGCGCAGCCATGATGCGCTCGCCGACGACTGCGTCGGTCGCGGTCCGGAAGGTGTCTTTGTTCTGTAGCCCGTCGGCATGAAATCCGATCAGGCCCAGTGCCATTGCCGCCAGCACAACCGCAGTGACCTGCCACACCAGTCGCGGTCGGGCCGCGACGATGCGTCCGATCCACAGCCACCGGCGATCGGGCGCGGGATCCGGGTCACCGAAGCCCGGCCGAGCCGGCCAGAACACCCAGCGGCCGCAGAGCACCAAGAGCGCAGGGTACAACGTCACCATCACCGCCATGGCCGTCGCCACACCGATCGCCATGACCGGACCGAGGCTCTTGGTGGAGTTCATCTCCGCCACCATCAGGCACAGCAGGCTCGCCACCACCGTCGTACCGCTCGCCGCAATGGCCGGGCCCGCCCGGCGCAACGCGACGATCATGGCCCGATGCCGGTTCTCGTGGCAGCGCAACTCCTCTCGATACCGGGCGGTGAGCAGCAGCGCATAGTCGGTGCCCGCGCCGAACACCAGGACGGTCAACAGGAACGAGCTGTCACTGTTGACCACGAGACCCGAATGCCGAGCCACTAAATAGACGACTGCCATGGCGACGGTCAGCGCCACCACCACGCAGATCAGCGGCAGCACCCACAGCACCGGGCTGCGGTAGGTGAGCAGCAAGATCGCAATCACAATCGCTAACGTCACAACCAGCAACGTGGTACTGACCCCGGAGAAAGCGTTCGCCGAGTCGGCGCCGTAGCCGGCGGGACCGGTGACGTGCGCGTGCAACCCCGCACCCCCGGCGACTCCCCGCATGACCTCGACGGCAGGCGCAACATCCGGGGCTCCCCCGGTGCCGACCTTGATCGGCACCACCAACTGCAGGGCTCGACCGTCCTCCGAGCGGACGGGACCGACGATCGGCTGCTGCACCTGGGCGATACCCGCGAACTGCCGCGCATCATCGGCCACCCGGGCCTCGTCGGCCGCGGTGACCGGCGCACCGTCGCGGTCATAAACCAGCACTGCCGGATACAGATCGTCCGACATGAACCGCTTCGCCGACTCGGCCACCTGGGTGGACTCGGCATTCTTCGGCAGCCACGCCGACGCGTCGTTCTTCTCGACCGTGCTCAGCTTGCCGGAAAGCATTGCAGCCAGCGCGAATACCGCAATCCACAGCACCGCCGCGCCCCACGCGACCCGGCGCGCCGCCCTCACGCGCCGGCCTCTGACACCCGGGTGACCTGGTCGACATCTTGAATCCTGCCGTCGGCCGCCAAACGACCGAACAGGTACGCCTCGGTCACCAGGACTGCCCCACTCCGCATCTCGGCTCGCAGTGTGTAGCGGGCCGAGATCCGCTCACCCGACAACTGTGCCCGGTGCACTTCGACACTCAGCTTCGTCACATTCTTGCGGGCCGGACGCGCGTGTGCCACAAGACGTTCCCGGTCCATCCGAAAACCGTCATTGCGATACTCGAAGTCGGGGACAAAGTAGCGATCAAGGATCGCACCCGGATCACCGTCCCCGAAGGCCATCTCCTGCGGGTAGGAGACCAGAAACTCGGTCAGATCATCATCGGATTCCATGTCGCCAACGCTGCCGAGTCCCGCTCACAAATCATCCACAGATCGCTCACAGCAGCCGCCTGAACGAGCGAGGTGTGCTGCCCCCGCCCCAGCTGCGCGGACGTGCGCCGCGGACCGGTCGCCGACTACGAAGCCAGCGTCATCGACGCCGCCATCGCCGCCCTCTACGAAGGCGGCCGCTTCTCCCCCACCCGCGCCCCGATCCTGTCCGACCTCATCGCCGCATTCGACGACCCGACCGAGGCCATGCGCGCCAACGCCGCCGCCCGCAGCACCGAAGAATTCGCCCACATCACCCAACGGCTACTGCAATCGCTGCGCGCGCTGGTGCAAGGCTCGCTCGGCCGCGCCTTCAACGGCCAATCCACCGAACGCATGAACCTCGACGCCGCCATGATCGACGTCGACCTCTCAGTGATCCCGCAGACCGCCCGCGACCTACGCGCCGCGGTCATCGCCATCACCGGCATCGAAGCCCAAGAATCCGTGCGCGCCCGCAACCTGCTCGCCTCACACGGCCTGGCCCGCAAAACCGTCACCGACATCATCCTCGACGAGCTATGGCAGCTGTTCGAAGTCGGTGGCTCGAGCCAGATTTCGACCGTCAACCGCATCACCCGACTCAACCGCTCCGACGGCACCACCCTGGGCACCAGCACCCACACCGTCAGCGACTACAAAGGCGTCTCCGACAGCGTCCACGAACAGATGCAGGCCACCGGATTCATCAGCCGCAGCCGCGTCAAGTTCATCGGCCCCATCAACGGCAGCGAGATCCGCGAACAACAAGGCCTCATCGAATACACCGACACCGAAGCCGACCTGCTCAAATCCTGGTCCGACTCCGGCTCACCTTCCCGCCACGGCCGCCGCGCCGTCCACGACGGCATGGGCCGATTCATCTGCAAATGGTCCGACGACCCCACCAAATCCAGCGTGGTGTGGATGCAAGGCCAATACGTCTCCGACTGGCCGGTACTCATGGCCGCCTCGATGCTCATCCTGCTACCCCTGATAGCCGTCTACGCCCTCGCCCAACGCGCATTCCTGCGCGGCATCGCCACCACCGGTCTCGGCGGCCGATAGGCCGCACAGCGCCTCTGGGCAACCACGAATCACTTTTTCCCAGAAGGTATTCCAAAGGAGAATGGCCTTGTCCTACCCCACGCGCGTCCTGCTCGCGTTTTCCGTTGCCGCGCCGGCCCTCATCGCGGCCGGCCTGTACGGCGGCGGTTCTCCCGGCTCGGCCATCGAGGCCACCACTCAAGCCCAGGGACCACTCACCTGCCACGAGGGCTTCTGTCAGGGCTCCACCGGCTCGGACGACATGTTCTGGCCATGGATCGTGCAGCCGTGGATTCAGCATTTCCCTACCGGCAGTGCCTCATTCACCTAACCTCCACGCAGCGGATTCGGGTCTGCCAGGGCCTCCCGCAGCTGGGAATTCGATCGTGCCGGCCATCGGCTCGGGCGAGTTACAGTTCAGCCGCTCGGTCCGTACCACCGCGGACCGAGGGTCGCGATGTCGCAGCGCATGCCCAGCGGAACACCTACCCTCTCGTTCCGATGGCCATCGAGGCCGAACCCTGTGCGAGTTCTGCAAACCTCACACAGGGAGCGTCGTGATGCCCCTCGCCTTCCGGACGAGAACCCGTCGAACGCCCGCGGGTTGGAAGGCGAGGGCGGCGCCGACGTTGTCCCGGTGGCGGTTTCCAGGACAGGGAATAGTTGTCGAGGCACCCGCAGGGCCGATGCCCGTACGATCAGCACGCGCGATCACTGACATAGCGACGGCGTGGGCCTCATCCCGCGTCGGCGCACTGCTCCAGCAGCGGCTGGTTCCAGACGCAGACCAGCTGAATCGGATCAGTGCCCTCCTCTGTGAACAGTCGACCGCGCAGATCCACGACCGCGCACCCGTAATGGGTCAGGGCCGGGCGCGCGGTCGTGGAGCATTCCGCCGGGCTTGCCGTTTCCAGGAACCCGTGATTGGCTCGTCGTCAAGCTGTCGGGACATGGTGGGCGGACTCTCCACGCCTCGCGTTGTTCAGCAATCGGCGGGATCTGCTCGAGATCTTGGAAGCAAATCGCGCGCGAGATTCGAGGAACTTCTGCCGTTCCTGTTCTGACATTCCACCCCAGATTCCAAAGGGCTGTTGCGTTCTCAGCGCATAAGCGCGGCACCTATCGATTACATGGCATGATCGGCAGATTTGTTTGGCCCGGCGTACTCGATCAGTTCGGGCGCGACCACGCTCACCGTCGGGATGGAAGAAGATATCCGAGTCCATGCCGTGGCAGGATCCCAAATCCTGCCAGGGAATATCGTCGACAGTCCGACGCTCACCGTTGACCGCTGTCGACATCGACACTCCTTTTCAGACACAGTTGACATTCAGGTTATGAGCTCCCCATCCCTGGAAAGACCTGGCCGCCACGAGCATCGAACCAGCGCCACCGATGACGCCGTCCCAAGTCGGGTTTCGATGTCCTGGTGGCCGATTCATGCGGTGTATTCCCTTATGCGGCAATCACGCTCGCACCCGAACTGTCGGATCGGTCAGGGTCGGCGCTGGTGCTGGACCGCAGGGCCGAGCCGTCGGATCGGTTGGGAGTTGGCAGTGGGTTCGTTGTTCGCGGTGTTCCTGCCGCTCGCGTTGGCGTTGGTGATGTTCGGTCTCGGTTTGACGTTGACCGCGGCCGATTTCGTTCGGGTGCTGCGCTATCCGAAGGCGGCGGTGGTGGCGCTGGTGTGCCAGATGGTCGTGCTACCCACCGTGTGCCTGGGCTTGGTCTATCTGTTCCGGCTCGACGGTGCGGTGGCGGCGGGCATGTTGCTGGTCGCGGCGTCGCCGGGCGGGCCGTCGGCGAATCTGTTCAGCCATGTCGCGGGCGGCAATGTGGCGCTGAACATCACGCTGACGGCGGTGAATTCGGTGCTGGCGGTATTCACCCTGCCACTGTGGGTGGGCCTGGCGTATGCGCTGTTCCTCGACGGCGACGCCGGAATCGGACTGCGCCCCGACAAGTTCGCGCAAGTCTTCGCGATCCTGCTGGTGCCGGTCGCGCTGGGGATGTGGGTGCACCACCGCTTCCGGGGTTGGTCGCAGCGGATGCGCGGCGGCGTGAAGGTGGCATCCATCGTGGTGCTGGCGCTGGTGGTGCTGGCGGCCGTGGCCCGCGACTTCCACACCCTCACCGCCCACCTCGGCGCGCTGTCTGCGGTCTGCCTCTCGCTGGCGATCATCGGACTGGCGGTCGGCTACTACGCGTCCCGCCTGTTCCGAGTCGAGACCGGCGAGGCAATCGCGGCCGCGATGGAGATCGGAATCCACAACGGCGCGTTGGCCATTGCCGTGGCCACGTCAGTGCTGCACAGCACGGCGCTCGCGGTACCGGGCGCGGTGTACGGGGTACTGATGAACCTGCCTGCCGCCGCAGCGGCGTATCTGTTCGCCCGGCGTAGTCGGCCTGTGCCGGTACCTGCGGACACGGCGGATCGGTTGGCGCACTGAGTCCTTTGAATGGGCGCGTTCTGCCCTGCGGGACATTATTCCCAGCGGTGGACAGTCGGAGCGGCAAAATACTGAAATCGGTGCTGTGCTGGAGTCGACCGCTTCCGAGGTGACGCAGCCGGTTGGACCCGGCGCGCCAACGCAATTCATACTCCGGCGGTCCCGCGCGAGAGGATCGATCAAATGGTGCCGAAAGCAATCGGATTCATCAGACGCGACGTGTCCGGTTCACATCAGGCATGGGATGAGACCCAGATTCGTAGTCTCGCAGCGCGATCGGGATACAACCTGTGCAAGGTCGTGGCCTTCGGGCCGGCGACCGACAGCCCGATTCAACGGCTGCGGACAGCGGTACTGCGTACAGGTGCCGTAGCGGTATTCGTGCCGTCGCTCAGTCACTTCGGTGGCGATGTGGTGCCGATAGAAATCCGCGAGGTCGCCGACGTGACCGCCGCCGATACCGAGGAGAGGTCGACAAGACGCCGGTTCGGCGGAAATCCTCGCTGAATCACGTAGAGGATCTATCGGCAATACCTGCTGGGGACACCGGCCAGTACAATCCGCCGGTCAACTCCCCCGGCCGGATGACCGCGCGCCACCATACCTGAAATACGGTGCGGCTCAGGGCGAGTGGTGCTCGGTGCCGCTGATGGCTCAGGCGGAGTAGTCGATGGGGTCGCCGAAGCTGCCGTCGCCGCGGCCGTATCGCAGGGTGATGTTTCCGGTGGCGGTGTTGCCGACGACCATGTCGAGGATTCCGTCGCCGTTGAAGTCGGCGAGGATCGGGGTCGACAGCGGCATGAGTCCGCCGGAGGGGTAGGTGGTCGGTGGGCCGAAGGTGCCGTCTCCGTTGCCGAGAAGGACTGTGATGGTGGAGGTTCCGGCGTTGGCGATCACGAGATCGAGTTTGCCGTCGCCGTTGAGGTCGGCGAGATCGAAGCATTGCGGCAGCAGTCCGCCGGTCGGTGTGACGACGGGTTTGGCGAAGGTACCGTTGCCGTTGTTGAGCAGCACGGAGATCGTGCTGTTCAACAGGTTCGAGAACAGCAGATCGGGCTTGCCGTCGCCGTTGGTATCCCGCGCCATGCCATACCAGGCGGTCAGGGCGCCGTCGGTGAGGGTAACGGGAGATTCGAAGGTTCCGTCACCGCGACCGCGGAAGATCTGGATCGTGCTGTTGATGTAATTGCCGCGCAGCAGGTCGAGGTTGCCGTCGCCATAGAAATCGGCGACCGCGGCGGATCCGGACCCGAGACCGCCTTCGGTGGAAACGGTGGTGGCGGGTTGAAAAGTGCCGTCTCCGTTGCCGAGCAGGATCGACCAGGAGTCGCTCTGGTTGGAGATGGCGAGGTCGAGAATGCCGTTGTGTGTGAAATCGCCGACGACCACCGCGCCGGGCATAAAGCCGGTCGGGTAATTGACGGCAGCGTTGAAAGTGCCGTCGCCTCTTCCGGTCAGAATGGAGACGGTGTTGGAGGTGAAGTTGGTGACGGCCAGATCGGGGATGCCGTCGCGGTTGAAGTCGGCGACGGCGACGTAGTCGGCCTGTCCGCCGGTGGGGTAATGCACGGCGGGTTCGAACCCGCCCCCGGGCTTACCCAGAAAGACCGATATCCCGTTTC
This sequence comes from Nocardia sp. NPDC059229, assembly GCF_042754165.1. NCBI lineage: Bacteria > Bacillati > Actinomycetota > Actinomycetes > Mycobacteriales > Nocardiaceae > Nocardia > Nocardia sp. NPDC059229. Next base: position 17,939 of record NZ_JBHZAK010000031.1, read on the forward strand.
CGAGTAGGAAGTCGCTGAACACGACATCCTTCATGCCGTCGCCGCGGAGGTCGGCGACCTCGGGGACCGCAGGTCCGATCAGATTGGGCACGGTGTCCGCGACGGCCTGGCCGTTCATCGGACCGGGGCCCACGAACGACATCCCGGCGGTCACCAAGGAAATCAGGCCGACGACAACCGATTTGATGCGTGACACTTCTACTCCCTGGACGAAATCTCTCCACGGAACCCTATGAGGTTCCCATCGCTGGGAACAGCTCGTGATCAGTCTCGTCGGCTGGTGTCGTTCCAGTGGGAGTAGTCGAGCAACGCGCGCGTGTAGTCCTCGCCGAAGAGGGGGCCGGGCAGGGCGGAAATGTCGAAGGCGGCCACCAGCGTCGGCAGTTTTTCGGCCAGAGTGGCGTGCTGCAGGCGCAGTGTCGTGGTGATTCTGGTGGCGTGATCGGTGGACAGCAGGCCGTGCTCGGCGTACCACATGCCGCGAGCGTGAATGCGATCCAAGGCGTAGGCGGCGGCCACGGAGGCGACCAGGACCCGGGCGGTGGGATCGGGAACGCACAGCGCGTCGGCGATCAGCGCGGTGGCGGCCAGCCGTTCGGCGGTGGCGGTGGCGAGCTCGATCGCGGCCGCGGCGGGTCCCAGTGCGACGCCGGCATTCCCGTAGGTCTGGATGCGGATGCCGGCGGCGATGATCCGTTCGCGCTGGGCGAGCATCTCGATATACCACGGGAGTCCCCCGGGAGTGCTCGGCAACTGCGGGAAGCTGCCGAGCTCCGCGATCAGTCCTCCGGCACTCACCCGCATGATCTGGTCCTCACCCGCGGCGGTGATGGTCGAGGTGGTGGCGATCCACTCGACGAGATGATCGGCGCGCAACGTTGCCCGCACGCCGGCATGCCGCCGGCACAACTCCAGCACCCGATGCGAGGTCTCGCAAAGCAGGGGTTTGGCGAGCATCGACCACAGTGTCTGCTGAGGTTCGGCGGAGCGCTCGGCCGCGTCGCGCAGGTGCCGGCCCAGCGCGCCGGCCGCGTAGACGGCCGCCACCCCGGTGACCAGATCACGCCGCACGTCGTCGCGGTCGGCCATCGAGATCCCGGATCCGGACCGGCGTTGCCTGCTGTAGTCGACCAGACTCGCCAGACCCGCGCGTGCCATGGCGACGCTCGCAGTGGTCGGATCGAGGCGGACGTTGCCCAGGACGGCGAGCACGCGGGGGAACCGGTCGGGTTGCGGCACCGAGCATTCGAACCGACCGTCCGCATCGATACGTGCCCAGTCCCCGCCGAGCAGCGCCTCCCGCGGCAGCCACACCCGATCGAACCGGATCATGGCGTAATCGATGGCCGCGCCGAGTGTGCCGGGCGGCCGAACGACGTGCGCTCCGCTGATCAGGCCCGCGCTGGTGCGCAGTTCGAACACGAACGGGAACACACCCTCGTCTCGACCGTCGACGAGCAGCCGCGCGGTGACGACGACCGTCTCGGCGACGGCGGCATCCGCGCCCTGGGCCATCATCTTGACCGAACCCGGTGTCGGCGAGGTCAGCCAGTATCCGTCGCCTTCGCGATCCCACGTGGCCGTCGTCTCCTGGTCGGCGCCACGGGTACCGCGGAGTTCGGTGAGCATCAGCGCGCCGACCGACACACCGGTATCGAGCGCGGCCAGACGCTGCCGTTGATGGTCCGATCCGTTGCCCAGGCTCGCGATGACTCCGACCGCCTCGATATGACCTGCCAGCGGCAGCACCCATCGCGGCGCAATCACGGCCGACCAATCCACCAGGGCGCTCCGCAGTCCGGTGTCGGCGGCGATCTCACGGGCGGGTCGATCCAACGCCGCGATCACCGTCTGCAACACAGCGGGCGCGAGCGTCGACTGCGGAACGTCGGCGAGAGACGAGCGGAGCGGATCCTCGAGGTCGGCGACGATATCGCGGACCTGGGTCTGGACCGCCAGATGAGGGCCGAAGACCGCTTTCCGCAGTGCCTGCACAGTCACATCGGTCTCGGCGTGCTCGAGTGATCTCTCCGCAGCGAATCCGACCGTAAAGTCCGTCGTTGTCATCGTAATCTCCTGTGCCGCAGTACATTCACTCGCAGAGGCAACGGCAGTGACCGTACGGCCGGGAAATCGTCGCAATGATGTACCGGGAGATCGAGTCTTGGCCGAACCGGGCCTGAAGCTGGTGGGTCACAGACTATTTCGTGCGGCCTTCGGTCCCGCCGCCGAACATCCCACAGCTGAGAAGCCCAGTCGCGTGCGCTTCTCGGCGACCCCGCGGGGATGCCGACCGGCCCGCCAGCCCTGGGAACGCCATACGCTTTGCGGCACAAGCGCATACGCGAGATCGGGACTGCTGAAGCCGGGCGCCGAGGTCATCGGTACGGGGAGGCTCAGCAGTCGGGGACGTCGGGGACTGATTCAGGAGTCATCATGGTGGAGGTGGCAGGCGCGGCCGGGACGGTGCGAACATCGATTCCGGCGCGGATCGATCGATTGCCCTGGTCGGGATTCCATACCCGAATGGTGATCGCGCTCGGTGTGGCGTGGATTCTCGACGGTCTCGAGATCACCGTCGCCAGCGCGGTCGCCGACACGCTCACCAAACCGGAGGCGCTGCACCTGTCCTCGACCGCGGTCGGACTGGTCGCGACCATCTATCTGATCGGCGAGGTGGCCGGTGCGCTGATCTTCGGCAGTCTCTCCGATCGCCTCGGCCGTCGCCGGCTGTTCATCGTCACCCTCGGCATCTATCTGTTCGGTAGCGGGCTCACCGCTTTCACGCTCGGCAATGGCAGCGGGTGGCTGGCGTTCCTGTTCCTGACGCGATTCATCGCAGGTGCCGGTATCGGCGGCGAGTACGCGGCGATCAACTCCGCGATCGACGAACTGATCCCTGCCCGCTATCGGGGCCGGGTGGATATCGCGGTCAACGGCACCTATTGGGCCGGTGCGATTCTCGGCACGCTGGGCACCTACGTCCTGCTCGATCGGGTGAGTGTGGCGGTGGGCTGGAGGCTGGCGTTCCTGATCGGGCCGGTGCTGGGGCTGGTGATCGTGGTCGTCCGCCGCAACCTGCCGGAGAGCCCACGCTGGCAGATCATGCACGGCCGGGCCCAGGACGCCGAGGCTTCCATCCGCGAGATCGAGCGCGGAGTGCGGGCGAGCGGAGTGGACCTACCGCCGGTGGACGAGACCCGGGCCATCGACATCAAGCCGGCCCAGGAGATGGGCTACCTGGCCCTGACCCGAGTGTTGTTCCGCGAGTATCCGTCCCGCGCCGTTCTGGGCGCGAGCCTGATGATCAGTCAGTCGTTCCTCTACAACGCGATCTTCTTCACCTACACCCTGGTGCTCGGCAAGTTCTACGGCGTCTCCGCCTCGGCGACACCGCTGTACCTGGTGGCATTCGCGGTGGGAAACCTGCTGGGCCCCTTGATGATCGGGCATCTGTTCGACACCATCGGCCGCCGCGTGATGATCTCCGGCACCTATATCCTGTCCGGATCGCTGCTCGCGGTGTCCGCTTTTCTCTTCTACGGCGGCCTACTGAGCGCGATCACCCAGACCCTGTGCTGGTGCGTCATCTTCTTCTTCGCCTCGGCGGGCGCCAGCGCGGCCTACCTCACCGTGAGCGAGATCTTCCCACTGGAGGTCCGAGCCAAGGCCATCGCCGTATTCTTCGCCATCGCACAGTGTTTCGGCGCACTGGGACCGGTCGTCTACGGTGCCCTGATCGGCGACGGCTCGTATCCGGGGCGCCTGTTCCTGGGCTACCTGCTGGGTGCGGCCGTCATGGTGGCCGGCGGCTCGATCGCGAGCCGACTCGCCGTCGACGCCGAGGGCCGCTCCCTGGAAGACATCGCCCCACCCCTGGCCGCGACCGACCCCGAGTCCTCGGCGCCCTGACCCGGCAGGTCGCGCACCGCAGGGCCAGGGCGGTCTTGCCATTCATGGCAAGACCGCGGGTGGTCGCCCGGCTGTACATTCGTAGCCGGGCGACGGGCGGACACTCGCCGCGCGACGCTGCCCCGCAACCGGAAAGGGCACTCGGGCAACAGTTCTCGGGGCCCGGAGAGTTCTCCAGATGAAAAAACCCGAACTTCGAGCAACGCTGCCTCGAGTTATCGCCCGTGCCGCGGTCATCGCGGCGATCGCGGTATCACCGGCCGCCGCCATGGCACCGGCATTCGCCGAGATCACGCTCGATGCACCGACGTCCCAGGACTCGGCATCGAACCAGGAAAGCGAGTGGGCGGCTCCCGACGGTATCTTGTCGCCCGCACATCACGGCTGGCCCGGTTACGGCTGGCGAGACTGCCCCGACTACCCGGGTGATCGGCCGGACTACCCCGGCGGCTGGTGGGACCACCCGGACTATCCGGGATACCACCATCATCGATACCCGCCCTTCCCGCCGCCGTCCGGCAGCTTCGGGGGCAGCGGCGATTACTGAATCCCGACCAACCGAATAACGCAAACCGGAGCCCGTGCGCGTGACCACCCTCGTGGTCACGCGCACGGGCTTTCTTTGCTCAATTCACATGGGAGTACGGGTTTCGAGAGACCTTCGACCAACGGCTCTGTCGCACCTTCCTACCAGCATTGCAAAGTTGTTGTCTCGCAGATCAATTGCTGACGCTTTGGCACAGCAGGCGCTGTGGGCGACCGAGACCCCCTTCCCACCGCGGAGAATCCCACGGTATCAAGTCACCGAGTATCGTACCGTTATATAACGGCACAATACTCAGGGGGCCTCCCCTGAGTGACCGCGGAGGAAACCGCATGATCACTCACCAGCCCAAGAGGTTCTTCGCTACCGCTTTCATCGCCATCGGCATAGCGGCAGGCACGACCATCACAGCGCCGCTCGCCCTGGCAGAGCACGACTCCCACTCGAGCTCGCACGACGGAGGCGGTGGCAGCAGCAAGCTGGGCGAAGGCGGCCAGCGCGATCTCCGTATGCCCAACGGCGCCGCGATGTCGTTCGCATGCGTCCCCGGCTCTGTCACGCACCCCTGTAATGCCCGACACTAGCCGCGCCGCGGGTCTGCGCGGCGAAATCGGCTGGCGCGCATCAGATCGCGGCGTGCTCCGAATCAGCCCAGCGATGCGCGTCGGAACAACACCCTCGAAGCCCCGGTAGACCGGGATTTCCCAGCAGCGGGAGGGCGCTGATCCGGCTGTTACCGTGCGGACAACCAACCGGGGAGGGTCATCGTGCATTCCGCTGTGGCGCATCTGAGTTCACTCATGACGCCCCCGCCGCTGCCGCCGGTGGTGCCTCCCCCGTGGGCCGAAGTCGAACACGCCATGGGGATGGCGCTGCCCACCGATTACCGGGACTTCATCGACCTCTATGGTGACGGCCGGATCAACGGGGCGCTGTCGGTGTTCTTCCCGGCCAGACGTGCCGGGCCTCACCGGTCACTCACGGTGTTGGCCGATAACACCGCGGGCCTTCGCGATAATGGATTCTTCGACGAGTTCGACTGCCGGAGAATCGATTCCAGCAATCTACTGCTGTGGGGCCAGACTCTCGCCGGTGACCTGCTCTTCTGGTCGATCGAGGACGAGAACCCGGACGAATGGGTAACCTCGGTATTCCTGCAGCGCGCTGGGGCACACCATTGCTGGCGCCGATTCGACTGCGGAATGGTCGAATTCCTGATCGGAGGCGTAGAAGGGCATCTGCCGACGGCGCGGGAATTGATCGGCAGTCGCTCCGGCGGGACGCGGTGGAGCCGGCTTCGAGACTGGGAGCACGACTTCGGTCATCCCCCCTCGGCGGTCTTCGACGACTTCGTCCCGACCGGCGGGCAATGGCCCGTCGACGGCCGTCGCACCCGCAGCGGCTCGCTCATTCCGCTGCGGAAATTCGGGCACTCCGGCGGTGATCAAGCCCATCTCTCACGAACAGGGGTGCAACGCCCGCTGATCGAACTGGACGAATCGCTCACGACCATCCGGCTGCACGGCGGTAGCCAGGACCCGGGCATCTCCTATGCGCTCTCCGGTGCCGCCGAGCTCGAATCCGAGGTGAGCCCGGGAACCGTCGGGCTGGAACTACTGTGCGACGGCCGGCCCATCGCGTCCGCGACGATCGAGCAGGCGAACCCGCGACCGGCGCTGCTCGACGTGGAGGTGCTGGTGGCGGCCGGCGCGCCCGCCGCCGCCGTGCAATTGCGGGTAGTCGCTGAAAACTCCGCCGAACCAGTGATCGTCCGTCACGTCTATCTGAGTGCCAAAGGCACGCTCGGTAACTGATCAGGCATTTCCAATACCCTGACCCGGGATCTCGGCTGTCGCGTCGTATTCTGCCGGCGCAGCTTGCCGCGATCAGCTCCGTAGTAATGAAATGTTGTGCTGGCGTCCCTGGTCCGATTGTGGCGCGGTCAGGAACAGGAGTATTGCGCGCCAGGCGTGCCGGGGCATGCCTGACGCAACAGCTGCCACGGCTCCCGCAACAGCGCTCGCTCCAGATAATAATGCCGCCTGGTCAAGGCCGGCGCTCGCGACCTTACGACTGCCGGAATCCGGCCGATCATTTCCAAGAAACTGTTGGATCAGCCCGCTTAAGCCGTGGACCGGACGACTGTCCTCGGTCATGGCACGCAAATCGGGCGCCTTTCCGCTGAGGTACAGCAGATCGGCGAGAACGAAAATCGCAGTGGCAACCGCGGAGACCACAACCAGATACGAAAGTGTGCTGCTGCGAGTTCGCAGGTAAATCACGACCGCAGCGACAGTCACCGCTGAGGCGAGGACGGCCAGCACCGCCCAGGTGCCGCCTATGTCCGTCTCGTAGTACCCGCCGGTCGCCCAGTTGATGCGACGACCGCTGACGCCCTCGATTCGGCCGAAGGCATCGGACTTCACACTCCCGGTCGGCCCCGAGGCCGACAGCCAGGGTTGGAACAACAAGGCGATCGTGATCAACCCGGAGACCGCCGCACCCAAGTGCCCCATTACGGCCGGAGCGGACGAATCATCTTGCGCTACGAGAGCTGCACGCCGATTGCCTTGCTCATCCCCGAGTTCTCGTTCGACATTTTCGTTCGGCGCACGCAAAATTGCTAAATTAGTCATTTTTCCAGCTACTGCAGTCGGCGGTGCCATTTCGAAAAATATTTCGAAAGGCGAATGATGGTCACAATGGGCAGCATTGGCCATCGACTGAATTCAGATTAATCCGAGTCGACACATACAGCAATGTGACTACGATTGCAGCGAGACCTCGACCACAGTGTTGTTGTAGTGTTTCGGATCAGCCTTTCGCGGCACTCGCTGATTCGGACCGATCTCACAGGTTTCGACGTGCCGATATCCCATTTGTCTCGTACGAGCTCGTGATAGTTAGCTTCGTACGCTGTGACCCGGCAAACTGCCCGATCCCCGCGAGGACTTCCGACCGCTATTCCCACCAATGGTCAATACATGGTTGTCATCTATCATCCGAGAATTTCACTCTCATCTGGACGGATCGGCCCCGCCGACAGACGAGGGAGGCCGGCGGCGGAACTCGTCGGGTGACTGGTCGCTCCAGCGCCGGAAGGAACGCCGGAAGACGCGGGCATCGGCATAGCCCAGGCGGGTGGCGACGGAGCGAATCGGCAGATGCGTCACGCGCAGAAGCTCCACCGCGTGTTCGTAGCGCACGGCTTCCACCTCCGCACGCCAGCTGGTTCCCATGTCGGACAGGCGGCGCTGCAAGGTGCGCGGGCCGATCGACAATCGTGTGGCGACGTGGTCCAGACTCAGATCGCCTTGGCTCAGCGCGTCTTTGATCGCGATCCGGACGGTGTTCTGCCGACTCGGAGTCGGCTGTGATGACGCCAGGAACAGCTCGGCATAATGACGCAGCATCGCACCCAGATGCGGGTCTGCTCCGGTGGGAAGTCGGCCGGCGTCCAGGAACGCGATCTCGGCATATGGTGTACCGAAATCGATTCGGCGGGTGCCGAATTCGTCGATCAGATGCCGATATCGACGGCTTTCCCGATGCGTGAAGGCCACCCGCACCGGCACCAAGGGTCGACGGGTAGCTTCCCGGACCCGCCGCAGCATGAGCGCCAGCGTGAACTCCTGGACCGGGCGAACGCATTCGGGCCAGAGTGGGGTGGTATCGCGAATGGACAACAGGCCGCCGTCCTCCACCACCTCCCAGCCGACGCCGGGATCCGTCACCACTGCACGCAGCTCCACGGCGGCGCGAACACTCGCCGCGAGTGTCGGTTCACTGGTGAACAGGTAGTCCCAGACATACAAGCCACCCCGCTCGGCGGTCTCCATCGCGAGCAACCCCGCCCCCGGACCGACCGCGGCATCCAAGAGTTCCCAGACGCGCGGGGCCCATGTTCCCGGGACGCGGAGCAGGTCGTTACCGAATGTCGTGGGATTCACCGTGGGATGAATGGCGGTCAGTTCGCTCCGCGGAACTCCGGCCCGAATCGCCGCCGCCCAAATCAAGCTCACCGTGCGCGCAGGAATGGTGCCTTCGATCATCGACAGAGCTTATCCAGATCGCCACGCCGGTTGTCGAGTCATTAAGCCCAGACTCCTTGCGGCATATCGAGTTATCGCAATGAATCGACTCGGCTGGCGCACGAAATTACGAACGAACTACTTTCGATAGTTAACCAAATGGTTAGTTCCCGGTGTCCAGTGACGGGTTGCCGGTACTGGCCTACCGACACACTGCGGACCCGGCCTTGGCCGGGTCCGTGTGCATGGCGTTTCGCTCTCGATCAGAGCACGAAGCTCAGCAGCGAGCTTCCCAGACCGACTGCCGAACCGACAAAAGACAAGATGTTGGCCAGATCGAGCGGGCCGGCTGATCCAGTATCGGGCACTGCAAACCTCTTCCATGTGATTCTGCGATCAAAGACGTGCGCCGTCGGGATCGAAGGGGCATCCGATCCCGCGGTCACCGTCCCCTGCCGCGAAGAGTGAATGTTGTTGGTGGGCAACAGTACTGGTGACGGACAGTCAGCACCTGCGCAACGCGGCACCTCAACTATGCCCGAAAGCGCGCACCAGCCGTTCCCAGCACCGGGAACAGCCGAAAATGAAGCCAGATCACACGGAAGGCGGTGCCAACGGACATGACGGTGGATGGGGCGACAATTCCGGATCCGTTCTTTCCGTCCACCGCACCGGTTCCCAACACGCCCAGGCCCGACGTCGCGCAACAGAACGTGTCTGTCTGAACCTGCCACCGACGAGTGAGGACCGATGAGAGAGTTCCATCCCGACGTGCAGGCCGGATTCAGCATGAGACGGGAATTGCGGCATCGCATCGCCGAAATGCGGGAACAGGCCGACGCGATCGTGGCACGCCGTCCATCACCGAGTGGCCTGGTCATCCCCGAGGTCGATGTGCGCGGACGACTCCGGGACCTATACCTGGCCCCCGGAACCTGCGATCGGTTCGACAACCGCGAACTGGCCGCGGAGATCATGGCGGCCATCGCCGAAAGCACCGAGGACGCCAAGCGGCAATACGCCCTCGCAATGAGCGACCCGGCCCGCTTGCCTCGCCCGCTCGAGGAGATCGTATGGGAATTGCACCCTGATCCGGCGAGTAGCCAACAGCAGAAAGCAGACGAAAATGTCGGGTAATCTAGACGCCCAGCCGGATGAGTTTCGTAGCATCGCTTCGGATCGAGATGCAGCCGCGGCAACAACCCGGAAGATCCAATTTCCGCAGGCTTATCTCGATGAGTACATTACTCGCAACGGAACGATCCAGGCGCCAGTGCATGCCCACCTGGTCGAGGGCCACACCGGTCTACACCGCGAGGCCCAGGGTATAGCCGCCGATCAAGAGCATGGGCGCGATCACCTACTTGACGGAGCCAGCCGCCTCGAGGAAGCCGATGTATTGCAGACATCGGCGGGCATCGATGAAAACAGCAGCCAGAGGAACGCCTGATGAGCGACGCGGCGGTCAATGACGCCGTTGATCGCATCGAGAAAAGCTGGATGCCCCAGGGCGTGTTTGGGAAGCTTGACGCTGACTATGGGTTCACCGACAACCAGATCAAGGATGCCCTCCAGAGACTGACGGCCCTGAGTGCACCAGACCTAAAAGAGGCCTGGAGAAGACTCACTCACCAGGGCTGGTGGAACAGTTCTATGGGCATGGAGAATTTCAAAGACGACTTTCTCTATTCTGTGAACGAAGCCAAACTCGCCGACGACCCCAAGTACAAGGATTTTATCGCGGCGATCAAGAATCACGCCGTCGATGCCTATTGCGATAATATAGCGGCTGGACCACAGTTCGGCAGGTATGGGTGGATATCGTCCGACGGCAACGATAAGAAACAAGATCCAGCAGATGTCACGCTCTATAGAGTGAAGGGGCGCAGCCCGCAATTGGACAGCCTGCTGCAGGACACCGAGTTCGTGATGAAGTGGGACATGAAAACGCTCGGACACCGCAATCCTGCCGCCCACCCCGACTTCAGCTTGGAGCAATTCGGACTCAAGATTCCGGATGTGACCGGCTGGTCGAAAATCAGAGATGCGAACGGTGACCTCAGTAAGCAGCTGACGGCACGGCAAGATGCTTATGTGCAGGCACACGCGGACCTTGCGAACACCGCGTACGACGCCGCGGTGACGGGTGATCAACTGTTCAAGGATCTGGTCGAGATCTTGGACCGGATCAACCACCAACTCGCGTACGAGCCGAAGTATGATCCGCTGGCTATAGGGCACGATTTCAACCAGGTCATGGAGAATCCGTACGGCAGTGCAACCTATAACATGCAGGTCCCCGTAAACTCCATGACGGGCACCGTATACCAGAGGGTCATCGACCCCAAGAACCCCTATTCCAACGAATATGTCCTGACCCCCGACGCCGAACAGCGCTATTATATCGGGCCGCTCGAAAAGGCCGCCGCAGACTGGGATGCCAAATACGCGGAGGCGGCCAAGAAATTCCAGGAGACTCCACAGACCGCACCTGATCCCGGCGCTGGCAAACCCGATCCAGGTGCCGCCAAACCTGATCCCGGCGCTGGCAAACCCGATCCCGGCGCTGCCAAGCCCGATCCCGGCGCTGGCAAACCTGATCCCGGCGCTGGCAAACCTGATCCCGGCGCTGGCAAACCTGATCCCGGCGCTGGCAAACCTGATCCCGGCGCTGCCAAACCCGATCCCGGCGCTGGCAAACCCGATCCAGGTGCCGCCAAACCTGATCCCGGTGCTGCCAAACCCGATCCCGCCGCCACGACAGTGTCCACCATCATGGACGGTCTCACGCCGGTCAATGGTGATCAGCATGCCGGCGCGACCGCCGACTCGGGTGCGACCACCGACCTCGGATCCACGTCCGGCGATCAGCCGACCGCCGGTGATCAGGCAGGGATCGGAAACAACTCGACCGATGTCACGCCCGCCGTGAGCACCGGCGGCGAGACTTCGCAGAGCCCGAATCTGCTGAACGACTTCTTTCTGACACAGGCACTTACGAGCGCGTTCAGTCAGAACCGCAACGGTTTCGGCAGTCCTTACGGCAACACCGACCCCAACGACCGGCAAAACCAGTACCCGGGGCAGCCCACGACCGCTCAACCGGCGACGGTGACCACCCCGGCAACCACCACTCCCGCCCCCGCCGTCACCGCTATCGGCGATCCCAAGACGACGCCCGCGGTAACCAAAGCGAAGTCGATGGTCGACCTTTCGATAGACGGCATCACCCAGCAGGTGACCTCGGTCGTACACGCTGCGGTGACCCATGAACAGAACTACCCCAATGGCAGTGACGCCCGCGCGGCGTACAGCGGAACGCCGGGCGAAAACACACCGAGCAACCCATGGGTGCAGGTGGACGAGCCCTCCCAGCTCCCCGAAGGTCAAAACACGAAACTCCGCACCGGTGATGTGGCACAGTGGGGTAACCGCACGGCCTTGGTGGTCGTGGAGAACGGTACTCGAATGATCATCATAAACACGAAGACGGTGGCGCTGCCCGATGCCGAGAATCCCCCGGATTCCGGACTCGGAGACTACGGCACGTTCAACGGCTTCTTCCACCCCACCGGCGCCGACCTGACCAGCGCCCTGCCGACGACTCCCCCCGCTTCGACACTTTCCGTCTGATGATGTGGATTTGCTGGGCCAGCAGTGATCAGTTGCCACGGTAAAGCGTTACGCTTTACCGTGGGGGTATGGCGAAACTGAACATCAGCCTCCCCGACGCCACTGCCGAGGCCCTGCGCGAGAGCGCGGACGGCAACGTCAGCGCCGAGATCAACCGGGCGGTTCTGCAGCGGCTCGCGGACAAGGAGTTGCGCCGCATCGCCGCGCACGAGCAGGCGAACCCACCGAAGTACAGCGATGCCGACCTGATGCGCATCGGCATGGGCCTGCCCCTGTGAGAGAACTGCGCCAAGGCGACATCTACACCATCGCCGCCGGTGACGGCTATCTGACCGTGGTGATCGTCGACGGCCAAACGCTGCTGCGCCATCGCGACGTAGCGCTGGCGGTGCCGGTCGTCGACGCCCGGGAGATGCCGCAAGATCTGCGGATCTTCTCCGTGGGCTGGGGCGAGGGCCGCGTACTCGCACTGCACCGGTTCATCCCTTGTGTACGAGTGGTGCTCGAGGCCGGGACCTACGACGGGACCGTGAGCACCGAAGCACTCGACTTCATAAAAATGGTGCTCGCCGTCAGATTCGACCTCTGAATCGACCCTCTGAGTTTCCACCGCCGCCCGCTGTCACGGGTCGGTTGTTCATGAGTCCGGTTGGGTCCGGTAGATGCCGAAAAGAGCCAGGATCGGGAAGCCGAACAGCCACAGGTTAGGGATCCACCACGCCAGTTCATAGTCACCTCGGAGCACATAGAAGTTCAATGCCATCAGTCCCGCGGCCGAGGTCAGCGACAAGGACACCGTAGTGACAGGGAGCGATCTCGCGCCGGACCGGGCGGCGAGGCCGGCCAGACCCAGGCCGATCGCGGCGAGATCGAGTCCAAGGAACGACCAGTTCCATTGCTGCAGAAGATGATCGGATCCGACGCTGAGGACGCCCAGCGCGGTGCCGATCCAGTAGGTCAGAAACCCGAGATCGGTCAGGAACACGATCTGTCTGATACGGCGGTGAATGAAGGGTGCGGGCATCACGCGTCGACGCCGGATGAGTCCGGGTCGGATTTTTGCATAACCACGGTTATGTAATATCCGTGATGTAAAGTGCCGTGTCAATGCCGAAGATCGTCGACCACGAGGAACGACGCCGCACCATCAGCGCCGCGGCGTGCCGGGTCATCGCCACCGCAGGTCTGGCGAACACCACCGTCCGTGACATCGCTACCGAGGCCGGGTGCACGACCGGAATGGTCGTGCACTACTTCGACGGCAAGCGCCAGGTGCTGCTCGCGGCATTGGCATCGGCGACCACGGCGGTCGAGGAGCGGATCACGGAGATGGTCACGCAGTCCGCGGACATGTACGAGGTGCTGTGCCAGTGCCTGCCCATGGATGAGACCCGTCGCATCGAATGGCAGGTGTGGATAGCGTTCTGGGACTGGGCGACTCACGATGCCGAGCTGGCAGGCGAACAGCGGCGGCGGTATCGAGCCTGGCGCGAATCGCTGCAGATGGTGCTGGCGTCCGCGGGGTATGCGGGCCGGGCCCTCGAGAGTGTGGCCGAAGAGCTGATGGTCATCATCGACGGCATCGGATTGCAGGCGGTTTTCGATCCTGATCGGTTCACTCCGGAGTACCAACTGGCGCTGCTCCGGCGGCAGGCCGCGCGCGTCCTGGACGAAGTGACGATGCGTTTGCGCTGATCCACACCAGCGGAAGGGCCAGAGCAATCAGTGCTGCGGCCACCAGAAATACGGGCCGCGGGTTATTGCCTTCGAGGTGTGTGCAGACTCCCGCGAGCACCGTCCCCGCTGTGCCAGCGGCTAATACGACAGATCGCACCGAGCTGGTCACCCTGCCGAGCAGGGGGCGCGGGACTATCTGTTGGCGGATCGTCCGGATGATTATCACCGCCAGGACCGAGCCGCCTATGAACACCATGTTGGCGATGATCAGCACAGCGGCGTTGGATGCCAGGCCGATGCCGATCAGTCCAACTGCCATGGCCAGCACCCCTGCCGCGCATGCGACGAGCGGGCGTCGGTGAGCGCCGAGTACGCCCGCGAGCGCAGCGGCGAGGATCCCTCCGAGACCGCCGCCGGCGACGACCGAGCCGACAATGTGGGCGGGCTCGCCGAGTCGGTCGCGGGCGAAATAGGGAATCAGTGTTTCAGCGCTCTGAGCGAATGTTGTCACGACCTGCAGCAGCACCATGCCGGTGAGGAACGGTGATCTCCTCAGGAAACGAAGTCCCTCAACGAATTCGATGCGGGCCAGCTTCAGCGTCGCTCGTATCCCGAAGCCATGGCCATCCGACGGCGGAGCTTTGTCATCCGCGGGTTCGGGTGCGTTGGAATCTGCCCCGCGCGCGGTCGCTCGTAGCGTGGCCAGCGAGATCGCGAAGGTCGCCGCGTCGAGGAGCAGGGCTGCCCCGAGTCCGGCCCCGGTCGCGACGAGTCCCACGAGGGCCGGCCCCAACACAGCCGACAATTGAGCGGATCCTTCGAGAAAGCTGTTGGCACGCAGAAGTTTCGGCCCCTGGAAAAGATCGCGGACAGCCACGACCAGCGCGGTCTCGAAGAACACGCCGGCAACACCGGCTGCCCAGGCCAACCCGAGAATCGTCCAGACCCCACAGGGCAACCATGACAGCGAGCCGAACAGGATGAGAAATATCGCGAGGCGAACAGCATCGGCGGCCACGAGGACGCGCCACGGATTCGTTCGATCGACGACCGGGCCGGCCGGTAGACCTGCGATCAGATAGCCGACCATGCGCGGGGCCTAGGCCAGCGCCGCGATCATGGGATCGTCGGTGAGCCGGAGTACGAGCAGCGGGATGGCCAGTACCGCCAATCCGTCGCCCAGCAGAGACGCTGCCTGCCCCGGCAGGAACACGCGGCTAGCGGGCATTCGCGGCAACCGTCCACATATGGCCCGTCAGTGACTCCATCCGACAGCCGTACGCAGACTTCACCTCCCACTTCTGAGTGCCGTAGTCGATCTGCGCAACACCCCTCCGCAACGCGGCTCGGATGGTCTCGTAATAGCACATGACGAAGTACGCGCCATAGGCCTCGGGCCGGCGACCGCACCAGAGCATGCGCAGGGTGCTTCCGTGCCGAAGCCCCAGTGTGAACCCGACCAGCCGCTCCCCATGGCGGGTCGCGATCACCACGATGTCGTCGGTTCGATAGTTGCGCAGCATTCGATCTATCGCCGCCGAATGAGCGGCGGAGTCCGCCTCCGCGCCATACTTGCGCAACAAGTTCAGCCTGAGCTCGAGCACCTCGTCGCGAACTTTACCGAGATCAGCTTCGGCAACGGTCATGTCGTTCTCGGCGAGGCGGCGACGCGGCCGGCCCCAGTCGGCCCGCCGTCGTCGGGACAGCTGCCCCAGGTACTCCTCGACATCATCGAACGAGACCGGAAGGACGCAGGTGGGATACAGATCTACCGGTATCGCGCCGAATTCGCTCAAGGCCCACCGAAGCGGAAGCTGCCGTTGCGGAACGTAGAGAAACGACACTGATCGAGCGCCTTCGTCTCGCGCCCAAGCATCCAGTCTTTCCAGCGCGCACCGTAGAGCATCTGGGTCGCGCGCACCCGAACCCGCTGGCACACAGGAGAATCCGGGCAAGACAGCCAACACTGAGGGATACAGCGAGGATTCCCGGACGTCGATCACCCTGGTCGAATCCCTGATGTCGGGTGATGGCATCTCGCCGCGCAGACCGGCTGCCAGGTTGTACCGCAATTCTTGTGGAGGCGACGGCAGCCACCGTAGATGCAACCCGACCTGCGGGGCGCCGTCGATATCCGTTACATGCCATCGAGATTCGCCGGGAAGTAGTGGACCCATCGTATCGAGCCACGCCGGAGACACCGTGTAATCCGCTGTGGCCGCTGCCATCTCGGCCCAGATTTCGGGCCTCTCGACTGTGCAACTCGCATCGACATGAATGTTCACCGCTCCTCGACTGTCCTGCCGGTCGCGCGCATCCGCAGTCCAGCCGGGGAAAGAATGGCGGTGGCTTTGGGGCGGACCCTGCTTCCGGGCAGGTGGCTCAGCGACCATCGGGCGGCGATGGTCGCCAGCATGAGTGTCGCCTCGGTCTGGGAGAAGACATCGCCCATGCATTTGCGGGCTCCCGCGCCGAAGGGAACGTAGGCGATGCGCTGTGGAGATTCCTTTCCCGGCAACCAGCGATCCGGATCGAACCGGTCGGCGCGGAGCTGGTCGGCGCGGTGGTGGATGGGATAGGCACCGAACACGATGGTGGTGCCGGCCGCGATCGCATGTCCGCCGAGTTCGGTGTCCGCGGTGGCTGTTCTGGTGAGCAGCCACGCCGAGGGCCACAGCCGCATCGTTTCGGTGATGATGCGGCTGGTCAGCTCGAGCTGCTCGAGGTCGGCATAGCTCGCGACGCGCCCGCCCAGCACTGCGTCGACCTCGGCGTGCAAGCGATCTTCGATCTCGGGGTATTGCGCCAGCATGTGCAGTGCCCACGCCACGGTGCTACCCGTGGTCTCGGTACCTGCCCAGAAGAATGACAGCAATTGGCCGATGATCTCGTCGTCGCTCAGCCTGGGATGGTCGCTGTCCGGGTCGTCGGCATGCAGCAGCGCCGACAACAGGTCGCCATGGTCGGCTCCGTCGGCACGGCGGGCGGCGATGATGGTCGACATGTCCGCACGCAGGCGTCGGCTCGCGCGCTCGTAGCGCCACGAACCCAGCAGATTCAGCCGCGCCAGCTGCGGCGGGATGATTACCCGCTGATAGATCCCGTTCACGATGGTGGACAGATCCTCGAGCATCCGCTGCAGCACGATCGCCGGCAACGACTCGGAGAACATTGTCGCGACAAGAGTGTTCGAGGCAATCGTCGTTGTCTGCTCGAGTACGTCGAGAACCTGTCCGTCATGCCAGCGGTCGACAGCCGCGGTGATCTGACTGGTCATGATGTCTGCGTAGCCGGGCAAGCGCGTCTTGTGGAACGACGGCTGAGCCAGCCGTCGCAGACGGCGGTGCACATTGTGCGGGCACACCGGCAGACTGTCGCCCACCACGTCTCGCGCACGATCGAAGAACGGGCCCCCCTTGTCGAAGATACGGTCGTCGCGCAACAGCTTGTCCAGCAACCCCGGTTCGGACACGACAACCGCAGTGCCCGGGCCGAAACGGATGCGTATCAAATCACCCTGCACGGCAAGCGATTTCATAAACTCCAGCGGCCTTCGCACCAGCTCCAGGGTATGCCCGAGCAGCGGCAAGGCTCCTGGCGCGAGAGGGATCGTAGGTCCGAGGTTCACTATGTACTCTCCTGATCCTGATCGAAATCCATTGGCCACGAGTCGAATTACGGCACACAGTGCGGCCTGCGCACCGAGTGCGGTCGAACTGTCAACAGAGACAGCGCATTTCTCGCGCATGGGAGGGCATCACGGCGATCACCAGACCCGCTGGATGTCAGGATCCGACTTTCACCATGACTGCGGAGGGATGACATATGCACGCGCCCATCACAACCGAACTTGCCGTGGGTGAGCGCTTGGAGATGCGCCGACGCCGACGCGGCTTGTCGCGCAAGGTAGTGGCCAACCTGGCCGGGCGTAGCGAGGAGTGGCTGCGACTGGTGGAATCGGGCCGTCGAAAGCTCGACAGCGTCGAGGTGCTCATCCGGCTCGCCGAGATTCTGCAGATCGACAACCTCACCGAGTTGATCGAC
The DNA here is from genome assembly GCF_042754165.1 of Nocardia sp. NPDC059229. NCBI lineage: Bacteria > Bacillati > Actinomycetota > Actinomycetes > Mycobacteriales > Nocardiaceae > Nocardia > Nocardia sp. NPDC059229. The sequence goes on from NZ_JBHZAK010000031.1 coordinate 35,780, forward strand.
ATGACACCCACACAACCTGCAGGCTTCAGCGCGGACAGCGATATGCTGGAGGCGCTGCGCGGGGTCATTCTCGATCACCCCATGCTTCGGGTCAGCGAAACCAGCAGTGTCACTACACAATTCGACACCGAGCTGCTTCGCGCCGACTTGTCGGCGTGCGGGCAGATCTGGAATACGGCTTCGAAACGCTACTCGCGACTGGCCCGCGACCTGCCCGCGGTCGTGCGAACCAGCCAGCAAGCACGCTGGGGCTCGCGTGAGGATGCCTCGGCCCGGCTGCTCGTTCAGGCCTATCACCTGGCGCGGCAACTGCTTACCGCCTGTGGCGATCACACCCTGGCCGCGGTTGTCGCCGACCGAGCGATGGATATCGCGACCAGTCTCGGGGACGCTCGGCTGATTGCGGCCAGTGCCTGGGAGGTCGGTAACACGTTGATGGGCATGTCGTATCCGGTTCACTGCCAGGATTACGTACTGGCCGCGGCCCGGCGCCTGTCCGCGGACTTGCCGGACACGGCTGCCGAGACCGCCTTGTGGGGCGCGTTGCATCTGCTGGCCGCCCAGGCCGCCGCAGCGACCAAGCACAGCCAGGACGTGATGCGATTGCTGGCGAACGCGGCGAACGCGGCGGACGCTGTCGGCGCGAATGCACAATGCTGCGGTATTCAATTCGGGCCCACCGAAGTAGGTTTGATCGGCATCCAGGTCGCACTGACATCGAACAATCCCGACGAGGCGATCCGGCTCGCCGCCACGATAGAGCCGACCGCGGACCTGCTGCCCGCCCGCCGCGCCAGATATCACATCTGCCAAGCCGTTGCGTATGTGCATCGCCGCGACGAGGTAGCGGCTGCGCTGGCACTGACCAAAGCCGCCAAGGCATGCCCCGAGGACATCCGATTCGATCCAGATGCCCGCCACGCCGTGCGCCAACTGCTGCGCCACGACAACTACCTGGTGCGCCCGGAAGTACGTCACCTCGCCGAACTCGCCGGCTTCCAATGACCCACGCGTCCCGGAATTGGGGCCACACCCATTTGGCCGCACCGGCATCGGCGGGCACCAGGATTCGGTCAAGGGCCCGGCTTCGGAGCCGAGCCACCGACCCGTTACAGCGTTTGCGGAAAGGTCTGGTTCATGGATACCGACTCCCAGAATTACCACCTGCGATGGGCGGGCGCGGTCGGGACGCTGCCGTTGCCGGCCATGATCATCGGGTTCGCCATCGGTCAATTCCCTTGGCCCGACGACAATCTCGACGGTCACGTCTACCTCGACTACGAGCTGCCGCGACACTTCGGTGAAGTCGGCACGCTCGTGTGGCTGATGCTCACCGCAGCGCAGGTGTTGTTCGTGTGGCTGCTCGCAGTCGCCTACATACGACAGAGTGGCCGTATCACGATGAGCGCGATGGTGATGGTCGGCGGCGGCGCAACATCCGCGGCCACGGCTCTCGTGTTCGCAAGTACGTTTCTGACCATCGCGGTCATGGGACGCGGATTCCAGGGTTCGGGAGGGGGCTTGGATCATCCGGCGCTGATGGTCATCGCGTACTCGTGGAATCTCACCGAGATCTGTTTCGCACTCAACACGGTACTGCTCGGGCTGATCTGGTTCGCTATAGCGGCGGCGAATCGCCATCATCGGATACTGCCTGCCGGTCTGGCACGGGCAGCCGTCGCTGTCGGGGTCATCGATGTCGCTTCCCTTGTCTCAGTGTTCATTCCGACCGGCCCCTGGTCCCCCGGCTCCGTCGGCAATGTGCTGCCCGGTGCGGTGGCCACTTACGTCTGGATCATGGTCGGCGCAGTCACCTTGCTCAGTCGTCACGGCCTGCCCACCGGGCTCGGTGTGAAGACACCGAGCCACATCGGCCGGTAGCCCATCGGGCCCGCCTGATGTGCGGGCCCGCATTCGCGGGAGCTTCTGCTCAGTTCAACTCGCTCAGATGCCAAGCCATGTGCCCATTGGCGGTCTCGGCCTGTGTACGGGCGTATTCGATGCTGTAGCGGAAGCTCGTGTAATACCACTCGATGGCGCCGCCCATCCACAGCCGCATGGCTCGCGCGTACTGCATGACCGCTGAACGTTGATCGGCGCTCAGTCCGATCTCCTCGCACATCTGCGGCAGTTGGGTTTCCCGGGCGAGGAACTGCTCGATGAGATCCTCGGTGTGGGAAGCGACCGTGCGCATGGCCTCGTCGCGGGTGCAGCCGAGTTCTTGTTGGCGCACCAGCACGAGGTTATCGATATCGCCGACCATCTCCTCTTTCGGCACCGATATCAGATCGTTGGTGAGCAGTGAGATGTCCTCGGTCAGGCTGCGCATGAGCCGGATCTCCGGGCTGTGGAATGCGGCCGGGGGTACCTCGAAATGTCCCACGCGTTCCATGAGATCGAAGACGATGCCCATGCCGCCGCTGCCGCGGCGGATCACCAGATAATCCTCGACGCTCTCGGGCGTGCCCCGCACCCGGCCACGCGCCTCGTGTACGTGCGCATACAACCATCGGTCGTAGTTGTATGCGGCTCGCTCACACCACGATCGTGACATCCCGGCTCTGCTGCGATCCCAGATGTCCGCGAGCGCAGCCAGATACGGGGGAAGGCCGGTCCGTTCCTCCGTGTGAAACACTCCCGCAGCCTGGCCGACGACCCGTGCCGTCTCGATCGGATCCCGCCCTAGCGGCCCGTCGAACGGCTCATCGGTGATCGCGGCCATACCCATGAAATCGGCTAGCAGGTCCAAATCCTCCCCACGCGCGTACGGCCATCCCTGTGCGACCAGGCGCGTCGTCTCGATACGCACGAATCGGTCCAACGGGTAGGCGGCATCCGTGGCAGAGACGAGTCCATATCCCTGGTGCCAGTCGATGGTGTGGGCCAGGGAACGTTCCAGGTCCGGGCTGCACCGCATCTCGAAAGGGTGGACAACACGGCCATCGTGCGCATCGACGCTCACGTCGCTCTCCTCGATCTGATTCGACACACTGCGGCGCAGAGTAGGACCTCCCGAGAGGGGCGCAACCAACACGACGAGGGGGCTCAGCCCCAGTGAATTTTGTACCTACCGCCGCGGTCGACGGTGGGCTCACGCAAGCGCCCTGGACCATGCCCACGAGCGCGGCCGATTTCGAGGGCAACCAAGATCGGTGGGGCCGATCGATCTCCGAACTAGCCTCGCCCCGATGGGTCCACGACGAACGGAGACGATGTGACGACAACCAGGAACGTCGGCCCGTCCGAGGATTTGCAACGCGCGCACACGGTGCTGACCCGAGCCCGCCAACTGTGTACCCCGCTGCTACGGGAAGCCGTTGACTCCCTCCAGGATCCGCTACGCCGTATGGCCGGATACCACTTCGGTTGGTGGGATGTCCACGGCGTACCGACCGACGCCGATTCCGGAAAAGCACTCAGAGCAGCACTGACCCTCAGCGTCGCGGCAGCGTACGGCAGCCTCGAGCAGGGCTGTCGTGCCGCAGCGGCCGTCGAGTTGATGCACAACTTCACGCTGATTCATGACGACGTCATGGATGGCGACCATTTCCGGCGCGGACGGCCCACGGTATGGGCGGTGTGGGATGTAGGCGGCGCGATTCTTCTGGGTGACGTGTTGCAGAGCTTGGCATTTCGAATGGTGTCCACCGACATGCCCGCGACGGTCTCGGCGGCCGCCGCAGCCCGGCTGGCAGCAGCCGGGGTCGAGGTATGCCGCGGACAGCAGCAGGACTGCCTCTTCGAGACCCGCACACAGGTCGAGATGAACGAGTACATCGCGATGGCCGCCGGGAAGACCGGTGCACTCATGGGTTGCGCCGCAGCACTGGGCGCATTGTGCGCCGGCGCAACAGAGGATGCTGTCGCCGACATGGAAACCTTCGGCAACGAACTCGGGCTGGCATTTCAATTCGTCGACGACATCATGGGGCTGTGTGGTGATCCAGCGACCACCGGCAAGCCGGCAGGACGAGACCTGTTGCGGCGCAAACGAACTCTCCCGATCGTGGCAGCCCTGGAATCCGATACCGCTGCTGCCCGCTCGCTCGCCGAGCTCTACTTGTCCACACAGGCAATACCACCCACCGAGGTCGCCGCGGCCATCGAGCTGGTAGTTGCGGCAGGAGGCATACAGAGAGCCGGCGACCAAGCCCAGGCCCGCATCACAACGGCACTCGCGGCACTACCGGCAGATCTGCATACTCCAGACTTGGTCGCGCTGGCACAGCTTGTTGCGCACCGCAATCGGTAACGCTGCCCGCCGACGCCGACGTTTCGAGGGGAAACCTCCCTTGCAACTCAATTCATCACGTGACACATGAGGTAGAGGACTCTCCGTCGACCAGTCGTCGCTCCCCTATTCCGAACTTGCCTGTGGCACTTGCTCTTCGAAGCAGGGCGGCCGACCATCGGACAGTCCTGACCTCCGATAAGGTTCAGTTATCGGTAGTCAGAACCCCGAGCCTCACCCCCTCCATTCACGCTTTTAGTTACGTTAGTTTTGTCGCGATGCACACGTAATCAACGAAACGTAATTGGCCAGATTTGCCAAGGCTGCCCGGGCTGCCGTGCCGGCTCAGGTTCAGCGGAGCCAGGGCGGGCACCTGCTCGCGGACCGGGGGTAGTGGCGCAACCGGCCGGAATCCGGCGCTAACGCAGTGATGCCCCAGGCGGAGTGCCCAGAGCGCCACGAGATCGGTTGTGGCGGTTGCTATTTCTTGCCGGAGCTGCCGCCGCTGTTCGCATTGGTCGCGCCTGCGGATTGAGCTCGACTGGCGAACCGTGTTGCGGCCGTGCGACTGCTCGAGTTGCGGGCACCGGCGCTCTGGATCGCGGAGGCCCTGCTGGCGGCTATCTTGCCGCTGCCGCCTTTGCCGCTGGAATTCGACATCGCTACCTCCTTCGACTTCGTGCCCCCTCCAAGATCACGATCCCACCGTGCTTGCGGCTGTGTAACCCGTGTAGTCGGTGACCTGTGGATTCGGTGCCGCTCGGCGTATTCGCGCCGGATCTCGCAAAGATGCACCACCAGGGGCAATCTGCGGTCACGAGCTTCCTGACCTGCGTCGACTCGGAATTTATCTGCGGTAGAGCTTCCGCAGGCTGGCTTTCGCCGGATGGAGAGATCTTGCATATGATGCAAGATCGACGGCGGTCGTAGCATCCGCGCGAAAAACAACGAAGTTTCGCCTGACCAGCACCGATGGTGACCGCGCCGAGTCGGGTGGCCCAGGGGAATCTCACCCCTGGGCTCCCACAGATCCGGGCGTAACAGTCTCCCGTTACCCGGCTCTTGTCATCCTGTTCGCCAAGCGTGCGGTGTCCACTGCCAGTGCCGGAACATGGCAGGGTATTTCCGGACCGCGTTTTTGTAGGCGCGGCGGGCTTTCTTCACCGGTTTCAGCCGCCGATATTTGCAGCGGATCCAGCGCACCAGGTAGGAGTTGATGCGCGTCAGGAGGGGATGCAGCGCGGAGGGATAGAACGCTCCGTAATATCGCATCCAGCCGGTCACGATCGGATTGATCGCTCTGGCCAGTTGGGCGAAGGTCGAGCCGGTCCGGTGATGAAGCCGCCACGAGCGAACCTCGGCACCGATCTTCTTCAAGGCTTCCTGGCTGATCGCGGGCTGGAACGACACGAAAGTGCCGCCGTTCCTGGTCCGCGCCGTGCGGGACCTTAACGTCAACCCCAGAAACGTGAACTGCGTGACGCCATATGGCTGGCGCCGGTTCGCGTCTCGGCAGTACACGATCTTGGTCTTGGCCGGATGCAGAGCACGTCCGACCTCGGCCATCCGCTCCTGCAAGGCCGCCAGAACCTGGAGGGCCTGCCGCTCGGTGATGCAGTGCACGACCGCGTCATCGGCATAGCGCTCGAACTCGACTGCCGGAATTCCCGAACCAGCACCCGCGCCCACGCCGCAGCCTGCAGCGGCGTTGATCGAACAAGTACCAGCCACGGATGACCTGGCCCCTTGGCTCCATCCCGGAGACAGGGAGCATATCCGCGCGATTCGGTGCGAGCTCGCCGCCTATGACTTGGACCCGGCCGAGATGGTCACCACTGTGCGCCCGAGCCCGGAGCTCGAGAGTGACGTTGCCGAGGTGTGCCGCGGCCGACGCAACGCGAGTTTCCATCGGCTCGGCGAGCAGCTGCCCACGCTGCTGCCGGAGTTGCGCGCCGCGGTGCACCGCAGGTCCGGCGCCGAGCGTGCCGAGGCGCTCGTGATGCTGTGCGAGCTGTACTACTCGGCGCATTCGCTGGCCCACAAACTGGGATTCGCGGATCTGGCGACGTTGGCCGTGGAGCGGATGGCGTGGGCTGCAGCGGAATCGGGTGACCCGGTGTGGATCGCGGCCGGACAGTTCCAACGCGCTGCCATCTTGACCAGCGGCGGCGACTGGAACGCGGCACTTCGCTACCTGGAGACGTGCCGCAGCGATATCGAGTCCCGGCTGAGCGCTGGGCATCGAACCGACCTGATCGCTTGGGGTGGCCTGCATCTGCAATCCGGGCTCGCTGCTGCCCGGTCGGGTCGGCGTCAGCTCGCGGACGCGCACCTGGCCGAGGCGCGGGAGACTGCCGGCCGGATCGGTGGTGATCGGCGGGACTTGGTGCTCAGCTTCGGCACGACGAATGTCGGTATCTGGTCGGTCGCGCTCGCTGTCGAGGGCCTCGACGCCGCGGGGGCGCTGGACCGTGCCGCGGCGCTGGTGATTCCGGCCGGGACACCGAAGGAACGTGTCGGTATGCACTTTATCGACGTGTCACGCGCGTATCTGCTGCACGGCAACAGGTCCGGCGCGTTCGATGCGCTGCTGACGGCTCGCACGATTGCGCCCGCGCAGACCCGCTACAACCCGATGGTGCACGAAACGGTTCGGGCCCTGGCGCGCGCCGAGGCGCGGCGCACGGACACGGTGAGCGGGTTCGCTTCGTGGTGCGGCATCACCCACGCCTTGTAAGCCTCAGGCGGGCAGGCCCTTCGCGGCGGCGGGGGTGAGGAACTCGACGCGGTAGGAGTCGACGAACTTCTCTCGCTCGGCCAGAAACCGCAGAGTATGCGGCTGTTGCTCGTGCGCGTCGAATGCATCACGTGACGCATAGACCTCGTAGAAGACCCGCGCGAGCGGCTCACCCTCGACGGCGTGCGTCGCGTACACCAGCGTGCCCGGCTCCCTCTCGCGGATCTGCTCGACGGTCTCGGCCACCAGGGCATCGAAGCCGTCGACCGCGGCGGCATCGGCGAAGTTGAAGCGGACGACGAGAGCGAACATGGCTGAGCCCCTTCAGTATCGGCCCCGGCGGAGTCCGTCGAGGGTAGAGCAACCGTATCCGAGACAAGTCAGGGGTACCTGAATTCGGGTACCCCTCTGCCCACATTCTGCCCACAATTGGGCGGGAGACACCGAGATTCAGCGGGAATCGCTGAGACCTTAATTGGCAGGTAGAAACGCATTCTGTCCCTTGTCCTGTGCCCTGATCCGGGTTCGATTCCCGGCAGCTCCACCCATAGATATAGGTCCGGCCCGGTATCGCACCGGGCCGGACCTATATTTTTTGAGCCAACCCTCCGGCACCAAGGTCCTCCGTGCGGCTGCACCGTTCTATGGCTCCGGCTCCGGCTTCCCAGATGTGGTGAGGTCGATGCTCGTCACCTGCCATATCGTTTTTTCGGTTCGGAACGGAAGAGCTCGAACTTCTTGACGTCGAACACTTCTCGGACCGTAGGAGGCACCTATGACCGAATCGATGAATGCCGACCCCGACTGGTGGCGAAGGATGGGAGGCCACAATCACAACCATGCGGCCGGCCTGCGTGACTGGGCAGAGCCGCCGACCCAGCTCGACCATAATAAGGAGGCAATGGGTGCGGCCGGCCAGGCCCTGAGCGACCGTATGCAGCAGTACTGGGTCGATGTCCGTCACCCCGGAATACACGGGCTGGCGGACGGGTATGTCGATTCCGGCGACAACTGTTACGCGGCGGCCGACGACTTCATCCGTACGGACGATGCTGGCGCCGATCAGGTGCGTGCCTCCGGCGCGGCGGAAGCATGAGCGGCGCGGCGGCCGGTGGCGGCGCCGGGCAGCAACCTCCTCCCACGGTCCCGGATGAGGACATCTATTCCCCCAATTCTGGCGACACACTGACCAATACCGACGACGCCGCCGACCTGTACCCCGGCGATTCGCTGGTGTCGAAGAACGGCCTCTACCGGCTGACCTTCGAGCACAACGGCCAGGTGGTCATCGCCGGGCCGGACGGTAGCGCCTCCTCGCTGTCCGCGAAGAGGGTCACACCCGACCCCGCGAACCCGAACGCCCGCCCGGTACTTCGGTTCCAGCAGGACGGGAACCTGGTTGTTTACCCCAGTGCCGCGGATGCCAACGCCAAGAACGCGGTCTGGGCGGCGGGCTCGAACTGGAGCGGTGACAACAACGGCGCCAAAGGTGAGTTACTCACCGAGGATCGGCGCCCTCGCTCAGTACAGCTCAGCGACGACGGCCGGCTGCTGTTTTGGGACAACACGAACCCGAGTAGTGGCACGCAGGTCGGGTCCATCGATCTCGGCCCTCTGACCATAAACGGCGGCCTCGCTCAACCGGAAGACGCATCCCATCACTTTCACCCGGGAGGCGCATCCAATCACGATCACACCGGCGACTGGGACACGATTCTGCCGGTGCCGGTGAACCTCAAACCGGACGATCCACTCAGGGCATCCATCTACGAAACCTCCTGGCATCTGCAGACTCTGGTGGACATGATGGGTGGCGACAAGCCCATCGTCGTTCCCTTCGTCAAGAACACGCTGAAGGCCAAGAGCGAGGCGGATCTTCGGGCCGAATTCGAAGCAGGGGCAGCTCAGGGTCTATCCGGAGCCGCGCTGACCAGCTACCAGCAGGATCTCTCGTCGAAATGGGGGCAGGCAGCGGACTGGGAGAAAATCGACAAGAAATACCAGGACGCCGCCCATGCGGCGGGCCTTGAGAAGACCGCACAGTTCAAAACCATCAGGAATGCGGTCGATACTCTCAAGGGAGAGCTCGAGCAGATCGGCCCACGGTCCGGACGCAAAGACGACGGCACGTGGCCACCGCTGACGAAGGAGACCCGGAACTACATCTACGACCGGCTCGACAACGTACTGGCCACAGTGACCGGCGCCGTGACGAGCTACGAGCACTCCGTCCGGCATCTGACTGCGGGCCTGCCGCTGCCCACCGAGCACGACCCGAATGCCCCGGCAACCCCGCCCGGCAAGCCGCCCGAACAGCAGAAGCCGGCACACCACACACCGCCGCAGCACTCCGGGTCCACGGCACATAAGCCGGCGACCGCCCATAAACCCGCCGCCCATAAACCCGCTGCCCACAAACCCGCCACCCACAAGCCCGCCACCCACAAACCCGCCACCCATAATCCGGTCGAGGAGCCGAAGGAAACACCTGACTTGGACGATGGGACACCACCACCAGTCGTCTCGCCGCCGAAGGTGCAGCGTTCCAACCCGGTACACCGGAAGGTCCCCGTGCCGAGCGGAGCCGAAGTCTTACCGCAGCAGGGGCAGTCCAACCAGCAGAAGAAGCACCCCTGGTCATCCCGGGGCGCGGTATCCAGCCAGTCGCCCCGCAGTACCTCGCGCGGTTCTGTAACCCAGCACAGCAATCCGTCGCCCAGTGCGGACGGCTCTGAGGCCGCGTCGACCTAATTGGCGACGAGTTAGCGTGACTTTTCGCGGATCTGGACCTCGCACCCCGTTACGCTCCCGATCAGGCCTCGGTACCCAGGAGTTCGGCGGTGTAGGAACCAGGTTCGGGCAGAAGTTCCCTGTCCCACAACAGGACTCGCGCGCGGATGGCGGTCGTGTCGGTGCCGCGTGAGGTGTCGATGCGCACCGATATCGGTGCGGGCAGGGCCAGGAACGCGGTGACGAAGGGCAGTGACTCGGCCAGTTCCCACAGGGTGCGGGTCCGTCGAACGCCGTGCGCATGCGAACGTGCGCAGGTCACCGTCCAACCCGAGTGCATCGAGTCGCCGAGCGAATCGCGCGAGAGCGTCAGCGCGGACACCGTCTCATCCACGCAGTCGGCGACGGCGGCCAACTGGGTGTCAGCGGGAAAGCCAATGCTGGCCTCCAAGCCCAGTCCACCGACCACCTGCCGCTGTGTCCACGACTCGCGCAGCGTATGGTCGACCTGTTCTACCCAACGGTCGCCGGTGACGCGTTCCTCGAGGCCCAGCAGCCCATCGGGCCTCTCGACCAGCCGCAGCGTGCGCCAGCCGGACCGCACGGTCTGCCCGGCGGTGAATCGGGTGCCGGCGGCGATGGCGTCCTGGATGTCGTCGAGCACCCACGCCACCCACCACGGCCCGGATTCCGCCGCCGAGGTCAGAGCGACCCGGGCAACCACATCGGGCAGGCCCAGCTGCTCACCGATCATCGTGCGGGTCAGCCCATCTCCGAAACTCCCGAGCCCGTACCGCGCCCGCGCAATGGATGGCGGTGCCCATCGCGGCCCGAACCAGATGCCGCCGTGAGTGATGTCCGCACCGTGGCGCGACACAGTGGCGAGGACGCTGCCGCCCGCCAGCATGACCGACGGTTCCATGATCACGGTGGTGTCCGGCGGCAGCGCCAGGAACTGCCGCAGATACGGCAACTCCGCCAGCACCTGTCCGAGCGTCGAGAAGCCCACGGGCTCATGGTCGTGCTCGTCCAGGCAGATCAGGAACCAGCCCGACATGCCCGGTTCTGGAGTGCCCACATTCCGGCGGAACCCGAGTTTGCCCGCGGTACGCGCGCACGGACGCAGTGGCACTAGATCCGGTCCGGCGACACCGCCGTCGGACATCTCCAGTTCGAGTCTGGCGCACACGGTCTGCTGATAATGCAGATCGGTGATGGTCTCGTCGACCTGTTCCGACCACACCTCGGGCGTGACCTCCTCCTCGAGCCCGAGCGTGCCATCCTCGCGCGCGATGACCCGCAACAGCCGACCGCCGATACGAACCACCTGCCGCGGTTCGATCCACTGGCCACCGAGAACCGTGTCGCGCAACAGATCCAGGATGGCCCGCACCATGGCGGGGTCGGGCACCGGCTCTCGCACGATCACCGTGAATTCGGCGTGCCCGGAGTCGGCGGCCGTCGTCGTTCGCAAACGCATCACCGCAGTGTTTCTACCTGCCATACCGTCGATTCCCAGTGGTGGGCAGCATTATTGGTTCCCGGTAGTTTCGTGCGAAAAACAACGACTATGGCTTGACCAGCGGTGATGTCGGGGTACTGGTTCGGGCTGCGGGGCAACGTGATTGGTGCTTGGCTTCCGATGGGGTTGATCGAACTACTCTCTCCTTCGTCCGCGACGGCGACACCGTCCTCGTCCATTCCATGGATCGCCTCGCCCGCAACCTCGACGATTTCGGCGCCTGGTCACGGGTTACACAGCTTCCCCGGCTGCGGGCACAGCGGGATCCTGATCTTGGAGGGGGCGTGAAGTCGAAGGAGGTAGCGATGTCGAAGTCCAGCGGCAGGGACGGCGGTCACGCCAGCGGCGGCAAGAGATGGCCGTCGGCAGGGCCTCCGCGATCCAGAGCGCAGGGGCCCGCAACCCCAGCAGCGCCGCGGCGACATCAGGGTTCGCCAGTCGGGCCCAGTCGGTGGCCGCGACCAATACCGGCGGGTCGAACAAGAAATAACAACAGCCACAACCATTTTCGCGATGTCCTGGGCCTGGCGTCCCGGGCATCACTGCGTTAGCGCCGGATTTCGGCCGGTTGCGCCACTATCCCCGGACCGCACCGGCGAAGTGTTTACCGAAGCGGCGTAGCTCGGATTCGGGCTGGTGCCGCGGTTCTATACCGAACGGGGACGGTTTCCCCGCGGACGAGCCGAAATCCCTGACGCGGCATTCGATTACATCGCAAGCCAGGTCGGTGTGGAGCGGACGGATATCGCGTACTACGACCGGGCGAACCGGCATAGGGCATCGGGCTCAGATCCGGGAGTCGCGGGGGTTTCGGGAATGCAGCACGAATGACACCGATGGGACCGTTTCATGGCCGGTCGAAGAATGTCACCCAGCGCGAGCACGTGGTGAGCGGGTGTGTGAGCACCTGTTGGCGGTGAGGCCGTCGGCGGAGCCTCATCCTGCCGATGAGTCGGCCGAGTATTGGCTGGCTGTCCAGGGCGCTGCACCGGGTGTGGGGGAAAGCGTCACCGTGATCTCGGATTTGCCCGCGGTTTCCGATCCCGGCAGTGGGTAGGCGTCCTCCAGCCAACGGTGGATATTGTTGCTGCGGGCCTGCAGCCAGGTGCCGGTGGGTTTGTCGTCGACGAATACCTGGGCCGATTGGTTGCCGGCGATCTGGTCCGAGATTCGGCGCAGTAGAACTCCGTGGTTGTCGGGATGTATCTGCAGCCGGAAGGTGATCCGGCCGCTTCCCACGTCGACCGTGCCGGGCACCGCGACCGCGTCGTGGGTTCCTTCGTACTGGCTGACCAGGTGATACGGGGTGCTGTCAGGGGCGGAGTAGGCGTGCCGGCTACGACTGGCCGAGTCGGCGAGGTCGAGGCTGTCGCTGTTGCTCATCACGGCATCGAGTTGGGTGTACAGGAAGGTGGTGGAGCTGTAGTCGGCATCGATGAGGTCCCGCTTACCGTGTTCCATGCCGAACCGAATCCCCGACCGGTAACCGATGGCGTCGGCCAGCATGACCCGGTAGGTGGAAAGGCAGTAGTCCGCGCAACCGGGACCGGTCCCGTCGTGGGCCGGCATACCGGTGAACGGCGCGCTGTAGTTCGTTCCGCCGACCGGGAATTGGTCGGGTTCTGCTTTGATGTCGGGCGACCACTCGATATGCCCCAGGAAATACCAGCCACCTTCGTAGAAATCCTCGGTTCCAGTGCCATACAGCTGCGGCGAGCGCAACCCGTCCACGTAGACACGCTCGGCGCCTTCGAGAAAAGTCGGGGCCGCGGGCGAGAACGAGGTCGGTGTGCGGGTGCCGCGCATGGTCGCGTTGACACCGACGATCTTGCCCTGTCCGGGCTGGTCGGCGAATATCCAATCCTGGCCGGAGGTGGTCGGCGCGGAGTTGGAAACAGCGGTGAAATAGCCGGCACCGCGATTGTCCAGCGCCTTGGCCCACTGCGGATCCGGAGCGTACGCGACGTCGGTCTGGACTCCGGCGATCGGATTCATCGTGGTGTTGACCAAGCTGACGAGTAAATCGTGCCCGTACGGCATGGGCCACCAACTCGACATCCAGCCGTTCGGGTCACCGGCGAACAGCAACGACCGCACAGGGTCCGTGCCCAGCCCGGAGCCGAAGAATCCACCCACCGGCGTATCGACGGTCTGGTGCCCGTCGAAGGATATCCGCAGCCGTAACCCGGATCTGGCTTCCTCGGTGTCGACCGGAAGACGCAATCGCAGCGCCGCGATACTGCCTGACCCGGTCGCTGTCGCGATCTGGACCGGCGCGCCGGGCGGGATGTCGAGGGTGTGCGTCTCGTCATGGGTTCCCGCGAGTAGGGGTTTGGGGTCGCGGGTTCCGGCCGACTGGAGGGCCGCCACCACATCGTCGGCGTGGTCGGACGGATCGAAGGCCCGCACCCCGCCCACATCCGGGAAATGGCGATAGTAGACGTGGTAGTACTTCAGCTTCGCATGGACACTGATGCGCATCGAGTCGCGGTAGGCCATCGGCACCTTGATATACACCCCGCCGCCTGCCTGCTGGGCATTCGCGACCAGTGGGAACACGTAGGGTGCGCCGAGACTGCCGTTCACCACCGACTGCAGCGGAGCGTTCAGCACGGTCTGGCCGTCGAGCTCGATCTGGATGTTCCCCATGGCCGAGACATCACCGCGGACGCCATTCACGTCGTTGGTGAACCAGACCGAGGAAATCTCACCAGCCCCCGCGTCCTGGGCAATCACGCATCCCTCGCCGCCCGCGCTGAGACACCCTCCGCTGCCATTGTCGTTTCCGGTGTACGCCTCGTAGGTGCCGCCCGAGCGATCGAAACTGGAGAACTCGAGCGTCCGGGAGCCGTCCTGGAGATACGGCAATCGATCCAGTCGGCGGTAGGTGTCCCAACCGGTCAGCGGCACTTGGGTTTCCATAGGGTGTGCTGCTTTCCGCACAGCCGCACCCGGTCCACTGGTGCAACCAGCCAACAGCACGATCGCCCCCGCAGCGGCAAACCCGGCTAGCACACGTCCCCACCGGCTCCGCCTCGACATCACTGCAAAAATCTCCGCCACCTCCTCGATCACATGAACGTGATCGAGATCTTCCGGCTCGGCCAGCGGGACTGTCCCGTGCGATACCGCCACCGCCGGGAAGCCGCCCCCTGGATGTCGGCGATGCTCCTCATGATCCGAGGATCATGAGGATGCGCCTGGCAAACCGGTGGCAGCGGGTGCCGGCGAACTGCACCGGCACCCGGGTCGCTCGCGATTCAGGGAACTTCGGTCTCGGGTCGGAACGTATCCAGGTCGAGGTTGCGGAGCCAAGTTCTGTAATTGGGGTTGAGAATGTCCATGTCGATGGAGAGGTCGCCGGCGGTGAGGATGAGGATGACGTTGGGTAGGTCCCAGCGCAGGTACGAATTGGGTTGTGCTTCTCGGCGAGTGGGCGCTCCGAGGTCCCTCGTAATTCGGCAGGAGAGTTCGGTGTAGACGCCGACCAAGCAGGCGGCGTGGGCGGGGTCGGTGATGTCGGTGGTGAAGTAGGAGATTCGTTGCAGCTCGGGGGTGCCGTCGGTGGTGATGTAAGCGTCGGCGTCGGTGCGACCGTTGGAGTGGTCGGTGGTGAACGTGGCGCTGTTTCGGGTAAGACGGTTGAGGTGTAGTCCTATGGCCGAGCCGAAGGTAGTGAGGTCGGCGACACTCCATGTCCAGGCGAATTCGGCTGCATGATGGGCGATTTGAACCGCGGTGTTCACATCGGTGTACATAGGTTGGTCAATGCCTTCGGTAATGGACGGGGATCGAAGAGATCAACCTTGCAGGTTCGAGCTGACATCGACCTGGCAGGCTTTGACAGACGGCAAGAAAGCGCCCACCATTCGGCGTGGAGTGCATAGTAGTCAGCTTCGTACTCGACCGGTGGTTTGCCATCGAGCCGGTCTTGGTCTGCGGCAACGGGCTGCCGAGCAGGAACAGATGATCTCGGCACGCTGCCGAGCATCGCGGTCAGTGCCCGGTGTCGGAGAGGGCGTCGTCAGCGATCGCCAGCGCCCGCGCGAGCATCCGTGCCACCTCGTCGGCTTGGCTGTCGAAGTCGTCCCATAAGTCGTCCAAGGCGTTGAGCCGCTGATGATCTCGGTGACGGGCGGCGATCCCGGCGTCATAGGTATCGGCGAGTTCGAACGGCTCGACGAGGGCGGGAGTGGGCGAATCCGGTAAGGCTGCCGTGACCGCGGGGTACAGACGGTAGGTCGGCAACGGGTCACGCAGATGCGCGGTGACGATGGTGGCGATCGAGGTGGCCGACAGGGGCTGCAACCATACCGGGATGTGGTCGTGCATCGGGGTGTATCCCCGTCGATCGAAGCTGGTGAACAGCGGAAGGTCGGTGTGGGCGGGGTCGAGGTCGTCCTGCGGGAGGCTGCGATTTCTCAGATGATGTTCGAGCATGCCGTGACCCGCTGGCCGGGGCGCGAAACGCAACACCTCCACCCAGCGGCGCAGGACCGAGACCGGGCAAGAGGCGGGGTCGCCGGTCGACACGAGGGTGGACAGGCCCCCGGCGATGATCGCGTCTCCCGTGCCGAAGCACACCTCGCGCTGGGTCAGTCCCGCGATCTGCGGGTAGGTCATACCGGAGGCGGCCAGCACGAGCAGCGCAGCGTTGCGGCGGCCGAACAGGCCACAAGTCCAGCCCCAGATAGGCAGTTGGGGCACTACGGATTTCACCCGATTCGCGGTCTGCTTCCGCCGGTGCGCCCGATGCGCGCTGAGTGCATCGCGCAAGGCCGCGGCACGACCGGGCGCAGCGAAGCCCGCCGCGAGGTGGGCGCGGTTGATCGCGGACAGCCGGGTGCGATGCGTGGCCACAGTGCCGGGATGATCGTCGAGGAAGGCCGCCACGGTCAACGCCGTAGCGGGCAGCACGACCTGATCGGCGGCCGCGCACCAGCGCGCGAACAGCGCCCAGCTACGCTGGTAGCGCGCGGGCAGGTCCGGCTGCGGACACCGATCATCCGGCGGCACAACCGGTTCGAGCTCGAACGGCGGCGTCACAGCCGCAACAATGCGGCCGCGGTGGTCGCGGCGGACGAGGCTCGGTCGTAGCGGCGCACAGCGTCCGCCGACTTGTGCCGGGTCAGCGCCATCACCTCATCCAGGCTCGCGCCCCGGGCGAACGCCTCGGTCGCGGCCCCGGCCCGGATCGCCCGCGCGCTCAACGACGCCACCGTGGCGGTGTCCAGCCCGGCTTGGGTCGCACGGCGTTTGAGCATCCGGGAGATGGATCCTCCTGTCAGCGCCTGCTTCTCGCGAGGGGTGCCATTGCGCAGCGATCGAAACAGCGGGGCTGTGGTCTGCGGTACGCGGGGCCAGGGGCCATGGCACACATGCTCGTGCGGTGCAGCCGGGCCGCCGCGGACCAGGCGCGTTACCGCCAGTGCCCCGGAATCGGCTGCCGTCACCGCCACCGTGGTCCAGTCCACCACCGCCCCGTCGCACTCGCGTTCCTTCTCGCGCTTGACCACTCGGTCGACGGCCATATCGTAGGAGGCGATCACCGCCAGCCACCGCAGGTAGGCACACCACGGACACCACCGCGCCGACGTGTTTCCCCGGGGCAGATACACGAAGTCGGGGTCACCCCTGCCCGCCCCCGGCTTGCACAGCCGCACCGCCAGCCATTGCTCGTCGAGCCGCTCGGCCGTGGTGACATCGCGCACCTCGAGGCGAGCCAACTCACCGGTCCGCAGCGCACCGCTGAAACCCAGCACCAGCAACGCGATATCGCGTCGTGCGGCGACCTGCGCGACCCAACCGTGCGCGCCCTCATCGATACTGGTCACGACCGCGCGCAGTTCGGCGGCCAGCAACGGCGGCGTCGAGCGCGCCGACTCGCCGTCGGCGGCGCGACGTTCACGAATCTCGGCCATCAGCGCGGTCACGAGCGGATCGGTGCACGGATTGGGCAGTCGCTGTCGCAGGTGCCGGTCACCTATCGCGGCGAGCCAGACCCCGAATGTGGTGGATTTGTAGCGATACCGCCCGTCGGTGGTCTTCCGGGCCGCCTCCCCCACATAGCGCGCGACAGTGTCCGGAAAGGCCGGGAAGGAGTGGTAACCCTCTGCGGCACACCAGGTTTCGAAGCGGCGCCAGGCGGAGTCATAGCTTCGCCGAGTCCCGGGAACCTCTCCCAAGAGATCGACAGTCACGGCCGCGGCCCCTTCGCTGTCATACCCGGCCGAAGGAGCCATCCACTCGCCGGGCAGCCTGAGGCCGCCGGTCGGCCAACCCCGCTCCGCAGCCTAGCGGGCCCGGCCGACACCGTCCGGGAGGTCGCACAGACCGGCACCGGGTGACCACTCGACACTGATCGGCCACGACCGGCGGCGGTGGCGGAGGCGTCGATCCGGGCGGCAGTGCTCGACCGTCCGAAAGCCCACCCCGTACTTGCGCTGAATCTGCCTGTTCGACAACCCGTTCCGCGCACCAGGATCGTCTCTTCGTCCAACCTCTGAAACGTCGCACGACAGCCCGCAGTCATGAGGCGGCGGTGATGATGTGGGTGTTATCGTCTGCCACTTCGGTCGGGTCTGTGGACGTCGCGAACCAGTGGGTTACCTCGCCGCCCTTCAGATCAGAAGCGACCTCACCGGTCGGGAGGACCGAAAGAGCGCCGACAGTCGCGGAGGCAAGGAACTCATCAATGGCGGGCAGGCCGGTGGTGGCGGTCGTGAAAGTGGCCGACAGGTAGTCGATATCGTTGTCGGTACTCAGGTCGGATGCACGAGCAAGAGCCTCGGCCTGAGTCAGCGCGACCCACTCACCTGTACCGTCGCAATAGATGAAAGCCGGGTCGGTTTCGGATAGCGGGCGGACTCGGTCGGTGTAGGAGACCCGGTGGGGAGACCGGTCAGCGACCTCGGACTGGACTCGGGGGTCTGCGAGCGCCAGCCAGTGCACGGGTTCTGCGACCGGTTCCTGAGTGATGCCGAAAGTCGTTCCGGCGGCGAGGATGTCGCCGAAGGACAGGCCGTTGGCGAACAGGACGGCGGCTCCGGCCTTGTGGATGGCCCAGACGGCGACGACGGCGTCGACGGTGTGCGGGAGGGCGACGGCGACGATGTCGCCGGGGCCCGCGCCGCGGTCGATGAGCAGGCGTGCCAGCTGGGAGCTGCGGCGGTCCAGGACATGGTAGGCGATTTCCTGGCCGTCGGAGAGGAGGGCGGGGGCCTGGGGGTCCTCTTCGACGACGGCAGCCAGCGTTTTCTCCACCGTGGCAGTGCCGATCCGCACCGATTCCACACCCGAATCCGCCGGTGGGCCCGATCTGTCGGCGAGGATGCGGGCGCGTTCGGCGGCATCGAGGATATCGATGTCGCCGACCAGACCCTCCGAATCGCCCAGCAGCCCCTCCAGGATCCGGTCGAAGCGGGCCGCCAGGATCGCGACGTCGCCGGCGGTGAAGCGGCTGGTCAGGTAGCGCATCCCGATCTCGATGGCCTCACCGGCCATGATCACCAGCGACATCGGGTAGTGGGTGTTGTCGTTGATGCCCACGCCGCTCACCGACATGCCGTCGATGGAGCTGGCCTCGGCGATGGCGTCCTTGTCGACCGGGTAGGACTCGAACGCCATCATGGTGTCGAATTCGGCTCCAGCGCCGGCCAATTGCTGGATCTCGGTGAGCCCGATGTGGTGGTGCTCGAGCAGGTCGGCCTGGTCGTGCTGGACGCGCTGCAATAGTCCGCCGATGGTTAGGCGGTCGTCGACGCGGATGCACACCGGCACCGTGTTGATGAACAGACCCACCATCGATTCCACGCCCGGCAGGTCGCCCGGACGGCCGGACACGGTCGCGCCGAACACCACATCGCTGCGCCCGGTGAGGCGGCCGATCAGCACCGCCCAGGAAGTCTGGATCAGCGTATTCAGCGTGACGTTGAGCTCCCCGGCACGCTTGGTGAGCGCGCGAGTGCGATCGGCGTCGATTTCCAGAGTGTGACGGCCGATCTCGTAGTCTTCTTCCCCGGCTATGGCCGACGCGAGCTGGGTGGGCACGTCGATGCCGGCCAATGCGTGCTTCCACGCTTCGAGGGATTCGTCGCGGTTGCGTCCGGCCAGCCAGGCCAGGTAGTTCCGGAACGAGGGCACCCGCGGCAGCACCGACTGATCCCCTCGCACCGCGTACAGCACCAGCAGGTCCTGCATGAGCAGCGGCATGGACCAGCCGTCCACCAGGATGTGGTGGGTGGTGATGATCAGATGCACCAGGTCGTCGCTGATCCGGAACACGTTGAACCGCATGAGCGGCGCCGCGGACAGGTCGAAGTGCGCGGCCCGATCGGCCTCGATCATCTCCCGCATCCGCGGATTGCGTTCGGCCTCCGGCAGATCCGTCAGGTCGACAACCTGGAACGGCACCTCGACCCGGTCCAGCACCACCTGGTGGGCCTGACCCTCGGAGTCGGTGACGAACGCGGTCCGCAGGCTCGGGTACCGGTCCAGGATGGCCTGCGCGGCCACCTTCAGCCGATCCACGTCCACCACACCGCTCAGATCGAGCACGGTCTGAATGGTGTAGACGTCCACCGTGTTCTGGGTGAGCATCGCGTGGAACAGCAGACCCGACTGCAGCGGCGAGAGCGGCCACACATCCGACAGCGCCGGATACGCCTTCTCCCACACCTCGATATCGGACTGCGTGACCTTCACCAGCGCCAGGTCCGACGGCGTGAAACCACCCGCGTCGGGCCGCTTGGCGTGTTCGGCCAGCGCGGTCAGCGCCGCCACGAACAGATCCGCGAACTCCTGGACCCGTTCGGCCTCGAGCAGCCCGCGCGGGAAGGAGAACGCCGCACCCAGCCGCGGGCCGTCCTCACCATCGGTGACGATGGCATTGATGTCGAGGGAGGCGTTGGCCGGCATGTCGGCGTCCATGTCGCCGTCGAGGCGGCCCAGATCCTCGACCGGCACCCAGCCAAGCTCGGCCATGCCCTCGGGCACCTCACCCGCGGACATCCGACCCAGGTAGTTGAAGCTGATCTGGCCGACATCGCGCAGCTGCGAGGCGGTTTCGGGGTTGAGGTAGCGCAGCAGACCCCAGCCCACACCCTTGTCGGGCAGCGCCAGCAGCTGTTCCTTGACCGATTTCACGACCTCGCCCAGCGCGTTTCCGCCCGCGAACGCCTCCTCCAGGTCCACACCGGGCAGGTCCAGCCGCACCGGGAACGCGGCGGTGAACCAGCCGACCGTGCGCGAAAGATCCGCGCCCGCAACGATTTCCTCTTCGCGGCCGTGGCCTTCGAGCTTGATCAACGCCGAACCGCCCGCGGTCTGTCCGCGCCAGCGCGCGACCGCCAGGGCCAGCGCCGAGAGCAGACCATCGTTCACCCCGCCTCGGAACAAGCCCGGGACCGCGGTGAGCACGGCATCGGTGACCGACGCCGGGACACTGACCTCGATCCGCTCCAACGTGGAGAACGTGTCGACCTTCGGATCGAACGCCCGCGACCCGACCAACGGATCCGCAGTCTCGGTGACCCGCTGCCAGAACGGCAGTTCCGCGATCCGCGCCTCGTTGCGCGACTCCTCGACCAGGGCATGCGCCCAGCGCCGCATCGAGGTGCCGGTCTCGGGCAACGCGATCGGCTGCTCGAACGCCACCTGCGACCAGGCCAGACCCAGATCCGGAATCAGGATGCGCCACGACACGCCGTCGACCACCATGTGGTGCGCGACGATCAACAGCACATCACGACGCACGCGCGCCTCGTCGGAACCCTCGGGGGCGAAAGCGAACCACACGAACTGCACCATGGCGGCATTCGCCGGATCCAGTCGTCCGAGCGCGGCATCGAATTCGATGCTGCCGACCCGGGTCAGCTCCTCGTCGGAGACGTCCCCGGCCAGCTCGACCCGATGCACCAGCGCGTCGACATCGACCGCACCCTGCGGCAGCGCCTCGTATTCGAAGCCCTCCGCAGCGTTCCCGCGCAGACGCGACCGCAGCACATCGTGGTGATCGAACAGCGCCGAGATCGCCCCGACCAACACGTCACGCGTGATCCCGTCCGGCAACCGAACGGGTATGGACTGCGAGAACCGTTCGTAGGACGACCCGCTCGACAGAATCGCGTGCATGATCGGCGTCAACGGAATGTCGCCGACACCGCCACCCGGCAATTCCGCCAGCATCATCGAATGGTCGACACCACCCAGTCGGGCCACCTCGGCCAACCCCGCCACGGTCCGTCGCTCGAACACGTCACGCGGGCTGAACACGATGCCGCGCGCCTTGGCCCGCGAGACCAGCTGGATCGACACGATGGAGTCACCGCCGAGCGCGAAGAACGAATCGTCCACGCCTACCCGGGGCACCTGAAGCACCTCGGCAAACACCTCGGCCAGCTGTGCCTCCAGGTCGCTGACCGGCTCACGATATTCGCGTTGCCGCAGTACAGGTTCGGGCAGCGCCCGGCGATCCAGCTTGCCGACCGGGGTCAGCGGGATCTTGTCCAGCACCGTGATCGCCGCCGGCACCATATACCCGGGCAGCCGCTCAGCCAGATACTCGGTGAGCTCGGTCAGGTCGATGCTACGTCCAGAGACCGGCAACACGTAGGACGCCAACATCGTCGCACCGCTCTCGGTCTTGTGGCCGAGCGTGACCGCGAAGTCGACGGTGTCGTGTGAGGTCAGGGCCGCATCGATCTCACCGAGTTCGATGCGGAAGCCCCGAATCTTCACTTGGAAGTCATTACGGCCCACATATTCGAGGGCCGGGCTGCCCTCGCCATCGACACACCAGCGCACCATGTCGCCAGTGCGGTACAACCGCGCACCCGGCTGGTACGGGTTGGCCACAAAACGTTCGGCGGTCAAGCCCGGTCGCTCATGGTAACCCCGGGCCAGTTGGACGCTGTCGAGGTACAGCTCGCCCACGACGCCGTCCGGCACCGGCCGCAACCGGCCATCGAGCACCAACGCCCGCACCCCACGAATGGGCCCACCGATGACCAGCCGATCACCGGCCACGAGCGGGTGGCTCATCGCGGTGACGATGGTGGTCTCGGTGGGGCCGTACACATTGTGGAACGAGCGAGTGCCACCATCCGCCAACGGAATAGCCCAGCGCGCGACCATATCGTTGGGCATGGCCTCGCCGCCCGCCGCCAGTACCTCGAGGCTGTCGAGTCCGGTCGGATCCATGGTCGCCACGGCCGCCGTGGTGACGAAGGCGTGCGTGACACGCTCGGTCCGAATCACCTCGGCCAGTTCCTCGCCACCGAAGACGCCGGACCGGACCACTACCATCGTGGCCGCGGAGCCCACCGCGAGCAACAGCTCCATGATCGCGGCATCGAAACTCGGCGACGCGAAATGCAAAGTGCGCGAAGTCGAGTCGAGCCGGTACCGGTCGAGCTGTGCCTGGCTGTAGTTGGCCAGACCGGCATGGGTGACCACCACGCCCTTGGGCACACCCGTGGACCCAGAAGTGTAAGTGATATAGGCCGGATGCTCAGGCCGCAGCGGAATACGCCGATCCATATCCGTGACCGGTTCGGCAGTGTAGGAGGCGATCTCGGCCTGCACCATCGGATCGTCGAGCGAGATCCACCCCGCTAACCCGGCGATCGGCGGCAGACCCTCCAGCTCGGCGTCCAGGGTCAAGCCCAACGCCACACCGGAGTCAGCGACCATGTGCTCGATGCGGTCGGCCGGGTAGGACGGATCGACCGGCACGAACACCGCACCCGTCTTGGCGACGGCCCACAATGCCAGCACCGACTCCAACGAACGTCGAATGGCCACGGCAACACCGACTTCCGGACCCGCGCCGCGCTCGATGAGCATTCGCGCCAGACGCGAGGAGGCCGCATCCAGCTCGGCGTACCCCAGCGACCGCCCCTCGAACACCACAGCCTCACCGAACGGTTGGCGAGCCACAGCCTCAGCCAGCAGATCCGGCAATACGCGTGATGAGATGCCCGCGCCACCAGTGCGAGACAGCACTTCGGCGCGCTCGTCGGTGGACAGGATCGACAGGTCGCCGACCGCGGTGCGCGGCGCGGAGACGATCTCGCCGAGCAGTCGCAGGAACCGATCCGCGAAACCCTCCACCGTGCTCTGATCAAACAGGTCACGGGCATAACCGAATTCGGCGTACATGCCCGCGCCTGTGCCATGCGCATCAGAGATACGGTCGTCGGCCGGGGCCTCGGTCAGCGTGAGCTGCAGATCGAACTTGGCGACCTCGTTCTCGAACTCGACCGCCTCGGCCCGCAGCGCGGGCAGCTCGAAGGAGCTGTCGGGCAGGTTCTCGAACGACAGCGCCACCTGGAACAGCGGATGCCGCGCGGTGGACCGCTCCGGGTTGAGCAGCTCGACCAGCCGCTCGAACGGAATATCCGCGTGCGCGAACGCCGCCAGGTCGCCGTCCTTGGCCTTGGCCAGCAGCTCGGTGAAGCCGGCCTGTCCGTTCACCTCGGTGCGCAGCACCAGGGTGTTGACGAACATACCGA
>NZ_JBHZAK010000032.1:0-57664 GCF_042754165.1 Nocardia sp. NPDC059229
CCCTCGTTCAAGCCCAGTTCCCGGGCAACGTCGGCGATCGTGCGTCCGGAATCGATCACCCGATGGGCAGCCTCGACCTTGTACTCGGTCGTGAATGACCGGCGCTTACGAGGAGGCATGGAGACATCCTTCCAGCAGGACCTTCGGTCCTGCCAAATCGGTGTCCACTATTCGGGGGAAGCCTCAGCGGGCGCAATTATCGCTGTGATCCGGATACGCACGCACTCGGTCTGGCCAGCGGTCGCAGCCCACCTCGGGTTGAACGAGTTCGCACTGCCGCTGCCGCAACTCACCGCCGCTTCGGACCACGCTCCCGACCCACTATTCGCCGGCCCGCTGAGCCTCATCACGTGGCCGATCATGATGATCGCCGCCGGCATGGCCCTGTACACCATCAGTGGCGCCCGACGTTCCAGCTCGCCGCAGCTGTCCATGTCCAAGCAATAGGGTCGCTGACCGACACTGCGGTTCCCGGCACCTGGCCTTCGCGCCGAGCCACCTTCAGCTGATCAGTTGACCAGCGAGGGTTCGTAGACCCGGCATGGGCCCTTCGCCTTCTCCGGGCAGGACCTGGATGGCGACGTGGTCCGCGCCGGCAGCGAAGTGGCCGGCCAATCCAGTGGCGATCGTTTCCGGCGTCCCGTGCAGGATCAGGTCGTCGATCAGACGATCGCTCCCGTCGCCTGCGACGTCGGTCTCGTCGTAGCCCTGCCGCAGGAGGTTGTTGACGTAGTTGGAGAGTCGCAAGTAGGGATTACTGACGAAGGCGCGGCCACGCCGGCGAGCCTCCGCGGGGTCCGTGTCGACGACCACCGTGTGCTCGGGGGCGAGCAGCGGGCCCGGGCCGAGGAGGCGGCGGGCTTGCTGGGTGTGGCCGGGCACCGTCAGATATGGGTGGGTTCCGGCGGCGCGGTCGGTGGCCAGGCGCAGCGTTCGCGGTGCGAGCGCGGCGAGGACGCGACGATCCCGGGGATGTCCTTCGGCGTCGAGGGCGTCGAGGAACGATTCCATGTGCTGGTACGGGGAACGATAGCCGGTCACCGTTTCCGGGTGGCCGAGTCCGATGCCCAGCAGGAAACGACCAGGATGGCGAGCCTCCAGGCGGTCACAGGACTTGGCGAGCGTGGTCGGGTCGTTGGTCCACATGTTGACGATCGCGGTCGCCACGACGACGTGCCTGGTCGCGTCCAGGACCTGCTCGACCAACCGGAGCTCGCTCTCGTCACGCTGACCGAGGCCGAGCCACACGGCGCCGTATCCCAGCGCCTCGGCCTCGACCGCGTAGCCGATGCGGCTGGGATCGTCGTACACGGGGTGGAGCCAGGCTCCATATCTACCGAGTGTGATCATTGTGCTGTCTCCTCTCTCAGTGCTCGATGACCAGGTTCACCAATGCGCCCGTCCCGCAACGTGAATCGGAATTGAAGATCGACGACGCCGCCGGAGAAATCACCGTCGAGGCGGCGGTGCACTGGTGTTCAGCACTCAGGTTGGGGTCTCCCGGGGCACCCGGGAGAACTCGCCGATCGTCAGGCCCTCGCGCATGGTTCCAGTATCAACTCTCCCGTTACGGGAGGGTCCAGTGCACAGCCGGGGTTGACACTCCGGTGACCGGACGGTCGAGCGTGGTACTCACGCCCCGCAGCGGGCCTGCACACACGACTGGACGGGATGGCCACGATGAAGCCACAGAACCTGACCGGCGAGGTACCCGCCATGTCCAATCAGCACGCCCCGCAGTCCGCGTAACGGACGCCGCGAACACCACGAAGGGAGCATCCGATGAGCACGACTGTGGTGACCGAGTTCTTCGCCCGGCCAGGCCGCGGCGATGACGTGGCCAAACTCCTCCTGGAGATCCTCGGGGCGAGCCTCGAGCACACAGGATGCGAGGACATCCGTATCCTGCGCGACGAGGATGACGTCGACCATGTCGCAGGGCTGACCCGGTGGACCGAGCGGCACAACTACACCGACTACCTCGACTGGCGTACCGAGCATGGCTTCACCGCCACCTTCGAAGCGATGCTGACCCAGCCGCTGGTCATCCATTACTACGAAGAGGTCTTCCAGGGCGAGGGGATCGCGCTACGCAACCGCTGAACATGCGACCCGAGGCCACCCACGACCTGGGGTGGACACGTATTGCCAAACAGCCGCGGACCTGAGTGTCGAAGAATTCTCATATACAGCGCACATTCGCGAACAAACGATAGAAGTCGATGCGATTCGAGGCCCACGCACACAACAACCAATAGTAGGGAGCGACATGACCGAGATCCGTCCATTCCGCGTCGAGATCAGCGACGCGGTGATCGATGACCTCCGCGAGCGGCTGGCGCGGACGCGCTGGCCCGAAAGGGAGCCCGTCGACGACTGGTCGATGGGAATTCCACAAGCCTACGTGCAGGACCTCGCGGGGTACTGGGCGGAGTCCTACGAGATGCGGCGTGTCGCCGATCAGCTGAACCGCTACGAACAGTTCACGACGACGATCGACGGAGTCGACATCCACTTCCTGCACGTCCGCTCGCCTGTTGACGGGGCGACGCCGTGCATCATGACGCATGGCTGGCCGGGGTCGGTGATGGAATTCGTCAAGGTGATCGATCCGCTTGTGGATCCGGTCAGTCACGGCGGGAAGGCGTCCGACGCGCTTGATCTGGTGATTCCGTCGCTCCCGGGCTATGGGTGGAGCGGCAAGCCGACGGTGACCGGCTGGAATGTCGAGAAGATCGCGTGGGCGTGGATCGAGCTGATGGACCGGCTCGGCTATGAGCGCTGGACAGCTCAGGGCGGCGACTGGGGAGCGCAGGTCAGTTCGGCGATCGGGCGGCTGGCCGATCCCGCCAAGCTGATCGGGATCCACGTCAACTGGGCGCTCGCCGATCCGGCGAAGCTCACGGAGCTCGGCGGGCCGACCGAAGAGGAGCAGCGCTACCTCGCGCGCATCGAGAATTCCAGCAAGGCCGAGGTCGGATACGCGATCGAGCAGGGGACCAAGCCGCAAACGCTCGGATACGGCCTGACCGATTCGCCGGTCGGCCAGCTCGCCTGGATCGTCGAGAAATTCAAAACGTGGTCGGACTGCGGCGATGACATAGAGAATTCCTTTACGAAGGACGAGTTGCTGGACAACGTGATGGTCTACTGGACGTGTGCTGCGGCGGCCTCATCGGCGCGCCTGTACTGGGATTCGCTCGCGTCGAGTTTGGGGAGCTTCGACGAGGTGCCCGCGCCGTCCGCGTACTCTCTCTTTCCCGCGGACAACGTCGCGATGTCCGAGCGCTGGGCGCGGACCCGCTATACCAACCTGCGCTACTACGGCACGCCGGTGCGGGGTGGCCATTTCGCTGCCTACGAGGCTCCTGCCGAGTTCATCGCCGAGGTGCGCGCAGGGCTGGCCGCTCTCCTGCCAGGGTCGATTCGCGTGTGACGTTTCCCGTACGGCGTGTCTCAGCAGCTGTTCCACAATGGACGGTGTGTGGCTCGCACACCCCGCGCACCGTGAGTGCGGCCCGCCTCTGCGTGCCGACGATGTCGAGGGCTGCGTCCAGCAGCGCCGTACGGCGATTCGTGGACTGACCTGTTGTTACGCGTGCGCCGACGGAGGCCCGCTCGGGAAAATAGGTATGCCCCCGGCCATTCGACCCTCGTGGGAGTCCCCCGGACAGGCGATGCTGACACGAAATCCACCAGCACCATTGCGCGGAGGCTTTCATGTTCCCACCGAATGCCCAGCCCCCAGACGGTGTCAGCGACGACAGCGCCCGTTGTGTCGAAGACACGTTGACGATCCGGCGTTGTGCGGCCTGCGATAAGGTCTTCGCGCCGCTGACCACGGCGTGTTCGGCCTGCGCGTCCGAGGATCTCGAGTGGGTGCCCTCGTCCGGCGCCGGTTTGATCGTCTCGTGGCGGGCGGTGCGTCGCATGAGTTTTCCGCACGGCGAGTTGACGCCGTTGACGATCGCCATCGTCGAACTCGACGAGGGCCCATGGGTCTACGCCTCCATCGAAGATGAAGTCCCGCTGATCTACACCGGGCCGGTGCGTGTGCACTTCCAGCCGAGTCCCCGCCAGAACAGGTTTCCGGTCTTCACAGTCGACGCCGATCCACGGCAGCCACCGTTCTGGCGTGTGTCCCGCGAAACCGTTGCGAATGGGAACGACCGGCCGGAGGCGGCTGCGACCTAAATGGCAAGCCGTGTACTTCGATGACTGCTTTATTACCTCTTGCCTACGGATACGTGCGCGACGATCTGCTCAGTGACCGCGACTCGGAGTCCGCCGACAACATACTGCGGGCTGCCGCCAGATCACTCGGGTATGCACTGGGCACCGTATTCCACGAGTTGGCACCACAGAACGCGACACTGCCGCCGGCGTTCGTCGATCTCGTCCAGGAATGCCGGCGCGCCGAGGCACACACCGTGCTGACGCTCCCCGGACACCTGTCTGACATGCCCGTGTGCCGCATGGTCCTGCTCGCGATCCTCGAGGCACGAGCCGAAGCCGCAGTACAAGAAGTCCGCCCCTGACCGATCACCCCGGTCTGGTCGGATGGGCCGGCCTTCCTGGTATCGCCTCAGTTCGACGTTGGACCCTCGCCGCCGCTAGTCCAGCCCGAGTTGCCCGCCAATACTTCCGCGACTTCTCGTCGGGTCGCCGCGCTGTCACACCAATAAGTCTCCGGACTCACCGTGCGGATTCACTTGGGAAGGCGCACGCCTCGGACGGAGCGCTCGCCCGTGAACACCCCGGTCTGAAGATGCCGGGGTGACCCTTTCTCGCCCCTGCACCCTGTCGCGCCGTCGCGCAGGATCCGTCTGGATGCCCCCGCCGCTCCGCTGTTACAGCAGTCCGAGCTGTTGCAGGTTGGTGATGTATTTGACGATGAGCGGCGCGGTGATGTGTGGGATGTCTTTGTCCGGGCCGATTTTCGCCTCCTGGACCGCGGTGTGGAACCGTTCGGCCGTTGCGAGGGCTCCGTGCAGCGGCTTGTCGGGTTGTTGGTAGAAGTGCAGCAGCGGCAGCACGGAATGCCGGCGCTGCCGGTCCGGCAGGGCACGCATGGCGGTCTCGAACCGGTCCAGCCAATCGTGGTAGTCACCGATCCGTTCGATCGGGTGGCCGGCGTCGATGAGCCAGTCGACGTATTCGTCGAGCCCGACGCCGTCGTCGTGCGGGTTGAGCACGTGATACGTCTGGGCCCCGGGTTCCAGCCATGTGCCCAGGGTGGCGATCGCTTCGGGTGCGTGGAAGTCGGCCGAGGCGGGTGCGGCCGTGAGGGTGGTGGCGACTGCGGCCGTCAGCCCGTGACGGTCCACATGATCAGCTTCCGTATGCCGATGTCGGCGGCCATGAATTCTCCTGTTCAGCAGGTCCCGATGTTGGGACCGCCCAGAACATAGCGCCGCGCGATAGTGAAGCGTAAATGTTTCGGATACTGCAAATTTCATGTCTTGCGGTGCTACGAATGTCGGCCAGGCCGGCACTGTGCCCGTCGTCAATCGCGGTCCCCGCGCGCTGGGTCGCGCCGCGGACTGCGATTCGACCGCGCACGGGGGAGGTCACGATCCCCAGGGCCAACTGATCTTCGATCCCAGGCTTCCAGCCATCGTTTTCCGAACGCCCCGGCAGAGCATGCCGAGGCGTTTGGTGGAGCTGCTCGACACCCTCGCCGACGCGCCGATCGACCTCGCGGCCGAACGCGCCCA
Organism: Nocardia sp. NPDC059229; assembly: GCF_042754165.1. Lineage (NCBI taxonomy): Bacteria > Bacillati > Actinomycetota > Actinomycetes > Mycobacteriales > Nocardiaceae > Nocardia > Nocardia sp. NPDC059229. The sequence goes on from NZ_JBHZAK010000032.1 coordinate 5,718, forward strand.
CGTATGGAAACTTCTCGGCGGCCAGCAGATTCGGGCGAACGAATTTCGTTGGATTTCGGCGATTACTACCGGGACCCCGCGACACCCTCTTCTGACCTCGGTTCCCCTGCCCCGGCCGCCTCTCAGGTGCGTCCTGCGATAGCCGATGAGCGTGCGGTCGGGGCCTACTGTGACCATGTATCCGCTACACGGCCGCGCGATTCAGGCTCAGCCAGGGGTACGGACGTCGGTGTCGGCGAGTACGGGTGTGAGGTCGACGCCGGGCGGGGGACGCAGGCGGCGTAGGTTGCCGTCGATGCTGGTGACATACAGCGCCCAGCCCTGTCCGTTGCGGGCGATCCGGACCGAGGTCGGGCCGTTGGGCAGCATCGGGCTCGAGGTCTGCCAGCCGGTAGCGATGGCGCAGGTGGCGCCCGTCACCGGATCCATGCTGTAGACACTGCCGGAGGTGTCGCCAGCGAGATAGAGCTGCCCGGCCTGGGTGGCCTCCATGTCGTCGAGGCCCGGGAAGAGGCCGTCGTGAACGCCGGCGACCACAGTGGCGGCCGTCGGCGCATCCAGCGGAATCCTCAGCACCTGCGAGGTGAAGTCGTTCTCGGTGTAGATGGCTGTCTGGTCCGCTGTCAGCGCAATACCGTTGGGGTAGGGCGTATTCGACCAGTGCGGGGTGAATTCACCGGTGGACGGCCGATACCGGCTCATGCCCACCGGTATGGGAATCGACAGGTGGGAGATGAGCAGGTCCCCGTCGGGAAGCAGCAGCAACCCGTTGGGTTGAACCAGCCCGGTCAACAGCGTGGTCACCGCGCCGGTGGTCACGTTGTAGCGCCGCAGGGTGCCGGTGCCGGTGAACGCGGTGCCGTCGCCGGTCAGGAAGTACAGATCGTCACCGACCAGCCGCAACCCAGCCGGATTGTCCAGACTCGACAGCAGCGTGGTGACCTCGCCGCTGGAATCGACGTGGTACAGGACGCCTCTGACAATGCCGGACACGTAGAAGCCGCCGCCCCCGTCGGGCTCGAGATTCTCCAGACCACCCAGACCCGACGCGAGAATATCGGCTTGCCAGCCCTCCGCGCACGAAGCGCCATCGGTCTCGGCGTGCGCGACCGGAGCGGTCGCCATCAGTCCGGCCACAGCGGCCGCCGCACATGCGCTCGACAGCAACCTATGCATCCGATGAACTGCTCCCACCCCGATCGACATGCGGCAGATCCTATCGATGGGGACTTACATCTGCAGTGCCAACCGGCCAACAGGCGATCCGCACTCGCTCCGTCGAGTAGAAGCGGTAGCAAGGAAGAATCGCACGCTATTGCGCTTCATGCGCCAAGCAACATGCACTCATGCCTGTGGTCTCAATGGGTTAGCGCAACACTGGGTTTGACAGCGCCACAGCAGGTTGCGCGGCGCCCGTCCCGATCGAGGGGTTCGCTACTGGTGCAGTCGCGTATTTCGAACATCGACGCCACCTGAGGCTGCGAGAACACCGCCATCTACGGCTGCGAGTCACACCCAGGTCCCCCTGATCCGGTCGTTGAGTTGCGGGTGGGGGCAGGTATGGGGTGAGAGGCCGGAACGTCATCGAGGGCGGGGCGACATACCCTCACACAGCGACAACCCCGGGCGGATAGGCGCCGCCCGGGGTTGTCGCGTTCGAAGGGGTCATCGGAGTTGGAGTTCGTCCGTCCACGGTTGGTAGTGCGGGCCCGCGGGTGTTCCTGCCCGGTAGGGGCCGGTAAGAATTGTGTCGCCTGGTACATGCGTGTCTCCCGGTCTTCGGCCTCTGTGCGAGCTACAGCATCTCGGCGTACATGCGGCCGTCGCGCACCCCGAATTCGATCCGACACGGGAACTCCGACGGGTATCCGGCCTGGAGGTTGTGCAGATTGCCTCCGATGACGAACGTCGCCCACTCCCGCAACTCTTCGGGCAGCTCGAACATCCAGCCGTCGGTGGCGCGCACGTACGGGATGTCGGCACCGAGGGGATCGTGGCGGCCGAGAGCGGCCACATCGAGGATCATCCCCTTCTCCCGCGCGGACGCGATCGTGGGCGGCTGCAGCAGCATCATGGCGGAACCGTAGCGCCACCCACGCCCTCCGCGGCCGAGGCGCGACGAGGCGCGACGAGGACGCCCGATTTGCCCGGCCGGCAAGCCCGGAACCTACTGAAACCGCTGGTCGACCGACGCAATGAAAGCGCGGCGGCGTTTTGCCGCAAGGCATTTCAGCGGCTTCATGTACCACCTGACGCGATTCTTACTTTCACCCCCCAGTGGTGATCCGCGATCCGCCGAGGATGACGAGCGCCGACGCCGCTGCGCCAGGTCGGGCGTCCCATTTGACCGAACGGCCGGTGGGGTGTTGTGAACCGGGCTCATACTTGTTCGGCCGGGTCTTCACAACCGAGCTGGCGCGGCTCAACGCGTTATCCGGCCAGCGTTCGCGCCGCTGATTCCTTGTTCAAGGGCACACAACCGAGGGAGGCGCAAGTGACCGAGATCAACTTGGAAGGCGAAGGCGAGGAACTGTTCGTGCCGTTGTCGGAGTTGGGCGGAAAGGAGCCCGATGAACCAGACGGGTCTCGTGCGCCGACGTGCAAGCTGTACAACGATTACCCCGTCGGCATCACGATCCTCCGGCGAGCCGGCGGAAAGTATCGTTACCTGTTCACTCTGGATTCCGGTGCCACCAGCGATGATTTCTGGACCGACGACGAGCTGTGGATAGCGAGCAACACCGGATTCAAGTACCGGGTCGAGTTCCAGTCCGGCGGCGGCCACCGTTTCTTCGCGATGCACAAAGTGTCTCCGGCAGCCGGCACGAACAACGTCAGCCGCTTGTAGGGACGTGACCGATCGGATGACTGACGGTGAGGGGGTTTGCCTCCCACCACACCGAAGTTCGACAGATCGGCCTTCAACCATTCAAGCTGACCTGATGGGGTCCCGGCGGCTTCCGCTGTTGTGCATCACCGTCGGGTCCATCGCCGCCGTGGCGATCATCTGGACCAGCACGCATTAGCGCATCCGCGGCCACCCGCGTGACGAGGCGCGAGCACATCGGCTCGCGGGTGGCCGCGATCAGTAAACGAACGAGCTCCCGAACACCGGTTCACGCTGAGGAGTGGAGGTCCAGGGTGGGGCCGCTCGCGTTCAGTCGACCATGGTGGGTTCAAGGGATCGCTGCATCACCGCGTGAATGATCATGTCAGCGTGGAGGTTTGGGTGCGGGAAATACGGAATGTCGGCTGCTCGTCAGGACGAGTTGTGGCGCCGGTGGCGGGCTGGCGAATCGCTCAGTGCGATAGCTCGATCCCTCGAGATGTCACTGCAACACGTCCGGCGGTTCCTCTTGCAGGCCGGAGGGATCCGCCGGTCGCCATCACGGCGACGCATCCAATACTTGACGATGGCCGAGCGAGAGGAGATATCTCGCGGCCTGGCAAGGGGTCGGTCTGCCCGGGAGATCGCCGCTTAATTCCCACCGCCGGTTCGATTCCCGACGTTCGGCGCCCGAGACGCCGCCCCAACGAACGGGTTTCCGAACACCTCGACCTGCGAGAACACCAGACACAGAGCAGCCGTGCCTGCGTTCGGCCCACCATCGTTTTCCGAACGGCTGTCGGCATGCCCAGACCGACACTCCGCCCGTTCGAATCATTGGCGCGGGCCGAGCCAGACCCGGCCGGCCACCGTCGCCGCCACAACACGCTGATCCACCCCGACACTTGCGCCCGGAAGCCGACACCTGACGCTTCGACATGACATGGTGCTACCAAGTGATCAGACTGCACATCAGGGGGCTATGTCATGTCGAATATTCCTGCCGACCTCAAATACACCGACGAGCACGAGTGGGTGCGTACCGAAGCAGACGGAATACTGACGATCGGCCTCACCGACCACGCCCAGAACACCCTCGGGGACATCGTGTTCCTGGAGCTGCCCTCGGTGGGCAAGCAGGTCAAGGCCGGTGACGCCATCGGCGTCGTGGAATCGGTCAAGGCCGCCTCCGACATCTACAGCCCGGTCACCGGCGAGGTCGTCGCGATCAACATCGACGCGGCCGACGCGCCCGAGGAAGTGAACAGCGACCCGTACGACGTGTGGCTGTTCAAGATCAAGCTGGCGGCCGGTACCTCCACCAACGCTCTGCTCGACGCCGCCGCATACAAGAGGTTGGTCGGGTGACCACCCTGCTGCGCGGCGCCCTCGGCCGGTGGCCGGCACCGGCTCGCAGAGCCCACCTTCCTCCGCGGTGCGGGCTCGGGGCGACATCGTCCGGATCAGGACCCGTTGGGTGCCGGAGCCGGGCGGCGGCTGCTGTTGTCGACCGTGGCGCTGAGGTAGTCGATGCCCGTCACACTGTTCCAGTCCATGGTTCCGTGGTGGCGTAACAACCACTCGTCCGGGCATGAGGCACTGACTTGTTGGGTGGAGTGGCTGTTGACCAAGAACGAGGTCTCGTGTGGGCCAACGGTGCCCGTGCACTGCACCCGGGCCTGCACGCGGTAGACGTCGTCGGTGTCGTTGCGGCAACTGCGATCGTTGCACGACACCCCTTCGGCCAGGTCCGTGGCGTTCGCCGCCGGGGCGAGCGCGCCAGCCGCAGCGGCGATCAGAGCGGCAGTACCCAGACCGACCAGCAACCGTTGAGCCATGCGTGTAACTCCTTATCGACAGTGTCCCGACCCGGGATTCAGCTTGTCGCGCAGGAGGTTTGGCGCGCATCGGGGTGAACCCGGAATTCTTCCGCTCAGGCACCCTGATTCGCGGTGAGTGCCGCCGTGCCGGACTCAGATCCGGGTGGAGAGGATGATGAGGCACCCACCAGCAGCTCGACGCTATCGACGCCTCGGGGCGTGGACTCCGGGTGCTGACGACATCGCCGACCGGCTCGCCCGCGCCGCCCGGCATGAAACTCACCGAACCTTCGTGCCGACAGAAACGAGAGCTGCCCCGGACCTGAGGTCCGGGGCAGCTCTCGTGATCGGTTGCGGCTCACATAGGCCAGTGGTCCCGAGGCGGGCCGTGGGGGTCAGCCCCAGGGGACGTCGGACTTGGCCATGGCCTTGATTCGCCGGTCCTTCGCGGACGACAGCAGGCTCGCCCCGAAGCCGTCGGAGGAGACGAAGAAACCGATCCGGTCGGGATCGACGTCCACGTGTTCGGCCAGCCAATCGACAACCGCGATGGCGTCGGCCACGTCCTGCGGTCCGGCGACGCGGGTCCCGCCCGTGGAGTCGGCTGGGTCGCGCCGGCTGTAGTCCAGGACGACGTAGTCGTTGCGGGCCCAGCGCGGGAACACGTCGAGGTAAGCCAAGTATCCGTTGCTGATCGGCGGGGCGGGCAGGATGACTGCGGGGTAGGGCTGCCCGGGGGCGGGGTTGAGCGGAACGCTCAGCGCCACGTCGAGCTTTGCCCCGTCTGCCCCGGCGATCGAGACCTCCCTGTACTGGGCGACCTCCGTGTAGGTCTCGTATTCGTCGGCCAGGCCCCACTGGTCCAGACGGCCGATCCGTCGCGGCGACGGGTCCAACAGCGCCTCGCGGATCGCCCCCAACCTGGCGAGATCTTCGGCACTGAGCGCGGTCGTCTTCTCTGGTGTTCCGCCAACAGTCATGACTATGCAGCCTTCCGTAGCAGTGATGATGACGAATTTGCGGATACGTTCCCACACCGAGGAAACCACAGGGACACGCGTCGGAAGCGCGACTTCGATACTGCGGGAACGGTTTTCAGCTTTCCAGCCTGGGCGGGTCCCGGTAGCTTTCGCGGAATGAACTCGGCACGATCGGTCAGGACCGCGCCCCATGTTGTCACCGTCCGGGCCCGCTGGGGAGCCGAATACCTGCCAGCTCCATCACTCGTGGGGTCGATGCGCCTGCCCGCGCCCATTCTTCGGACACCGCAATCCAGACAATGCGTGCAGGCGCATCGCAACACCACCACCCGAACGCTCGTCCGGTTTGCGGTGCCCGGGTAGACGACACTGCTCAGTCTGGCAGTGCCGCCGGTGCCGCGCGGGGGCTATTCGTCGTCGTCGGTTATTCCCTTGTAGCGCAGGAACTCCTCGAAGGAGACCCTCCCGTTCCCTGAGCGGTCTTGCTGAATATGGCGCTCAAAGGTGTCCCGCACTCCCTCGCGCTGGGTCATACCCCACGCCATTGCTTCGTCGAGGGTGATGAAGCCGTCGTGGTCTGTATCGATCTGGTCGAACTCCTCCCGGATGGCGATGATCTGCTCCTCCAGGTCCATGCCCGTCTCCTCTGCCGGGTGGTTACCAACTGAACAGCCACACCTTCGTTCGTCATCGAGCAGCACTGAGCGTACGCGGAAAGTTTGCTGGGGCGCCCGGATTGACGGGAATCGAAACGAACCGAATCACCGGTGCACGAGCTCCCGGCCCGCATGTGCTCATGGCCTCGGAGGGTGGCCATGAGCACATGCCAGCGGGTTGCCCGACATTCGGGCTGATCGTCTTCCGAACGCCTCTATCAGGGAGTTGGGGAGAGTGGTGCTGAGCCCCGGCGAGTGGCTGGACCATCGGTATCGGGTCTACGAATCTTTTGTATCGGGTGCTACGAATCCTTTGTGAGGTGCCCGCCCGGCGCCGGTGCTTCGGGGCGTGATCGTCTTCTGGGAGTTCACGTCGACCCTTGCGGGGCGTAGGCGGTCTTCTTGCCCGCAGCGGTTTTCACGGGGGTGGCCACATCGGGACATGGTTCGGATGAGGAGCTGAGGGTATGCGCATCGTGGTTGATCTGAATCGGTGTCAGGGGTACGCGCAGTGCGTTCCGCTGGCACCGGATGTGCTCGAAATGCTGGGTGAGGAGGCGCTGGCGTATGACCCCAACCCTGATGACGCACAGCGCCAGCGCGTCTTGAGAGCGGCGGCGGCGTGCCCGGTCCAGGCGATCGTCGTGGAGACCTATACCCCCGACGGGCCGGAGCCTGTTACTCCAGACGGGCCGGAGCCTGCGGCATGAGCACCGCGTCGCTGGCCGCGGACCTGGTCAGGATGTTTCGGGCCGAGGGCCGGATCGTAATCGTGGGGGCGTCGCTGGCCGGGCTTCGTGCCGCGGAGGCGTTGCGGGACAAGGGCTTCTGTGGGCCTTTGACCCTCATCGGTGACGAGTCGCACGAACCGTACGACCGCCCGCCGCTGTCCAAGCAAGTCCTCAAGGGCTGGGTTCGCGCCGATCACACCAAGCTTCCCCGCATGCGGGACATCGACGCGCAGTGGCGGCTGGGTGTGGCCGCGACCGGTTTGGACCGGGTGAACAAACAGGTTTTGCTGGCCACCGGAGACGCGGTGCCCTACGACCGGCTGCTCATCGCTACCGGCGTTCGCGCACGGCCGTGGTTCAACCCGGCCGAGGCCGCGCTGCAGGGGGTGTTCACGGTGCGCACCTGCGATGACGCGGCCCGGCTGCAAGCTGCACTGCATTCGAGCCCGAAACGGGTTCTCGTCGTCGGCTCGGGGTTTGTCGGCTCCGAGATGGCTTCGGTGTGCTGCGAGCTGGGGTTGCCGGTGACCGTCGCCGAGCGCGGAGGCGGGCCGCTGGTGGGGCCGCTGGGCGGGGTGATCGGCGACATCGCCGCCCGGATGCAGCGCGGCGCCGGAGTCGACCTGCGCACCGGCGTGTCGGTCGAAGCCCTCGACGGCGATGCCGGCGGGCATGTGCGCCGGGCCCGGCTCTCGGATGGAACCACGCTCGATGTCGATGTGGTGGTGGCGTCGTTGGGGTCGATCCGCAACGTCGAGTGGCTGGCAGGTGCCGGGTTGGCCGCCGGTTTCTGGGGAGTCGGTTGCGATGCGGGTTGTCGCGCGTTCGACATCAACGGGGTGGTGACCGACAACATTTTCGTGGCCGGGGATGTCGCGCGTCAGCCACACGTGCTGTATGGGTATCAGTTCATCTCGATGGAGCACTGGGACAACGCGGTGTGCGGGGCGCAGGTCGCCGCGAACAACATGATCAACCTGGAGACCGAGCGGCGACCGCACTTGCCGCTGCCCTCGTTCTGGTCGGGCCAATTCGGGGTGAACATCAAGGGCGTGGGGGTGTGCTCGTTCGGCGATGAGATCGTGTTCACCCAGGGGTCTCCCGAGGACTATCGCTTCGCCGCGGCGTACGGCCACCGCGGCCGCATCGTCGGAGCGGTGACGTTCAACCATGGCAAGTGGCTGCCGTACTACGCGGCGATGATCGAGCGCTCGGCACCGTTCCCGCCACCGCCGCCGGGCTATGACCAAGCGCCCGACCCGGCACCGATGCCGGCCCGCTTCCCCGATCCACGAGTGCCGACCGAGATTCCCGATGTGGTGCTGACCGGTCACGACCCCACCTCACGGGGCGCCGAGTTCCATTGACCAAGGGAGCCAGCATGACTGCAGCGATGGTCTGGGCGGAGGCGATGAAATACGAACACCGCGCCGACCCGTACCCGTTCTTCGACCAACTGCGCCAGACCCCCGTGGCGCGAGTTGCCGACAACCTGTACGTCGTGACCGGCTATCAGGAACTACTGACGCTGGCGCACGACCCCCGGGTCAGCTCCGATATCAGCCGCAGCCCGCTGGGAGCCACCCTGACCTCGGGTGCCGACTCCGAGCCGGGCGCCGAGGACATGCAGGCCTACGGTCGCCGGCCGAGCATCATCGTCTCCGATCCCCCCGAGCACGATCGGGCGCGCCGACAGGTGATCCGCCACTTCGGCCCACCACATTCACCCGATGTCATCCCCGGCATGGAGCCCGACATCGTGCGGTTGTGCAACCAGCTGCTCGACGGCATCGAGGCCACTGGCAGGACCCGGCTGGATGTGGTCGATGATTACGCCTACCCGGTGCCGGTGATGGTGATCTGCAAGATCCTCGGGGTCCCGCTCGCAGACGAACCCATGTTCCATTCCTGGATCCGCGACATGTTGACCGGCATCGATCTGGGCCCGGATGCGACTACCGAGCAGGGCAGGGCCCGCGCCGAGAAGTCCCGCGCAAGCCGTGACGCGCTCATGGACTATCTGGCCGGCCTGATCGAGCAGCTCCAACGCGAGCCTGGGCAGGGCTTGTTGTCCAAACTGATTCACGACCAGGGCCCCGATGGTCCGATGCCTGCCGAACAGGTGTTGTCCAATGCGGTGCTTCTGCTGGTCGCCGGTCATGACTCGACGGTCAATACCATCGCCAACTGTGTGATGACGCTGCTGCGCAACCCCGGATCCTACGACCAGGTCCGCAGCCGACCGGAGCTGGTCCCACGCGCGATCGAAGAGGTCCAGCGGCTGCAGGCGGCGGTGCAGTTCTTCCCCAGCCGCAGCGCCACCGCCGATATCGACATCGCCGGCACCGTCATCCCGAAAGGGGCAGCGGTGCACCTGGTCTACGCCGCCGCCAACCGCGACCCGAACCGCTTTGCCAACCCGAACCGATTCGACCTCCACCGCCCCGACAACGAACACTTCGGCTGGGGCAGCGGCATCCACACCTGCTTGGGCGGCCCGCTCGCACGACTGGAAGTCAACCTGGCGTTGGAAACCTTCCTACGCCGCGTCGCCACACCCCGCCTGGTCGTCGACCCGCCACCCTATCGGCGAAGCCAAATCTTCCGCGGCCCCCAACACCTGCTCATCGACTTCGACCACATCACCGACTGAGCAGCCCGGGTTCTGGGCATCGGGGTTCAGAGGTGGCTGTCGATGCCAGGGCTGGCGGGCTGGGGCTCGTGCACCGCGGGCCCGATCGCGACGTGTGCGAGAAACGCCGGCAGGTCGATGCCCAGATGCTGGGTGACCTCACACAGCGCGTTGTCGAGTGCCGCCTGCATGGAACCCGGCTGGGGGTGCAGTCGCACGACGGTGCCCGCCCGCCGGATTTCGACGTGGCAGACCTTGTCATCGCGGGCGCACCCGGCGACCGGCCGCGGTGCACCGATGACGACGTGGGCCTCACCGCCGCAGCGGCTGACCCGGCCGCTGATGAACATCTGCACTCCAGCACTTCCCCTCGAGCGACCATTTCCGCTGTGACGGTCCCATTGCTGCTCGGGCCGGGTGGATAGGAAGAGTCTGCGGGCCGATCCACCCGGCTGCCGAGCACGATGCGCCGCTCGGAGTTGGCGAAGCGGGGCATCGATTCCGGAGTCGTCCACTGTGACCCCGGTCGGATGATCCGACGTGAGAATGCGGCGCGATAACCGCACCCTGATTCCCGCCACGCTTCACGATCGGCTCACCCGCACCGAACCGTATCGAGTTCCTGTGCTGGAGCAGCCCGAATACCGCTCTGATGGCACGAATCGAGAGTGCCCAGGCACGGGAGGTCAGCGATATCTAGAAATTAGCTAAGTGGTCGAGATTGTCGTGCAGAATGCCGGGCAGAACCGGCCCGACCGGTCGGTGAACCTTAATGGGGTGAAATGACCGATCTGATGGGATCGACCGCGCATGAGCTGCTCGCGCAGGTCCTCGCGCGCTACGGCAGCATCGACGTCTTCATCGCCCGTCTGCACGCTCTGCTGGACACACCCACAGTCGCGCTTCCCGCGTCGGCATCCTCGGCCGATGGTCGGCACCGGCTCGCTGAGCGGAATCAAGGACTGGAACTCTGTGACGGGCATCGACTACCTGAGCGCCACGGTAGACAACAGCAGCCACCCTGCCCCAGCGCCCAGCGGGTCCGGGTCCTGATCCGGGACGAACTCCACCAGGAGTAAGAGATCCCGGAGCATCATGATGATGCGACCGTTCGGTATCTTTCCCGGGTAGGTTCGGGGTATGGTGCGCCATCCGGCGCCGATGCTCGCCACGGCCGGGCCCGCGCCCGCCGCCGACGACACCCGGTATGCCTACGAATGGAAGTATGACGGAATCCGCTGCCTGGCATGGATTTCCGACGGCGTCTGCCACATGGTCAGCCGCAACGGCAACTCCCTCACCGCCGCGTTCCCCGAGATCTCCCACGCCCTGGCGGCGCTGGCGGCGGGGGCGGGAGATCACCCTCGACGGTGAACTCGTGGCGCCGGACCGCGACGGGGTGCCGCGGTTCTCCCGTATCGGGCGCCGCCTGGGCGTGACACGGCCGAGCCCAGCGCTGATCCGGGCGCGGGTCGGCGTGCCTGTACGTGTTCGATCTGCTGGGTTTCGGCGATCGGGACCTGCGCACGCTGACCTACCTGGACCGCCGCGAGCGCCTCGAGCGGCTGGGCCTGCCCCACGGGCATGTTCTGCTCTGCCCGTCCTACCTCGACATCCCGGTCTCGCGGATGCTGGCGGTCGCCGCCGCCCACGACATCGAGGGCGTCATCGCCAAACGCGTGGACAGCACCTACCGGGCCGGGCGCTCGCAGGTATTGGCGCAAATTCCCGCTGCGCCGGTCGGCCGAGGTGGTGGTGGTCGGCTGGCTGGCCGGCCACACCCACAGCGAGATGTTCGGGTCCCTGCTCGTCGCCGCCCACGACAACCAGGGGCGGCTGGTGCTGCTCGGCGCGGTCGGGACCGGGTTCAACGACACCACCCGCCGCTCGCTGCAACGCGAGCTGCTGGCCCTGGCCGTTCCCGCGCCGCCGGTCACCGGTGAGATCCCGGCATCGATCACGGCCACCGCGCACTGGGTCGCCCCGCACCTGGTCGGTGATGTCGCCTACCGCGAACGCACCGCCACCGGCCTGCGCCACCCGTCCTGGCGCGGACTCCGCTTCGACCGCTCACCAGCGGAAATTTCGGTTCCCGAACACAACTGACCCTCCGCCGCGGGCGGTTGGCCATCGTTTTCCGAACGCTCCCGGAACAGGCTTCATCGGAAGCTGGCCGTAGAGGGCGTGGCCCGCAGCCCGGGCACTGGAAACGTTGATTCGGAGACGGGGTTCCAAGACCGATCCATCCAGCGACGCTGGCTGCCGCACAACGGATCTCGAAAGCGATCGTTTTAGAGACAGAACATCGCGAATCGCGATCACTCGGGCGGCGGGCGTCACCGTTATCCGCCCCCGAAAAGTGGGGCCATAGGATGGGACATAGCAGTACAGCGATCATCATCCGCGAGGGTGACGTATCTCGACCGAGAGTTTCGGAGGCGAGAACATGTACTTCACCGATCGATCACTGCTTCCCGAGAACCAGGCACCGCTGATCATCACCGCGGCCCCCTACGGGCCGGTGTGGGTTCCGTCGGACTATCCCGAAGACATCCCGGTGACCTGGGATGAGCAGGTCCAGAAAGCCGTCGACTGCTTCGAGGCCGGCGCCCGCCTGCTGCACATCCACGTCCGTGACCCGAAAACCGGCAAGATTTCCAAGAACTTCGACGACTACAGCGCGCAGATCGGCCGGCTGCGTGAGGCCGTGCCGGACATGGTGTTGCAAGTCGGCGGCTCCATCTCGTTTGCCCCCGAGGGCGATGCCGTCGCCAAATGGCAGAGCTATGACACCAGGCACATGCTGACCGAGCTGGACCCCAAGCCCGACCAGGTCACGGTGACCGTCGGCTCCACGCAGTACGACATCACCTCGATGCTGACCGTCGACGATGTCGAGGGCACCCACTTGGCTGATTCGCACGTCATGTGGCAGTACTCGCAAATGGTCGCCGACGCCACGCCGGAGTTCTACATCGAAAACCTCAGACGCCTGCGCGAGAACGGCATTCAGCCCTACTTCGCGCTCGCGCATGTGCACGGTCTCGAGATCGTCGAACGGCTGATCCGGCAGGGCTTGTACGCAGGTCCGGTCAATGGGTTCTACAGCATGGTCGGCGGCGGCTCGACCGGCTCGAACCCCTTCGACCTGATGGAACTCATACGCCGCGCTCCGCAGGGATCGGTCTTCACCTACCAGTCGATGTTCCGGCTCGTATATCCGATCTCGGCGGTATGCATCGCGCTCGGTCAACACGTCCGTGCCGGAATCGAAGAAAACCTGTGGGGTCCGGTCAAGGGCCAGAGGTTCACCACCGTGGAAATGATCCGCAAGATGGTGCGCATCGCCGAGGAGCTCGGCCGACCGATCGCGACCCCTGAGCAGACACGGCAGATCCTCAAGCTCGGCACCTGGTACAACACCGCTGAGGAGACACTGTTCAACCTCGGGCTACCACCCAACCGTGACGAAGGCCAGCGCGGCTTCCTCACCTACGAGGGCTTCCACACCTTCGAGGAAGAAGGCAGAGTCCACGCCGCAGCCGCAGCCGGACTCGCCGATCCACGCGACATCCTCTGACTGTGGTGTTTACAGGGCGTGGAGAACGTCGGTGCGAAAAGCAGCGCTAAGGCATCTACCGCACATAAGAGCAGTACATCTGCGGTACCCGCCTAGCGCCGGATCTCACAGAGGTGGGCTGCCAGGCGGTTCCGTCGCGCCAAGGGCTCGCCCGCGCGGTCGACTCCAGAATTTATCCGCGGCAGCACGCTGGATCGATAGCCAAACCGCTTAGCGTGACTTTTCGCAAATCTGTCCCTCAACCCCCTGATGAGGGAGGTCTGGGTCCGGGTAGAACCTCGTTGGATTCTCGGCGAGTTCCACCGGGACCCCAACGCCAACGTCGTGCCGCCGGGTTCGTTGATCACGACCATCGACCCTGGCGGAAGATCGATGCGGGGCTTGACGATTCGGGCGCCAAGATATGACGACGGCCTGGACGGGTGGCACGCGGTCAGCGCGGGCCGGGCTGGTCGGGCTCGGTTACATCGATGAACAGGGGGCGTAGGGAGTGGATCACGTCGTCGACCGGGTCGATCGACCCATCGACGCGACTGAGCACCACTGCGCCTTCGATCGCTGCCACAGCTAGGTTCGACAAGCGTCGGGCTGTGGCCGGTGCCGCGCCGTGGTCGCGCAGCACCGACTCCAAGGCGGTGCGCCAGGCTGTGAAGGCCCGGCCGGCTGCGTCGACCACACCTGGTGTGCGGTCGGCGGATTCGATGGCGGCCGCCAATATGGGGCAGCCCGAACGGAATTCGCCGGAGATCAGGCTTTCGCGCCAGGCGCCGGCGAAAGAATCGAAGACCTCGACCAGGCTGCGTTCGCCGGCATCGCCGAGGATTCGGTTGATACCGCCTCCGGCGATATCGACCGCCTCCTGGATGAGTTGGTCACGTCCGCCAGGGAAGTGGTGGTACAGCGAGCCGCGTGGTGCGCCGCTGTGGGCGAGGATCTCATCGAGACTGGTGCCCGACGCACCGGCGCGGCGGATCAGGGCGATGGCGCTGGTCAGCATGCGTTCGCGCGCATCGGAACGGCGTGGGCTCATCGCTGCCGTCCGGTCAGGGTCCGGCGAGGATCGAGCTGTGCGGAGATGCCGCGCGCGGGAAAGCCGAGCCCCGACCTCCACCAGCGGCCCCAGCCCCGGGGTCGCAACGCGATCGCGGCGAAGAGAGGCAGAGGATCCAGGTAGGTCACCCGGCCGCGCACCAGACCGTCCTCGAACCAGAAGCGGTCGCAGGCATCCCACGTCAACGGCCTGCCACCGACGGTCCCGGTGAGCCGCACCTCGATGTACACGCCACCGTCGAACACATTGGCCGCGAGGACCTCTCCACGCATGTCCGGAGCCAACGCGTAGACCCGCGCGAAGAAGTCGAGCAGCCCCGCCGGCCCCACCGCCGGTGGCGTTCCCGGCTGCACCGCAACGTAATCCGGATGCGTCACCAGGGCCAGGTCGGCCACCGCATCGAAACGACCGGCGGCGAAGGCCGCGGTGAACAGCTCTACCCAGTGCCCCGGGTCGCGCACCCGTTCAGGATAGGGACGATGGTCGACAGGTGTGGATTTCACGAGAACCCCTCCAGCTCAACGTATTATGTCATATGGCATAATATATAGTCCACGGGCTGAAGAGGTCAACCGTCCACCCCACGTCGAGCGATGGCCGCAACAGCCGGAACGTCGTTGTTCGGCTGTCTCTCTCAGTGAGGTTGCGTCGACGAACCAGGTGGCCCATGGCGATCCCGGTCCGTTCCGCATCCACCTGGCGCGATGTAATCGACTGCGGCATCAGGGATTTCAGCCCGCACGCGCGGAAACCGGCCCCGCTCGGTATAGGCTCATGAGGTCCAAACGGCCGAAATCCGGCGGTAAGCCGTGACTGCAGATGGTTTCGGGAGTCGGCATCCCCTGCGCGGTGGAAGAAGTCGAACGGCCGGACAGCGAAGTCGCCGGATGGCAGCCGGTCTGTGAATGCGGCTGGCGGGGGTCGCTGTGGCGGCGCGTGGCCACCGACGCCGAGCAGATCTCACCGCATACCGCGCCTACAGCCCGGACTCGCTCAGCGACGACTTCGACGACGTGCTGATGGTCGAGTGGGAAAAGCACATTGCCCCCGCCACCGCGGTTCACGAGGTCGCGCTCATCACCGCGGAGATCAAGGACGCCGAGCAGCGGCGCGTCGAGGCCGTGACCCGCGCCCGTGCCGCCGGCGCCTCCTGGGAAGCAATCGCCCAGGCAGCGAACATCACTCGCCAGTCGGCTCACGAACGCTGGTCAAAGATCGTCCGATGAATATCAGGGCTGGGGCGACGTCGTTATCTTTTGAACCTGCGACCACTTGACCCCCAGATTGGCATCCGGATCATTTGTGCACGTCACACACGTCAGGCATGTTCGCCCAGCGTCCTTGCGACCAGGCATTGTTCGGTGGCGCGCACGCCGTGCGGCCACCAGATGGCCACCGCCGCGATTGTGATCGGCGCCGTTGGTCGTCAGCCTGTCGGGGTGGATCTGCTGGAGGTGGTGTCAAGTGAACGGTGGGACGTCCTGCTGGCAGACCGTGCCGGGTGGGGGCAGCGCGCCACGGATGACGTAGTCGCTCTCGTAGGCTTTCGCGCAGCTGCTCGGGTTGAACAGCGTGGTGTGCCCGTATCCAGCGACGGTAAGCAGCCTGGCGTTGTGCAGTTGGGCGGTCATGGCCAGGGCGTTGTGGTACGGGGTGGCGGGATCGTAGATGGCGTTGACGGTGAGGATCGGTGTCGCGGAGCGGCCCCACGGGCCGGTGTAGCGATGGGCGGCCTTGGCGGGCCAGGTGGAGCACGCCTCGGTCACCCACGCCCAGAAGGGCCCGACCGTACCGGCTCGAACGGTACTGAACTTCGCCATGGCGCCGTAGCTGTGCGGATCGCGCGGGTTGGGACTCTCGCCGCATATGATCGCCAAGGTCTGCTCGACGCCCGTGTACTTTTGCTGTTGGGCCGAACCTTCCCGGGAGGAGTCGCTCAGCGCTGTCGAGGACCGGTCCACCAGGCGATTCTCGCCCGGGTCGGGCATCTGCGGCGTTGCGCCCAGCCACAGCTGCTGCAGCAGCTCGGCCAGCGCCGTCCAGTTCGCTGGGGAACCGGCGGTGGCATGGACGGTATACAGATTAGCGCGCACGGCGTTGGCGGTGGCGGCGTAGGTGAACCCGTCCTGCGGGTGGATGAGCAGGCGGTGCAGCAGTGCCTCGTACTTCGCTCGGGTCGCCACCGCACTGCCGGCCGAGAACGGGCAGCGGATCGGGCCTGCTTGGCTGCACAGGTTCAAGAACTGTTCCAGCGTCTTGGCCGTTCCCAGGTCGGATGCCTGCCGTAGGAAGGTCGACAACACCGGATTCCAGTCGTACCACGCAGACGGATCGATATTGCCGTCCAGCACCATCGCCCGGACCCGGTCGGGGAAAAGGTTGGCGTAGGTGGCGCCCAGCAGCGTCCCGTAGGAGACCCCGAAGTAGGTCACCAGCTGTTCGCCGAGGACTCTGCGCAGCAGATCGATGTCGTACGCCGAGTCGGTGGTGGAGACGAACCGCAACAAGGCCGGATCACGCCGCTCGCAACCCCGGCCGAGCTCGGCGTACAGGTCGATCCACCGCTGCTCCTGCTCGTGGCCGACCGGAAACCCCACGGGCAACTGCGCGAACCAGGCATCGTACTCCGCCTTATCGTCGAAGCATTGGACGGAGGTCGATTCACCGACCCCGCGCGGATCCCAGCTGACGATGTCGAACCGTTCCTGGATCTGGAGTGGGAAGAGCGGATATGCGATTGGGAGGACTGTGGTGCCTGCTCCTGCCGGCCCGCCTGGGTTGAACAGCAGGCTGCCGATCCGATGCGCGGGGTCGGTTGCCCGGTGTCGGATGACCGCCAGCTCGATCGTGCGCCTGTCGGGATGCTGGTAGTCCAATGGTGCCGGCACGGTGGTGCATTCGAAATCCGGGTGGTCGGGGCACGGGGTCCAGACCGCGGCAGGCGTTCCCCCAGGCGCCTCATCCGACGGCTGAGCCGTGGCGGGCGCGGCGCCGCAGGCCACAGCCGCGGCCACCATCATGGATGCCACTATGCAACGGGTGAAACGAGCGCGGTTCGTCACAGATCCTCGCTATCGTCACGGTGAAAATGCGTGGCTGTCTCACAAGGAACCCTCGACGCCGAACCGTAGCCGATCACGCGGCAAATGCCTGGTTAGGTCGATTCACCGGCGTGGTTCGATCGGTATCGCACACAAGCCGGTGACTAACCAAATGAGCCATCTCAGGTCCGAGGGTTGCGGCGTGTGCCCCGACATGGGGCTCGCCCGTCTGTCCTACGGCCGGACTCGGCAACTCCCTGGACGCCACGACCTGCGGCGAGAACCCCGACGCGCACCGTTGACCGGGCCGAACGCGGCTTCATGTACCGCTGCGGACGGAGCCTCTCGTCGAGGTAGCGATGATCGTAGAGACCGCGCCCGACCTGCGGTGGGTGTGGGATTTGAACCCACGATGGCGTGAACCACGACGGTTTTCAAGGTAGCTGATCTCGACGTTTGCGTGTGACGGGTGACGTTGGCATTTGGGGGGGGATTCGACATCTGAGCAGGGGATCTTCCGCTGGCTTCGCCCGAACGGACTACCCCGTGCGACCGCAGCTGGCCAAGACCGGGGTGCCGGTATCGCCATGGATCGAGAATCGAAAGCGTGAGGGGCACAAGCAATTTGACCTAGAAGACACGGCCAGCGCCGTTCGGGGCTTGAAGATACTCGTAGAGCCGGTCCGAAGACGGCCTCCGACCTACAATCTGTCGGGCTGAGCGCCAGATCAGCGCGGTCTCCAAGTATCCGCTCATCATCCGCATACCGTGCTGACCGAAGCCGAGCAACCGGGCGACCCCGCCTGGTGAGTGCTGCCCTGTGGTTTCCCTTGTGTGTCAGGTCCGTTGGGTATTCTTCCAACTCAACGAGCTTGTGGGGAGTTGTCAGTTGGGGAGCATGCAGTGTGCAGCCGGGTTGGCTGGAGAGATGGTTGCTCATGCGGTGCAGTGGGTCTCGGAGGGGGTGGCGGCGGGTCCATTTCTGGCCTCTGTGGGCACCGGCGATTCGCGGGTGACGTTAGTTGATCTGATGTGGGCACCCGCAGCGATGCCGAGGCCGGACAGTTCTGGCGTCAGCACCAGTTGGGGTAGTGATCAATGGGGCTGATGCCGCGCTGTGTGAGACGAGGAGCCGCGATGGGTGGGATGCTGGGAGTTGAACTGGGCGGAGTCACGGCGGCGTGCGAAGGATCAGCGGGATCCGGCTGGCGGGAGATGGATGACCCGCTCGAGACGCTCCTGACGGTGGATGTGCCGGACCTGCCTACTGATCCGTTCGCGGCGGAAGGTTTGGCGCACGCGAAGCAGGCTGCGATGGCGTGGTTTTCGTCGGTGGATGCGGTGTTGGAGCCGGGGAACAGGCGCGCCTGGCGGAGAGACTGACGGCGGCCTACGGTGCATCGGCTCATACACGACGCTGAATAACACTCGAACGGCCCGTGTCGGACCCGAGGATGCCTGGCGGGGTAGCGGCCGAGATCGTGGTCGCCAGGTTGCGGCGGCTCGCCGAGGCCGTGCGCGTGGTCGACAATGAGGATCTGGCCGGCCGGTATTGAACGTGCCGGAAGGCATTGCGGCGCTGTCGATGCCGGCCGGGTGGTGTTGGCCATCGCGGTCCGCACCGAAGTCCGTTCGGCATGGTGGTGATGATCATGATTCGGATCTGATGGAATCGTCATCGGTTCGTGGGGTCGGTCGGGTCGAGCCCCCGCACGCCGAAGGTGCTGGCTCCGTTCGTCGTTCATGCTTGGATTGACGTCGGGAAAGGGCTGGGCGTTGCAGCGGACACGCGAATGTCCGCCATTGGCACGGACCTTGCTCCGCCCTGTGCTCGGATGTCCACCTCTGTGGCCGTCGAACACGTGGAACTGGCAAGTATCTGGCATTGAAGCGCACCCGTACGCAAATCTGCAGGTCAGGATGTGCCCTCGGCGGGGCATGCAAAACATTGGGCAACTGGGAAACGGCTGGTCATCGAAGGTGCATATTCGGTTTGACGCTCCGGCGGATGTGCCCAAAGATTGCTCGGACGTCCGCACGGACGTGCGGTGGCGCTCCCACCCGAACGGGTAGTCCTTGGACCCGCCGAACCGCACCCGGACCCGCTCCGGTCGCGGTTCGTATTCGGTGATCTCCGGAGTCTTGTCCTCCGGGACCCGGTCCTGCTTCCGACGGATGACGACCGCGCCAACCCGTGGATCGAGCATCGAACCCCCTCGCCTTCGCACGGCAACGTGCCATGTCTGGTTTCGCGCCGCTCCGGCTACGGCCGGTGGCTCGACGTTCGCGCAGCGCACACACCCACACGGCCCGCACACCTCACGCAGTCCGAAGCGGCTCGACTAAGCAGGGATCACGTCACCATGACTACTGAATGGAGGTTCGATTGGTCGATATGTGTTGCTGACGTTCCGGTGATCCGCCACCGGCGGAGCCGACCACAAGCGCATGGCAACGAATAGTTCTGTGCCGCAACGTTGTTCACGACGCTGGTGGTGGCATCACCGGCGGGCGCGGGGCGTGCGGCCTGGCGCTGCGCCACATGAGATCCGGCTGGCGCTCGGCTGTTATGCACCCGTCCTGGGACCGATTCGATCAGTTCCGTGTAGCCAGAGCGTACATTTGGGCGCTCGGGCCCCAGTCGTACCGGCCGGCGGCGAGCGGTGGGGCACGGGCGATCGTATCGGGCGGTTAGGTTAGCCCCAGAACGAATCGCTAGGGCGTCGTGCCTACCCGTGTCGTGCTACGTCCTCGCACAGGATGCTCGGCCAGCGTGCGAGATCGGCCGGTGTGTGCGCCACCTCCAGCGTGGCCGTCGGCAGCAGGTCCACCAGCGCCTCGGCGGTCGACACCGGATGGGCGGGGTCGTCGATCCAGGCCAACACCGTGGTCGGCACCTCGATCGCGGCGATCGCCTCGGGGGCGGGCAGGTCGCTCATCGCTGCCCCGCGGAACAGTGAGGGCAGTAGGTGCTCGGCGACATCCGGCACGGTTTCCGGCGTTCCGACGGTGGCCGGCGGGCGAGGCACGGTGAGATCGGCACCGAGGAAGGCGTCGAGTCCCTGCTCCTCGATCAAGCGGGCATTCTTCCGGTAGATGTCGGCCTTCGCGGCGCGGGTGCGCCAGGCGGTCGCGGGCACCAGCAGGGTGAGGCCGGCGAATCGGGCAGGATCGCGGACAGCGGCATGCAGCAGTGTCCCGGTGCCCATCGAAGGACCGACACCGTGCACCTGTTCACCGGGGAACCAGTGGTCGAGCAGGTTCAGCAGGTCATCGGCCAGGACCGGCCACCGATAGTCCTCGGGGACGGTACGGCCTGTCGAGTGGCCGTGGCCGCGCGCGTCGTACCGCAGCAGTCGGGTTCCGCTGAGTCCGCGGCCGAGATCGAGGTCCATCAGACGGTCGCGGTGGCGGCTGGAGGTGAGGCCGTGGAGTTGGACGACGGGGTGGCCGCCCTCGTCGCTCAGTTCCACGTCGAGGTCGGCGCCGGGAACACGGAAGGTCGGCACGGCGGCTCCAGGGTGCTGGTGAGACGGCGATCGCTCGGGAAAGAGCCTAGGCTACCGTCATGCGGCTGACCAACGTCGCGCACTTGCGCCTGCCGTTCGGCCGCCTGCTGGGCTTCGACGTCACTGCGGGTCGGGTGGGCCGGTCACTTCCCGTGTCCTTCGACCAGCGACGCCACGTCGGCGCCGGCGACCGAGCGGGATCCTGGATGGCGTTGTCCTTCAGGCTCTCCGCGCCGGTACCGCCCGACGAGCTCGCGACCGCCTGGCTGGCGGTGATCGAGCGGCACGGCACGCTGCGGTCGGTCTTCGTGCCGGGCGAGGACGGCGAGCCTCAGCTGCATGAGGTCGATATCATCCCCGGCGGCTGGGTCGAGCATGTGATCGCTCCGGGGCAGGCGGTCAACGATGCGCTCCGCGCCGTGCTCGACCGTGCTTGTTCACCGTACGGTCGTCCGTCGTACCGGCTCTGCGTGCTCGAGACCGCGGTAGGGCCGACCGTGGTGGTCGCCGCCGACCACGCGCACGTCGACATGTGGTCGATGCTGGTGATCGCGCGGGACCTGCTCACCGCGCTGGCCGCGGTGCAGAAGGGTCGTGCACCGTCGTTGCCGCCCGCCCCCGCCTTCGCGGAGCACACCCGCGCGCTGCGGGACCGCCCGCCGGCACCCGACGAGGTGCACCGCCGCTGGGCTGAGGTGCTGGCGGGCAGCGGCGATGTGATGCCACGGTTCCCGCTGCCGCTGGGTGAGGCGACCTTGCAGGAGGAGCGCGTGGAGGTGCGCGATGTCCTCGACGTCGACGACAGCGCCGCGTTCTCGGCGCAGGCCCGCGACGACGGCGTCTCGACCTTGGCGCTGGTGGTGGGGGCGATGACCGAGGTGACTCACGAGTTGGCCGGCACCGCACTGCGGGCCGTGTTTCCGGTGCACAGTCGGTACGACACCACCTGGCACGACTCGGTGGGGTGGTTCATCACCAACTCGGTGCTCGAGTCGGCCGACTCCGATCCCCGTGCCAGCGCGGAGGCGGTGAAGGAGGCCGTCCGGATGGGGTCCTGGCCACTGGAGGACATCCTGCGTCCGTGGGGCGGGATGCCCGAGGCGCCGGGGATGTTCGCGATTTCGTGGCTGGACCTGCGTCGGCTGCCGGTGCGAGTCGACGCGACCGGATTGGAGGCGCAGTACGTCGGCGCGACGATTCGGACCGACGGCGTGATGCTCTGGTTCATCCTCGACGAGGCGGGGCTGCACCTGCGCTGCCGATATCCGGACACTCCCGAAGCCCGGCGGCACGTCGGCGCCTGGCTGGACACGCTGATCGCCCGACTGCAGTCACGGGCACGGGCTTCGGTCGGTGGTCGGCTCCGACTCGGCGACCGGATCTATCGTGTGCAGCGGGCGGGGCGTGCCGACGTGCCAGCGCTGGTCGCGCTGCTCTCCGACGACGAGATCGGCCGTACCCGCGAAGGTTTCGAAATTTCCCGCTACGAGGAGGCATACGACGCCGTCACCAGGGACCCGTCGCACTATCTGGCCGTGGTCCGGGACGAGAGCGACCGGATCGTCGGCACCATGCAGCTCACCATTATTCCGGGGCTGTCCCGCGGCGGCGCCACCCGCCTCCAGATCGAGGGAGTCCGGGTCGCTGCCTCGGAACGCTCTCGCGGCATCGGAACCGCGATGCTCGAGTGGGCACACGATCACGGCAGGCACCGAGGTGCGACACTCGCGCAGGTCACCACAGACCGGGCGCGCGAGCGGGCTCACGCCTTTTATGCGCGGCTCGGGTACGACAACAGTCACGTCGGGCTGAAGCGGGCGCTCTGACCGATTCCCGGCGCTCGCTCAGGGGCGCGAGAGGGGCGCCTCGTCCAACGTCCGGTGGTGACTGAACCGCCGTGGCAAGCCGATCAGCTGGGCGACGAATTCCGGTGGCGGGCCGCGTGACCGAAGCGATCGAGTTGTTCGAACAGAATCTCGTCGACCGGATGCGGGTCCTCGCCGCTGACCACCCCGACACCTTGCGCTCCCGCCACGACATCACCCACGCCTCGTTCGAAGCACGCTTGTCCGAACCGGACAAGCACCGACGGCTCTATGCGACCGCAGAATCCGTGCCAGTCACTGCATCTCGAGATGCAGGCGGACCAATATGCCGAATTCCGTGTCGCAGGTTCGTGCCCTCGGCAGGATTCGAACCTGCTCCGCCTAGGAGGTTGGCCACCCGGCGAACTTCCTAGGCGCCCGCTTGTCCGCGACGGCCTCCGGGGACCGCTGGGTGGGTTCGTCATACCAATGCATAGGTACCTGGGCTCGGTGGTTGAGGGAACCGACTGTCCTGCAGCGGATTCCACCTCCAATACATCGCGCAGGACTTCTCGAGGGTCTCCGATTGCGGCTACGCACGGGTGTCGGCCTTCTGCGATACGATGCCCGAAACGGGTGGAAACGCCAGTAATCCTGGAGAAATCCTATGCAGGACAGCGATATTCGCTCCTGGGCGACAGGAGATTCGGCGGCAGGTCTGGGCGTATCTGCTGCAGGGCAAAAGAATGAGCGGTTGGCTGCGGTGTTGGCCGAGGTGGGGCTTCGGCCCAAAGGGCTTGCCAACAGGATGCGGCAGTACAGCGAGCAGGATGGCGGCCGTCCTGTGCATCCGAAGCACACCAATGTCGGCCGCTACATCGACGGTGTGCATCGGCCGAGCCGGCGCAGTCTGGACGTGATGCTCAGCGTGCTCAGTATCGAGGCCCGCCGCCCACTTTCGGCCGCTGATATCGGATATCTCGACGAGCCGTCGGGGAAGCTTGAAGACGAAGTCAAGCCGTCGGCACCGCCGTGGGCGACAAAGAACAGCGCGCGGCGCTGCTGGACGCACGATTGTTCGTCGGGCCGCGCGGCGGGCGGATCGCCACCGGTGTACAGCGCGACGCGACCCACTGGGATGACGTGGTGGCGCAGTCGGGATTCGAGCATCTGCGCCGGCACGATCTCCGGCACACCGGGCTCACCTGGTTCGCCGACGCCGGGGTGCCACTGCATCGGCTCCAGCAGATCGCCGGGCACACCGACCCGAGGATCACCCAGCGCTACCTGCACCCCGGCATCAAGGCTCTGCAGGATGACGGTGCGCTGCTTGCTCGGTTCCTGACAATGCCGAACGACGGTCCGGAGATTCCCGAGCTGCTGGCCCGCGTGCGACCCGACTATCGGCGTGACGACCCGGGTGGCCCCAGACTGGCCCCAAATCTTCGGGTGGTCGAGTAACAGAAAACCCCTTCCGACCCTGGTCGGAAGGGGTTTTTCTTGGTCGGGCTGACAGGATTTGAACCTGCGACCACTTGACCCCCAGGGTCGCAGAGCGGGCTGGGTGAGCTGCTGGCGGAGAAGGTGTCGATCACCTCGTCGCGGATCCGGTCGGGGGCGGCGAACCCGGGCCCGAAGCTGGCGACCCTGATCGCGGGGATGTGTGCGGGCGCGGACAGTATCGACGATATCGACGTGCTGCGCAGCGGCGGCATGGCAACGGTGTTCGATCGAGTGTATGCGCCCTCGACGGTCGGAACCCTGTTACTGACCCTCACCTCCGCCGAGGTAGCCCAACTCACCGCCGCGTCCCTCCGGTGAACCCGTCCCCCCAACGCCCGAAAGCACCCGCGAGCCGACGCTCCTTCCGGCCACGAATCGGCTACCTGATCCTGGCGACCCTCGCCTTTCCGGTCGTATTCGGTTGTGGCGCACTACTACTGATCATTTTCCTGGGCCCGCATCCCACCGACGGCTCCAGCCCACCCAGCCAGCCCTCGATCCAGGTCAGCCAATCCACCACACCGCCCGACCTACCCACCCGCCACCCCTGCTACCCATTTCAACTGGAATGCTGAGATTCAGGCGAGGTCGGCGATCTTGTCGGTGTTGAGGATGAGACGGATCGTGTGAATGCGGTCGCCATATCAAACATCCAGTCACAACAAACTGACTCGTCGCCAATTAGGTCGACGCAGCCTCCGAGCCGTCCGCACTGCGCCCCGGATTGCTGGGCTGGGTTACAGAACCGCGCGAGGTACTGGCGGGCGGCTGGCTGGATACCGCGCCCCGGGATTGCCAGGGGTGCTTCTTCTGTTGGTTGGAGTGCCCCTGCTGCGGGAAGCCTGCGGCTCCGCTCGGCACGGGGACCTTCCGGTGTACCGGGTTGGGGCGCTGCACCTTCGGCGGTGAGACCGGTGATGGTGTCCGATCGTCCGAGTCAGGTGTTTCCTCCGGTTCCTCGACCGGTCTATGAGCGGCCGCGGGTTTGTGAGTGGCGACCGGATGATGGGTGGCGGCGGGTTTGTGGGTGGTCGCCGGCTTGTGTGCCGCGGACCCGGAGTGATGCGGCGTGCTGTGGTGTGCCGGCTTCTGCTTTTCGGGCGGCTTGCCGGGCACGCTTGCCGGAGCATTCGGGTCGGGCGCGGTGGGCAGCGGCAGGCCCGCAGCCAGATGACCGACAGATTGCTCGTAGCTCGTCACGGCGCCGATCACTGTGGCCAGTACGTTGCTGAGCCGGTCGTAGATGTAGTTCCGGGTGTCCTTCGTCAGCGGTGGCCACGTGCCGTCGTCTTTGAGTCCGGACCGTGGGCCGATCTGCTCGAGCTCTCCCTTGAGAGTATCGACGTTATTCTGGATGGTCTTGAACTGCACGGTCTTCTCCAGGCCCGCCGCATGGGCGGCGTCCTGGTAGGTCTTGTCGAGATTCGCCCAGTCCTTTGCCTGCTGCTGTTTCGACGCGAGATCCTGCTGGTAGCTGGTCAGCGCGCTTCCGGACAGACCCTGGGCTGCCCCTGCTTCGAATTCGGCCCGAAGATCGGCCTGGCTCTTGTCCTTCAACGTGTTCTTCACGAAGGGAACGACGATGGGCTTGTCGCCGCCCATCATGTCCACCAGAGTCTGCAAATGCCAGGAGGTTTTGTTGATGGATACCGCGAGTGGATCGTTCGTGTCGAGGTTCACCGGCACCGGCAGAATCGTGTCCCAGTTGCCGGTGTGATGGGATGCGTCTTCCGGTTCGGCGAGGCCGTTTTTGTCCAGGGGGCCGAGATCGATGGACCCGACCAGCTTGCCCTTGCTCGGGTTCGTGTTGTCCCAAAACAGCAGCTGGCCGTCGTCGCTGAGCTGTACCGAGCGAGGGCGTTTATCCTCGGTGAGTAACTTACCTTTGGCGCCGTTGTTGTCACCGCTCCAGTTCGAGCCCGCCGCCCAGACCGCGTTCTTGGCGTTGGCATCCGCGGCACTGGGGTAAACGACCAGGTTCCCGTCGCGCTGGAACCGAAGTACCGGGCGGGCGTTCGGGTTCGCGGGGTCGGGTGTGACCTTCTTCTGGGACAGATAGGAGCAGTTGCTGTCCGGCCCGGCGATGACCACCTGGCCGTTCCGCTCGAAGGTCAGCCGGTAGAGGCCGTTCTTCGACACCAGCGAATCGCCGGGGTACAGGTCGGACAGGCCGCCCTGGGCATCCTGCTGGTTATCGGTGTTGGTCAGCGTGTCGCCGGAATTAGGGGAATAGATGTCCTGATCCGGGACCGGGGGAGGAGGTTGCAAGGGGCCACCACCGACCGCCGCGCCGCTCATGCTTCCGACGCTCCGGAGGCGCGCACCCGATCGGCGCCACCGTGGTCCGTACAGATGAAGGCGTCGGCCGTCGCGTAACAGTTGTCGCCGGAATCGACATACCCGTCCGCCAGCCCGTGTATTCCGGGGTGACGGGCATCGACCCAGTACTGCTGCATACGGTCGCTCAGGGCCTGGCCGGCCGCACCCATTGCCTTCTCATTATGGTCGAGCTGGGCCAGCGGCTCTGCCCAGTCACGCAGGCTGGCCGCATGGTTGTGATTGTGGCCTCCCATCCTTCGCCACCAGTCGGGGTCGGCATTCATCGATTCCGCCATGCTGCCTCCTACGGTCCGAGAGGTGTTCGACGTCAAGAGGTTCGAGCTCTTCCGTTCCGAACCGAAGAAACGATATGGCAGGTGACGAGCATAGACCTCACCACATATGGGAAGCCGTTGATCCGCGCCAGCTCGGATCAACGCGGATCCGCACTGCTTCCGACCGGGCCGTCCAACGTCGGCACCACAGCACGATGAAGATTGAATCGAAACCGGGGGTAAACGCGGTGACCGGTCCCCGATAACGGGACCACCCGGCCTTTGAGTCCGGGTTGTTTTCGATCCAGTTTCAGTTGATGTCACAGGCCACGGGGTGGTGGGTGTGGCTGCAGCGGGCAGCGTACTCGGCCGGGGTGAGATAGCCCAGCGCCGAATGCCGATGCCTATGGTTGTGTTCGAGTTTGGAGTCGCCGATCACCACGCGGGCTTCCAGCAGACTCGTCCAGTGGTTGCGGTTGAGACACTCACTGCGTAACCGGCGGTTGAACGACTCGATGAACCCGTTGTTCCACGGCGTCCCGGGCGGAATGTAGACGATCCCCACCCGATCCGCGCAAAACTGTTGCAACGCAGAGGAAATCATTTCCGGCCCGTTGTCCATCCGCAGTATTTTCGGCGGGCCGCCGCGGGTAGAGAACACCTTCTCCAGTTCGGCGACGAGTTTCTCAGCGGTAATCGAGCGCTCCACCAGGTGCAACAGCGACTCACGGGTGTGCTCGTCGATCATCGACGCGATCTTCACCGCTCTCCCGTCGACGGTGGAATCGAACTGAAAATCCAACGCCCACACCGCCTTCGGTGCATCCGCATCGACCGCCGGCGCCGACGGGCACCCAGCCCGCTTGCGTGGGGAATGCTCGCGCACCTGCAAGCCCTCCTCGCGCCAGAGCCGGTGCACCTTCTTCTTGTTCACTTGTGAGCCCTCATCGAACCGCAGCGCCGCCCATGCGCGCCGGAACCCGAGTCCTTGGTGTTTCGTGGCGTGGGAACGCAGCCAGACCCGCAAACCGGCGTCCGAATCTTCTGGGGTCTGCGCGGCCGGCAGCCGTCGATACGTCGACCGGTGGAGCCCAACAACCTTGCACGCCAACCGTTCCGACATGCGCTTGACGTCTTTGAGCATGTCCACGGCGCGGCGCTTGGCCGCTGGGCTCAGAATTTTCCAGTCATGATCGATGCCGGGTCGCACCACTGGCGGGACGGACCTGACTCGGAATTTTCCTGACCGCACACACGCGTGTCTTTCGAAGGACCCGTCGATCCGTTCGGCCGATGGTGCACCCGTTTCTATCGCCGAACCACACCATCCTGCGCGGGGGTTGTGACCTGATAGGAGCCTGCCGCGCCCGCCGCGCGGTCCCCTGACTGGCCTGTCCAACCCCTGGCTTCGCCCCGACGGAGCCGCAGGACCACGACACGAAGGACAGCCCGGAATTGACGACATCCCTGGTCCAGCAATCGGTGCTTGTCGGAGTCGACACCCACGCCGACACCCACCAGGTCGCGATCGTCAACGAGCACGGCAAGCATCTCGCCGATCGCGAATTTCCCACCACAGCAATCGGTTACGCGGCCATTGAGGAATGGATCCGATCCCATGGCGCCGTTGCACGAGTCGGGATCGAAGGCACCGGCTCCTACGGAGTGGAACTCGCCCGCTATCTGCGCCGGCGAGGATTCGATGTCGTCGAGGTCCCTCGGCCGACTCGGAAGTTGCGGCGTGTACGCGGCAAGACCGATGCGATCGACGCCTACGCCGCCGCACGTCAGCTGCTCGATGGCTCCGAGGTCACCGCACCGAAGAACCGCGACGGCGCGATCGAGTCCGTCCGCGCGCTGCGAGTGGCCCGCAACAATGCCGTCAAAGCGTCGACCACCGCACTCAACACCCTGCGATCGCTGGTCACGACCAGCCCGGAAACCCTTCGCGCGCAACTACGTTCACTGTCGGCCGCTCAGCTGCTCGCCACCTGCGCGGCATTCGATCCCGCACCACACACCCTCAGCGACCCGGTGCAGGCCACCAAACTGGCCCTGCGCTCACTCGCCCAACGCGTCCTCGACACCCAGGCCCACGCCGACCAGCTCAAGAAACATCTGGCCGCGCTGCTCGACCAGGTAGCACCCCGCACCATGGACGTCTTCGCGCTCGGACCCGATACCGCAGCGGCCCTCATTATTTCGATCGGTGACAACCCGCACCGACTGATCTCGGAGGCGGCGTTCGCCCGCCTCTGCGGCGTCGCGCCGATCCCGGCGTCATCCGGAAAAACGAACCGGCACCGCCTTCACCGCGGCGGTGACCGGCAAGCCAACCAGGCCCTGCACACCGCCGTCATCGTCCGGCTGCGCTACCACGAAAACACCAGGACCTACGCGGACCGGCGCCGCAGCGAAGGCAAGACGACACCCGAAATCATCCGCTGTCTCAAGCGATTTCTCGCCCGCGAAGTCTTCCGCGCCCTGCGCGCCGACTACCGGGCCATGGCCAGCTCAGCTTGACCCTTGACATCTATAGGAGCGTCCTTGGCGATCTCCCGAAGCGCGTCCTTCTCCAGCTCGGCATCGGCCAAAAGCCGCTTGAGCCGGGCGTTCTGCTCACGCAGCTCCTTGAGCTCTTTCGCTGCGTCGGTGTCCACGCCGCCGTATTGGCGGCGCCAGTTGTACATCGTCGCCGCCGAGATCCCCAGCTCCGCATGGAGAACGGGTATCGGGTGCACCTATTGAGGTTGAGAATCCATGTGCTCAAGAACGGGAACAGCATTCGCAGCCGAGGTTCTGCGTAGGCCGCCTCGATCAAGTCGTGGTAGGGGTAGGAGGCATGGGTCGGGTAGAAGTTCCACTTGGCCTCGACCAGGCCGCCGTCGGCCTGCGAATCTCTGGGTCGGTCGGCGGTGTCCGCGTTCACAACAGCGATCGTGCCAGCCTCCAGATCGTTGCCCCGACAGTGATTTTCGTGTAATCGGCTAGCACACCTGAGTGCGGTAGGCATCCGATTTCGGTCACACGGCGAAGTTGGCAAATGAGGACCGCCCTGACCCTTGAACGAGTAGCGAACCTGCGGCCCGGTGGCAGCGAGTGAGGGTATTTCATTATCCCAGCGCATCCCACCAGTACCAACCGAGACCCTTGGAATCTCACCTTTCCGCCCGCAAATTGCACCGGAATTCCCACTACATCCCACCGGTTCCGCCGCATCGACCGTTCGGACGGGCGTCGGGATCCCCTCCAGCAGCCACGATGACACATACCCTGCGGCCTCTGGTTGTGAGCCAGCGAGGACCCTTCCCGCACGGTCGCGTCGCGCTGCAATGAATCAATTCTGTGCTGGTCAGCGAAGTTTCGTTTGTTTGTGCTGCCCGCGTCGTGTCACCCCGGGCCCGCTGGGTTTCGCCGGGTCCGGTTGCCAAATCCGTTGCCAATCAAGGCCGATCGCAGACGGCGCACGGGCATTGCCCGGCACCTGTGGCTTCTAACGGGTGTGGCAGCCGAACAACAGCCGATCGCATCTCGTCAGCTGCGTGTCCGGGCTGAGTTCAGAGTCCGGGTGAGCCAGTCGGTGCGAGCTCGGCGGGCGGCGATGGCGAGTTCGGCGTGTGGGAACAGCGAGTCGAAGCCGTGGCAGCCGCCTGCCCATACATGGAGTTCGGCCTGGCCTCCGGATGCCCAGATCCGCGTCGCGTAGTCGACGTCCTCGTCTCGGAAGACCTCCGCGGATCCGACGTCGATATAGGTGGCGGGCAGGCCGGAGAGGTCGCCGGCGTGGCTGGGCGAGATGTAGGCCGGGATCAGGTCTTCGGGGATTTCGGCCAGCACGGCGTTCCAGGCGTAGGCATTGGTTTCGCGGGTCCACACGGCTGGCTCGCCCGAGTACTGGAGGCTCGAGGTGGTGGTGTTGCCATGGTCGAGCATCGGGCAGCTCAGGATCTGGGCGAGGATGGGTGGTCCACCCAGGTCGCGGGCCATGAGCGTGACTCCTGCTGCGAGTCCGCCTCCGGCGCTGGTGCCCGCGACGACGATCTTGGCCGGATCTATGCCGAGGTCGTGGCAGTGTTCGGCGATCCAGATCAGGCCGTGGTAGCAATCCTCGACAGGGGTGGTGCCGCCGTGCTCGGGGGCCAGCCGGTAGTCGACGGTCACTACGACCGCTCTGGCCGCGTCGAGCCATTCCAGAGGGATGTCTAGCTGGGAGTACCTGTCTCCCATAATCATTCCGCCGCCGTGCATCCAGTAGATACACGCGGCGTTCCCGGTCGCGGCTGCGGGCGTGAAGACGGTGAGCGGGATGTCGGCTCCGTCGGCGGCGGGTGCGATGACCTCCTGCCGGTCGACGGTGCGGCTGCCGAGTAGGGCCTCGAGCGGGGTGGAGGGCAACTGCCGGAACTGGGTGAGGAGCTCGTCGGTGATCGCTGGGACGAGCGGCATCGCGGTGAGCAACAAGGCGAGTTCGGGATCGAGACCGGGGCGTGGGAGAGGAGACATGACTTTTCTTTCGGGTGGGTGCTTCGGTGGTCAGAACAGCGCTTTGCCGCCGACTGGTACGTAGTCGGTGTACGGCCCCTCACCGGCGGCCAGAGCCCCGACCTTCGCGACGATCGCCTGGGCTGCGGCGCCTGCAAAGAGCTGGTGGTGGTCTTCTTCGCTGGTCCAGCCCTCAGTGATGTGAATCGTGTTCGGGGCGGAAGCCGATCGGCAGACGAGGTAGACGAGGCAGTGCTCGCTGGCGGCCGGGTTGCCCTCCTCCAGTCCGCTCAGCAGCAGGGCGACGAGTTCGTCGGCCATACCGGGGCGGGCGGTCAGGGTCGTGTTGAATCCGTAGCGGAGGGTCATGTCGAATACTCCTTTGGATGGTCGAGTGAAACGTTCCGCCGACAGTGTCGGGCGGTATGGATATGTATCTATTGCACGGCTTTTCGACAACTTCCAGTAGCAAAAAGCTCCCTCACACTTGCCTGATCCTCCCGATCAGTGGGTGCTTAGGTTGTGATTGTGCTGCAATCGGGACATGAGTCTTGAGGAGCTGGATGCCCTACTGGCCAAGCACGTCCGAGCCGATGAGACGACCGCTATCGACGGATTGCACATCGCAAAGGTCGAGCGCGTGGCTCCGCCGACGATGGAGATGTCCGGCACGGTGCTTGCGGTTCTGGCCCGCGGCGTCAAACGTCTCGCAGTCGGTGATCAGGTGCACGAGTACCGTCCCGGCGGTTACCTTGTCGCTTCGATCGATCTGCCGGTGACCGGCCAATTCGTCGGCGCGGGGCCTGGCCGCCCCGCACTGGGTTTCGCGCTGGTCCTGGACTCGTCAGTGATCGCCGAGTTGCTGCTCGACGCCGCTCCCGCCGATCTCGTTAGCACACGGTCGGCGACGGTGCCGGGCATCGCGGTGGGGTCGCTGACTCCCGAACTGCTCGACGCCTCGGTGCGCCTGCTCCGGCTCCTCGATCATCCGCGCGACCGGGCGGCGTTGGCTCCGCTGGTCAAACGAGAGATCTTGTGGCGCTTGATCACCGGCGAGCAGGGTGCCACGATCCGGCAGCTCGGGCTCGCCGACAGCGGCCTGCACCATATCGCTCGGGCCGTGCGGTGGATTCGCGACAACTACGACGAGCCGTTCCGTGTCGCCGACCTGGCGCGACGGGTCGGCATGAGTTCTTCGGCGTTCTACCGGAATTTCCAGGCGGTGACGACCCAAAGCCCCATCCAGTTCCAGAAGCGGATCCGCCTGGAGCAGGCCCGCCTCCTGATCGCGTCACAGGCGACCGACATGACAGCCATCGCCCACCGCGTCGGCTACGACAGCCCATCGCAGTTCAGCCGCGAATATCGGCGCATGTTCGGCATGCCGCCGAGCCGGGACACGCCCGGCGCTCAACGTGCACCAGCCGTCGCATGAGTCTGTGCGACAGTCGATTTCACACGAGTAGCGAAGTCGGAGTGCCCACCGCGCGAATGCAAGCGCGGCCTGCGGCAGTGGTAGACGAAGGCCGGCGGCAGGTTGGCCCACACGGTGCGGCAGGCGAGCACCTCTTCGAAATGGTCTGCAAGCCGCCGCCGCAGTCGGCGAGCCGACGGCATCCAGCGTGTGGAGCTGTAAGCGAAAGTGGAGAAGACACCATCAGCCGCCAGGCCACTCGCGATGGCGGCAAGCAGGTCATCCTGGCGTTCAGGGGCGAACGCAGCCCAGGGCAGACCGCTGACAATGATATCGGCGTGCCCGAAGCCATTGCCGGTCAGGACTTCCCGGAGGTTGCTCGCATCGCCCACGATGACATGGACGGCCGGGAATCCGGTGGCCGTCGCCGCCGCGAAGCGCTCGTTGATCTCGATGGCGAGGTGCTGCCCGC
This sequence comes from Nocardia sp. NPDC059229, assembly GCF_042754165.1. Lineage (NCBI taxonomy): Bacteria > Bacillati > Actinomycetota > Actinomycetes > Mycobacteriales > Nocardiaceae > Nocardia > Nocardia sp. NPDC059229. The sequence continues at coordinate 38,815 of NZ_JBHZAK010000032.1, forward strand.
GTCCGGACAGCCGCCGCTGGATCGCCGCGGTGAAAGCTCCTGTGCCGGGGCCGAGTTCGAGCACCACGGGCGCGCCGTCGAGAGGCACGGGAACTGTGACGGCGGCGGCCAGCGCTGCGCTGCTGGGTGTGACGGCAGCGACTATGTCAGGGGCACGCAGGAATTCGGTGAGGAAGCCGAATCGGTGGATGGTGGTCATGGTGGATACTCCCGGAGGCTGTGATCGTGACAGGTTCAACTGTCGCCGCAGCGGTGGGTGGAGCACATCTGTCGTTCGACTGTCGTTCTCGCCGTCGATCGCGGCCGGTGACTTAGTCACCGCGCCGCTCGGGGCCGAGCGGACCGGGCTGTCGCGACAGCGCGTCCGCGAGCCCGGCGCGCGAACTCACGCCGAGTTTCGGATAGATCCGATAGAGGTGGGCTCCGACGGTGCGGTGCGACAGATACAGCTGCTCACCGATCTGTTTATTAGTCAGACCCCGGGCCGCCAGCCGGGCAATGAGGGCCTCCTGATCGGTCAGGATGGCGAGCACCGCACTTGCCGCTGTTGAGGTGCCTTGTCGATACCCTGTGGCGCGCAGCTCGTTTCGCGCCCGCTCCAGCCACGGCTCGGCACTCATCGCCGCGAAACCGTCCCGCGCCGCGATCAGATGCGGTCGCGCCCTTGTCACTTCGGAAGCCCGGCGCAGTCTCTCGCCCAACACGAGCCGGACTCGTGAGGAGTCGAACTGCCACCGATCGATGTCCGGCGAGGCCAGCCTGGCCTCCAGCCCGGACAAGACGTTGGGGTCATCACCCGTGAGGGCCTCGGCTCCGGCAACGAGCAGCGCCATCCGGGGTGACAGCGCGGCCACGCCGGCAGCATCCATGGCCTCCACGTGAGCGCGTGCCTCACCGATACGGCCGGTGCGCACGGCGGCTTCCACGAGATCGAACATGACCCAGGTGCAGTGCGGGATGTGGGAGGCGAGGACTCCGGGAGGACTCACCGCAGCGGCGTGGTGGAATGCCGCTTCGAAATCGCCGGCGCCCAGGGTGGCCAGCACGCGCGGGTGCTGAGCGAAAACCGTCGCCGCCGCCACTCCGCGCGGCATTGCCCAGTGGGTGATCTCATCGGCCAGCTCGTGCGCCTGCGCGAAGCGGCCGCGACCGGCCGCCATGAGCGCACGATGGTATCGAAAATACCAGGCGAAGAAGGGGAAACCCGCACTGTCGCAGACTGTTTGGCCTTCATTGGCGAGTTGCTCGGCCTCGTCCCATCTGCCGGTCAGATAGTCGTCCAGGCACAAGTGCATGAGCGCGCCGAGGTGTCGGCGGGGTGGGCCACCGTTGCGGCCCTGATGAACGAGGCGCCAGGATGGCTGGCGCGATTCGGCCAATCGGTCCAGATACACCGACGCCGTGCCGATCCGCATGATCCGGGTGGGATCGGTCTCCTCGGGCAGAGTCGCCAGGATGGAGTCGGCCTTCTCCGACGCGGTCGCGGCGGTCCGGACGGGGTCGGGGAAGGTCCGGCTGATGAGCGCGAGGATCGGCGGCGGCGCCGGGCGCAGGCTGTCCAGCACGCGAAAGTAAGGCTCCCAGTACCGTGGCGCACCGCCGTACCAGCACAGCAGCAGCAAGGTGTGCATGGCTTCGATCAGTGCCGGGTGATCGGCCCGATAGCCGTGGTCGCCGGTCTCGACCGCGCCCACCAGCAGCCGATGCGCGGTGTCCACATCGCCGTCGCCGTTGAGCATGAGGAACGCGGCGGCGTTGGCCGCGTGCAGGGCACCGACGGGATCGGGGACCGCCAGCTGTGCATCGGTCAGCAGCTGCCGCGCGGTGTCGGCGGTGCCGCCGGCTTCGGCCCCGATGTAGGCGGCTTCGGCGAGCCGCCGGCCCCGGGCGGTGTTCGCGGGACTCAACTCGGCGGCGCGGATCAACGCGGTGACAGCCCCGAACGCGTCGCCGCGCAACATCGTTCGATGCGCGGTCGCTTCAAGCAGTGCGGCGACGGTTTCGTCCGGGCGGTCCGCGGCGTGGGCGAGATGCCAGGCCTTGCGCTCCCGATCCGCGGGTAGCGCCGCCGCGAGCCGGACGTGCGCGCCGCGGCGTTCCTCATGGGTCGACATCGCGACGATAGAAGACCGAATCAACGGATGGCGGAAGATAATTCGCGCGGCGTCATCGTCCACCCGCACGAGCTGTTCGCGTTCGGCCGCAGCCAGGCAGGACAGGCCCTCACCGGTGTCGAGAATCGTCCTGAGCACCCGGAGGCTGCCGGTGCCTTCGAAGGTGGCCAGCAGCAGCATTTCGCGCGTCGGACCCGGCAGGGCGGCGATACGGCCAGCGAAGAGCTCATGAAGTCGTTCGTTGAGCGGCACCAGCACCGGCACGTCTCGATCCGTGTACCTATGCGCGGAGTCGGTGAGCGTCGAAGGAAGTTCCATCAACGCGAGCGGATTGCCCTGCGCGAGATCGAGCAATGCCCGCCGAAGCGAGGGCTGCATCTGCGGGAAGGCGGCATCGACCAGCTCCTGTGCGGCCGCCGCTGCCAGCGGTTCGATCACCATCGCGGTCATGTCCCCACGCCGCACGAAGCTCTCGGTTCCGGTGCGCGCCGAAACCAACAGTCCGGCACGGGTTCCCGCCAGTCGACGGGTGAGAAAGCTCAGTACGACCGCCGAGGCTCGATCGATCCACTGGATATCGTCCACGAACAGCGCCACCGGCTGCTCGGCCGCGACCGCGCCGATCAGCGCGAGCGCCGCGTTGCAGACCAACAGGACCTCCGGTGGTGATCCGGCACCGAAACCCAGTGCGACGGTCAATGCTCCCCGTTGGTCGGCCGCCAACTGCGGCAGCTGGGCGCGCAACGGCAGCAGCAGCTGATTCAATGCGGCGTAGCCGATATCGGCTTCGAATTCCGATCCCGAGGCCCACAAGACCTTCATCCCGCAGGTCTCGGCGCGGCGGGCGGTCACGCTGAGCAATGCCGATTTGCCCACGCCTGGCTCTCCCTCGAGTAGTACAGCCTCACCACCGTCGAGAAACGCCGCGAGCCGGGCTAGTTCGGCATCTCGCCCGAACAGGGTGCACTCGCTCACCGGCCAACCGCCGCACCGCGCTGCCGATCCTCGATCTCGGGTCCCCGGCGGTCGAGAAGCAGGACGATCGGCAGCAGCGCGGCCATGACGCCGAGAGCCGCCAGCGGGGGCAATTGGCCGATCACGACCGCCATCGAGAGCAGAATCGACGCGGCGAGTAGACGCGGACGAATGTCCACACCGGCGACACGGCGCGCGAAAGTCGCGGTGCCCGACAGATAGACCGCCGCACCGCCGGTCAGCGCGACGGCGCTGAACCACCCGAGTGGCCGCGTACTCGAGATATGCGCCATCGCGACTTCGATCCCCAAGGCGGACACGACGATTCCGGCGACGATCGGAAAGTGCAGCAGACTGTAACCGTGATGGGCGGCGCGTGCTCGATCCCGCGAGTCGAGTCCGGACAACGCCTGCTCCGCGGCCTCGGCCAGTCCGCTGAAGTACCCCCGCCACAGACCGATGGCGATCGCGACCGCCAGCAGCACGCCCACCAGCAGTGGGAGATCGATCGGCCCCGCCGCGGCGCCGATCGCCACGGTCGATTCGCCGAGCGCGAGAATGACCACCAGCCGATGCCGTTCGACGAAATGTGCCGCCGAACCGATACGGCTGCGCACGCCCCACGTGGTCAGATTCGCGATGATCGGTTCGATGGTGACCGCGGCCAACGCGCACCACACCTGCCACGGCGATCCGAGCACCGCGCCTCCCGCCAGCAGTGCACCCGAGGGAAGAAGCGAACAACATACCGTTTGGACCACTTCTCGCCGAGCTGCGCGACCACCCACAGAAGTGACCAGGTAGACGGTCAAGTGGGTCAGCCGGGCGACGAGGTAGGCCGCCACGAAGACCAGCGGGCCCGACAGTCCGCTCGACCGGTCACCGTAGGCTTCGGGCACAACGACGGCCACGACGAACACCGCCGCCATGCCCGCGAACATGGCGACGCGCACGAATCCCTCGTCGGCATGGAGCTGATTGGCCAGCCAGCTGTAGGCCGTCCACGACCACCACAGCAGGGCGAGCACGATGAGACCCTGCAGGACGCCCATCGGCGCGTGGGCGTCGGCCATCAATCGGCTGACTTGCGTGAACCCGAATACGTAGGCGAGATCGAAGAAGAGTTCCACGGGGGTGACCCGATCGCCTCCCACACTCGCGACGGCTTTCGACGGCGGTGCAGGCCGATGCTCTCGCACCGCGTGCACCCTGGCTCTACGCCTCACCGAACTGCGCTCCTCGCTGTACATCCCTGATTGTGTTCGCCATTCATGCGTGACAGTTCCGGGAAGTCAACGAGATCGGCAGGATCGTGCAAGTACCCGCGACTTCTGTGTTAACGCCACCGATCAGGGCGCTGGTTACATGGAAATCGGCCTGGACGCCCCAGTCCACCGAGAACGGGAGGTCATGTCATGGCCGACGACATGCGAAGCGAGATAACACTTTTCGTCAATGGCAAAACCCAGGAGCTGGAGGTGGACAATCGCCGGACCCTGCTGGACGCGCTGCGCGGCAACCTCGGGTGGACCGGCCCAAAGAAGGGCTGCGATCACGGCCAATGTGGTGCCTGCACAGTGCTGCTGGGCGGCCGCAGGATCGTGTCGTGCTTGACCCTGGCCGTCGCGGCCCACGGCGCGCAGATCACGACGATCGAGGGCCTCGCCGACGGTGACGCGCTGTCGCCGCTGCAAGCGGCCATCCTGCGCCAGGACGGCTTTCAGTGCGGATTCTGCACGCCGGGACAGATCTGCTCAGCGGTCGGCATGCTGTCCGAGCATGCCGAGGGCTGGCCCAGCGCGGTCACCGCCGACGTCTCACCAGACCTGCCCGCCGCGGAGCTCGACGCCGCCGAGGTGCGAGAGCGGCTGAGCGGCAACCTCTGCCGCTGTGGTGCGTATCCGGCGATCGTTCGCGCTGTACTGGAAACGGCCGCGTCGAACGGGGAACCGTCGTGAAGGAGTTCAGCTATCACCGCCCGACCGATGTTGATGAGGCGCTGAGCTCGGTGGAAGGTGACGGAGCCCGCTTTCTGGGCGGCGGAACGAATCTCGTGGACCTCATGAAACGCGGTGTGGAATCGCCGCGACGGCTGGTCGACGTCCGGTTCCTGCCGCTGGCGGGGATCTCCGCGACCACCGACGGCGGACTGCTGCTCGGAGCGACGACGACCAACAGCGATATCGCCGCGCATGCCGAGGTTCGCCGCCGGTATCCCGCTCTGTCACAGGCGATTCTGGCGGGGGCGTCCGGTCAGCTGCGCAATATGGCGACGGCGGCGGGAAATCTCCTGCAGCGCACCCGTTGTGCGTATTTCGCCGATCCGGCCGAGCCGTGCAATCGGCGGTCGCCGGGCACCGGATGCGGCGCACTCACCGGTGAACACCACAATCACGCGATCCTGGACTGGACCGAAAGCTGTATCGCCACACACCCTTCCGATATGGCGGTCGCGCTGGCTCTCTTCGACGCCGATGTGCACTACCGGACCTCGGGAGCCAGCGGGGTGGTGCCGTTTGCGCGGTTCTACCATCCGGTTGGCGATGCCCCGCATGAGGAGACGATGCTGCCCGATCATTCCCTGATCACCGGTATCACGCTCGCTCCGGTCACGCCGGCGCTGCGATCGCGCTACCGCAAGGTCCGCGAACGCGCCTCTTACGCGTTCGCAACCGTATCCTTGGCGGCCGCGCTCGAGCTGGACGGCGGTCGAATCGCCGATGTCCGGCTCGCATTGGGCGGAGTCGCGTCCATGCCTTGGCGCGCCCGCACCGCAGAGCAGCTGCTGCGTGGCGGGCCAGCCACCCCGGAGCTCTTCCGGGAGGCTGCGGACGCCGAGCTGTCGGCGGCGCGGCCGCTGCGCGACAACGCCTACAAGGTGGCACTCGCCCGCAATCTCGTTCCGGCGGTGCTGGCCGAGCTGGCCGACGCCGGAGCCCGTTGACTCGCATCGAAGAAGGACCGCCGTGCACACACCGCCACGATCAGAACCACCGGAGCCTGGGCGCGCCGGCGCGCTGGGCCTCGCCCGCACCCGATTGGAGGGGCCGGGCAAGGTCACCGGCGAAATCCGCTACGCCGCCGACGAACCGTTCGAGAATCTGGCCTTCGGCTACCTCGTGACATCCCCGGTCACGCGCGGGCGCGTCCGTCATCTCGCCGCCGACGCGGTGCGGGACATGCCCGGCGTCCTCGATGTCATCGACCACACGAACGCGCCGCGCCTGAACTCGGCGGCGGGCTCGTATTTCGGCCCGGACGGCAATCTGCAACTGCTGCAATCCGCCGAGATCCCTTACGCGGGTTGGCCGGTGGCGCTCGTCGTCGCGGAAACCTGGGAGCAGGCCCGGCTTGCGGCGGCGGCTCTGCCGGTCGACTACGAGCCGGACAGCCACGACATCGCCTTCTCGGCCGGCCACCCTGCCGCCCGCCCGGCCCTGGACCTTTTCGGTCCCGAAGCAGCCCTTGGCGACCTCGACGCCGAACTCGACGCCTCCACCGTGCTGGTCGACGAACGGTACCGGACGCCCGAAGAATATTGCAGCGCAATGGAACCGCACTGCGCCACCGCCTGGTGGGACGGTGCGGATCTGCACGCCGTCGATACCAATCAGGGTCCGTGGATCGTGGCCGGCGCGCTGTCGGCACTCTTCGAGCTCGAGCCGAGCCGGGTGCACATCCGCGCCGAACATGTGGGCGGGGGCTTCGGATCCAAGGGGCTGTGCGGCCCGCAGCTGATCCTGGCGGTGATGGCCACGACGAGGACCGGGCGGCCGGTGCGGGTCGCCCTCAGCCGCACCGACGTTTTCCTGATCACGACCATGCGCCCGCCGACCGACCAGCGGGTGCGGATCGGCGCGGATCCCGACGGCCGCTTCCGCGCCTTGCATCATGAGGCAGCGTTCGCGATCTCACCGCTCGTCGAATATATCGAGGGCTGCACCGAACTCACCAAAACCCTCTACGCCGCCCGTGCCATCCACACCGGACTGACAGCGGTTCCCGTCGACACCGTGCCGCCGTACTCCATGCGCGCTCCCGGCGCGGCCCCCGGCTCGTTCGCCCTGGAATCAGCCGTCGACGAGGTCGCTGAGCGTCTGGGCATGGATCCGGTCGAACTGCGGCTGGTCAACGAGCCTGCCGCCGGACCGGTCTCCGGACTCCCTTTCAGCAGTCGCCAGGTCGGCGCCTGTCTGAGGGAAGGAGCCTGCCGCTTCGGCTGGTCTTCGCGCGATCATCGACCGCGACGCCGCAAAGAGGGGCACCTGCTGGTCGGAACCGGCGTTGCGACAACCAGTTTCAGTGTTGGAGCGTTTCCCTCGTCCGCATCGATTACCGCCGAGCCCGATGGCACCTTCACCGTGAGCATCGGAGCCGCCGATATCGGCACCGGCGCGCGCACCGCGCTCACCGCGGTCGCGGCCGAAGCGCTCGGCGTCGACATCGGCCGGATCCGGCCGATCCGGATCGCCGACAGTGATCTCGGCGCGGCCTGGAGCGCGGGAGGATCCCGCGGCACCACCTCCTGGACGTGGGCCATCACGGAGGCCGCGGCCCGGTTGCGGGAGGCGACCGTCGAAACACCGCTGCCCGCCACCGCAACGGTCGATACGACGAATCTCCTGGGAGCGCTGGCCGATTGCGAACGCCACGCCTTCAGCGCCGTCTTCGCCGAGGTCACGGTTGACCCGGCAACCGGTGAGGTCAGGGTGCGCAGGCTGCTCGGCATGTTCGCCATCGGCCGAGTCATCAACCCGTTGCTGGCGCGCAGCCAGGTGGTCGGCGGGATGATCGGTGGACTGTCCATGGCTCTTCACGAGGAAGGTGTCCGCGACCGGGTCACGGGCCGGTTGATCAATGCGGATTTCGCCGGCTACCACATCGCCGCCCACGCCGACGTGCCCGAGATCGAAGCCGATTTCGTACCGGACTACGAGCCCGGAATTCCGTTGGGCGTCAAAGGCGCCGGCGAGATCGGCAATGTCGGGACCGCCGCGGCGATCGCCAATGCGGTCTGGCATGCGACCGGGGTCCGGCACCGCACACTGCCGTTGCGGCTCGACCGGCTACTGGAAGCACCGGTCGGATGAGCACGGACACGCTGCGGGTTCTCGGCCCGCGCATGCTGGGTGAGGTCTGGACGTTCGTGGACGACCACCATCGTGCGGGCCGGTCCGTTGCATTGGCCCGCCTCGTCGAGCGTGACGGTCCCGGAGCCCGGCCGTTGGGCGCCACCATGGCGGTGGCAGCCGACGGAAGCTGGCGCGGCTCGGTATCGGGCGGCTGCATCGAGGGCATCGTGCTCGATGCAGCTCGCGAAGTACTCGACACCGGGCGTGGGCGAATGCTTACCCTCGTGCCGGGCGAACAGCTTCTGCCGTGGGAGACCGGCCCTGCCTGTTCCGGGGAACTCCGTGTGCTCGTCACTGCGGCACCGCCGGATCCGGTACACACCGCGATCACCGCCGCGCTAGCGCACGACACCGAACTGACCGTCAGCCTAGGGCTACTGCCTCCGTATACGTGGTGCGCCGCAACGGATAGAGGCTTGGAGACGACGGCGGGCCCGGCTCTTGTCGATGTGATCTCGGGTCGACGCAGACTCGTCCTCGCCGGCGCCACCGACCTGGCCGCGGCCATCGCCGGGTTCGCTGCGGCCATGCAGTTCGCGGTCGTCATCCTGGATCCGCGTGGCAGGCATCTGGAGTCGGGAGCCTTCCCCTCTTCCGCGGCGCTGGTGCGCGGGTGGCCGGCCGAATGGCTGACCGCCAATCCGCTGCGCCCTTACGATGCACTCATCGCGCTGAGCCATGACCCGCGCATCGACGACAGCGCGTTGCGCACGGCTCTCGCGGGAAAGGCGGAATACGTTGCCGCGCTTGGCAGCAGAGCCACGCACGCGCACCGACTGCGGCGGCTCGCCGCAACCGCCGGTCTGGAACGACTGACGGGGCCGGTTGGCCTCGATCTGGGAGGGAGCACCGTTGCCGAAACAGCACTGTCCATCCTCGGAGAGCTCGTCGCCAGCGGAAACGGGCGTTCTGGCGGCCCGCTCCGGACCGGTACCCGCCCGATCCATCCCCGCCCCGACCTCGCCTCCGCATGAAGGACACCGCCCGCACGATCGTCGATGTTCTGCGAATTGCTCTGCTGGGGAGCGGAATCGGGCGGCGAGCCTCGACGAGCTGTGCGACCTGATGAACCGTCACGCCCGCCCGGATCTGACGACCGCCATCGACGCGGTCAGGATATTCAAGGCCGTCGCGCCCCAGCCGCCCAAAACGGTGACCTATGGCCGGGTCTTCGCGCTGGTCGGGCAGGGTACCAAACGATTCGCACTCGGCGAGCGCATGTACGAGCATCGAGCCGGGCAGTATCTCATTGCCTCGCTCGACCTTCCGGTGGTCAGCCACTTCATCGAGGCCGCACCCGGCCGCCCGGGGCTCGGGGTCGGCATCGGCATCGATCCCGCCGAGATCGTCGAACTGCTCGTTCGCGCACCGGCTGGTCTGCCCGAGATCGCCACGCTCACACCACCCGGTCTGGCGGTCAGCGACGCCGATGACGACCTGATCGACGCCGTTGTGCGCTTGCTGCGACTACTCGACCGGCCGGGCGATATCGCGATCCTCGCACCGCTGATCAAACGCGAAATCTTGTGGCGGCTCATCACCGGCGAACAAGCCGCGATGATCCGCCAGTTCGGCACGCCCGAGAGCAATCTCAATCGCATCGCCACCGCTATCCATTGGATCAAAGAGCACTACCATCAGCCGTTCCGCGTCGAGGATCTCGCCGCTCGCGTAGCTATGAGCGCCTCGGCCTTCCACCGCAGCTTCCGTGCCGTCACCACAATGAGCCCGGTCCAGTTCCAGAAGCGAATTCGGCTACACGAGGCTCGCCTGCTGCTCATCGCCAACCCCAGCGACGTCACCGGCATAGGTCGCAAGGTCGGCTACGCCAGTCCCTCCCAGTTCACCCGAGAGTACCGGCGCCAATACGGTGCTCCGCCAAGCCATGAAGCCCGGGAATTTCAGTCCACCTCGGCCGCCGGGGCCAGGACCTGAGGATCGTGGCGAATTTCGGATGGGAGTCCCCCGGATTCGGTTCGCCGGTGATGAGCGAGCCGATGCGGTCGGTGCGGAATCGACTGCCTTTGCGAGGCTCCAGACGATCGTCGGCTGGTAGACGTTTACCGGTCCCAGCGGAGGTCCGACTTCATGCGTCAGTCGTTCGGCGAGCTCCGCGAGGGTATCGACCAGCTATACGTGGCCCTCCGGCGAGCCGTCGTCCACCTCGTCAGTGACGAGTACGCGCAAGCGCCTGATTTCCCCTCCGCCGCTATAGCATTCGCGGAGGAACTCAGAAGCATGCTCCGCATGTCCCCAAGGCTCCGACACCATCAGGCCGGCCTTAAGGTCGGTACCACCATAGGACAGTGGCCCAGGCCGCCAACTTGCCTCCTGATAGAACTGTTCGACGTTCTCGACTGTCCAAGACCAGTCGAAACCTGCTGCGAGACGGGCGATACGCACCGCCTCTTCGAAATCAGCTTGCACGCTCGGATGCTAACCGCTGACCTGCAAGTTGTCCGAGACGATCGCCGCCCGATAGGAGTGGCGGTGCGAAACGGCCCGTCGAGGGCTGCCCATTGAATCAGCATGATGGTCTTTGCGTCGGCGATCTCGCTGGTTCGGATCATGGTGAGCGCCTGAGGGAAAGGGATTTCGATGGTTCGGATGTCCTCGCCCTCGGCGGTGATGCCGTGGCTGTCGTTCGTGGATTTCCCGGGGTCGTATGGAGCGGCGAAGAAATGGAGGCGCTCGGTGACGGAGCCTGGGCTCATGTAGGCAACGAACACGGGGCGGGCTGTGCCCACGTGGTGGCCGGTTTCTTCCTGTGCTTCGCGGCGGATGGCTTCGTGTGGGGTGTGACCGTCCAGGAGTCCAGCGGCGGTCTCGAGCAGCATGCCGTCCGGATGCCCGTTGACGTATGCGGGGAGTCGGAATTGCTGGGTAAGGAGGATGGTTCGGCGGTCGGTGTTGTAGAGCAGAATGGTGGCGCCGTCGCCGCGGTCGTAGGTCTCACGCTGTTCGCGGGTCCAGTGTCCATCGCTGTGCTGGTAGTCGAATGTGGTGTTGCGCAGGACGTACCAGTTGCAGGAGAGCACCTCTACGTCGTGGATGCGGACGCGCGGGTTGCCGGTGAGATCGCGGCCGTGGCGGTCGAGGCCGGTGCGGCCGCGACGGTCGGGAGTATCGATGCCGGCGGTCATCGGCTGGCCCGGGAATGGCTGTGGCGGAATGCGTTCAGGTGTTCGGTGAGGAATGCCTCCATGGTGCGTGGGGGTCTGCCGAGGATGCGGGTGACGGTATCGGCGGGGTGTTCTGGATGGGTGATGGCGAGCTGCTGGATTTCGGTGACATGGTCTGCGAGCCAGTGGGGGAGGCCGGAGCGCTGGATGAGCTGTTGGCGGAATTCGGCGGGCGGTAGATCCACGTAGCGAATGGTGGTGCCGAGCCGCTCGCTGAACAGGGCCGCCAGCTGAGGGTGGCTGTAGGTCTCGGGGCCGGTGAGAGTGTATGTGCCTCCGGCGATTTCGGATCGTGTCAGAGCGGCGGCCGCGACGTCGGCGATATCGCGGCAGTCGATGTAGTTGCAGGGGGCATCGCCCATGGCTCCGACGAAATGGCCCTGCGCGGACAGCTGGGGTGTGAGCAGGAGCAGCTTCTGCATGAACGCGTAGGGGCGCAGAATCGTGTGCGAGATGCCGGTTTCGCGCAGTGCTTCTTCGATGGCGTAGTGCCACCGGGCGATTGTGACCGGTGAGTCCGGGGCGGCGGTGGGTGCCGAGAGCTTGACGATGTGGTCGATGCCGTTGTCGACGGCAATTTCGATGGTGCGGGTTTCGAGTTCGACTTGGTCTGGGCCATTTGTCATGGTCAGGAACAGTTGCGATGCGCCCTCGAACGCGGTGCGCAGCGAGGCGGCGTTCGAGGAGTCGGCGTATCGGATTGCGACGGTGGGCAGTGCATTCGCGCTGGCGCGCAACCGATCCGGATCTCGGGTCAGTGCCCGGCACGGTATCCCCGCATCAGCGAGGCGGTGCACGAGCGCGTTGCCGCTAGCGCTCGCGGCTCCCATGACGACGATCACTTGTCTTCCCTTCGGTGAGTGGAGCACCAGCGCCACGTGATGATCGTGGCCGCCAGCGCCGCGGCGATCGGGACATCGGCGCGAATGCGTTCGGGAAATGCCGATGCCATGGTCAGTAGTCGGGCAAGCGCGGCTCCCAGTGCGCCGGCGGCGATGCCGAACATTGCCGACAACGCCATCGGCGTTGAGCCGGGCAGTCGGCGACGCCGAATCAGGCCGCGTTGCAGCAGGATTCCCAGCGCAAGGGCTACTGCGGCGGAGGTGCCCGCGATGGAGGTCAGCGCCGCGAGCATCAGATCGAGGCGGCCGGTGATCAAGCCGCCAGCGCCTGCGCAGATCGCCGGAGCGAGATAGGCGAAGAGGACTTCTCGCCACAGCACGAACTGCGGCGGCCTTGTCACTGCGCTCATCTAATTAGGAGCCTAACTATATAGTCGCAAAGAGATGGGTGCATGGTCGTCGCTGGATTAATCGGTGAGTGCTGCGATGCCCTGGTTGACGCGTTCGAGCAGGTCGAGGAAGGTTGTTCGCTCCTTGCGGGTGAGCTCTCCGACCATCGATTGGAGGCGTCCGAAGTGCTCGGGCGCGACCTCGCGCAGCTTGTGCGCTCCTCGTGCGGTGAGAACCACGACGACGGCGCGACCATCTTCGGCCGAGGCCCGTCGGCACACCAGCCCCTGTTGTTCCAGGCCATCGATCAGGCCGGTCACCGTGGCTCTGGTGACGGCGAGTTCCTCCGCCAGTTGCGAGGGCGACAGTTCGCCGTCTCGGTCCTCGAGGGCGGCGAGGAGGCGATACCGTCCGGTGGACAGTCCGAATCGGGCGAAATGCGTTTCGGCTGCCTGGTTGAGCCTCGTCCCGGCGCTGATCAGGCGAACGGCGACCAGCACCGCCTGCGGATCGATCTCGGCCTCCAGCTCGTAGTGTCGCAGCTGTTTGCGCGCCTGTGCGAGGGTGGGAGATTCGGTGCTAGCCGAGCTGGTTGCCATGAATCTAATATGGCACCTAACTATCTGTTCGTCAAAGAGTTGAGAGAGGGAGGCTGGCCGCGGAGCGCGACCGAGGGGCCGCGGTATGCCCCTCGTCGGATGAGAATCCATCCGACGGGAAGTGCCCTGGCGATGTCGAAGTGATGGTCCAGCAGCCGCTGTCTGGCCAGGCGCTCACCGAGTTCGGGCAGCGCACCAGCAGGGATGCCTGCCAAGTCTTTCAGACTCCACCGCAAACACCGACACGATTGCTGACGCGCCGGAGTCGTTCATCGACAGCGGTGGTTTGGTGTCGGGCAAAGGAAGGATGGCGGTGTTGTTCATCGGATGGTTCCTCGCGGGTGTCGATGGCGGTCGACAGGGCGGTCAGAGTTCGACGGTCACTTCGGTGTCCGGCGGCAGGGTGAGCGGGCGTTCGCCGGAGTAGCCGGTCGTTACGTAGGCGACGAGGTAGCTCGATTTGCGTTCGAGGCCAGCGATTCTCACTCAGTGGGTGCTGCCTCGGTCGCGGTAGACGAGGGCCTTGCCAACGTCGTAGCTGGTGAGCTGGCCGAATGGCTTGGTCATGCTGCCTTACTGGCTCGGCGGTGACTGGATTGGGTAGCCGAGGCAGCGGCCGTCGGAGTGGTAGCGGGCGTGCCCTTCCGGGAGGGGGTCGCTTCGGCCGACGAGGGCCGTGCGCAGTCGGCGCAGTGGGAGGGGGCGCAGCTGGTAGACCTTGGCGAGTTGGCCACTGTGGCCGGTCGCGGAGCAGCAGTTCTTACATAGGCCGTGGTCGGCGAGCCGGGCTTCGTTGATGCCCAGCGGTTCTCCGGCGAGGACCAGGCGGCGTTCACATCGGGGCATACGGGGATGCGGTGTTCGGGGCGGCCGTAGCGGTTGATCACTTCCCGCAGTGCGAGGGTGGTGTTGTTGTCGCCTCGGCACACGACTCCGGCGGCGATGACACCGTCGGCGGGGAGGGTGATGTCGGGCTCGGTGGCGAGTTGCCCGGAGCCGAGGGCGCGGTCAGGCGGCATGCATGGCTTGAACTGCAACACGCGCGAACCCTTCCAGCTCCAAGAAGGGGAGCGAGACCATGAAGTCTCTTTTCGGAAGACTTCCGGTTTCTCGGACTCGTATTGCCACGGCACCCCCAATCGGACTTTAAGTGCATCACCCAAAGCGTGTGGGATAAGGGGTGGGTATGAGCGGGTTAGATGACGATAAAACAAAGCCCAAAGACAAGTGGACAATTTCCGTATCCATCTTAGCTCTAATTGTAGGTTTCGGATCATTCTCCGCGGCGGCGGTGTCGTGCTCAACTAGTCGCGACGCATTGCGCACGGCCAAGCAGGCAGAGAAAATCCAAGAGAGCGACACATCTGGGCATATTCTTGCTACCTTTGCGTTGCAGAATGTTCAAAACGGAAAAACGATATACACAAGCGTGGATACCACTTACAGTGGCCCGTTGAACATGTCGCGCGGTGATGCCGAGGCACCCAACACCTGGTTAAACATCACCCTCACCAACATCGGAAATAGGGTTGTATCCATACAGAACGTCGGACTCGCGACGAACTCCAAGCCCAACGCGAGCCTGTGGGTATATCAAAAGGGCTTCGATATTCCCGACTACTGCAACGGGGATGCCAGCACCGACCGCGATATTCGATGCTTCTCTTTTACGTACAATATCGAAGTCGGCAAGTCGGTAGTATTCCATTGGCCGCTGCTATCAGATTGGATCGATCCTATCCTTGGCAATAACTCAGGAAATCCGATAACAGTCGGCCTTGCAACTAGCGTGGGTTCTATCGCCGTCCCAACCCAGCTAATAATTGGATAGATTTGCACCGGCAAGTAACCGCTATATACGACTTGGAGAACATTCAGCTCAATCAGCGCAGCGAGAACTTCACACCCTGTGCCGGACCCCGAAGGCAGGTACGGCGCGATTCCGTAGAGGTGTGCTGACCACCCGCATCGTTGAGGGCCGGCACCTGCGGCAGGTAGGCGAACGCTTCGGCCAAGGCGGTCTCGATGCGGCGCTTGGCCCGCAGAACATCGAACCGCCCCGGGCCGTTTCCGGCAGAGCCGTATTCGGCCGGGTAACCGACCCAGAGGGACGTGAACCGGTTGGATAGGCGGCCGGTGACGCCAAGCAACGTCCCGGACACTTCGGTGCGGGTGTCGCCGGGGTGGGACTCTCCGGTGCCACCGACAGTGAGCGAAGTCAACTGAGACATGGAAATCCTTCAAGGGATGCAGAATCGATGACAGGAGGTCCGCGCGAGCGAGGTCAGCGTCAACTACGGCCAGGTTGTCGATTGCAAGCACTGCGGCGGGTATGCGGCAGGTCGCGATCGGTATCGGACGCCCTCTGGCAATGGGATTACCCTCGGTCCCTGGGCGACCCGCCGCCGGGCCGCTGCGTCTCGTTCCACTACGAGGACAGGTCCGAGACGTCGCCCGCCTGCGTGAGGTAGACGAGCGCGCCGCGCCGTACGGTTCAACAATATTTGGCCGTGTTCGAGCCCTACCGAAGCGAGTGGCTTGCTGTCAGACTCGCAACATGAACGATAAGTTCTTCCAGAACTATTGGCGCGCAATCGTGATCATCGCGGTGCTTGGAACCGGAGTGGATACCGTTACACAAGGCTTCGATCTCGCTCGGTTCGTCCTAATCGCGCTAGGTATGCTTGTTCTCGCGACAATTGCATGCCTTCTTTACGACACGTGTTCTTGGCGTGAAACGATCACCAAATTGCTTAAGAGCTCCTAACAGGTTCGGTCAGTTGTCGTCGGGTTGCGTTGCAGTGCAGTATGTTTCGTTGTGGCAGCACCTTGGATCGTGGATGACGAGTTGTGGGCGGTAATCGAACCGCTACTGCCGACGAAACTGGCCGGGACACCGGGACCGCCGCAGATGGACAGCCGCCGGGTGCTGCGGGGGATCTTGTTCGTGTTGATCACCGGGATCGGGTGGGAAGATCTGCCCCAGGAGCTGGGGTTCGGGTCCGGGATGACGTGTCGGCGCAGGTTGCGGGACTGGCAGGCTGCTGGGGCGTTCGAGCAGATCCATCAGGGCGTGCTCGCCCGTGCCCATGCAGCCAGGTTGATCGATTTCGACCGGATCATGGTCGACGGCTCGCACGTGCGGGCGAGAAGAGACATCCCAGGGCCTGGGTTGTCAAGTAGCAGCGGCCGGGTCGCCGGTGTGTGGAGACCAGGCGGTGGTTTCGTTGTAGGAGGTGCGGGTCTTGAGGCAGCCGTGGAGGATGCCCACGAGCCGGTTGGCGAGCTGGCGTAGCGCGGCGCGGTGTTCCAGGCCGCGGGCGCGATGCCGGTCGTAGTAGGAGCGGGCGCCGGGTGAGGCGGTCAGGGCGCAGAACGCCTGCTGGGCCAGGGAATCGATGAGCCGGTCGTTGTGCACGAATCGGGCGGCGACGATCTTCTTCTTGCCGGAAGCGCGGGTGATCGGGCTGGTGCCGGCGTAGTTCTTGCGGGCCTTGGCCGAGGCGTAGCGGCCGCGGGCGTCTCCGAATTCGGCGAGCACCCGGGCACCGAGAATGATGCCCATCCCGGGCTGGGACAGGACGATCTCAGCGTCCGGGTGTCGGCCAAAATGCGCCTCTACCTGCCCTGCCAACTCGGTGATCTGCTCGCGGAGGGCGATCAGGATGTGGATCGAGGCCCGTGTGGTGGCCGCGTAGGCGGCATCGATCACCGCATCGCGGCGCAGATGCTCGGCCCGCAATGCTGCCTGGATTCTGGCGGCTTTGGTATCGACGTCACGGCGACGGGCCCGGGTGAGTGCGGCCCGGATCTGCTTGAGCGACAGCCGCGCTGCCGCAACGGGTTCGGGCGCTTTGGCCAGCAGTTCCAGCGCATCGGATGCGGTGAGGTCGTCGAAGGCCTCCAGCGCCGCAGGGAAGTACTCGCGCAACGAGTGCCGCAGCCGCTGGGTGGTGCGGGTGCGTTCCCAGATCAGCGTCTTGTGCGCTCGGGCAACGACTTTCACCGCCTCAGCCTGCGGGCTGTCCGCAGCCACTCGTCGCAACTGATGCGAGTCGGTGCGCACCATGTCGGCCAGCACGTGCGCATCGGCTGGATCGCTCTTGGCGCCGGAGACCGCGTGCCGATCGCGATAACGGGCAGCCTGCAACGGGTTGACCGCGAACACCGAGTAACCGGCGGCGACCAGGGCCGCGACCCAGGGACCTCGATCGGTCTCGATGCCGATCACCACCGAATCAGCCTCGGAGCCGGTGTCGAGATGTTCGCCGATCAGGGCGTGTAATCGGGTGATTCCCTCGACACCCTCGGGCAGCAGGGCTCTGGCCAGCTTCTTGCCTGCCGGGCTCATCAACTCCACATCGTGATGGTTTTCGGCCCAGTCGTCTCCGACGAACAGCAACAGCGATCCTCCTGCCTACCAACCTCTTTCGATATCGGTAGCGTTCAGGAGAACACTCGGCGACCTAATGAAAAGTGCTCACGCCCGAGGCGGGCACGACATCCCAGCGCGATCCGTTCTCCCGGTCGACCGGCGGGGGCACGATCTTTTTTCAGGATTCGAAGTCCCGGGGGCGAAGAGTGCTCACCCGCCAGCCGCTACCGGTAGCGAGTCTGCCGTACTGGTGGACCCGCTACATATCATTAGGGGCGCCGCAACAGGTCCGAGCCCGGTCGACCGCGCCAAGACCGGTTCCAAGCACCACATCCTGACCTGCGGGAACGGGTTCCCGCTCGCGGTGGCGTTGTCGGGTGCCAATGTCAACGACCATCTGCTGTTGCCCACACTGCTCGACCGGGTCCGACCCCTGCGCGGGCGTGCGGGCCGGCCCAAGCATCGGATCACCACCCTGATCGCGGACAAGGGATACGACTACCCCAGCGTGTATTCCGAACTGCGGCAACGACATATCACCGGCTACATCGCGCGCCGCGGCACCCGTGACAGGGTCACCGCCGGCCGCTGGATCGTCGAACAATCCTTTGCCTTACTGCACCAGTACCGGCGGCTGGCCATCCGATGGGAACGCCGCACCGACATCCACCACGGATGCCTCGACCTCGCCGCAGCACTGATCTGCTGGCGACGACTCAGCAACCGAACCCGATAGGAGCTCCAAGTTCAGAGAAATCGGCAGCTCTCTTGGTCGGCGATCCGGATGGCGTCGAGGCTGCACCGGATGGCATTGCCCGGGATCAGACGCAGCGGTGTCCTCGACCGCGTCGCACGGACCTGCCCCCTGGCGGAGGTAAGCAAGCCCCCCAGAATCGAGGGCATGAAGCCGCCATACGTCTTGGCTATCTTGGGGTTTCAGGTTCTGATCCATGCTCGGGGGGAGATGGCCGATGATTGCTCGTATCACCTCGGTTGCCGCGGGCGGACTCAGTCTCGGGACCGCGGATGCCAATCGCCGTGCCGCCTACCGCCGGCAGCTGCGCTGGTGGGCATTGCCCTGGTCGATCGCGATGCTGCTCGTATCCTGGCCGATCCCGTTGCTGACCGGGCTGCTGCTGTATCGCCTAGTACTGCAACTGCACTCGCGTGATTCGTTGCTGGTAGACCTGTCGGGTGGTGTTGGATCATGCTGTGGCCGAACTGGATTCGTTGATCGCGAG
>NZ_JBHZAK010000033.1:0-55432 GCF_042754165.1 Nocardia sp. NPDC059229
CGCAAGGCGCCGAGCCCGTGGTCGAGGCCGCGATGCTGAAGGTCGATGCCACTTCCGGCTCGTTCATCGGCCGCAACGGCGTGGTGCCCTGGTAGGCGCGCACCGTATCGATCAGGACCGGTGACATCCAGGCCGCAGTGGTGGCAGCTCTGTAATTTCTCTGCGATAGCGAGAGATCCGAGCGAGGGATAGCCGATGGCCTGGATGAGGCGAGGCTGGCTGCGGCGCGGGATGGTGATGAATGTCTGACCTGAGTGGGTTCGAGCGCTGCGGCCGGGGGTACGGCTGGCCGATACGGTCCGGGCCTTCGCAGGCACCCTCACCTCGGATAGCACCTGCCGCGACTGTGGCATCGCGCTGAGGGCACTGGTCGACGCGCTCGGCGCGGATTCGGATGTGGGCCTGCGGGATCCGGAGCGGGTCGACGGCTGGTTCCGGTTCCGGTTGGCCGGGCCTCGGCGCAGACGTTGCTCCCGCACCGGCGCATCCCCGGTCAGGATCGCCATCACCACCCGCACCGACGCCCTCATCACGAAGGCCACCGGCAGCGCTCCATCATGAACATGCCACCCCATCACGGTTCACCGACCGGTCCGGCCGGTTCTGCCCGGCATTGTGCACGTCCAGATTCGCGGGGAACCGAAACGAACCGAACCACCGGGCTCGACGCCTGGTCTCAACGAACGGGCCGAGGATCGCACGGTTGAGTTCGCACGATGGTGTCGCAGCGCTTCGTGCACGCCAGGGCTGGTTAGAGTCGTTCGCTATGAAATGGAATCGGCGTAAGCGGGTGGCCATGGACGGTGCTACGAACCCCACCATTGAGAGACCGCGATGACTTTCGACACTCCCAACGGCACCACCGGCGCCCGCCAGCCCGCGGCTGGACCCCTGATGCGATGGCTGAACCGCTTCGCCGACAAACGAATCCGCAAGGGCGGCACCTTCTTCGGCGGCATGAACGCTCTCATGCTGACCACCGTCGGCCGCAAAACCGGCACCGAACGCCGCACCCCCGTGGGCTGGTTCCCCGGCGAGGACGGCAGCTGGCTCATCGTCGCCTCCGCCGCCGGCGCACCGAAGAACCCTGCCTGGTACTACAACATCGCCGCCCACCCCGACAAGATCCGCATCGAACTGGCCGGGCGCACCCACGACGTCACCGCCGAACAGCTCCACGGCGCGGACCGTGACCGCGCCTGGCAGCAGATCACCACCGCCGCACCACGATTCGCCGAATACCAGCGCAAAACCGACCGGCAACTGCCCGTCATCCGCCTCACAACCCGGCACTGACACCCCAGGACCGGCACACCCGCCGATCCACATCCTCGAGGAGTGATCCCGCCATGGTTTTCACCGACGCCGAGCTGCACTACCTGGCCAGCCAGCCCCTCGGACGGCTCGCCACCTCTCAACCTGACGGCACCTTGCAGGTCAGCCCTGTCGGATTCCGCTACAACCCCCGCACCGGCACCATCGACATCGCCGGACACAACATGGCCGCCAGCCGAAAATTCCGCAATGTCGCCGACAACGGGCGCGTCGCCTTCGTCGTCGACGACCTGGCCTCGGTCACCCCCTGGCGGCCCCGGATGCTCGAAATCCGCGGCCACGCCGAAGCCCTCACCACTCCGACCGACTCCGCCTACGGCGACCCCAGCGGCGGCTTCGACGGCGCGATCATCCGCATCCACCCGCACCGGCTCATCAGCTTCGCCGTCAACGACCCCATCGGTGACGTTCAACGCCTGAAAATCCACACCCGCGACGTCGGCTGACCCCGATCCGTATGTGGGTCAGAACAGGGTGTCGCGCACCCGCGGCGGCCGGTAACCGGTCGGTCCGAGCTGAGCGAGCTCGGCGTCGATATCGGCCTCGATCGCGCCGAAGAAGTTGGTGTTCTCGCTGTGCGCGGGCGAGATGTGGGCACGAAACCAGACCTCCGGCACACCGACCAAGCTCATCGGCAGCAAGCCAAGCACCAAACACGATGTCCCGCAGCCCGAACCGGAAGCCAGGCCTCGGTGCTGGTTGAGCCATTGCCGTTGTTCTCCGCACGATTACTACCGGGACCCCGTGTTCGGAAAGCGATGGTGGGTTCAAGGAATCGCTGTATCACCGCGTGAATGATCATGTCAGCGTGGAGGTTTGGGTGCGGGACTACGGAATGTCGGCTGCTCGTCAGGACGAGTTGTGGCGCCGGTAGCGGGCTGGCGAATCGTTCAGTGCGATAGCTCGATCCCTCGAGATGCCACTGCAACACGTCCGGCGGACGTCTGCACCTACGATGCCGACGGACATCTCACCACCCGCCGCGACTTCTGGGACCTGGGCACGGTTTTGGACCAGGCACCGGCCTCTATCGGTTGACGTCGCAGAGCGGCGTGATGTGGCCGCTCTGCCCTCACACGATGTTCACGTCGTCGAGAAATCGGACGGCATAATCCGCGTCGCCGCGGATCCGTACGTCTCGATCACGCCAGGAGACGCGGCGTGTCGCCCATTCCGGGAATTCGCCGGACCGGCCCTCGATGGTCGCGGCCGCTGGACCGTCGGAGTGGCCCGCACTGATCGAACCACCGGGATGAACCCGCCAGATGCCGCCGCCCGGGCCACCCAGCACGATATCGAGCGGGTAAGAGAGCCAATGGGTTTCGGCGGATTCGAGTTGGTTGCTCAATACCGCGAACATCCAGTCGAGCACACCGGCCATTCGGGCCGGGTCGGTCGCCGGGATCCGGCGATCCAATGCCGGAGCGATGTCGAATCGCAGATGGGTGTGGTGGTCGAACAGCATCGCGACGGACAACAACATTCCAGCCGGGAAACGGCCCAGTTCGCCGAGAGGCAACGGCAGCCGGCCCAGGGGTGTGCGGGCCAGCGCTGTCGAGACGGTCGCAAAACACCGGCTCCACGTCTTGTACTCGGCGAACACACGCGCAGATGGCCACTCGCGGCGCTGATCGACGAATAGGTCATTGGTCCGCTCGATGTCGTCAGTGCGCATGATGGTCAGCAGTGCCGGAGTGAAGACTGCCCGGCAGCTGGATCCCATATGCGCCACCACGTCCTGGACCCGCCAGCCCGCCGCCCGGCTCGGGACCCGCCACTCAGCCTCGTCGAGTTCGCCGCAGAAGCGCACCATGTCAGCGCGTTCACGGCGCAGGGCGGCTGCCAGTTCAGACGTTTTCATAGTCGAATCCTCCTAGCCGTCATGCATTCCGGAAGCACCCCGGATACCACTCCTGTTCCTGCTTGATCGCGCCCGGCGTGATGTGGTCACCGTCGAATTTCACCGAAGAATTTTCGCAATTCGCTCCAGCCTCACCGCTCAGGTTGCCGGCACCGTCGAGGCGCACCAGCCCCACTTGGTGTCGTAGCGGCCTCCGATCGCGGTGCACGCCGCAAGCCGATGCTGTTCGTCCAACTGGTCCGCCTGCGCCCGACTTGTCGCGGCGGCCGAAGAGATTGCCGCTGATGTGGCCGCCGCGGAGGCGGACACCTGGGAGTCGACGGCGTTGTCGCACTTCTGGATCGCTTCGTCGGCGATCGCGCGTGCCTGCGGCGGCGGCGCGCCCACGTCATCAGCGAAGCGTATCCGCAAGTAACGGTGCTCGGAAACCCGTTCGTCGACTAGGTGTTGTGTCTCTTGACGTTGGTTACACGATGTTGATCTCGAAGACGACGCCAACGGGGCGCTGTGGCTGCACGAGGCCGGGCCGTGAGTACGAAAACCGGCCCCTGAGTTCGCCGTAGAGTGACGAACGCGACCGCTAACCTGCGGAAAACGCGCCGCCCGTCGAAGGAGAAATCCATGTCACCGACGACGATCAGCCCGCACCTCCCACATGTCACGCTGATCAACGTGTTCACCGTAGTCCCCGAGCATCAGCGTGAACTTGTCGACTTGCTGATTGAAGCGACGGAGCAGGTCATCCAGCATGTACCCGGCTTTATCTCGGCGAACATTCACGCCAGCACCGACGGCACGCGGGTGGTCAACTACGCCCAGTGGGAAAGCGCCGAGGCATTGCAAGCGATGCTGGCCGATCCCGCCGCCCAGAGGCACACCAGCGCGGCCGCTGCGATCGCCTCGTATGATCCGCATCTGTACACCGTCGAATCCGTCCACCACCATTAGCTAGCTAGGGCAGGACATGACCCTGATTCAGGGCTGATAGTCACGCCCGGTCGGCGAGAGGCATTTCGTCGAGTTCCGTCCCGTCGTGCGCCTGCTCTCCGTTGGGCTGTTCGGGGGTCAGCTCGCAGACGATCCTGTTTGCGCGCCCCGGCGCAACCTTGTATCGGACGGCCAGTGCACGATCGCTTCCCAGCGAGGACTGCGCGATCAGTTCGTCGATATCGCGATCGAGGTAGATGTCGGCCTTCACCCTCCCGTGCGGGAACGTGAAATCGAATTTGTGGTCGGTCATTTCGACTCCTTACCAGCCAGTCGTCCGATCCAGCCCACGGTCTTGGTCAGCGTTGGCCATCGTTGTTCTACGGCACGTGGTGACGGCTCGCCGTAGATCTCGGCGATCTGCCGATTCGAGTACCCGCACGCCTTGCCCCACACGATGTTTCGGTCCCGCTGGGGCAGCTGGGCGAGGTAGTGCTGCAGGATCAGGTGATCGATGGCCTGCTGGCTCGGATCGGGAGAGTGGCGGTCTTGGCTGGGCCTGTTGATCTCCTGTCGCAGCACTGCCTCATGGCTCTTGCGGGCGCGCTCGTCGGCACGACGCTGCTTGTTCAAGCCATCCGTATGAGCCGGAAGTTGGGCCACGAACACGTCATCACCACCACGAACGCCCAGAAGCCCGCTCTTCGGTCTCGGTGACGATGAAGGTGTCCGCCTCGCGGAGGATGACGTTTGGCCCCGGGCGGGGCCAGCACCGCCCTGCCCGCCTGCGTAGGTGTTGAGAATCGATCCGCCACAGGGCGCGGTCGGCCCCGGCGCACCAGCGGGGGCCGACCACAGATCGAGCGCGATTACAACCAGTCCTCGAGCTTCGGCCACATCGCCCTGCGAGCGTCGGAGGCAGCGTCGGAGAGAAACCGGCCTACGAAGGCGCCGGCGGTCGTATCGAACGCTCTACTAGTCCCAATCGAAGAACTCGAACGGTAGTAGATGGTGGAACCATCCCGGAGGGATTCCCCAGCCCGGAGGGAAGAATCCCCAGCCTGGAGGGAAGAAGTGCTTACTGTCCCAGCCGTGGTCCCAGTGCTGATCGACAGGGGTGGGGGTGTAGTTGGTGACCACATCGGCCTGGGCCGGCACGGTCACGGCGGTGACCGGAGCCACCGAAATCGCACCGGCGAGGACGGCCCGGGCCACCGCTTGCCTGGTTATTGCGAACATTGCTGATCCTTCTGATGATCGAACGGTCGCATCATCGTGATGCTCCGGAATCCCGCACTGCTGGCGGAAATTCGTCGTACGGTCCGTGCTGGGAACTACCGTTGTGTGCCGATCGAGCCAGTTCTGGTCATGTGGGTGTGGGTGGCTCGGCGGCGGGGTGCATGACGTCGTGCCACCACGATTCGAGCCGACTCGGATCCGGCCAGCGCACCACCGGCACATCCTCATCGGAACCGCTGGTGATGGCGGGTGCCGTCGTATACCGCTTTCCCGGCCGGCGAGCGGGCCTGTCACCGCGCGGTTCGCGTGGGGTTGCTGTCATGGCGCACCTCCGAATCCCTGCCCGACGCCCGGTCTCACCGGGCGGGCTGGATTCTCAACTCGCGGCGGCGGTGTACGCCGAGGTCGACCGCGCGCGAGGAAAGCCACGAAGGCCCAGGGGCCAATGCCGAGGGGTCTGCGCCACCGCAGAGTGGGCCGACCTGCGCCATTGTAGGCGTTCAAGGTCAACGGCAGGCTACGTCCGAGCCGATTGCCGGGGCCTACACCCCGAAATCGAACCCGGTGGACGCAGCCTGGCGCACTGAATCCATGCGAGCAATCCGCTGGCACGGCAAAACCGTCTGGAGACTGCTCCACACCCGCAGCGCGCACCACTACGCCCAAGATCGAGGCGCACGAACACCCCGGCCGGGATCGTGACCGCAGCTGCAGGCGACTGACTGCGGATCGGGCGTGTTCGGAAAACGATGGCGGGCTCAACACCACAGCGCCCGAACATGAATCGGCAGGATTGTGGTTAGGATGCCGTGCCGAAAAGCGTGTTGCGAAGTCGGGGTGCTGGTTAGACGGTCCGCCGGCCTGCTGCCTGTTCGGCGGTCATGAGGTCGACCAGCTGATCTGACTCGCAGCGATATGTGGCGGTGTTCTCGCACTATCCGGTGGCGCTGCTTTCCGGACCGGCGTCCCGGGTTTCCCGGTCGGTGTCAGTGTGCGGAGTCCTCAGCGGGAGTGCTCGAATCAGCCGGCATGGGGGTGGCGGCTACCAGCAG
The DNA here is from genome assembly GCF_042754165.1 of Nocardia sp. NPDC059229. Classification (NCBI taxonomy): domain Bacteria; kingdom Bacillati; phylum Actinomycetota; class Actinomycetes; order Mycobacteriales; family Nocardiaceae; genus Nocardia; species Nocardia sp. NPDC059229. The sequence goes on from NZ_JBHZAK010000033.1 coordinate 6,415, forward strand.
TGCGGCGAGCACAAGGGGAGCTGCTGCCTGGTATCCGATCCATACCTCACCGGCCGCGCTGTTGCCCTGCCATGCCAGCAGCAGGCCGGCAAGTGTCGCCAACACCCAGCCACTGTCGTAGGCAACCATGAGCCGCGTATAGGTGCGCACCGGACGGCTGCGCACGTATCCGATCTCGATCCCGCCACCGATCAGCAGCGCCACGCCGCAGACAACCATCAGCCAGGCTTCTACGCCGAGCCGATGACCGAGTGGCGCGGCGCCGATTGTGTAGGCGACAGCGAGCAACACCTTGACAGAGCCGTCGGCGATGATTCCCACCGTCCGGCGCGTAGCTGTCGTTGTCATGGCCTGGGTCTGAGGCATGGGTCCTCCGGATGCCGGTGTGGGCTTCTACTTCCGTAATCAGATTACGGTAATAATTTCTCTATGAGGATGACTAGAGCAGTGGCGAAGGAGCGCAACCGGCGAGCCCTGCTGGATGCTGCGTTTCAGGTCGTTTCCCGAGACGGGCATCGCGCCAGGCTCGATGAGATCGCCGAGCTGGCCGAGGTGACCACCGGTGCCATCTACTCGCTGTTCGGCAGTAAGAACGGCCTGGTGGTCGCCCTGGTCACTGACTACCTGCGACCGCACTACGAAGAGATCGAACAGGCGGTTCCCACGGGACTGGATCTGCTGGAAGCGGTCGACGCCTTTGCCCGGTACTACCGGCGTAGCTGTGACGGCCCCGACGCGCTGGCCGGCCTTTCGCTCCAGATCACCCTGCTGGACATGGCCATACATGACCCGGACTTGCGGACCCAGCTCGCCGCATCCATCCGGACACAGGAGAACCACCTGATCGAACTGTTCGCCGGAAGGTCGCACAACGGGATCGTCGTGACGTTGCACCAGGCGCAACGCCTGGCCATCGCTCTCAGGGCGCTGTTCGTCGGCCTGAGCCAGGGCGTCATTCTCGGCCTCGCCGACGGTGCCGACGAGCAGTACTTCGCCGACGCCGCCTGTGCACTGGCATCCGACGTGACGCCCATCGTCTGAAGTCCGATGACACACAATGAGTCCGCCAACTGCATCCACCGCGCGAAGTCGCGCCCCTCCATCGGAGTCGCACCAGATCGTGTCCTAGGTCGCTTCTTCGTCGAGTTGGCAGGCGCGCAAATATTCGGGGACTTGGCCGCTGTTGCGGATGGCGGCAGTGGCGTAGTCAGGGAACTCGAGTTCGTGGCGCAGGTGGGCGTCGTGCGTACACCTGTCGGTGCGACAGTTGGGATGCGACGGGAATCCCCTGCGCCCCAAGTGAATTCGGCACGATCTCGCTGACGCCGCGGAGTGGCTCCTTGCAGCAATACCGGTGGCAGGCCGTGCAGGGGCCGGTCCAGTGGCACCCGTAGCCATCCGAACCCGCGCAGCACACGACGCGAACCGAGCCCCTCGATCTGAACCTCCAGAGCGCACCCGGTCTCTTCGGTCGGTAATCGGTTGCGTGACAAACCTTCCGTTCAGGGCATCCGGGACACATGCGCACGCTCACCGGTCGCTGCTTTGACGGACCACACCCGCAGGTGCGGGGCCGACGCGTCGTCCGGCAATCCCACCGGCCCTCTCGGCCAGCGAAGGGGTCGACGAAAGCATCGACCGCATCGAGCACGGCGTCCGTCTCGCCGAGGTTGAGGACGTGCGCTGCCTGGCACGCAACAACGCCGCACCCATCGACGCGAACACCGAGGACTTCTGGCTACTCGACGACCGCACGGTCGCCTACAGCCTCTTCGATGCCCGCGGAATCTGGATCGGCGCAGCAGCCACCGAGGACCCGGCGATCGTCGCGAATACAGTCCAGATCCGAGACCGTGTCTGGCCGCGCGCAACTCCATACACCGAATACCTGGGACACTGCACGACGTGACCGAGGTATTGCGTGCACGTGCTGCGCTGGGCGCGCGTCTGCGCGAGCTCCGCAAGGATGCTCGCCTCGACGCCGTCCAGCTCAGCGCTGCCGCAGGATGGCACAAATCCAAGACAAGCCGCATCGAGCTCGGCAGGCAGGCGCCCAGCGATGCCGACCTCGAAACCTGGTGTGAGATCTGCGACGCGCGCCTGGCCCTGCCCGATCTGCTCGCCAGCCTGCGCAACGTCCAGGCGCAATGGTCGGAGTGGAAACGGATCGCCGCGGCCGGCCACAGTCGTCGACAACGCCGGCAAGTCGATATCGAACACCGCGCGTCACTGCAACGCCTACGCACCGATCGTGTTGCCGGGCCTGCTCCAAACCGGCAGCTACGCACGTGCCGTTCTGGCTCAGGTACCCCTGACGATCTCGACGAGGCCCTCGCGGCGCGGATGCAACGGCAACAAGTCCTGCGCAAGCCGCGGCACCGATTCATCCTGCTTGCCGACGAGTCGGCCCTGTACACCACGGTCGGAAACTCCGCCGTGATGGCCGACCAACTGCGATTCCTGCTCGATTCGGCATTCGACATGCCTCGCGTGCTGTTCGGCATCGTCCCCAAAGACGCCGAATTCACCTACATCACAACATCATTCGACCTATTCGACAACCGCCTCGCTCTGATCGAAACCATCAGCGCCGAACTGACCGTCGTCACGGCGGCCGAACTGAGCTTGTACGAACGCGTCTGGAAGGCACTACAGGCGCAAGCGGTCTACGGCGGCGCGGCGCGCGCACTGGTCAACGCTGCACTAGAGAGCCGACGCGCCGGCTAGATCGGGTCGGCGAGATCCTCATCGTCGACCACGCGCACAGCCTCGGCGAGCCACCGCAACCGCGCGACCACGATCTCGGCCGCCGCACCGGTCCGATACACCCGTCGCACACCGCGACGACACCGCCGAGCAACGCAAGCAACGCGAGCACCTCGTCAACCTCGTCCAGACCCGGCACCGAGTCGACCGCAGGCCGGGCCGCGCGCAGGAGATCGCGCCGTCGAACACCAACGGACTACAGCCCGCGCCGAGTTCCGGCTGATACACATGCGCACCGCACCGGACCGCAGGTGTGGACGAGATGACCGCGGGAACATCCCGCGAGGCGGCACGCGGTCCATCCGAGCGTCGACCGGCTCGCTGCGAGTACGAGGCGTTGTGGGCCCGAGCAGAAGATCGGCGTCGGGAGCACCCACCGTTCGGCGGGCTGGGCATCTTGGCCAGTAACGCGGGCATCGCGGCGTCGGTCATGACTGTCGTGATGGATGATGGGCTCAGCTCTGGCCGCCGAAGTACTGGGCCTGGGTCCGGCCCTTCTCCCAACCGTTGCCCGCCCAGTTCGCCTGCATGAGCGTGATCGCGCCGTCGGCGTCGACGGTGTACTCGTAGTAGAGCGTGTTGTGATGCCAGATCTGCGCGAGCGGCCACTGCGGCAGGTACGCCTCGGCGGCGGCCCCGGCGCCACCGCGATCCAGCGTCCACGCCACCGTCGACCACGTGCCTTGCATCCACACCGCTACTTCCCACAGCTGCTCCGCCGCCGGTATCGGGCGTTGAAGATACGGCGGAACCGGGACGAGAGGACCGTCCGGCGAGGTCGTCATGTGCGCGGTGGTCCCGGCCGAGCCGCCGGGCTGCATCGAGTCGAGCGAGGATTCCATGGTCGTGGTCCTTTCTTGTCCGCTGAGTTCGGGCCCGACTCCCGACTGCGTTCCCTGGTGAATGCCTTGCGCGTGCGTGCGTGGGGTGTGGTCAGTACACGCGTGCGGTGCGGGGTCTGGTGGCGTGGACGGTGGTTGTCCATGTGTCGTCGCCGTGTGCGGAGGTGACGTGGAGTTCGATTTCGGGTGGGATGGTGGTGTCGTCGAGTTGGACTCGCCAGGTGGCGGTTTGGCCGGCGTGCAGGCCGTTGTGGCGGGCGTGTTTGATCGGCCATGTGGCTTCGGGGGCGACGCCGTTCTGGCTGGCGGTGAATCCGATTCCGGGGGAGCGGATTTCGACTTCGGTGTGGTCGATGGTGCCGGTTTCGAGTGTCAGTCGTAGCTGGTGGGTGTCGGAGCTGGGAGCTTTGTCGATTCGCGCGGTCCAGCGGGGTGCGCGTTGTGCGGCCCATTGCTGGCATTCGAGGGTGAGTTGTTGTTCGGCGACGGCTGCCGATTGGGTGGCGGCGGTGGCGGATTGTTCGGCAGCGGTCATGGCGCGGCGGGCGAGGCGGGTTTGCCAGATGGAGAGGCCGAGGCTGCCGATTGCGGTGGTGGCCGCGATGATCGAGATGATGAGTGCCGTGATCGCCATGGCGGGTCACGGTACGCGCGGTGGCGGGGTCCGTACGCATACCTACCGGTTCGTGTCGGCGCGGGGGTGGTCGCAGGTGGCAGGCAGGGCGGCCAGTAGACGATCTCGCCGCAGGTGGTGCATCGCCAGGTCATGTGGCCACTGCGGTCGGTGACGATGCAGGGCTGGTGGCCGACGATGACGTGGCCGACGGTGAGGGGGTGGTCGTTGTGGCAGGTGTCGGGTGTGGCCTGCTGGAATGCGCCGTTGCGGCCGGGGTGCAGGTGGGACTGACCTGACCCCATGATCAGCGAACGTTTAGCCCGCCGGTCACCGGGCAACACACCGAAGTACCCAACGCCAACGCGACCTCCAACGCTGCGATGCCGGCGGGCTGGAAACGCTCACCGCCGACTTGCTCGCCCGGGACGGATTGACCGTGTTGCGCCGTGGCGGTGGCTCCCGCGATCAAGGTGCCGATGTCATTGCGGTGATGCCCGACGGGCGCCCGCGTTGTCGTCCAGTGCAAGCTGCGCCAGCGTGGCCCGATCAGGCCGGCGGTCCTCTACGAGGTCAACGGCACCGCGCGTCCGGTCCACCGCGCCGATATTCCCGTCGTCATCACCAACAGCACGTTCTCGGCCAAGGCAACCGAATTCGCCGCTGATCACGAGATCCGCTTGATCGACGAGCACGGAGTTCGACGATGGGCCATGTGGGGCGAAAGTTTCCACGACATCCTCGAGCTCACCGCGCCGAGCGGACACTAAATTCACTACCTGGCCTGGTCGTGCGCCCATTGCCGCTCGAGCGGCTCGATCTCGGTGTAGGACGCGGACTTCGCGCGGGCGTAGTCGTCGTAGTCCGGATCGGCCGCGCGTTGCGCGGCGAGGGTCCGCTTGTGTATGGCGTAGCGTTCCGCCTCGTCGGGATGAGGATGCAACCAGTCACGAACCAGCACAACGAATTCCGCGAACGGCGAATCGGCTCGACGCATGTGCAGGATCACTGCTTGCGCGGGGCAGTGAAATAACCGCTTGTCGAACAACTCGGCCCGGCCCTCGTCGCCTGGACGGGCATGAACCTCCCAACATGGGGCAGATCTGGCACGAAAGCGTGACTGAGTAACGTGCCGTCACATGAGTGATGACTTGTCGGGTAAGAGCGCGCTGGTCACCGGGGCCAGCCGGGGTATCGGGTTCGCGGTGGCTGCGGAGCTGCTCAGGCGAGGCGCCAATGTGGTGATTTCGGCTCGGAAGCCGGAGCCGCTGGAGGAGGCGGCCGAACGGCTGCGCGGGCTGGGGTATCCGGGGAAGGTGGTCGCGGTCGCCGGCAATTCGGGCGATGCGGCGGCTCGGGCCGAGCAGGTCGCCACCGCGGTGGCGCAGTTCGGGTCGCTGGATGTGCTGATCAACAATACCGGGATCAATCCGGTGTACGGGGCGCTGATGGATGCCGATCTGGATGCCGTGCGCAAGATCTTCGATGTGAATGTCGTTGCGGCGCTGGGGTATGTGCAGGAGGCGTACCGGGCGTGGATGGGTGAGCACGGGGGCGCGGTGGTGAATGTGGCCAGCGTCGCGGGGCTGCGGTCCACCGGCGTGATCGCCGCATACGGGGCGTCCAAGGCCGCGCTCATCCGGCTCACCGAGGAGCTGTCGTGGCAGCTGGGTCCGAAGATCCGGGTGAACGCGGTGGCCCCGGGCGTGATCAAGACCAAGTTCGCGGACGCGCTGTACTCGGCCGACGAGGAGGCCGCGGCGGGCATCTATCCGATGAAGCGGCTGGGGTCGCCGGAGGATGTGGCGGCGCTGATCGGATTCCTGGCCTCGAACGAGTCGTCGTGGATCACCGGCACGACCGTGCGGGTGGATGGCGGCCTGCTGGCCACCGGCGGCATCTGACACTGACCACACCGAAAACTCGCGCCCGGCACCAGGATTGGGTGCCGGGCGCGAGTTGCGCAGTACTCAGCGGAAGGCGAGCGCACCCAGGGTGTCGCTGTGGCGGTACTTCACGTACTTCTCAACGGTGGCCTCGTCGACGGCCGGGGTGGCGGTGCCGACGGTGATGACCAGGAACTTGTCCTGGTTGCCGTCCTTCCATTTGCCGGTTTCGAAGTTCTTGATATAGCTGCCGTCGGGGAGCACCACGTCCTGGTCGTCGAACTGGCCGTCGGCGCTGGAGGCCTTGCCGGCGTCGGACATGGTGAGCACCAACTGAGTCAGCATGAGTGCGCCGTTCTCGGATTTCCACGCCATCTCCGAGGCGCGCGTGCACCCGAGGCCGGTCAGCGTGCCCGACTCCTCGATCGGGGCGCAGGAGTCGTAGTCGCGGCCGGACACGTAGGTGGCCTGCAGCGCGACATCGCCCAGTTTGAAGTTCCAGTCCTTGCCGTATTCGGTGTAGCTGAAGCGGCTGCCGCCGGGCGCGGACTTGGAGGTGGTGGGCGCACTGCGGGTGGTGGCCGGGGCGCTGGTGGCGAACGACGTGGTGGTCGTCGTCGTAGCGTCGGCCTGCGAGGAGTCGTCCTTCTTGGAGACCAGGACGATCGCGCCGACCGCGACCGCGAGCACCACGATCGCGCCCAGCACCACGCCGATGATCAAGCCGGTGTTCGACTTCGGCGGCTGCGGCGGCGGGAAGCCCGGCTGCTGCGGAAAGCCCGGGTTCTGCTGGAACCCCGGCTGCTGCGCGTAACCCGCGTCCTGCGGATACCCCGGCTGCTGCGGATATCCCTGCTGCCCAATCCAATTCGTCTGCGTCGGCTGCCAGCCCGCCGGGTCGGCCTGCTGCTGTCCCGGCCAGCCGGGCTGCGGCGCCTGCTGCTGGCTGCCGGTCTGCTGAGTGGGGTGGTCCCACCACGCCGGATCCGGATCCTGCGGCGGCTGCCCGTGCACGGTGGGGTCGCCGCCGAATCCGGCGGGTGGATACGTCATCTGCTCACCTTTCGCGGCCTGCCCGAGCCCTCCCCGGCCCGGCATCATTCCCGAAGCGTAGGCGGGCGACCCGGCATGATCCAATCACGTGGTGACCGATGATCTCCTCATCTGCGGTGCGGGCCCAGCGGGGCGAGCCCTCGCCCACCGCGCGCTGGCGCACGGACTCTCGGTCACCATCGTCGATCCGCACCCCCGGCGGCGATGGACGGCCACCTATGCGGCCTGGGCGGATGAGCTGCCGCAGTGGATCGCCCCGGAGGCGGTCGGGGCCACGGTCGACCGCCCGATCGCGTGGGCGCAGCACCGCATCGAACTGGATCGCCGCTACGTCGTCTTCGATACGGCGCGCCTACAGGATTCGCTGGACCTCCTGGGTGCGCGGCTCCTACAGGACAGCGTGACCGACATCGCGCCCGCGGCCCGCCACCGGCACGACGGACTGGATCTGCCGTCGGTGCGGCTCGCGTCGGGTTCGGTGCTCGCGGCCGAACGGGTCATCGACGCGCGCGGGGTGGCCCGCTCCCCCGGGCTGGCCGAGCAGACGGCATTCGGGGTGATCGTGGAGCGGGCCCGCCTGCCGGAGCCGGAGACGTATTTCATGGACTGGCGTGCGGACAACGGCGCGGAAACCGATGCGCCCCGGTCGTTTCTGTATACGGTGCCACTGGACGACGAGCGGGTCCTGCTGGAGGAGACGTGCCTGGCCGGGCTCCCGGCGCTGGATCAGCGGACGCTGCACGACCGGCTGACGCACCGATTGCGTTCCCGGGGAATCACTCTCACCGGCACCGAACCGGTCGAACGCATCCGGTTCCCGGTGCACGGCGGCCGGCCGAACGCCCGCACGTTCGGCTCCGCGGGCGCTTTCACGCATCCGGCAACGGGATACAGCGTCGCGACTTCCCTGCGGATGGCCGATGCCGTCGTAGCCGGGGACCCCTTGTGGCCGGGTCCGGCGCGCGTCGTGCACCTGTTGCGCCAGGCCGGATTACGCGCTCTGCTGGCGCTGCCGCCCGCCGACCTGCCGCTCTTCTTCGAGGCTTTCTTCGCACTGCCCGCCGAATCCCAGCGCGCCTACCTCTCCGGCCGCGACGACCTCCGCGGCACCGCCGCCGCCATGATGTCGCTGTTCGTGGCGCTCCCCTGGCGAATACAGCGCACACTCGCCGTTGCCGTGGCCCGACCGCCCCGCCGCACACCCGACTCCTCCCGAGCCACGCCCTTATCCGCCGAGGGCCCCGTGTAGCGCAGTGGGTCGACGGTTATCGGTAGCGGGTTCGGTATTCATCTACCCGAATTCTCCCGAATTGCCGGTCTGAAGCAGTCGCTAATGGTCTGCTGGTGGGGTCGCAATCCCGAATATGGGGAGGTTCCAACAATGTTCGACCTTCCACGATCCAGCCACCGTGTACTGCCGAGGATGACCGTTTCTGATGCGCTCGCCGCGCAGAAAGCGCACGCCGAGTGCCCGATCACCATCTGCCCGATCAAATTGCAGGCCAGGACATTTCTTTTCGGTGAATCGCACCGCAGACCGAAGGGGGTGGGACGTGGACGACCAGAGTGACATCGAGATTCGAGCGCTGCAGGATGTGATCGACGCAGTCGAAGATCGGTTGCGGCGTTTCGAGGCGAAGGACGGTGTCGTGCTCGCGGAGCGGTCCGAGGTATATGCCACCGTCATCTACGCGGTCATCGCCAGTGCGCGCGCCTCCGGCCACTACGGCGCAGGAAGCCTCGCGCGAGCGCCACTCCTGGACGAGATCCTCATGGGTGCCGAGCCGGAGCCCTGGGAGACAGCGATGTACGCCGTGGTCATCGATCGGGCGTTGACGCAGTGAAGCGCGGGAGCCGCCGGCCCCTCATCGGTCAGCGGCTCCTGGGCCGTGAAACGGGGGTCAGCCCCACTCGCTCGTGGCCGTCGGTCCCACTCGCTCGTGGCGATGCCGCGTGCGTCCGACTACCGGCAGCTGCACGGTGAACCGCTCCACCACCCAGCCGGGCAGCAGCGCCGACGCACAGTGCCCCTGCGGTGTCCACGATCCCGGCCGACCCAGCACGACGCTCACTCGATCCAGCTCCAATCACGGTCGGGGTCCTGGTATTCCAGCCCGATCCAGCCGTCGTATCCGGCGGCGTCCAGGGCGGCGAAGAGTGCCTCGAAATCGAGGGTTCCGGTGCCGGGCCGGCTACGCGCGGGCGCATCCGCGATCTGCACGTGCCCGATCCGGGGCGTGTACTCGGCGATCACGCCGAAAAGATCCGCACCCATGCGCGCGAGATGGTAGAGGTCGCAGAGGAACCGGAGATTGGGTTCGCCGACCGCATCGATCACCTGTACGGCGCGCGCCGCCGAGACGATCGGATAGTCCGGCGACTCGATGGAATTCAGTGCCTCGAGCACCACCTGTGCCTCGATGCCCGCGGCGGCGCGGGCGGCCAGTCGCAGGTTCTCCAAAGCCAGCTCGTCCTGCACCGCCGGGTCCACACCGGGAATCCGGTTCCCGTACAGGGCATTCAACGACCGGCATCCCAGCCGCTCGGCGATCCCCACGGTGACGTCGATATTGTCCCGGAATTCGGCCTCCCGCCCGGGCACGGACACCAATCCCCGCCCGGCGGGCACCAGATCGATGAAGTTCAACCCGACCAGCTGCACCCCGGCGTCGGACACCGCGGAGACGAACGCGTCGACCTCCTTGTCCCCGGGCACCGGATTCTCGCCGAAGGGCCACCAGAACTCGACCGCGTCGAACCCGGCCGCCTTCGCCGCCGCCGGACGCTCCAGCAGCGGCAGATCGGTGAACAGGATCGAGCAGTGCACGTCGAACTTCCGCAGAGCACCGTCGGCGGTGTACTTCATCGGGTCGTTTCCTCCCTGTAGGTATGCCAGCTACCAAAATCGGTGATGTCGATAAGCTGCGGGTAGGAAATGATCGGGCGGCGCAACAGCATGGACAGCACCGAGCGGTTGTCGTCCAAGGCAATCACACCCAGTTCCAGCTCCGGTGGTTCGGCCGGGAGCAGGCGGGTGCGCAGCACCTGCATCGGCACCTCGAACAGCTCGCCCGCGATGGGCGCGCCGCCGTAGGCCACGGGGTGCAGGCCGGGGAAGCGGTCGTCGACCGAGTAGAACCGGTAGTGCGGCGCCGTCCTGACCTCCCCGGCGCAGGGCGCGCCCTCGAGCAGGTGGTTCAGGGGTCCGCCGCGCATGGCACCCCCATTCAGGAAGATCAAAGGCATTGCCGTGGTTCCTTCCCGGTCGACAGCGGATTCAGGCGGTGAGCCGGAGGGCGTCCGGCGAGTCCGGGACGGTCACCTCCGGCACCGCGATCGCATCGCGATGGATCGGTCCGCCGTAGGTGCCCAGAGGCATTCCGGTGCCCCCACGGCGGACCGCCACGATCTCGGCAGCGATGGAGACGGCTGTCTCCTCCGGAGTCCGCCCGCCGAGATCGAGTCCGATGGGCGACTTCAGCCGCGCCAGTTCGGCATTCGTCATCCCGATTGCACGAAGCCGCTGGAGACGGTCCTCGTGCGTCCGCCGGGATCCCATCGCACCCACGAACGCCACCGGCAGACGAAGCGCCACCTCCAGTAGCGGCACATCGAATTTGGCGTCGTGGGTGAGCACACACAGCACGGTCCGGGCATCCACCCGGGTCCGCGCCAAATACTTGTTCGGCCATTCCACGACCACCTCGTCCGCGTCGGGGAAGCGGGCGCGGGTGGCGAAGACTTCCCGCGCGTCGCAGACGGTGACGTGATAGCCGAGGAACTTGCCGATTCTGGCGACCGCGGCCGCGAAGTCGATCGCCCCGAAGACGATCATCCGCGGCGGCGGCACATGGGATTCCACGAACACCGTGACCTCGGCATCGCCGCACCCGATGGTGCGCACCGCGGTCGTGCCGGCGTCGAGCATGGCCTGGGCTTCGGCCACCACCCGCTCGTCGAATTCGGCTCCGGAGGTCCACCAGGTGCCCAGCGCCATCACAGCGCCGCTGTCGAGGTCGCGGACCATGGCCACGGCCTCCCCCTCAGCTCGCAGGACCTTCTCCACCGCATCGCGATTGGACTCGGTCACCGACTGGACGAACACCTGAATCGTTCCGCCACAGGTCAATCCGACCGCGAAAGCGTCGGTATCGCTGTAGCCGAAGGTCTCCCGGAGCGGTTCTCCCGTTCGCAGCGACTCGCGGCACAACTCGTAGACCGCACCCTCGACACAGCCGCCGGAAATGCTTCCGATGACGGTGCCGTCGGCATCCACGGCCAGGGCCGCGCCGATCGGACGGGGCGCGGAGCCGCCGATCCCGATGATGGAGGCCACGGCGTAATCCTTGCCCGCCGCATGCCATTCCAAGAGTTGTGCCGCGATGTCGCGCATGACTAGCCTCCCAGGGCCAATTCGATGCCGTTGATACCGAAGTAGGCGACGAAGACGACGCTCACCACGGCCACCAGCCAATGGATTTCGCGGTACTTACCGCGAGCGAGCTTGATCACCGTGTAGGCGATCAGGCCCGCACCGACACCGTTCGTGATCGAGTAGGTGAACGGCATGAGCACGATCGTGATGAAGGCCGGCACGGCGACCTCGAGATCGTTCCAGTCGATCTTGCGGGCCTGCGTCATCATGAGCGCACCGACCAGCACCAGGGCGGGAGCGGCGGCCTGAATCGGCACCACGGCCGCGATCGGGGTGAAGAAGATGGCGGCACAGAACAATCCGCCGGAGATGACGCTGGCCAGACCGGTACGGGCGCCCTCACCGACACCCGTCGCCGACTCGACGTACACCGTGGATCCCGCGCCGCCGGACAGGCCGCCGACGATCTGGGCGACACCGTCGGTGGTGAGGATCTTGCCCATGCCGGGCACCTGACCCTTCTCGTCCACCAGGCCCGCCTCGTCGCAGACGCCGAAAACCGTTCCCATGGCATCGAAGAAGCCGGTCAGCACCAGGGTGAACAGCACCACCGTGGCGGTCACCGCACCCGCGGTGGCGAAGCCGCCGAACAGGTCGATGTGGCCGATCAGACCGAAATCCGGGGAAGCGAACAGCGATTTCGGCTTCTCGGGGACGACGGTGCCCCACGCCTTGGGGTCGATGGTCGCCATGGCGTTGACGATGATCGCCAGCACGGTCGAGATGGCGATGCTGATCAGGATCGCGCCCGGCACCTTGCGGATGAACAGGGCGAGCATGAGCAGCAGGCCGACCGCGAAGATCACCGTGGGCCAACCGGCCAGATGCCCTTCGACACCCAAAGTTACCGGTGGCCCGCCGGGCGCACCGTGTCCCACCACGCCGGAGGAGACCAGGCCGATCATGGCGATGAACATGCCGATGCCGACGCCGATGGCGTTCTTCATGGCCAGGGGAATGGCATTGATGATCATCGTCCGCAGGCCGGTGGCGGCCAGGATGACGATGACGATGCCCATCAGCACCACCAGGCCCATGGCCTGCGGCCAGGTCATATGGGGTGCGGCCTGATAGGCGACGACGGGGACCAGGCCGAGGCCGGCGGCCAATGCGAGGGGCACATTGCCGACCACGCCCATGAGGACGGTGGTCAGGCCGGCGGAGAAGGCGGTCGTGGTGGTCAGCTGAGCGATACTGAGCTTGTCCCCGTGCGCGTCGGTGACGCCGCCGAGAATTAGCGGAACCAGCAATATGACATACGCCATAGCGACGAATGTGGTGATGCCGCCACGGATTTCACGCGATATGGTGGTCTTGCGCTCCGATAGCCTGAAGAACTTTTCGAGCGCAGAACCCCGCGTTTCCGGGGTGGTGATCGGTGACTGAGTCTGGGTCATGGCTGCCCTCCTATGGGCGTAGCCGACCAGCGGCCCGGGGTGCTGGGGTATCCCGGGCCGCGGATTCGGTGATGCTTGTTGTGGGGTCCCTATCGCGCTCCACCATTTCGAGCAGCGCGATCTGCCCCTGTTAATCAACTGTTCCGGATGATGTCTTCCGGACGCACGGGCACGCGGTTGATGTTTCCGGTGCCGCCCCGCTTGCGGCAGGCATCGCGAATCGCTGCGGCGATCGCAGGCGTGGAGGAGAGAGTGGGCGGTTCACCCGCGCCGCGCAGGCCGTAGGGGGCGTGCGGGTCCGGGTTCTCCAGGATCTCCAGCTTCTGCGGGGGTGTATCGAGAATGGTGGGAATCAGATAGTCCGTGAAGGACGGGTTCCGCACCTTGCCGTTGGTGACCTGAATTTCCTCCATAACCGCCAGACCCAGGCCCTGAATGGAGCCGCCGTGGATCTGGCCTTCCAGCGAAAGCCGGTTCATGATCTTGCCGACGTCCTGAACGGCGTCCAGGGCAACGACTTTGACCAGTCCGAGTTCGACGTCGACATCCACCACGGCCCGGTGCACGCAGACCGCGAGCTGGGTGTGGCTGGAGCCCTGACCGGTCACCTTGTCCATACCGGTGGTCGGCTGGTGGTGGTATTCACGGGTCAGATCGATGACGTCGTCGCCGAGCACATCCTCGATGGTCGCGACCACTTCACCGTTGTTCTTGACGACCTTGCCGCCCTCGAGCCGCATGAAGCCGTGCACGTCGAACTTCTTGCGCGCCAGCACGAACAGCTCGTCGGCCACCGCGCGGCAGGCGGTCATCACCGCGCCGCCGGTCATGTACGACTGACGCGACGCGGACGAGGAACCCGAGCTGCCGACATTATTGTCGGAGGGGTGGCTGACCACCCGCTCGATGGCGAGCTCGGTGCGCGCGATCTGCGCCTCGAGGGTGATCAGACCCTGGCCGACCTCCGCGCCGGCAGTGTGCACCAGCGCGACCGGCTCGCCGCCGATCAGCTCCAGGCGCACCCGGGCTGTCGAGTAGTCGTCGAAACCCTCGGAGAAGCAGATGTTCTTGATGCCGACGCCGTAACCGACGCCGCGGTACACGCCCTCGCCGTGGGTGGTCTGCGACGCACCGCCGGGCAGGTTGCGGATGTCCGAGGTATCCACGGACTCCGGCAGTTCCATGTCGCGCAGGCTGTCGAGCATCTCCTTCAGCGGGGTCTCCGCGTGCACGACCTGGCCGGTGGCGAGCGTGGAGCCCTGGGAGACGGCATTGACCTGACGGACCGTGACCGGATCCATGTCGAGGGCCTCGGCGAGCTTGTCCATCATGGACTCGTGGGCGAAACACGCCTGCACGACACCGAATCCGCGCATGGCGCCGCAGACCGGGTTGTTGGTGTAGACGCCGTAGGCGTCGATCTCCAGGTGCGGGACCTCGTAGGGGCCCAGCGCCAGCGAGGCGGCATTGCCGATCACGTTCTGGGTGGCCGAGGTGTACGCGCCGCCGTCGAGAACGATGAGAACCTTGGCGTAGGTGATCTTTCCGGTCGCGGTGGCGCCGAATTCGTAGCGCATCTTCGCCGGGTGGCGATGGACGTGCCCGAAGAACGACTCCTCGCGGTTGTACATCATCTTGATCGGCTTGCCGGTGCGCATGGCCAGCATGCCGGCGTGGATCTGCATGGACAGGTCCTCGCGGCCGCCGAACGCGCCGCCGACGCCGGACATGGTCATGCGGATCTGGTCCTCGTCCAGCCCCAGGCACGGGCCGATCTGGGTGAGGTCCCAGTGCAGCCACTGCGTCGCGACATAGAAGTCGAGCGAGCCGTCCTCGTTCGGGATGACCATGCCGGACTCCGGGCCCAGGAAGGCCTGGTCCTGCATGCCGACCTCGAACTCCTCGGAGACGACGACGGTGGCGAGGGTCTTGCCGATCTCGATGTCGCCGGAGCGCACCGGCTGGTAGCGCGCGATGCCGCCGCGCGACTGCACGGCCAGCCCGACCGGGTCCTCGACCACGGCCATCGGGTCCGTGATCGGTTCCAGCACTTCGTATTCCACCTCGATGGCGGCGACGGCGCGCCGGGCGATCTCGGGGTGGTCGGCGGCGACCAGGGCGATGGCCTCGCCGTGGTGGCGCACCTCGTCGAAGGCCAGCACCGGCTGGTCCCAGGTGTGGTCGAGGCCGTAGACCTTGCGGCCCGGCACGTCCTCGTGGGTGAGCACGGCGTGCACGCCGGTCATGGCGAGGGCCTTGCTGGTGTCGACGCTGACGAGTTTGGCGCGGGCGTGCGGGCTGCGCAGGGTCGCGCCCCACAGCATGCCGTCCATCCACAGGTCGGAGGAGTAGGCGAATTCGCCCTTCACCTTGAGGGTGCCGTCCGGGCGGAGCGGGCTCTCGCCGATCCCGCCCTTGCCCGGGACCGCCACATCCGTGGGGAACCGAGTGGTGCGTGTGATGGTCATCGGTTCTCCTGCTTCATGATTCGCTGCCGTGCGGCGACGCCGGCCTGGCCGACGGCGTCGTGCGGCATGGTCTTGAGCTCGTCGTTCTCGACGACGGTGTTGCCGCCCACGAGCAGGCGCGCCAGCGGCGGCTGCGGGCCGAACACCAGCGAGCACACCGGGTCCTCGATGGCGGCACGGAAGCCGTCCACCTTCCAGACCGCGATATCGGCGAGCTTGCCGACCTCGAGCGAACCGATCTCGTTCTGGCGGCCCAGGTTCCGGGCGCCGCCCAGGGTGCCGACCTCGAGGGCCTGCCGCGCGGTCATGGCGCGGGGGCCGTGCACGGCGCGCTGGAACAGCATGGCCTGCCGCATCTCCCCGGCCATGGAGGTGAGCTCGGAGGAGGCCGCGCCGTCCACGCCGAGACCGACGGGCGCACCGGCGGCCAGCAGGTCCATCACTCGCGCGATGCCCGCGCCCAGGCGGGCATTGGAGGTCGGGCAGTGGGCGGAACCGGTGCCGGTCTTGGCGAACGCCGCGATGTCCTTGTCGTGCAGGTGCACCGCGTGGGCGAACCACACGTCGTCGCCGAGCCAGCCCAGCTTCTCCATGTATTCGACCGGGGTGCAACCCATCTGCTCGATGCAGTGCTCTTCCTCGTCGAGGGTCTCGGCGAGGTGGGTGTGCAGGCGCACGCCGTGCCGGCGGGCCAGCGCGGCCGAATCGACCATCAGGCCCTCGGACACCGAGAACGGCGAGCAGGGGGCGACGGCCACGCGCAGCATGGAGTCGAAGGACGGGTCGTGGTACGTGTGGATGATCTCCTCGGTGTTGAGGAGGATCTCTTCGCGGTTCTCGACCACCTCGTCCGGCGGCAGGCCACCGTGCGACTGACCGCGGTCCATGGACCCACGGCACGGGTGGAAGCGGATACCCAGCTCGCGCGCGGCACGGACCTCGGCCTCGAACAGATCGCCACGGCCCTTCGGGAACACGTAGTGGTGATCGGTGGAGGTGGTGGTGCCGGTCAGCGCGAGCCAGCCCAGACCGGCGGACGCTGCGCCGTAGACGATCTCGGCGTCCATGGTGGCCCACAGGCGGTACAGGCCGGTCAGCCACTCGAACAGGGTGGCGTCCTGGAACAGGCCCTGGGTGGCCCACTGGTAGAGGTGGTGGTGGGTATTCACCAGGCCCGGGGTCACCAGGCAGCCGGTGCCGGAGAGGCGTTCAGCACCCACCACCATCGGCGCAGGTCCTGCACCGAGAGCTTCGATCCGGCCGTCGTCGCCGACGACCAGATAGCCATTCGGGATCTCGGCACCGACAACCGGTGCGATATAGGCGTTTTCGATGACCAGCTTGCTCATTTGGCGGCAGCCTTCCGCTCGGCCGCCAGGCGAACGGCATCCAGAATCTTCTCGTAACCCGTACAGCGGCACAGGTTTCCGGCGAGCGCCTCACGGATCTCGACATCCGACGGGTTCGGCACCCGATCGATCAGGTCGTGCGCCTGCACGATCAGACCCGGTGTGCAGAAACCACACTGGACCGCGCCGGCCTCCACGAAGGCCTGCTGCATGGGGTCCAGCTTGTCGCCGTCGGCCAGGCCCTCGACGGTGCGGACCGAGCGGCCCTCCACCTGACCGGCGGCCACCAGGCACGAGCAGACCGGGGTGCCGTCCAGATAGACGGTGCAGGAACCACATTCGCCCTGCTCACAGGCGTTCTTGGAACCGGGGAGGCCGACCCGCTCACGCAGCAGGTACAGCAGGCTCTCGCCTTCCCAGACGTCGTCGGCGGTTTCCTGGGATCCGTTGACGGTGAAGTTGATACGCATCAGGCCGCCCTCCTCTCCGCGGTGTAGTCGTTCCACGCCCAGCCGAGGGTCCGGCGGGCCATCACCGACAGCGCGTGCCGGCGGTAGTCGGCGGTGCCGCGCACATCGTCGATGGGCTTGGCCGCGGCGCCGACCAGACGGCCGAACTCGCGGGCCAGCTCGTCGTTCAGCGCGCCGCCGTTGTCCCAGTCCAGGTTGGCGGCCAGGAAGTCCTGTGCCTCCACCGGACGGATCGGGGTCGGACCGGCCGAGCCGATGCCCGCGCCGACAGTTTGCGAATCCGCGTGCAGCGCAACGGAGAACGAGCACACCGCGATCACCATGGCGTTGCGGGTGCCGACCTTCGAGAAGTACTGCGGGCCGCTGGCGGGCTTCAGCCACACAGCGCGAATCAGCTCGTCCGGCTCGAGCGCGTTCTTCTTGACCCAGACGTAGAAGTCGTCGATGTCGATCATGCGGGTGCCGCGGGCGGCCGACTCGACCTCGACCACGGCATTGCCGGCCAGCAGGGCCGGGTGGGCGTCACCGGCGGGCGAGGCGCCGCCCAGATTGCCGCCGACGGTGCCGCGATTGCGGATCTGCGGAGAACCCACAGTGCGCGACGCCTGGGCCAGACCGGGCAGGCGGTCCTGATAGCGGTTGATGATCTTCACGAACGGGACGCCGGAGCCCAGCCGGATCCGGCCGTCCTGCTGCTCGTCGACGGTGAAGACCTCACGGCACGGGTTCAGGTCCAGAATGGCGGCCGGACGGTGCCGGTCGAAGTTCAGCTCGACCATCACGTCGGTGCCGCCCTGAATCGGAACCGCCTCGGGGCGTTCCGCTTTCAGCTGGAGCGCTTCGGCCCAGCTTCCCGGTTGTAGGAAATCCATTGCAATCCTCTAGATATCGGTTCGACGCAGGTACGACAGCACTCAGCTGCCCCGGTACGTAGAGAAGGAGTAGGGGCTCAACAGCAGGGGTACGTGGTAGTGCTCATCCGGATCGGTGACCAGGAAATCGATGGTCACCGTGGGATAGAACGGGCTGACACCGGAGGTGTCGAAGATCAGGCGGTGGGCACCGGCGCTCGGGGCGGGCAGATCCTTGACCCGGCCGTCGTCATCGGTGTGGCGCGCGGCGAGGATCTCCCCCGCCGCGTTCTCCAGCCGCACCGCCATGCCCGCGGCCGGGCGTCCGGTCGCGGCATTGAGCACGTGGGTGGACAGACTCATTTGGCCTCCAGGAGTTTCCGAATCCGCAGGCCGGTGATGTCGGCGAGCTCGCGGCGGACCGTCAGCTGCTCGTCGGCGACAGAGTTGCCGAGACGGCGCTGGAGCTCCGAGAGCATCTCGGTGGCGCTGCGCCCGGCG
The DNA here is from genome assembly GCF_042754165.1 of Nocardia sp. NPDC059229. Lineage (NCBI taxonomy): Bacteria > Bacillati > Actinomycetota > Actinomycetes > Mycobacteriales > Nocardiaceae > Nocardia > Nocardia sp. NPDC059229. The sequence continues at coordinate 25,046 of NZ_JBHZAK010000033.1, forward strand.
GCCCGGATCAGGAAGACGTGGCCGAAGTGTTCCTCGTAGGTCACGTTCCAGGAGGCCAGGTCGGCCTTCACCTGATCGTCGGCGGCGGAGGCTCCGGACTGTTCGTCGGCGGACCATTTCGCCTCACGCTCGGACTGGTGGGCGGCGGCGGTGCGCTCGCCGATGCGGGGGTGCGCCGACAGCGCCTCCTCGACATCGGTCCAACTCAGCTCGGTGACCCCGGTCACCGCCGCGGCGATCAGACTCGACTCGTCCGCGTATGGCCTGTTCGCCACCATCTTGCGTGCCCAGGTCCGCGACGCATTGCAGGTCAGCAGGTGCGTCTCGGCCTCTTCCAGGGGCAGCGAACCGAGCCATTCCAGGCGACTCGACATCCGACCTCCATCCGTCGTTGGCGTGTGTCAACCACTTAACCCGGCGGGTGGTCATGCCCGAAAGGACGAGACCTCCGAACCTGTGGCCTGCTTCACAGGGGCGCGTTCGTAGTTACATCCAAGTTCGGTAACCGGGCCGTCACCGACTGTTAGCCTCGGGCATCATGCGGTTACGTTCCCTGCTCACCATGCACGATCTGGGTTTGCGGCTCGTCACCGGAGAGGACGAGCTGGACCGCTTCGTACGCTGGGTGGTAACCACCGACATGCTCGATCCCGGTCGATACCTCTCCGGCGGCGAATTCGTCCTGACCGGGCTGCAATGGCGGCATTCCCCCGAGGACAGCGAGACCTTCGTGGGCGCGCTCGCCCGCGCCCGGGTGGCCGCGCTCGCCGCGGGTGACGCGCTGTACGGCGAAGCGCCCGACGATCTCGTCGCGGCTTGTAAGAAACACCGAATCCCGCTGTTCCGGGTCGAGGAGCATATCGCCTTCGCCACCGTCACCGAGCAGATCAACCGGAAACTGTCGTCCGGACGGGCCGCCGACCTCAGCGCGATCCTGGACCGGCACCGGCAGCTGGTGTCCGGCGGCGGGCTGGATTCGGTGCTCGACCTGGTGCATCGCACGCTGGGCACGCGCTGCTGGGTGGTGTCCGCACTCGGCCGCGTGGTGGCCGGGCCGACCCGGGACCTCCCCGAACAGGTGCGGTCGGCGTTCCTGGGCGCGCGGCGGCTGCCGCATGTGCTTTCCCACGATCAGGTGCGGTACTCGCTGTTCGCGGTGGACGCCGACGGAACCTCGCGCATCGCGGATTGGTTCCTCGTGTTCGAGAGCGACTACAAGGATTGGCCCGAGGAGCGGCGGGCCCTCATCGGGGAACTGGCCGCGGTGGTGTCCCTCGAACGAACCCGGCAGGACGATCGGCACAGCGCCGAGGGGCGGCTGGCCCAGGAACTGATCGAGCTGATCATGTCCGACGCCAAATCCGCCGACATCATCTCCCGGCTGGAGTTGACCGGGCTGGGACTGTCTGACCGGTACCTCGCGGTCGCCGCGACCGCGGACTCCGGGGCCGTGCGGCCCGGTGAGTTGCGCGCCGTGTTGCGCGAAATCCTCTACGGCCGAAGCCCTGCCGTCGGTGTGGTCGACGGCGAGGTCATCCTGCTGGTCGCCCTCGGTGACGACAAGGCCCTGGACGATCGCATCCACCGGGCCATCGAAGCCCTCGAACCCGGGCTGCAACTGAGCCGGCTCTCGGTCGGCATCAGCGGCGCGGTCGACGGCGAGGGGCTGCGCGGCGCGGTCGAGGAGGCCCGCTACGCCCGGCGCATGGCCGCCGAACGGCAGCAGCCCACCAGCGTGGTCCGCCACGACGAACTCGCCACCCACATGCTGCTGCTGGCCAGCGTCCCGGACGAGGTCCGGCGCATGTTCCGGGTGCGGCTGCTGGATCCGCTGCGGGTCTACGACCAGGACAATCGCGCCGATCTCGTGCACACCCTCGAGACCTTCCTCGAGGTGTCAGGCTCCTGGACCAAGTGCGCGGATCTGCTGCATCTGCACGTGAATACGCTGCGCTACCGCATTCAGCGCATCGAGGAACTCACCAACCGCGACCTGTCCAGGCTCGAGGACCGCGTCGACTTCTTCCTCGCCCTCGCCCTGCGGTGACCGCATGCCCGGATCAACGGGCGCGATCTCCGATCACTGTGCCGGACACCGTAATCGGCACATCAGCTCGTCTGGGTACATCTCGGCCGGAGATAGTGCGGGCAGCAGCGCGTCGAGTGTGCGCGGCGGCCACTCATCGAACCAGTCGACCGGGCTCGATCAGCCGCGGTGGCAGAGCGCCGTGCGGCAGGGCCGGGCCGAGGGCGACGAGGCTGCCCGGTGTGCGGCCCCGGCCCCAACCGAGTTGCTCACGGTAGCGACCGATGTGGGATTCGGGGATCGCGCTGCGGTCCGCGAGCGGCGCTGCCTCGGGTGAGACGTAGAGGGCGTCGGCCGGGCAGTACGCCTCGCACATGAAGCAGGTCTGGCAGTCGGATTGCCGTGCGATGAGCGGTATTCCGCTGTCGGTGCGGTCGAAGACATCGGTCGGGCAGACGTCGACGCACTTGTCGCAGGCGATGCAGTCGTCGGCGCGGACCAGTTCGATCACGACGCCACCGCCGAGGTGAGACCGGTGGCCGCGGCGGTCGAGGTCCATACCCGGTCCAGGCCGCCGGACAGGATGTGGTGGTGCTGCGCCGGATCCAGGTCCGGATGGTCGGCACGCTTGCTCATACCGCGAGTTTCCTTCCGCGCCAGCGTGGATCGGTACATCAGCCGGCCAACCGCGGTAATAGCGGCGGCCTGCCGGGCCCGGATCCGCTCGGCACCGGTTCCGCCGCCGAGCCCCCGCGCGGCCCGCTCCCAGAGCTCGTCCAGTTCGGCCAGGGCGGGGCGGATGCGGTCACCGTGACGCAGATAGTTCTTCTCGAACGGGATGAGTTCGCACTGCGCGGCCGACACGACCTCGTCGGCGGACACCGATTCCGTTGTCTCCGGCCGCAATCCGACCTGTCCGGCTCCGTGGACAGCGGAGGGATCGACGCGCCCCGATCGCCGGGCGAAGGCCGCCGCGCCCCGGCCCGCCCAGCTTCCCGAGGACATGGCCCAGGCCGAGTTGTGGCTGCCGCCGCCGGTGAATCCACCGCAGATTCGTTCCCGGGTCGCGGCGTCGCCCGCCGCGTAGAGACCGGGAACCGTTGTCGCGCAGTCATCGTCGACGATATCGATGCCCCCGGTTCCGCGCACCGTGCCCTCGGCGAGCAGATCCACCTCGAAGCGGTCGGTGAACGGGTCGATCCCGCGCCGGTCGAACTGGAGGAAGAAGTTGGGCTGGCCCAGCCGCATCCGTGCCTGCACCTCGGCGTCGGCGCGGTCCAGCTGCGCGAACACGGTCTCCGACAACAGGGTTCGCGCGATGACCGACCGGCCCTTGGCGGAGCCCGCACCCTCGAGCACCCGACCGTCGGCGTGGAAGAAGGTGGCATAGCCGTAGTAGGCGGTCTTGGTGATGGTCGAGCCCTTGGGCACGATGGCGTAGGCATTGGAGAACTCCATGCCCGAGAAGCGGGCGCCGGCCTCGGCCGCCATGAGCGCGCCGTCGCCGGTGTCGACATTGGTGCCCAGCGCCCGCGACAGGAAGGCGCACCCGCCCGTGGCCAGCACCACCGCGCCGGCGGTGATCCGGTAGTCCTCCTCGGCCTGCCGCCGATAGCCGGCCGCCCCGCGCACCACCCCCTCGGCATCGACGAGGAGTTCCAGCGCGGGTGAATGGTCGAGGATCCGCACGCCGAGCCGTTTCACCCAGGCCCGCATCCGGCGCATGTATTCGGGCCCCTGCACGCCGGTGCGCACCGGCTCGCCGGTGCCGGGATCCACTGGGAACGGGTACCGGCCCTCGACGGCCAGCCGGTTCATGTTCGCGTAGGTCTGGTCGAGGACCCGATCCATCCAGTAGTGGTCGGCCAGATGCCCGCCCAGCGCCTCCCGGGCGGCCTTGGCATTGGCGCGGGCTGTGGCCTCGGGCGCGACGTACCAGACGCCGGTGCCGGAAGGCGCTGTGGCGCCGCTGGTTCCGCAGTAGCCCTTGTCCACCAGCACCACCTCCGCGCCCGCTTCCCGGGCGTGCACCGCCGCCCAGCACGCGGCGGGCCCGCCGCCGATCACCAGCACGTCGGTACTGATCTGCCATGGTTCGCTCATCGGCACGTTCCTCCCGGGAGAGTTGGTGTCCGGAACGGTAAGGCGGCCGGTCGTACTCACCGAAGGGTTCGAATCAGGACGATCCTTTGGCGGCGAAATTTTCCATATCGTGGAAAGCCGCTTGCGTCTCGCGGCGGGATCGGCGCGGGTCAGCGGCAGGCTTCGGCCATGCCGCTGAGCCACTCCCGCACCGCGGCGCGCTGCTCGGGGGTGAATCCGGCTTCCAGTTCGGCTTCGCGGCGTCCGACCGCCGCGTGGGCCTCGGTGTAGATGGCGCGGCCCGCGTCGGTCACGTAGATCTGGTGGGTCCGGCGGTCGGTGGGGTGCGGGCGGCGCTCGATCAGGCCCGCCTTCTCCAGCCCGCCGAGCATCTCGTTCGCGGCCTGCCGGGTGCTGCCGACATCGCGGGCGATATCGGTGACCGACTTCCCGGGCTGCCTCTGCGTCATCATCAGCGTCGCGTACTGCGAGGTCGTGAGGCCGAAATCCTTGAGTTCCTCACCGATGGCGGAACGCATGCTCAACCACACCGTGCGGACCATGAAGGTCAGGGATCCATCCTGCGATCCGGAACAGCTCACCGCGACAACCCTTTCCAAAGATTGACAGGTTCCTGACAATCACGCACACTGGCAATCGTCAGGTTCCTACCAATCTTATCGAAGGCATCCATGACCGTGCCCGCGACGCTGCCGAGATCCCGGCAGCGGCTCATCCTCGCCGTTCTCCTGCTGTCCTCCCTGCTGATCTGGCTGGACAACACCATCCTCGCCACCGCGCTCGAGACCCTCGCCGATCCGGTGCGCGGGCTGGGCGCGAATCCCGCTCAGCTGCAATGGGCCTCGGGGTCCTACACGCTCGTGTTCGCCGCGCTCATGTTCACCGCCGGGGCGCTCGGCGACCGCTACGGGCACCGGACCGTGCTCGTCACCGGATTGATCGTCTTCGCCGCCGCCTCGGTCTGGGCGGCCTACGCCGGTGATCCCGCCGGGCTCATCGCCGCCCGTGCGGTCATGGGCGTGGGCAGCGCGCTCATCATGCCCGCCACCATGGCGACGGTGACCTGGACCTTCACCGGTCCGGCGCGGGCATCGGCCATCGGGCTGTTCTCGACCTCCGCCGGGGTCGGACTGGCGGCCGGGCCGCTGCTGGCCGGGGTGCTGCTCGACCACTTCTGGTGGGGCTCGGTGTTTCTCGTGAACGTGCCCGTCGTCGCGGTCGCACTGATCGGGATCGCGGTACTGGTCCCGAATTTCCACAGCCCGACGCCGCGGCCGCTGGACCTCGGCGGACTCGCGCTGTCGGTGAGCGGATTGGCGGCCCTCGCCTACGGGCTCATCCGGGCGGGCCAGGTCGCCGCGTGGACGCCGGTGCAGGTGTGGGCGCCCATCGCCGCCGGGCTGGCCTTGCTGGCCGCGTTCGTGGTCGTCGAATTGCGTTCCGGGCAGCCGAGTTTCGATCCACGACTGCTGGCGCAGCGGGTCTTCGGCGGCGGCAACGCGGCCCTGGGCCTGCTGTTCCTGGCCATGACCGCGGCCGGCTTCTACGGCGCGTTCTACCTCCAGGGCGCCCGCGGCTTCTCACCGCTCGCCGCGGGTCTGATCAACTCCCCCGCCGCCGTCGGCGTCATCATCGGCGGTCCGCTCGGCGTCCGCCTGGTCCGTCGCTTCTCCCTGCGCGCGGTGACCGCGACCGCCCTCACCGTCGGCGCGCTCTGCATGGGCAGCGCGGTCTTCTTCGGACTGCACACGCCCATCATCTGGAACGTGGCACTGGCTGCGGCACAGGGCTTCTCGATCGGCATGGTGATCGGTTCGGTCACCAGCGCCCTCATGAGCACTCTCCCGCTCGACCGCGCCGGCGCGGGATCGGCCGTCACCAATACCGTCCGGCAAACCGGCAGTGTCCTGGGTATCGCGCTCGGCGGCACCATCATGGCCATCACCTACCGCACCGGCATCCAGGCCGCGCTCACCGGCCTGCCCGACGCCGCCCGGGAACCCGCCCAGGTATCCGCCGAACAGGCGCGCCATGTGGCCGCCGCCCTCAACCGCCCCGACCTGTCCCACGCCGCCGACGACGCCTTCATCCACGCCATGCACGTCGGCAGTGTCTGGACCATGGTCTTCGCGCTCGCGGGAGCCGTCGTCCTGGCCCTCACCCTGCGACCCCGCCCCACCCCGCCCACCCCGGAGCCGGAGCCGACCCTCGCGGCCGCCGGTCGGAACTGAGCCGACCGGCCCGCTCTCACCGAGCGCCACGCCACGCGTCCTGCGCCACCCGACGGCGGTGCAGGGCGCTGCGCTCGTCATCCCGACCCCGATGGGCCTGCACCAGTTTCGAGTGCACGCGCCGTGCTTGCTGCAACGATTTCCGGATCGACATGGTCGGCTTCCTCCTGTTCCGAGGGCACGGTGCTCGCGCCACCTACCTCGTAAGACGGTCCGGGACAGGGAAATTCAGCGCCTCGGGCAACCCGGCTCGACGGATATCCCTCCACGCGCGAATCACGCACGCGCGCACCGGTGGAACGTTTACTACTCGGATACCCCTCCGGTAGCGAGGAGCTTCCCGAGCAAGGTGGTCAGCTGGACCCGTTCCTCGGGAGTGAGCGCGGCGAAGGCGCCGGCCAGGAAGCCCGGGATCGCGACCTCGGCGGTCCGCAACCGCTCCCGTCCGGCCGCGGTGATGGTGACCGCGTACGAGCGCCGGTCCTTCGGGTTGCGTTCCCGGCGGATGTAGCCCGATCGCTCCAGGTCGTCACAGACGGTCACCATGACGCTGCGATCGATGCGGAGTTCGGCGGCCAGCGTCTGCTGGGCGCAGTCGCCGACCGCGTCCAGCATCTTCAGCACCAAATGCTGTCCAACCCCCAGTTCCGTTGCGGCGGCATGGGCTTCACCGGCCTTGGCCACTGCGGCGGAGGCGCGGCAGAGGGCGATATCGGGGCGTTCGGCGGCGAGAGCCGGGAAGTAGGACGGTCTGGCGGCAGGCATGGTCTCCTCGTTCGATCACGGCCAGCCTACCAAAACCGTCTGCGCACAGATCGTTTGACAGCAGACGATTCTCGCGCCTACGGTCTAATCGTCTGTGCGCAGATGATTTTCGCGCAGACGAATTCGGAACCCGTTGGGCCTCAGGAGCTGCCATGACGCTTGATCTCTCCCCCGATGAACTGCTGTCGACCACCCGGGCCGTGCGTCGCCGCCTGGACTTCGACCGGCCGGTGCCGCGCGACCTCATCGAGGAGTGCGTCGATCTCGCCACCCAGGCGCCCACCGGGCGCAACCGCCAGCGCTGGCACTTCCTGGTGGTCACCGAGGCCGCGCAGCGCCGGGAGGTGGCCGAGATCTTCCGGCGGGCGCTCGCGCTCAGCGAGGCCGCGCCGCTGTCGCGGGACGACCTGGCGCGCATGCACATCCGGCCGGGCAGCATGGCGCGGGTGTTCGACGGCGTGCGCCATCTGGCCGACAACATTCACCGCGTGCCCGCGTTCGTGATCCCCGCCGTCGAAGGCCGCACCGACGCCGCCTCGGTCCAAATCCAGTCCGGCACCTGGGGATCGATCCTTCCCGCGGTCTGGAGTTTCATGCTCGCCGCCCGCGCCCGCGGTCTCGGGACCGTGTGGACCACAGCCCAGGCTCCACTCGAGCGCGAACTGTCGGCAATCCTGGGCGTGCCCTACGACGAGGTCATGCTCGCCGCGTTCCTGCCGCTGGCCTTCACGCTCGGCACCGAGTTCAAGCCCGCGGTCCGCGTCCCCCGCGACCGGGTCCTGCACTGGCAGCGCTGGTGACGGGCGGGGCACCGGGCGAATCCTGGGGCACGCGGGCATTTCGGGGTTGTCTGTAACCCTAGTTAGCACTTACCTTGGAGTGTGTTGCACCGCACAGGAGCGGCCTCGGCTTCGGCTTCCGGGCGGCGCGGCGCAGAGACGAGGAGGCAATGATGGCTCTGACGACGATGTCGGGCTCCGTTCCGGCGGCACGAGACTATGCGGATGTGCTGCACACCCTGTCGGAGGGATCGGTGTACCGCCGATTCGATCCGTATCTCGATATCGCCTGGGACTCACCCGAATTCGCGATCGACCCCCAGGACCCGCGATGGGTGCTGCAGCCGGACATCGATCCGCTCGGCGCGACGCAGTGGTATCAGGACCTGCCCCTGGACCGGCAGATCGAGATCGGGCGGTGGCGGATCGCCAATGCCATCAAGGTCGGCGCGGCCTTCGAGAGCATCCTGATCCGCGGCATGATGCAGTACATCATGAAGCTGCCCAACGGGTCGCCGGAGTTCCGCTACTGCCTCCACGAGATGACCGAGGAGTGCAACCACATCCAGATGTTCCAGGAGCTGGTCAACCGGATCGGCGTGGACGTCCCGGGGATGCGGCCCATCTTCCGGAGACTGTCGCCGTTCATCGGCGTGGCCGGCGGTTATGCCTGGCCGATTCTGTTCATCGGCATTCTCGGCGGCGAGGAACCGATCGACCACTATCAGAAGGCGGTCATCCGCAATGGCGCGAAGCTGCCGCCCGCGGTGGTGCGCTGCATGGAGATCCATATCGCCGAGGAGGCCCGGCACATCTCCTTTGCCAATGAGTTCCTGAAAGAGCATGTGCCGGGTTTCAATCCGCTGTATCGCAATGTCTGCGGTATCGCCTTCCCGCTCGCCATGCGATGGCTGGCCGGCGAGATCATGGCTCCCCCACCGGAATTCGCCCGCACCTTCGACATCCCCCGCGAGGTCATCAAGGAAGCGTTCTGGCGCTCCCCCACCGCGTCGAAAATCCTCTCCGGATACTTCGGCGACATGCGCTCCCTCGCCGACGACCTGGGCCTGATGAATCCGGTCACCAAGCGGCTGTGGAAGCTCCTGCACATCGACGGCGACCAATCCCGCTACCGCAGCGAGCCCGAGCGCCGGGCCGCCTGACCCCGGGGATACCCATCGGAATCACCCGTCCGAAGTACGATCGGGAAATGCGGTCCATTTGGAAGGGCTTTCGGTAGCTCGAAATCGCGAATACCGAAGGCCCACACCAGGACCGACAAACAATCAGCCCAAAGGCCATAGAGGCGGTCCGATATTCCAGATTGCTCGTGCGTAGGGGCCTCGGCGTCTACCATAATCGGAACGTCGTTCGCCGACGTTGACGACCGCTACTGATTGGACTTGCTCGGCCATGAGTCAATCGTCAAGCTCAGCGAGCACTTTCAGGATCAGCGCGCGCGCATCCCGCCCGTAGACCGCAGCCTGTTTCAGTACCTCGAACATGCGCACATATAGGTTGCACTCCGTCGGCTGTGTGACCTGAATGCTCGCGGTCGGCGTTTCAAGAGCGACGAGGTCATCATCGAAGATCCAGAACCCTGCTGATGCGACCGCCTCGCGTTCTCGCATGAGCGGAATGATGCCGAGCGAAATGTTCGGTAGCGACATCAACTCGAGTAGCCGTCCGAGCTGCCCCGCCTGAACTTCGGCGTCACCGAACCACGTTCGCAGCGCTTGTTCCTCGAGCACCGTCACGAACCGCTTGCCACCTCGCTGCAGAATGCGCTGACGCTCCATCCTGACGGCGACCGCGGCATCGATGTCGTTTGGTGTGCCCAGGAACCGAATCCAGAACGACAGCATGGCGGCGGAGTACTCGGCAGTTTGGAACAGGCCCGGGATCACGTTGTGCTCATAGATCCGGAACACCTTCGTCGCCTCATATCGCTGCTGGGTGTGAGCGCCGAGAATTCGCTTCAGGCCAGCTCGGCTCTGACGCCGGAACTCGAGGTAGGCCGAATCGGCTACCCGCAATGTCGCGATGAGATCGGCCACCTGGTCCTCGGCGCCGCAGACGCGACACCACTCCCTGATGTCATGGTCGGTCGGTGCCCGAATACCGTTCTCGATCTTGGAGACACGTGTGTAGTGCTGCTGTGTCGCATCAGCGAGGCGGCGGGCACTGAGACCAGCATCTCTGCGGATATCCCGCAGCCTGGCTCCGAGTGCCCGTCGCGCCTCCTGCGCTGAGCTAGAAGGGCTGGTATTCATGGTGAGGAATCGCCAGCTTCCACACCGCCTCGAATGCCGTGCGGCACAGCTGGATATCGGCGGGGTCTGTCGATGCGGCCTTGCCGGTTCCCAGGCCGTTGCCTGCGTAGTGAAGGAACACGGCAAGGCGGTCATCGAACAGGTAGAAGTCGTTGCCTGGCATGGCAATCGACGAGACCAGACGCCTCGGCGTCCAGCGGATATCCTCGCCGGCATCAACCATCGGCCACGCTATGCTGTACGACCACCTCTGGTAGTCGCTGAGCGGTTCCGAGACGATGCGCGCTCGCCGGATCGACTTCCCCGCGGCAGTGTGTTCTCTCAGCGTTGAGCACCAGCCCTGGAGCCATTCCAGGTCGTCTGGTTCGCCGGCCGTCCACTGCGCCATGTGCGGCAGCTCTACCACGGTGCCGTAGGCGTCCCGAGTCTCCAGATGGATGGACTCCGTCTGGAATTCGAACAGTAGTTGCTCGAAGTCGTCATCGCTTATCGGAGTCACTGTCTCCCTGTTCGAAGAACGGAACCAGCCGGTCCGGAATCTCTACGCACGATTCGCCGGCAGGAATATCCATCTGCGCCAGCGTTGCCGGATCGTCGATCACCCAGCCCTGTACCACCCATGAACCACGATCGGTGCGGTACAGAGTCGGAGAGGTGTAGCGGGCGAGCTCGGGGTGCAGAAACATTAGCCCCGCTAAAATATGCTGATTCGTGCCATTCGCAGCATTCCCTATGGACATAGGCGTCCCGATATGAATTCACTCCAATCAGGCATGGTCAGCTACCTATAAGCAGATTTGCAAGATGCCTCGCCAACGCGCTTCCCCGCGTGTCACCGAGACCATACGACAGCCAATCGCACACGACTCGCTTTCGAGGCGAAATGCGCACACGACACACACACGATTCATCGCCTCTGGATTCTCCGGCCGAAGGGCTCGATGCGATCCGAGGTGCAAGGTGATTCCATCCGCGCGAATGCGATCTATGCTGAACGACACCGGCACAAACACAATATTCACCCGAGACGTTGAGACGAGGTGTGCCATGTCCATGTCTCCCACCCTGCAGGATTGCCTGCGTCAGAAGTCCTCGCGGTACGAAGTCGTGAACCACCCTCATAGCGATACGAGCATGCAGACGGCCGCGGCGGCGGACATCCCCGCGGATCGCCTCGCGAAAACCGTGCTGCTCGAAGACGACAACGGCTATGTCGCAGCCGTGTTGCCGGCGACGCAAGCGGTGCGCCTGTCCGATCTCTGGGCGCGGACCGGCCGGCATCTGGTGCTGGCGAAGGAAGTTGAGCTGAGCGGGCTGTTCACGGACTGCGACACGGGCGCGGTGCCGCCGGTCTGCATGGCTTACGGTATGCAGACGTTCCTCGAGCAGGATCTGGCGCTGGAACCGGAGGTCTATTTCGAGGCCGGCGATCACGAGGCGCTCATCCATATGGAGCAGCGCGAATTCCTGTTGCTGATGGAAACGGCCGAGGTCGCGCATTTTTCGTACAGGATGTAGGGCATCGTGTCTCGAGCGGCAACCTTTGCATGACCGCAGGTAGTGGACCGGGTTCCTAGCCGTTCTCGAGAGTCTGCGAGCATGCGGGCCGGACGGCACGTTGTAGCGGCACTAGGCATCGGGTCCGCGGGCCCAAGCCGTCAGACGCTCACTGGCAGCCACCAACAACCATCAACGACCAGGGCGAACACGCAGGTCCCGGCGCGGTACGGTAGAACGCTGACCTGGGACGACGTACTCTGGCCAAATGCGGTCCATTTGGAAGGGCTCCATCGCGTTCGGACTGGTGAATGTCCCCGTGAAGGTCTACACCGCCACGGAGGACCACGACATCAAGTTCCACCAGGTGCACGCCGCCGATGGCGGGCGCATTCGCTACGAGCGGTTGTGCACGGTGGACGGGCAGCCGGTGCAGTATTCCGATATCGACCGGGCCTACGAATCACCCGACGGGGATCGGGTGATTCTCACCGACGAGGACTTCGCCAAACTTCCGGCGGCCGAGAAACACGAAATTCCAGTGTTGCAATTCGTGCCGTCGGAGCAGATCGATCCGATTCTCTTCGACAAGAGCTACTACCTGGAACCCGATTCGACCACGCCGAAAGCCTATGTGCTGCTGGCGAAGACCCTCGAACAGGTGGACCGGGTGGCGCTGGTGCATTTCACGCTGCGCCAGAAGACCCGGCTCGGCGCGCTGCGGGTGCGTGACGGGGTGCTGGTGCTGCAGACGCTGCTGTGGCCGGACGAGGTGCGGGCGGTGGCGTTCGACAAGCTCGAGGGCGTGACCGAGCCGAAGTCCCAGGAATTGCAGATGGCCGAGACGCTCGTCGACACGCTGTCCGACGATTTCGATCCCAGCCTGTACGTGGACGAATATCAGATCGAATTGAAGAAACTGCTCGACGAGGCGATCGCCAGCGGTTCCAGCAAGGTCACCCGGGCGCCCGAGGCGGCGGTTCCGGCAATGGATGCCGAGGTCGTGGACCTGGTCGCGGCCCTGCAGCGCAGCCTCGAAGCCTCCGGACGCAAGGCGGGTACCGCACCGGCCGCGCCGGCCAAGGCCACCAAGGCCGCGAAGGCGACTGCGGAGAAGAAGCCCGCCAAGAAAGCCGCGAAGAAGGCACCGGCCAAACAGACCCGCAAGGGCGCCTGATAGCACGCCACCCGCGCGGCCTCGCCACCCGGCGGACGCCCGGGTAGCCAGCACCCACCTGGCAAACTGTCGGGCATGGATTCCGACATATCCAGCCATCCGGATATCGCCGTCGTGCCCATGGGGCTCGGGCATCTGCGTCAGGTCATCGACCTCGGCTACCAGGTGTTCGACACCCAGGCCAAGCCCTACACCTCGTGGTCGCTGACCTCGGTGGCCGAGCACCTCGACAGTGCCGGACGGTCCTGCTGGGTGGCGGTGGATTCGGATCGGGTCGTCGGATTCGTGCTGGCCTCCATGGAATTCGAGCTGCGCGAGGACTGGGCGTACCTGGAGTGGATCGCCGTGGCGCCCGATATGCAGGGGCGCGGTGTCGCGGGCCGGCTCATGACCGCGTGTTGCGATCTGCTCTTCCGGCACGGCGCGGCCCGCATCGTGACCGACGTGGAGAACCACAACACGGCCTCGGCGTCCATGATGCGCAGGAACGGGTTCACCGAGGGCACCACGGTGACACTGTTCGTGCGGCCCAATCCGGACGAGGCCGTGGCCGGGGCCGACGAGCAGGTCACCCTCGGACCCGGCACCAAGCGCGATCTCATCCGGCGCGGCCGGATCACCGGGGACGGGCGGCACGGGCGGCCCGCCCGCTAGTTGTCGGACCCTGACGCTACGGTCGCGGGCATGACCGCCGTCGACGAGACCATGACCGCCATCAACAACGCTGTAACCCTTGGCCGCCAAGGTGATGCGGCGACGGCGCGGAAGCAGCTGACCGCACTGTGGGACACCATCGGTGCGGGCGGCGACCCGCTGCACCGGGTCTCGCTCGCTCACTTCCTGGCCGACCTCCAGGCGCATGCGGCGGACGCGCTCACCTGGGATATCCGGGCCCTCGATGCCGCCGACGCGCTGACCGACGAGCGGGCCCAGGCCCACCATGCGGGGTTGAGTGTCCAGGGTTTCTATCCGTCGCTGCACCTGAATCTCGCCGACAATTACCGGCGCCTGGGCGCGTTCGACACCGCCCAGCGCCACCTCGACGACGCCCGCAACCGGCTCGACGCCCTCGACGAGGACGGCTACGGGCTCGGAGTGCGGGCCGGCATCGCGAATGTCGAAGCGGCACTGGCGGAACGCTCCACCGAGCAGCTACCCACGCACCCCGCCGCGTCGTAACGGCCGCCTGACCTCAGAGAATGTCGGCCCGGTGATCATTGCCGGGCTGGACCAGGCGATATACGCTGGCCGCGACCACCGCCCAGCGAAGGGAACGCCGCAATGCCGGAACCGCGATCGGAAGTAGCTGTGCCGCAAGCGGATCCCAGGGGACGACGCGCCGGACTGGGCGTGACCCTCCTGCTGGCCGTCGCCGCGGCCGGCCCCGTCGCGATGGCCGGTCCGACTGCCGCCGACGTTCCCGGCACGGCCACACCGGTTTCCTGTTCCCCCGCCGAACTGGCGATGGGCCTGCCCACCCGCACGCCGGTGGGCGACTGGTCGGAGAATCTGGGATTCGACGCGGCCGGGGACATCTGGGTCGCGCGCACCTACCGCAATGCGGTGGAGCGGTACGACCGGGACGGTCACCTCGTCGTCAGCGTGCCGGTGTCGAGCCCGGGCGCGGTCCGGCTCGGCCCAGACGGGCTGATGTACGTGACATACGGCAATTCACCGTTCGCCGGGCTCGCCGGCCAGGGCGGCGTACTCCGATTCGATCCCGGCGCGGCCGTTCCGCAGCCTGGAGTTTTCGTCTCCGGGATCGGCCAGGCCAATGGGGCCGCCTTCGATGCGGCCGGGAATCTGTTCGTCGCCGACACCACCGCCAATACCGTGGAGCGGATCCGGCCGGACGGGACCCTCGACACCGAGTGGACCGAGCGGGCCCGGAACGCGCTGGCGGCCAAGGGATCCGGCGCCGACGGGATCGCCGCGGCCGGGAACATCCTCTATGTGACCCTGCTGGAGAGCCCCACGGCACGCATCGTCGCGTTGCCCATCGACGATCCGGCCCGGGCCGGTGTCGCCGTCGATCTGGCGCCCGCGCCGCTCACCGCACCGCTGCTCCCCGACGATCTGGCGATCGCTGCGGATGGGTTGCTCTACATCGCCACCGGCAGTGGGCAATTCGTGCGGGCCGATCCGGTCACCCACACCAGCTGCACGCTGCTGTCGGGACAGCCGCTGACCTCCGTGGCCGTCGACCCGTCCGACGACCACACCTTCATCCTCGGCACCGAGGGCGGCGATGTGCTGAAGGCGCACCTGCGCTGACGTCAATTGTCCTGCGCGGCACGGGCTCTGCCCTCCCGGAAGAACTCCAGCAGGCCCTCGACCGTCGCCACCTCGGCGCGCGGGCGCATCGCCCCGAAGGACATGTTCCAGAACTCACCCTCACGCCGGGTCCACGGCCCGACGTACGCGTAGGGCTGCGGGTTGTCCCAGTCTCCCGGGGAGACACCGTAATTCACCTCGTCGACGGCGACGGACAGATCGAAGTGCTCGGGCCACAGCACCGGTTGTTCCTCGGCGAAGCGCCGTAATGCGGTGTCTCCCACCGCGAACCAGTCGTGCACCGTGGTGGCGGCGTCGGCGTCGACGCTGAAGGGTTCGTCCGGATCCATGCGGGTGCCATCGGAATACAGGCCCGCGGGCGGGGCGTCGGCCGCGAACCCGGCGGTCGAAGCGAGGTCACTGTAGGTGCCGTGCAGGCGGATGCGGCCCTGTGGCCACACCAGATCGGTGCCCGTCACCGACACCGGCCACTTGATGCCGGTGAAGCCGCCCAGCACGATACGCATGCGGATACTGCCGAATCGGCGGTACTGCGGGCCGGCGATCAGCAGTTCGGCCGCCGCGTGCATTGCGAACCGGGTGTCCTCGTAGGTGATGTCGTCCACCGGGAAATCATCTCCGTCCGGCCGGGCGTATTGCTGGAAAATGGACTCCGGCAAACAAAACAGCGCCACACCGGACGAATCCGGTGTGGCGCCGGGGTGATTCGCGATCGGTCAGCTCGCGTTGTCGGTGCACGCCGACAGGATGACCTTGGCCTGGCGCGGCGAGGACGACCCCGTGTCCGGGAAACCCGGGGCGCTCTTGCCGAGCACGTTGATGGCGGCCGACTCGGCCTCCACCTTGGACGGGGCCCACGCCCAGCCGAAGCGGGTGTCGGCGCCCTGTGCGACCGCGCCGCAGGCATTGGCGAAGTGCACGACGACCGCGCAGTCGCCGCCGCCGCACTTGTCCACGGCGGTGCTGTCCGCGCTGTCCCAACTGCCGTAGTTCACGGCATAGGCGACGTTTCCGGTGCTCTTGGACAGCGCGAGCGCGCCGTACAGATCACCGGAGGTGGCGACGAAGACCGGTTCACTGTCCGCCGCGGAGGCGGTTCCGGCGGCCACGGTGCCGATCGCGGCCATCGACGTAACGGCGAGGCCTACACCGGCCTTGCGCAGCAACGACATTCGATACTCCCCGGGGATGGAAGGTGATAACGGCCGTCATCATGCCAGACGCTCAGACCCTGCGCATGACCGAGACAACCTTACCCAGCACCTGGGCGTGGTCGCCATCGATCACCGGGTAGGCCGCATTGCGCGGCTCCAGGTACACATGCCCATTGGCGCGGCGGTAGACCTTGACCGTGGCCTCGCCGTCGATCATGGCGGCCACGATCTCGCCGGTGTGTGCCTCCTGCTGCTTGCGCACCACCACGATGTCGCCGTCGCAGATGGCGGCATCGACCATGGAGTCACCACGAACCCGCAGGCCGAAGACGGTACCGCGGCCCACCAGCTCGCGCGGCAGGGACAGCACGTCGTCGGTGTGCTCCTCGGCCAGAATCGGCGTACCGGCCGCGATATCGCCCACCACGGGCACCGGCACCGAATTCTCGTCCTGCTGCCGCTGCGGCCCGGCCGCCCGCAGGAACAGCCGCACATCCATGGGCCGGGTCACCGATCCACTGCGCTTGAGAAACCCCCGCTCCTCCAATTCGCGTAAATGCCGCGAAACAGACGAAGCCGACTTCAACCCGACCGCATCGCCGATCTCCCGCGTACTCGGCGAATACCCGTGCCGCTGCACCCAATCGCGAATACTGCACAGAATCCGCTGCTGCCGCTCCGGCAATGTGGAGGTGTCGAGATGCTCGAACCCGTCGAAGTCGTCATAGGTCACCGGAGAATCCTACGGTCCGAACCGGCTGTTCCCGATCACGACCGGCCGTGTCACTCCCGGTCACGACAGGCTGCGTCATTCCGGCGACGACGGTTGCGTCACTCCCAGTTACGACAGGCTGCGTCATTCCCGGCAACTACCGGCTGCGTCACTCCCGGCGACGACCAGCCGTGGCCCGCGCGAGTGCCGCCTCGGCCTCGGCGGCGAGAGCGCCGACCAGATCGGCCGCCGGTTGCACACTGTCGATGAGATCGACCGCCTCGCTCGCCCACACCGGGGTCGGCGGCAGCTCCCCGCTCGCCACCGCCTCGCGGTACGCCCGCCGGGCACCCTCATCACCGATGAGCTCGGATTCGCGTCCGCGCCACTGGTCGAGAATCGGGTGCGGCAGCGTGCGCGCGGTGTATTCCGGCGGCCAATTCGCATCGCGCACGATGTCCAGCACGCTACTGCGCTCGGTGTTCTCGCCCCGGCCCTCGATAATGGCCTTGCCGACGAAGGGATCCGCCAGCGTCTCGATGCTGGCCTGGAATCGCGTACCGATCAGAGCCCCCGCCGCCCCCAGGGTCAACGCGGCCGCAAGCCCCCGCCCATCGGCAATACCGCCCGCCGCGAGCACGGGAACCGGCGAGACCTGATCGACCACTGCCGGCACGAAGCTCAATGTCGTACGCCCCCGCCGCGCACCATGCCCGCCACCCTCGGTCCCCTGCGCCACAATCACATCCGCCCCCACGGCCACCGCCTGCTCCGCCTCGGCCATATCGGTCACCTGGACGATCAAGACCGCGCCCGCCGCCCGGATCGCCTCGACGAAGGGCCGCGGATCCCCGAACGACAGCATCATCGCCCGCGGCCGGTACGTCAGCGCCAGTTCCACCACCGACCGGGACGCACCCCAGGCAAGAAACCCTATCCCCCAAGGTTTTTCGGTCCGCTCACTGACAATCCGCAGCTCCCGCTCGACCCACTCGGCATCGCCACGGCCGCCCCCGACCATCCCGAGCCCGCCGCCTTCGGACACCGCTGCGGCGAGAGCCCCACCGGCCGACCCACCCATCGGCGCCGACACGATCGGATACCGCACCCCGAGCAGCTCGGTGAACGCACTGCGTAATGCCATGGGCCCCTCCGCTTCCGCACCGACGCGTAGCCGCGAGCCGCCCACGCCGACCTCCACGGTAGCGGCGGGTCTGCGGCAACACCGGCCGGGACAAGCGCGGCCACGCCTTCGCGCCGAGGGTCTGGACGGTGCGGCAGGCGTAGTCGACACTACCGTCGGTCAGGACATCCGACGGCCACAGACTCGGAAAGGCTGTCCGGCAGCGGGATACGAGCGCGATAGACGTGCTTGCCAGGCCACCGTTGCCAGGTCCTGCCCCCGATGGATACGACGCATCGTGACGGCTCTGCAGGCGACGCGCATAGGGTGGGTGGCGTGCAAGATCACGAGAGGCTGTTCGACCGGGTGCGCGGGGCGCTGCTGGGCGGGGCGATCGGGGACGCGCTGGGGTGGCCGATCGAGTTTCTGTCGCTGCAGCAGATCCGGGGGCGGTACGGGGCGGCGGGGGTCACCGGATTCCTGCCCGGCCCGGATCCGGCCGCGCCACAGCAGATCACCGACGACACTCAGATGACGCTGTTCACCGCCGAGGGCCTGCTGCGCTGCCCGCCGGGTACGGACCCCGCGCCGGTGTTGCGCCGCGCCTACCTGCGGTGGCGGGATACTCAACAGCAGGAGAAACCTGCGGCCGATGTGGACGGGTGGCTGGCGGGGCACCGATTCCTGTATGCCATGCGGTCTCCGGGCAATGCCTGCCTGACCGGGCTGCGGCGCCAGGCCGAAGGGTTCGTGCCGCCGTTGGAGTTCGGGGAGCCGGGGCCGGTGAATCCGAAGTCGAAGGGGTGCGGGACCGTGATGCGATCGGCGCCGTTCGGGCTGGCCGGATTCGGCGCCGACCGCGCGTTCTATACCGCCATGCGATGCGCTCAGCTAACCCATGGCCACCCGACCGGCTACCTCGCGGCGGGCGCCCTCGCCATCTTGATCGACAGCGTCCTGTCCGGAACCGAACTTCCGATCGCGGTGCAGGACACCATCTCCCGGCTCGCCCCGATGCCCGCGAGCGCGGAAACGATCACCGCGCTGGCCGCTGCCCTCACCACCGCGCACCTGGGTGACCCCAACCCGGAGCGGCTGGAGCAAATCGGCGCGGGGTGGTGCGCCGAGGAGTGCCTGGCCATCGCCGTGTACTGCGCACTGCACACCTACCGCACCGGCGACATCCGCACCGGGCTCCTGCTGTCGGTCAACCACTCCGGCGACTCCGACTCCACGGGCGCGGTGGCAGGCAACCTCATCGGCGCCATCCACGGCCTCGAGGCCCTGCCCATGGAATGGGTTGCCGCCGTCGAGGGTCGCGACGAATTGTTCCGAGTCGCCGACGATCTCGTCCTCAACTTCTTCTACAACGATCGCACGGCCCTGGCCGACCGCTACCCCCTCGACCGAGGCCTCGACCAATGATCGGGAAGGGCGTCGCCCACGAATTCAGGGCCGTGCGAACCGAATCGCCGAATCCCTTCCAGGCCAACGGCACAGGGGCATGATTCCGTAGGACAAGGCTTCCTCCCCCAGTGAAGACGTCGGCCCACCGTAATACGGTGGGCCGACCGTTCTTTCGGTTCGGCGTCACGGCTCGGTAGCCGGACGACTCAGTCGTCCATGCTGCCCGCACCGCGGAGGCGGGCGGTGATGTGGCGGGCGGATGGCCGGGGCCGGCCCGGTAGCGCGGCGGGTCGAAGCCAGCGGCGGGACACAGGCCTTTTGCCTCGTCAGGGATCACTCCTTTCTGGATCCGACTATCGCACAGTGGTTCCGGTCAGCCGAATGAATATGGACTCCAGCCGAAAACAACGATGCGGGCCGATCCGTATCGGATCGGCCCGCATCGTCGGCGGATTGCTGGTCCCGCTAGACCGTGAAGCCGAGGGCGCGCAGCTGTTCGCGCCCGTCGTCGGTGATCTTGTCGGGGCCCCACGGCGGCATCCAGACCCAGTTGATCTGGAGGTCTTCGGCCAGGCCGGAGCGCACGAGGGCGTTGCGGGACTGGTCTTCGATGACGTCGGTCAGCGGGCAGGCCGGGGAGGTCAGGGTCATGTCGAGTTTGGCGATGCCGTCCTCGAAGGCCATGCCGTAGACCAGGCCCAGGTCGACGACATTGATGCCGAGCTCGGGGTCGACGACGTCGCGCATCGCCTCCTCCATGTCCTCCAGGTGCTGGATCTCCTCCGGGGTGAGTTCCTTGGCCTGCTGGTCGGTTTCGCTCATCTCTACTCCCCGTTGCCCATCGTCTTCTTGGCTTCCTCGGCCGAGGCTATCCGTACCACGGCATCCTTGAACGCCATCCAGCCCAGCAGCGCGCACTTCACGCGGGCGGGGTACTTGGCGACGCCGACGAACGCGATGCCGTCGCCGATCACCTCTTCGTCGCCCTCGACGGTGCCGCGGCCGGTGACCATCTCGTCGAACGCCTCGACCACCTTCAGCGCCTGCTGCACCGGCAGGCCGATGACCTGGTCGGTGAGCACCGAGGTGGACGCCTGGCTGATCGAGCAACCCTGGCCGTCGTAGGACACGTCCTTGACGTCGCCGTTGTCGTCGATGTGCACACGCAGCGTCACCTCGTCACCGCAGGTGGGGTTGACGTGGTGCACCTCGGCGCCGAAGGGCTCGCGCAGCCCTCGGTGGTGCGGGTGCTTGTAGTGGTCCAGGATGACTTCCTGGTACATCTGCTCCATGCGCATGTCTTATGCAACTCCGAAGAAGCTCTGGGCCTTCCGCACCGCGGCCACCAGCTGATCGACCTCGTCGAGGGTGTTGTACACCGCGAACGAGGCCCGCGCGGTCGCGGCGATACCGAAGTGCCGGTGCAGCGGCCACGCGCAGTGGTGACCCACACGGACGGCGACACCCTGGTCGTCGAGGATCTGGCCGACGTCGTGGGCGTGAATACCGTCCACCAGGAACGACACCGCGCCGCCGCGGTTCACGTTCTCGGTCGGGCCGATGATGCGGACGCCGTCGATCTCGCCCAGACCTTCGAGCGCCGCGCCGATGAGCGAGTGCTCATGCGCCGCAACGGCTTCCATGCCGACTTCGCTCAGATACCGGACAGCCGCACCCAATCCGACGACCTGCGAGATCATCTGCGAACCCGCCTCGAACCGCAGCGGCGGCGGGGCGAAGGTCGAATGATCCATGTACACGGTCTCGATCATGGAACCACCGGTGATGAACGGCGGGGTGTCCTCGAGCAGCTCACGGCGGCCGTACAGGATGCCGACACCCGAGGGGCCCAGCATCTTGTGACCGGAGAAGGCCGCGAAGTCGACGCCCAGCGCCTTGAAGTCCACCGGCATGTGCGGCACAGACTGGCAGGCGTCCAGCACCACGATCGCGCCGACTTCCTTTGCGCGGCGCACCAATTCGGCGACATCCGCTACCGCGCCGGTCACGTTCGACTGGTGGGTGAAGGCGACCACCTTGGTGGCGGGCGACAGCTCCAGCGAGTCCAGGTCGATGCGACCCTCGGCGGTGATGCCGTACCACTTCAGCGTCGCACCCGTCCGGCGCGCGAGCTCCTGCCACGGCACGAGATTCGCGTGATGTTCGAGCTCGGTGATGACGATCTCGTCGCCGGGCCCGACGCGGTGCGGGAATCGGTCGTCGGAGAAGGCGTAGGCCACCACGTTCAGCGACTCGGTCGCGTTCTTGGTGTACACGATCTCGTCCGCGCCGACGCCGACGAACGCCGCGATCGCCGCGCGCGCCGCCTCGTAGGCCTCATTGGCCTCCTCGGCGAGCTGGTGCGCGCTGCGATGCACGGCCGCGTTGTGTTCGAGCAGGAATTCCCGCTCGGCGTCGAGCACCTGCAGCGGACGTTGCGACGTCGCACCGGAATCCAAGTACGCCAACGGTTTTCCGTCGCGCACGGTCCGGCTCAGGATCGGGAAGTCGGCCCGGATCCTGGCGATGTCGAGAGTCCCCACGGTGCTGGTCATTTAGGCTCCTACGACAGAATCTGATTCGCGGCTCGCCGCGGATGAGGTGAAGCGCACGTAGCCGTTGGCGTCGAGTTCCTCGGCCAGCTCGGAGCCGCCCTCGGCCACGATGCGGCCGTTCACGAACACGTGAACGAAGTCCGGCTGGATGTAGCGCAGAATGCGGGTGTAGTGGGTGATCAGCAGGATGCCGCCGGTCTCCCGTTCCTTGTAACGGTTCACACCCTCGGAAACAATCCGCAGCGCGTCCACGTCCAGACCCGAGTCGGTCTCGTCGAGGATGGCGATCTTCGGCTTGAGCAGGCCCAGCTGCAGGATCTCCTGGCGCTTCTTCTCACCGCCGGAAAAACCCTCGTTGACCGAGCGCTCGCCGAAGGCCGGATCGATGTCCAGCTCGGACATGCCCTCCTTGACTTCCTTCACCCAGGTGCGCAGCTTGGGGGCCTCGCCGCGGACGGCGGTGACGGCGGTGCGCAGGAAGTTCGAGACCGAGACGCCCGGGACCTCGACCGGGTACTGCATGGCCAGGAACAGACCGGCACGCGCACGCTCGTCGACCGACATCTCCAGCACGTTCTCGCCGTCGAGGGTGATGGTGCCCTGGGTGACGGTGTACTTGGGGTGCCCGGCGATGGCGTAGGACAGGGTCGACTTGCCGGAGCCGTTGGGGCCCATGATCGCGTGGGTCTCACCGGACTTCACGGTCAGGTTGACGCCCTTGAGGATCTTGATGGGCTCGGCGTTCTGGTCCGGGTTGGCGACCTCGACGTGCAGGTCCTTGATTTCCAGGGTGGTCATCGAATTCGAATTCCTTTGCAGGGATGGGAAGTTGGTGTCAGGCGCCGACAGCGGCGAGCTCGGCCTCGATGGCCGCCTCGAGCCGCTCCCGGACCTCGGGGACCGTGATCTTCTGAATGATCTCGAAGAAGAAGCCGCGCACGACCAGACGCCGCGCCGCCTCCTCGCTGATACCGCGCGAGCGCAGGTAGAACAGCTGCTCGTCATCGAAACGCCCAGTGGCCGAGGCATGTCCGGCGCCGACGATCTCGCCGGTCTCGATCTCCAGGTTCGGCACCGAGTCGGCGCGCGCGCCATCGGTGAGCACCAGGTTGCGGTTGGCCTCGTAGGTGTCGGTGCCCTCGGCCGCCGCGCGAATGAGCACGTCGCCCACCCACACGGTGCGCGCGTCCGGCTTGCTGGAGGACGGATCGCCCTGCAGCGCACCCTTGTACAGCACGTTCGACTTGCAGTGGGGCACCCCGTGATCGATCAGCAGGCGCTGTTCGAAGTGCTGGCCGTCATCGGCGAAGTACACGCCGAGCAGTTCGGCGTCGCCGCCCGGACCGTCGTAGCGGACGGTAGCGGTCAGACGCACCAGATCGCCACCGAGGGTGACATTGGTGTGCCGCAGGGTGGCGTCCCGGCCCAGCTCGGCGTGGTGCGCGGTCGCGTGCACGGCATCGTCGGCCCAGTCCTGGATGACGATGACATTCAGCTTGGCGCTGTCGCCGAGCACGAATTCCACGTTCTCCGCGTAGGTTCCGCTGCCGCGCTGATCGACGACCACGTTCGCGTGGGCGAAGTTGCCCAGTCGGATCTGGGTGTGCCCGTAGGCGGTCTTGCCCTCACCCGGACCGGTGATGGTGACGACGACCGGTTCGGCCACTTCGGTTTCCGCACCGATCGACACGATGGTCGCGTGCTCGAAACCCGAGTATGCCTGCGCGGCAACGCGATCGGTGGGGGTACCGGCGACACCGAGGCGAGCGTCGTCACGGCCGACGGTCTCCACCGTCACGCCCTCGACAGCGTTCGCCTCGACGACGGCCCGGCCGTCGCGAACGGCGGTGCCGTCGTGCAGGCCACGCAGGCGACGCAACGGGGTGAAGCGCCACACCTCGTCATGCGCGGACGGCACTTCGAAGGCGTTCACGTCGAAGGACGCAAAAACCTCACCCTTGTTGATCGCGGGCACACGGCCCTCGGCAGCAACGGCAACATTCTCGACCGTCATCAGCCGACGGCTCCTTCCATCTGCAGTTCGATCAGGCGGTTCAGCTCCAGGGCGTACTCCATCGGGAGCTCCTTGGCGATCGGCTCGACGAAGCCGCGCACGATCATGGCCATGGCCTCGTCCTCGGTGAGGCCGCGGCTCATCAGGT
Source organism: Nocardia sp. NPDC059229 (assembly GCF_042754165.1). Taxonomy (NCBI): domain Bacteria; kingdom Bacillati; phylum Actinomycetota; class Actinomycetes; order Mycobacteriales; family Nocardiaceae; genus Nocardia; species Nocardia sp. NPDC059229. The sequence goes on from NZ_JBHZAK010000033.1 coordinate 49,305, forward strand.
AGAACAGCTGGTCCTCGGACACCTTCGACACCGTGGCCTCGTGGCCCATGGTCACGTCGTCCTCACGGATGTCGACGTAGGGGTAGGTATCGGAGCGAGAGATGTTGTCCACCAGCAGCGCATCGCACTTCACAGTCGACTTCGAGCCGTGCGCACCCTTGTTCACCTGAACCAGGCCGCGGTAGGAGGCACGACCGCCGCCGCGCGCCACCGACTTGGAGATGATGGTCGAGGAGGTGTGCGGCGCCAGGTGCAGCATCTTCGCGCCGGTGTCCTGGTGCTGGTCCGGACCGGCGAACGCGATGGAGAGCACCTCACCCTTGGCATACTCACCGGTCATCCACACGGCCGGGTACTTCATGGTGACCTTGGAGCCGATATTGCCGTCGACCCACTCCATGGTCGCGCCCGCCTCGGCCTTGGCGCGCTTGGTCACCAGGTTGTAGACGTTGTTCGACCAGTTCTGGATGGTGGTGTAGCGGCAGCGGCCGCCCTTCTTCACGATGATCTCGACCACCGCGGAGTGCAGCGAGTCCGAGGAGTAGATCGGCGCGGTGCAGCCCTCGACGTAGTGGACGTAGGCGTCCTCGTCGACGATGATCAGCGTCCGCTCGAACTGACCCATGTTCTCGGTGTTGATGCGGAAGTACGCCTGCAGCGGGATGTCCACCTGCACGCCCGGCGGCACGTAGATGAACGAGCCACCCGACCACACCGCCGAATTCAGCGCGGAGAACTTGTTGTCGCCCGACGGAATGACCGAGCCGAAGTACTTCTGGAAGATCTCCGGGTGCTCCCTGAGACCGGTGTCGGTGTCGAGGAAGATGACGCCCTGCTTCTCCAGGTCCTCACGGATGGAGTGGTAGACGACCTCGGACTCGTACTGCGCGGCGACACCCGCGACCAGCCGCTGCTTCTCCGCCTCCGGGATGCCCAGCTTGTCGTAGGTGTTCTTGATGTCCTCGGGCAGCTCTTCCCAGGACGCGGCCTGCTTCTCGCTCGAGCGCACGAAGTACTTGATGTTGTCGAAGTCGATGCCCCCGAGGTTGGAGCCCCAGCTCGGAATGGGCTTCTTGTCGAAGATGCGCAGTGCCTTGAGGCGGAAGTCGAGCATCCATTCGGGCTCGTTCTTCTTCGCCGAGATGTCGCGTACGACGTCCTCGGACAGGCCGCGCTTGGCACTGGCACCGGCGACATCCTTGTCGGCCCAGCCGTACTCGTACGTGCCCAGGGACGCGATGGTCTCTTCCTGGGACAGCGGCTGCACCTGGTCGGTGGTCGTCGTCATTCGGCACTCCTTCCGGAGTCATCTGTAGAAGTCGTTGCGGGCTGTGCAACGGGGGTCGATGCGGAATTCTTTTGGGCGGTATTCGATATGGGGGGCACTGCGACGAGCGGGACGTGCGTGGTGCAGGCGCAGTCGCCATTGGCGATGGTCGCCAGGCGCTGCACGTGCGTACCGAGAATCTCCCGGAAGGCTTCGAGTTCGGCCGCGCACAGCTCCGGGAACTCCTCGGCGACATGCGAGACCGGGCAGTGGTGCTGGCAGATCTGCACGCCCGCACCGACTTTCCGGGTCGAGGCCGCGAATCCGGCGTCGGTGAACGCGTCCGCGATCTCCTCCGCCTTGGCCTCGGTCTCGGCCGGGGTGTGCTCGGCGAGCGCGCCGACCCCGGACACGATGGTCGCCACCCGCTGGCGCGCGAACTCGGTGATGGCCTGCTCTCCGCCGATCTCCCGCAGCTGCCGCATGGCGGCTCCGGCGAGGTCATCGTAGGCATGCCCCAGGCGGCCACGGCCGGTGGCCGTCAGCTGGAACTGCTTGGCGGGACGACCACGCCCCTTCTGCTGCCACGGCGCCGACCGCATCGCGCGGGCCTCGCCCGATTCGATGAGCGCGTCCAGGTGCCGGCGCACGCCCGCCGGGCTCAGGCCCAGGCGTTCGCCGATGGCGGTCGCGGTGATCGGGCCCTCCTCCAGCAGCAGCTTGATGACAGCTTCCCGGGTATGACCCTCACCCGCCGGCACGGGCACGACAACGGACCGGGCACCGTCGTTTTGGTGCCCGGCCTGTTCCGCGTTCCGCAAACCCACGGTTTTCACAACATCAGTGTGACGGAATTCCATCCCACGTTCCAGTAAGGGTCACCTGACCTGATCTTCGCGACCTGGGGCGATGAGGGCGGGTGTGATCCGAGCCACCATATATATCCGGGCATTTAGGAAATTCGGCCCGGTCACGGTGGGTTTCCGAAGACGTGAACAGTGTGCTCGTGGTGGGTGCGACGGGAAACGTCGGCCGGCAGGTAGTTGCCCAACTGGTCGCGGCGGGGGTCTGGACACGAGCGCTGGCTCGCGATCCGGAAACCGCCGGCCTGCCGCCCGGAGTCGAGGTGGTGGGCGGAAATCTGGCCGAGCCGGAATCGCTGGTCGCGGCCGCGGACGGGGTCGACTCGGTGTTCCTGGTGTGGCCGTTCCATGGGACGGAGGGCGCGGCGCAGGTGCTGAAGGTGCTCGCCGGGCACGCCCAGCGCGTCGTGTATCTGTCGTCCACGACGGTGAACGACCAAGGGCCGCAATCGGATCTGATTCCGCAGTTGCATGCCGAGATGGAGGGGCTCATCGAGGCCTCGGGGCTGCCGTGGACCGTACTGCGCGCGGACACCCTCGCCTCCAACGCGCTGGGCTGGGCGGGGCAGATTCGCGCCGGTGACGTGGTGCGCGGTACCGAGGTCGCGGCGAGCGCGGTGGTGCACGAGGGCGATATCGCGGCCGTGGCGGCGCGACTGCTCACCGACCACTCGCACACCTGGCGGAAATACCTGGTGACCGGGCCGCGGGTGGTCGGGCGGGCGGATCAGGTCGCGGCGATCGGCGAGGTGCTGGGTCGTTCGCTGCGGTTCGAGGCACTGCCGCTGGAGGTAGCGCGGGAGTCGATGACCGGGGCCGGACTGCCGGCGCGGCTGATCGAATCACTGCTGTCGATGGCCGAATTCCGGCCACGCTCGGATCTGGTCACGACGACGGTGGCCGACCTCACCGGGCGGCCGGCGCGGGATGTCCGGGACTGGGCCGCGGAGCACGTGGAGAAATTCCGGTAGCCGACCGGTCGCCCGATGGCGGCTCGGTGCGGCGTGGGCATAAGTTCGATGACAATCGAATTATCACTGGGGTGCGGGTACAACAGCGCCCGCCGTCCAGAACACGACATCCACGAAAGCCGGTGCCAGCATGCCCATCGCACTGTCCCTCCTCGACCTGGCGGTGATCGCGCCCGGTCAGACCGCGCGTGACAGCTTCCAGAACAGCGTTGCGCTGGCGCAGGCGGCGGAACGCAGTGGGTACCGGCGGGTCTGGTATGCCGAGCACCACAATATGAAGTCGATCGCGTCCAGCGCGACCAGCGTGCTCATCGGCCACGTGGCCGGGCATACCGAGACCATCCGGCTCGGTGCGGGCGGAATCATGCTGCCGAACCACTCGCCGCTGGTGATCGCCGAGCAGTTCGGCACCCTCGAATCGCTGTACCCGGGCCGCATCGACCTGGGGCTGGGTCGCGCGCCGGGCAGCGATCAGGAAACCATGCGGGCGCTGCGGCGTAACCCGTCCTCGGCGGACACCTTCCCGCAGGACGTGCTGGAGTTGCAGGGGTACCTGACCGGGAACTCGCGGATTCCGGGCATTCAGGCCGTCCCGCGCGCGGAAGGCGTTGTGCCGCTCTACATTCTGGGGTCGTCGCTGTTCGGCGCGCAGCTGGCCGCGCACCTGGGCCTGCCCTACGCCTTCGCCTCGCACTTCGCGCCCGACTCCCTGCACGAGGCCGTCCGTGAATACCGCGATCGATTCCGGCCCTCCGAGCAGCTGGCCGAGCCGTATGTCATGGCCGGGGTCAATGTGTTCGCGGCCGAGGATCGCGCGCAGGCCGAGGAGCAGAAGACCATCTCCTACCGGGCGCGCACCCGCGCGTTCATCAAGCGCGGCGCGGCGGGCATGGACTTCTCCGACGAGGAGATCGACGCCTTCCTGGCCTCGCCCAATGGCCGTCACCTGGCCAGGATGACCACGTACACGGCCGTCGGCACACCCGCCGACGTCGTGGCGTACCTGGAGGATTTCGCGGCAGGCATCCAGGCCGACGAACTCATCACGGCGCATCACGCCCAGAACGTCGACGACCGGGTGCGCTCGATCGAGCTGACCGGCGCGGCGATGGAAGCACGCGAATCCGTCACGCGCTGAAGGACATCGGCCGACCTCTATGCCGACCCGTGGCTCTCCGCCTGAGTATTTCGCCGGAGAGCGACGGCGGTGACAGCGAACAGGACCAGGGCGAGCCAGATAAAGGCATTGTGGTCGAAGAGGGCGAGAGGGCCCCGGTTCGGGAAGTCGAAGACACTCTCGCGATGGACGCCGAACAGGATGAACAGACCGCCTGAACAGCCGAGAAAGACGGAGAGCAGACCCGCGACGGTGGGGACGGAGCGGTGGCGATTCGCCAGGTGGGCCAGGTAGATCAGCAGGGGCGCGAGCCAGACCCAGTGGTGGATCCAGCTGTACGGGGAGACGACGGTGCTGGTCAGGCCGCACAGGACCACGGCTGGAAGTTCGCGGCCGGTTCCGGAGAGACGGCGGGCCAGCACGAGGCAGACGGCGATGATGACGAGAGCTGCTGCGAGCCACAGCAATTGGATGCCGCCACCCAACCCCAGCGAGCGGGCGAGCATGCCGCGCAGCGATTCGTTGTCCGGGTTCTCGGGGGCGCCGACGCGGGAGGGGTCGGCGAACCCGCCGCTCCAGAAGGTCAGTGAATCCTTCGGCAGCACAGCCAGACCGATCACCATCGTGGTCACCAGAGCGCCGGTCGCGGTGGCGGCGGCCCGGAATCGCCGGGTCACCAGCAGGTAGAGAATGAAGAACGCCGGAGTCAGCTTGATGCCGGCCGCGATGCCGGTCGGTACGCCTTTCACGCGTGACGAATCGGGCAAGGCCATATCGGCCAGGACGAGGAGCAGCAGCAACATGTTGACCTGGCCGAACGCCATGGTCTCGCGGATCGGCTCGCACAACAGCAGTAGCCCGGCAGCGGTCGGCCCCACGATCAGCATGCGACGGTCGCGGCGATAGCCCAGCACCGACAGGGCTGCCCACACCGATCCGGTGAGCATGAGGAAATTCGCGAGCCCGCCGACCCAGGTGAACGCCGCTCCGTGCAGTGCCGCCAGGGGCACGAACATCAGTGCCGCGAACGGTGTGTAAACGAACTCCCAGACCCCCCGAGTATGGCCGTGCAGCGGTGTGTCGTACACCGAAACACCGTGCACCACCCGGTCCGCCGCAATCCGGTAGGCATCCAGATCGACCAGGTGCAGCGCCATCCGCGGTGCCACGATCGCCAGGTGGAGCCAATCCGCCCCGGCCAGCGCGCCCAGCACCGCTACCGGCCACACCACAACCAGGGGAATCGAGTGCCGCTGCGGCGCAGCCTGATTCGCGGCCGCCGCCTCATCGATGGCCGGCAACGGCATGCGCACCCCCATGGTCCCGGGTTTCGATTGCCCGCCCGACCGTAGTGACAGGACCCCCCGACCGCGAGCCCCTATTTACTCCTGCGACGCAACAGGGTTCGAATCGGCGCGGCCGAGTGGTCCTCGCGGCCCGGCAGATCGGCCTCGCCAATTTCACCCTGATCGCCTGGGTGGTGAGTCGCTACGTCGTCGCCTTCGCTGCCCTGTTCACTCTCGCCGGCCATCCGGCCCGCACCCTCGGCGAATCCTCGGCCGCGCGCGTATTCCTCACCGCCCTGGCCGGATTCGCGCTGTCGGCGATCACCGGGACCACCCCTGGGTGTCGAGGCCGATGCATTCACCCGGTCAGGAGACCGGGCCCTAGGTGTACTGACCACGGACGTTGGTGACGGCGTGGCGAGCTGACATGACGAAGACCTCCGAGTGAAGTGCGAGCTGTCTAGGAACGCATTCACTATCGGAGGTCTTCGTGTCCCACCGTAATGCCCCGCTGTCGGAACTGGGCCGGTTACGGCTGGCCCGGTGCGTCGTCGAGGACGGTTGGCCACTACGCCGAGCCGCCGAACGATTCCAGGTCTCACCCACCACCGCGAAACGGTGGGC
>NZ_JBHZAK010000034.1:0-51330 GCF_042754165.1 Nocardia sp. NPDC059229
CCCAGGCGTTTCGGCGTGTTTTTGGGGGCCTAAACGAGGGTTTGCGCCTCCCGGCGGGGGGTGGGGGGCACCCCCCCACGACCCCTGAAGGGATTCAGGCGCTGCCGCCGCATCCCTGATAACGAGAAACGGCTCGCCCGCACTCACAGTGCGGGCGAGCCGTTTTCGTCTCTGCGGGTGGGTCAGGAGCCCATGGGCATCAGTAGCGACTTCTGCTCGCAGTAGGCGTCGAGGCCCTCGGGGCCGTTCTCGCGGCCGATGCCGGAGGTCTTGTAGCCGCCGAAGGGGGCGCAGGGGTCGAAGGCGTACCAGTTGATGGCGTAGGTGCCGGTGCGGACCTTGGCCGCGATGGCGGCGCCGTGTTCGATGTCGGTGGTCCAGACCGAGCCGGCGAGGCCGTAGTCGCTGTCGTTGGCGATGGCGACGGCCTCCTCCTCGGTGTCGTAGGGGAGGACCGAGAGGACCGGGCCGAAGATCTCCTCGCGGGCGATGGTCATGGCGTTGGTGACGTCGGCGAAGACGGTGGGGCGGACGTACCAGCCGGGGAGGTCGGCGGGGCGGTCGCCGCCCAGGATCAGGCGCGCGCCCTCGTCCTGGCCCTTGGCGATGTAGCCCTCGACGCGCTCGCGCTGCTTCTCCGAGATGAGCGGGCCCAGTTGGGCATTGGGGTCGTCGGGCAGGCCGACCGGGAACAGGCCCACGGAAGCGGTGAGGGCGTCGAGGATTTCGTCGTAGCGGCCGCGCGGGGCGAGGATGCGGGTCTGGGCCACGCAGGCCTGACCGCTGTTCATCAGGCCCGCGAAGGCGAGCTTGGGCATGTCGGCAATGTCCATGTCGGGCAACAGGATCGCGGCGGACTTGCCGCCCAGTTCCAGCGAGCAACGCTTGAGCTGGCTGCCCGCGATGGCGGCGATCTTGCGGCCGACCGCGGTACTGCCGGTGAAGGTGACCTTGTCCACGCCCGGGTGGGAGACCAGGTATTCGGCGGCGTCGGCCTCGGCGGGCAGCACCGACAGCACGCCCTCGGGCAGCCCGGCCTCGGCGAAGATGTCGGCGAGCAGGTTGGCGGCCAGCGGGGTGAGCGGCGCGGGCTTGAGGACGACGCTGCAGCCGGCCAGCAGGGCGGGCGCGAGCTTGTTGACGGCCAGGAAGAGCGGGACATTCCAGGCGATCACGGCGGCGACCACGCCGACCGGTTCGCGGGAGACCCGGGTGGTGCCGAACAGGCCGGTGCGAGATTCGGTCCAGGGGAAGGACTTTCCGAGTCCGGCGTAGAAGTCGAGGGTGGCGCGGGCGGGGACGTAGTTGAGGGTGCTCGCGGCCAGGGCGGGCGCGCCCATCTCGGCGGAGAGGGCGGCGGTCAGGTCGCCGGCCTTCTGATCGAGCAGGGCGACGACGCGGGTCAGCAGGGCGGCGCGCTCCTCCGGCGGGGTGGCCGGCCAGGGTCCGCTGTCGAAGGCCCGGCGGGCCGCGGCGACCGCGGCGTCGACGTCGGCGCGGGTGACGACGGGCACGCTGCCGACGGTTTCCAGGGTTGCGGGCGAGACGACGGGCAGGGTGTCGGCGCCGGCCGGCGCGGTCCAGCGGCCACCGATGAACAGACTCTGGTACTCCATGAGAACACGTTACAGTTTTGCGCTCGGCGCTGTCCCCCGCATGTGGGGCAAATGTCCCGCTGACCGGGATCTTCTTTGAAATGGGACTCCTCGGTTTCTAAGTCGCCCGGTTACTGGCGCGGCGAAACCTGATTCGGATTCGGGGTTGCCCGGACGTGGCCTATGCTCGGCCCAGTACGCCTTTCTCCACCAATCCGGTCGGTTGCTATCTATTAGCTCTTCGAAAGGTAGATCCCCCGCATGTCCGATGTGCGCCTCGACGACTTCCTGCTCGGTGAGCTGTCCGATGTCGACTCACCGGGTGCCAGCACTCCCATGCAGCGGGCTGCGGGTCAGTTGCAGCGGGTGCTGCCGCCGGGGTGGCGCGTCGAGGTGGTGGAGGCGACCTATCCGACGGTCCGGAAGGGGCAACCCGTTCTGCGACTTCGGTTGCCCAAGGACTGATCCACTCTGGTTGTGCAGGGGTGCAAGCCATTCCGCATCCTTGTGGCAAACTGGTAGCAGTCCGCAATATCGAATTCCGACCTGTTGGTTCGCTTTTCACCGAACGCACTATTGCATTCGGAAGCCGCAGCGAGCATGCTTTATAGCTACCGTGGATAGCTCGCTCGATTCATGAACCGTTACCGCACAGGGGAGTCCGAGTCATGGCGGTGCAAGTGGTCGGCAGATCGCTGATGACCAGTGATCTCACGCCGCATCAGGCGAAAAGCGTCGGCGCAGGCGGTTGGGTGGTGTCCTTCCTGCCGGGCCGGACCCTGACCACCGAGCAAGCCGCCGCCGCATTACAGGCGGCCGAAGCGGTTGCCACCGTGAACGCCCTCGCCGGTCAGGTCGGCCTGACCGCCATGGAGACGGTCGGGTTGGCTACCCAGGAGTCACCGTGGGGCGAACCCGAACCCTGCACCGGCCTACGCCGGATCTGGCGGCGCGGATTCTCCATACGCTGACCGCGGCAGCTTGGTCGCCACCACCACCAGGTTGCTGACCAGCAGCTCCCTCAGTACCGGGACGTGCACCATCCACCAGGCCCAGCGCGGGTGATAGCGCGGGAACACCGCGAGAATCCCGATGTCGTCCGGAGTTTCGCGCGCCCACCGCACCCCCTCGGCCGCCCGCACCGCGAACAGCGACCGCCCGAAACGGTTCTTGGGCTCCCGCCCGTGCTTGCGCCGATACCGCCGCGCCGCGTACTCCCCGCCCAGGTAATGCCACGGCCCGGTCTCGTGGCCGCCGAACGGCCCGTGCCACACCGTGTACGAAAAGACCATGAGGCCACCGGGTTTGGTGACCCGCAGCATCTCCGCGGCCATCACCCACGGCTGCGGCACGTGCTCGGCCACATTCGAGGAGATGCAGACCTCCACCGCGTCATCGCGGAACGGCAGCGCCATCCCCGACCCGCGCACCGAGCCCGCGACCCGCAAACCGGCCGCGTGCATCTCCGACGGATCCGGCTCCACCGGCAGATAGCGGGCCCCCGCCCGGCCGAACTCTTCCGCGAAATAGCCCGGACCGCCGCCCACATCCAGCACGACCGTCCCGCGCAGCGACTTCCCGGTCAGATCCCGGTAGAAGTCCGACACCAGATCGGCGGTGTCGGCCGCCACCCCGCCGTAGAACACGGCCGGATCGGTCTGCTCGAACCGGAAACTGCTCAGCAGCCGTAGCGACCGGCGCAGCGTCGCCCGGCGGGCGAATCGCGGGCGGCGCGGTCTGGTCTGATCGGCTCGAAGCACGGCGGCAAGTTTCGCACAGCCGCGCACCGGCCCGGACACCCGCTCGCAACCTCGCACCCCGGCATCGATTCGCGGCACGCGCAGGTCGGATGACCACTGCTGGCCCGGAACGGGCGGGTGGGCTATATGGTGGAGCCCATTGTCTGCCTGTCCCCGACCGACCCTGACCCCCTGGAGATCCGCCCGTGCGTGAAGTGCTGCTGCTGTGCTGGCGCGACACCGGGCATCCACAGGGTGGCGGGAGTGAGCGGTATCTGGAGCAGGTCGGGGCACAGCTGGCCGCGCGCGGTGTCAAGGTCACGCTGCGGACCGCGGGCTATCCGGGTGCGGCGAGGCGGGAGTCGATCGACGGCATCGAGATCAGCCGGGGCGGTGGGCGGTTCACGGTGTATCCGCGGGCGCTGGCGGCCATCGCGCTGGGCCGGTTCGGGATCGGCCCGCTCAAGGGATTGCGGCCCGACGCGGTCATCGATACCCAGAACGGTATCCCCTTCTTCGCCCGGGCCGCGACGGCCGCGCCGACCGTGGTGCTCGTGCATCACGGTCACCGCGAGCAGTGGCCGGTGGCCGGGCGGCTGGTCGGGCGGATCGGCTGGTGGATCGAATCGCGGCTGTCGCCGCGTGTGCACCGCGGCAATCAGTACCTGACGGTTTCGCTGCCGTCGGCCGAGGAGCTGACCGCGCTCGGGGTGGCCGGGACGCGGATCGCGGTGGTGCGCAATGGCGCCGAACCGATTCCCGCGCAGGTGCCGCCCGGCGACGACGCCACCCGCACCGCGCACCCCAGCATCGTGGTGCTCTCGCGGCTGGTGCCGCACAAGCAGATCGAGGACGCCATGGCCGTGGTGGCCGGGCTGCGCGGGCGGATCCCGGGCCTGCACCTCGACGTGATCGGCGACGGCTGGTGGGCCCCCAATCTGCGCGCCCACGCGCACGAGCTCGGGATCGCCGACGCGGTCACCTTCCACGGCCACGTCGACGAGGACGAGAAGCACCGGCTGCTGGGCCGCGCCTGGGTGCATGTGCTGCCCTCGCGCAAGGAGGGCTGGGGGCTGGCGGTCATCGAGGCGGCCCAGCACGGGGTACCCACGGTGGGGTACCGCAGTTCGCGCGGGCTCACCGACTCCATTGTGGACGGCGTGACCGGGCTGCTGGTCGACGATCCGGCCCAGCTCGTCGAGGCCGTGGGCGAACTGCTCGGCGATCCGGAGTCCCGGATGGTGCTGGGGGAGAAGGCGCGGGCGCGGGCGCGGGAATTCTCCTGGGAGCAGACCGGAAACGGCGTCTACGAGGTGCTGTCCGCGGTGACGCGCGGCGAGCGGGTGAGCGGTTTGATCGCGCCCGCGCGAGTGTGATTCGCGGGCATCGCAATTCGGCAAAGCCGCGGCGCGTTTCTCCTACGGTTCATAGCATCGAGGCATGTGGATCATTCTCGTCATTGCGTTAGTCAGCATTGTCGTGATCGGGGTGGGATTCGCGCTCGGCTTCCCCCGGGACTGACCGCCGCGTGGCGGAATGGATTGCGGCGGTGAGGAATCCGCTGGCCAGCAGCGCGGCCCACAGCAGATGCGCGGCGCCCGACAGGCGGCGGTTCGCGGCCGAGGCGTCGTGGGCGGCGATATCGCCGGGTACCCGGTACAGCTGCACATCCCGGTCGGCGTAGACCGGATTCAACTGCGCCAGTGTGGTTTTCGATTCACCCATCGGTCCGGGCGTACCGCCCTCGACCAGCACCCAGCCGACCCCCAGCTCGGCCAGCCGGTTCGCCGATCCGCCCTGCAACAACAGGTTCTCCACCTTCCGGGCCCGCTCGCCCTCGCCGGACACCACGCCGCCGCGCACGGGAAGTTCACCGGTTTGCAGCACATCTCGCTTCAGCATGCGCGGAGCCGGATCCAGGACCGGCGCACTGCCCGAATACCGGAACTTCCGGAACATCCCGCCCGGCAGCACCGCGACATCACCCGGCGCGTCGACCGCGTCGGCCACCCGCTGCCATCCGGCCGGATAATGCACCGGCCGCAGCGCGCCCCCGACTCCCCACGCCAGATCCGGCAGCGTGAGGAACAGGATCGCGAGGAAAAGCACTGCGGCCCCGCCGGTTCGCGCCCGCGGCGACGCGACGCTCACACCGTCCACGGCCATGGTGGAAATCCAGCGCCCCACCACCCGGCAACCGGCGGCCGCGCACAGGGCATACGCAGGAACGGCCAGCGCCACGAATTTCTGGGTATCCCGCAGCAGCCCGGCCCCCGGCACCCTCGTCACCAGAAACTCACCCGCCGACAACCCCCACCCGGTCGCCCCCAGCGCGGGCAGGACGATCGCCGCCACCGCCAGCCAGACCATCCGCCGCCGCGCAACCCGTGCCTCGTCGTGCATCGGATCCCGGGAAGATTCACCATCTGGCATGCTGCCCGGTTCGGCCGTGTCGTCCGGCCGTCCGTCGGTGCGATCCGGGTCGTGGGCCGCTGTGCCCGAACGAGATTCGATGTCCGCATCTGGCACGTTGGCCGGTTCGGCCGTGTCGTCCGCCCGCACGTCGGTGCGATCCAGGTTGTGGGCCGCTGCGCCTGAACGAGATTCGGAGTCCGTGCCGGCGCCGAGGACCGCGCGTACGCCGGTTGCCACGAGAGCGAGCAGCAGCACGGTTGCGACCAGGGCGAAGAAGGTTGTGCGCGACCCGGGTACGGCGGTGCTGTTCCAGATGCCGCCCAGACCGGCGAGGCTGCCGAAGGTGCCGAGCCACGGTTCCGCGCGGGCTGCGAAGGCGGCGATGCCCGCCGGATCCGAGGGTTCCGCGCCCGCACCCGACAGTGCCGTCGCTGTCAGCCACGGGGCCGCCGACAGGATCCACAGTGCCGCCGTGACAGGCAGATTCCGCTTGCCGACCAGCAGTAGTGCCACCAGCCCCGCGAGCAGCGATCCGGTCGGCGTGAGCCCCGCCGCGGCGAGACACCCTGCCAGCCCGGCCCACGTACCGAGCCCGCGCGCCCGTCCGGCGGTTGCGGACCGCGCGCGCGAGCGAGTGGCGAGCAGCGCGATCCAGGGCAGCGCCGCATAGCCGGTGAGGAGGCTCCAATGGCCCTGTAGAAGGCGCTCGGCCACATAGGGGTTCCAGATGGCGACGGTCGCCGCCACCAGCTGTGGGCCCAGCGATACCCGGAGCAGGTCGCGGGCCAGACAGGCCGCACCCCAGCCGGCCAGCCACAGCGCGGTCAGCAGCATCGCTTTGACGAGGAGGCCGCCGTCCACCACCGTCGATCCGACGGCGAGCAGCGCGTCCTGCGGCACGGCGCGCGGCGCGGCATCGCCGAGCCCCAGCGCGGAATCGGTGAGATACGACCGCGGTGTACTGACCGCGTCCCGCAGCAGCAGGTATCCGGACCCGAGCAGTGGCCCCAGCACGATCAGCGCGAGCGCCAGGCTGTACCCAGCGGGTACCAACCTGACCCAACCCCGCTCCCGACCCCGCGAACTCACACCGGCACCCTACGTTCCGTTCGGCCCGAGTTCGGGGACCCGCGTTGGGTTCTCGGTCTCGTCGCGCGCGCCCCGCAGGGCCAGGCCGGTGATCACCAGCGTCGTGAGGGCAGCCGTCGCCGTGGCGATGATTATCAGCGACAGCACCGAGTGCGCGCAGGTCAGCATGACCGCGATCCCCACGCCGAGCCCGACCCAGGTGATAGCGGCCGGTGCCGTCCGGTCGGCGGCGATCGCCGACAGCAGGGCGGCCTGCAGGACCGCCAGCAGCGCGCCCTCGAGCGCGAACAGCCACAGCAGTCCCTCGATCGGTGCGTAATCGCGCCCCGCGAACAACGGGGCCAGGGGTGCGGCCACCGCCGCCCCGAGGACCGTGACGGCCCCGATCCCCACCAGCACCGCCAGCGCCGACCGCACGGCGCGCACGGAGTGCTGCGGCTGCGCCATCTTCGGATACAGCACCACGCCGACCGCCTGCGGCAGCCAGAACGCGATCTTCGCGGCAATGGCCCCCAGGGCGTAGCGCCCGGCGTCGTTCTCGTCCAGGATGATTCGCGACACCAGCAGATCCGCCGCCGACAAAGCGGTCAAGGCCGCTTGCACTTGCACGGCCCGGAACACCGCCGCCACGCCGAGCCCCAAGGCCGCCGTCCGGCGCGGTGCCGCGGATCCGGAGTCTGCTCCCGGGAGCGGGGCCACGGCCGGAACTTCCTCGGTGACAGCGGGACTCGACCAAGCCGGCGAGCCGGAGGTGTTGCCGTCGCTGTCGTTCGGCAGCATCGCGTCGGCCTCGCGGCCGTGGCCGGTCAGCGCGCGATCGGCGATCCGGCGGGCCGCGATCGCCGCCAGGGTGGCGCCGCCCGCGCCGGCCCACAGCGCGGGCGCCGAACCGAAACCGCAGGCCAGCACGGTCAGGGCGGGCGTCACCCGGACGATCGCCGCTCCGCCCAGTACGGTGGCCAGCTCCCGGAACCGGCTGCGTCCCTGCAGGATTCCCTGCTCGCCCGCGAGCAGCACCAAGGCCGGCGCGGAACACAGCGCACCCGCCGATGCCGCCACGCCGACCTTCAGCACCGCGCCGACCACCGGAACCAGCACCAGTGCCACCACCGCGACCAGGCCGGCGCAGCGCGCGGTCAACTCTCGCGCGGCGCGCACCGGTGTACCCCGCACCACCTCCCGCGCGACCACGTTCTGTAGTGCGAGCGCGGGCACCGCGCACAGCATCTGCACCGCCAGCAGGCTCGCGAACGAGCTGTATCCCGACACCCCCAGCCATCGGCTGGCGAGCAGCTGCAGCAGGTATCCCGCCACATTCGCGGTCATCGCCCCCGTCGTCACCAAGGTCAGGTCCTTGACCACGGGCAGACGACGTACAACGGGCACGCCCGCAATGCTCCCATCCGTCTCGACCACCCCGGCCGCGCACCCCTGCGCCTCGCTCCCGCCCCATTGCCGCCGGCACCGACGAGCCGCGGGACGCTCAGCAGCGCATCCGGCGGAAATGGAAGCGGCCCAGCACCTTCGCAGGTGCTGGGCCGCGGTGAACCGGGAGCCGCTAGGGCTTCTTGTTCATGTCGATCTGCTGGGTCGGGGCGTCGAAGTTGCCGGGACCGCCGGACGGGGCCGGGGCGACGCGGCGGACCGGGGTGCGCCCGTTGCCGCCGTTCTTGCCGAGGAAGCCGAGCAGCAGGCCGACGATCAGGAACACCAGGGCGAGGACGCCGAGGATGATCGGCAGGATGCGGCCGTACAGCGACAGCTTGTCGATGTTGTCCTTGGCCACCGAGATCTGCGACTCGATGGTGTTCTCGTCGAACACCAGGGTCGACTTCAGGGCGGTCACCTCGGGCTTGTCACCGCTGCGGGCGTAGAACAGGTGGATCTGCTCCTGGCCCTTGATGACGGTGCCGGTCCGCGGCTCGACCCACAGGTCGCGGGTGTTGGTGTAGAAGCGCGCCATGGTGACGTCGCCGTCGCCCTCCACGCCCCACTTCTCGGCGGGCAGGGTCAGCTTGTTGGTCGGCGAGTTGGCGACGGTGGAGAGATCGGTGACCGGCACGGCCATCTGGAAGTGGTAGACCTTCAGATTGTTGATCTCGGTCTCTTCGACATAGTTGATGTCGTAGGTCTTGCGCACGTTCAGATCGAAGTACGGGTAGGTCTTCTTGTCCGTGCCGATCGGGAAGCGGTACTGGAGGCCGGTGTGCTGCACCGGGTCCATCACGCTCTCGCCCTTCTTGTCGACCGTCACGCCGATCGCACCGTTGGGGCCGCCGTCCACCGACTCCACCGGCTGACCGGTCTTGCGGTCCACGGTGACGCGGTCGATGGTCGCGGTCAGCAGGCCGGTGTCGCCCTGCTTGTCGGTGCGGCGCAGGGTCTGACCGGCCTGAATGGTCATTTCCGAAGCGTCCGACGGGTCTTCGACGGTGAGGAAACGCTGCGAGACGAGCGGGACGTTCTGGTCCACCTTCGCCGAGCCCGTTCCCGAGGTCAGCGACTTGGAGTCCAGCACCTCACTGGGAGCGCCGTTCTGCGGATTGGTCGCGACGGTCGTGATCTCCAGGTCCAGCGGGGTCTTCGCCAGCCGACTGACCGTATAGGTGGGGACCATGATCGCGGCGACGAGCAGCATCGCACCGAGCCCCACGAGTACGCAGGCCACCGTCCTTCTGGTACCGGCACTGAGTGCCATGCAGGTTCTCCTCGTCGTCGAACACGTGTTTCCTCCAGTACTGCGGTCGCCGCGCAGCACTCGTGAGCCCAGACACTAACAGTCCGAGCGGTCCCAGAGTGCGGCCGAGGCAGGAAAACTCCCCGAAATAGCCGCCCGGTGAAGTCGTGCGGAGGCGGCCGGGCGCTCGGACGAACGGCGACAGGGCAGACTGGGGCGCGATGACGACCACCCTGAATCCCGAGACGAACCCGATCCCGGCCGAGCCGCCCGCGGCCCGTCTGGGTCGCTTCGTTCCGGCACTCGAGGGCATGCGCGCGCTGGCGGCGCTGGGGGTGGTGCTCACGCACGTGGCCTTCCAGACCGGCGCCACCGGGCAGCCGGTGCTGGGCCGGGTGTGGGAGCGATTCGACATGGCGGTCGCGGTGTTCTTCGCGCTGTCGGGATTCCTGCTGTGGCGCCCGCACGCCGCCGCGGCCCGGGGACAGGGCCGCGCGCCGAGCGCCGGACGGTATCTACTGCATCGCGCGGCCCGCATCCTGCCCGCCTACTGGGTGGTCGTGGGCGTGGTGCTGATCCTGCTGCCCAGCGCGGCGCACACCGCGGGGTTGCGGGTGTGGCTGTCGAATCTCGGTCTGCTGCAGGTGTTCGTGCCCTTCACCCTGACCGACGGTCTCACCCAGATGTGGAGCCTCTCGGTGGAAGTCGCCTTCTACCTTGTGCTTCCGCTGCTGACGTTCGGCCTCGTCTGGTTGCGCGGGCAACGGGCGCGGCTGCGGGTGCCGGTGGTGCTGGGGCTGGGATTGCTGTGCCTGGGCTGGAACTTCCTGCCGGTGCCCACGCCCGAGGGCATTCATGCCGACAACTGGCTGCCGGGCTATCTGCCGTGGTTCGCGGCGGGAATGCTGCTGGCCGAACTCGCCGACCTGCCCGCCCCGCGCTGGCGGCGGGTGGCCGGGAACCAGTGGCTGATGTGGCCGCTCGCGTTCGTGGCCATGCTGCTGGCGGCCACCGATCTGGCGGGTCCGGCGGGTCTCGTGCACGGGCAGCCGTGGCAGTACGTCATGAAGATGGCGCTCGGCGCGGTCATCGGGTTCGGCCTGCTGGCCCCGCTGGTGCTGCGGCCCGATCGGCGGCACCGAGTGCTGGAGGGCCGGGTCGCCGCGACGCTCGGACGCTGGTCGTACGGCATCTTCATCTGGCATCTGGCCGTGCTGTCGATCATCTTCCCGGTGTTCGGCATCGTGCCGTTCCGCGGGCATTTCGTGGCGGTCTACCTGCTGACCGTGGCCTTCACGCTGCCGTTGGCGGCCGCCAGCTACGCCCTCGTCGAGGAACCCGTCCGGCAGTGGACGCGCCGCCGCTTCGGTTGAGCGGCAGCACGATTCAGCGGCGCGACGGCACTCTGATTCAGCGGCGTGGCGGCAGCGCCGCGATCCCCACCGCGATCACCGCGACCAGCGCCGGGAACTGCACCCACAGCGAACCGCCCGCATAGCCCTCCAGCGAACGCCAGGGCCCGGTCGACAGCGCGGCCGCGGAGATGGCGGTACCGCCGGCCGCGATCGCCACCAGCGCCCGCGGCAGCACGTGCGGCCGGAGCCGGTCGGCCATCAGGCCGAACAGGGTGAGCACGAGGGCGACCGGTCCGGCGATGAGACCGGCCCCGGCGGCCAGTCCCAGCCCGGCGACGGTGCGACTGCGCCAGGTGCGCGGCGGCGGCCCATCGTCGCGGACGCGCGCACCCCGGAACGCCAGCACGATCAGCGGAATCAGCAACAGCAGGCCGCCGAAGATGGCCAGGCGGTACCAGCGATCGGTGGGGAATGCGACGGTGATCGGGCCCTTGGTTCCGGCCGGCACCAGCCACGCCTGCTGCCAGCCGTTGATCACCACGGGGTGCAGCGTCGCGCCGTCCGCGGACTTGGCCTGCCATCCGACATTCGTGCTCAGCGGCAGCACCAGCACCTGCGTGCCGGCACTGCCGTTCGGATCGGCCACCGGGGCGAGCGCCGGGGTGCGGTCCAGGCGCAGTTCGTCGACGGTGAACAGTTCGGTTGGCGCGACCGCGACATCCACACGGCCGGACGGGAAGTCGAATCCGCTGTCGCTCGTCACATCGTTGGCGCTGTTCGCGTCGGCCGCGCACACGGTGGCGGGCAGCGGTGCGCCGGAACGCAATTCGGCGGCGGTGCCGGTCACCGTGGTGTGCAGGGTGCGGCCCGCGGCGGCGATGGTGGGCCCGTGCGCGCAGTCGATGGTGAGGAGCCGGTCGGGATCGGCGGGGGCGGGGTAGTCGGGGCCCAGCACGTTCACCTCGGCCAGGCCGGGCGGCTGCTCCTGCGCGAAACCCAGTGCGGTGCGGTCGAGTACGCCGTCCCAGGTCTGGATGCTGACCTCGATGCGATCGGTGACGTAGGGGTGCAGGTCCACCCTGCTGGTCGCGCCGGAGTCCGGATTCACGGTGCGTACCTGCGGGCCGTCGCCGAGATTCACCGAGACGGAGGTGGGGTGCGCGGGCAGATCGCCGCGCGCCGGCGTCACCTCCAGGCCGGTCACCAGGGTCGGGGCCGGAAGTTCGATGGTGAGTGTGGGTTTGGGCCCCGCCGGATTGCGGACGGTGGTCTCGGGCGCGGTCCAGCTGGTGCGCGGGTCCCCGTCGGTGGCCGCGAGGGCGGAGCCGCGCGGGTCGCCGACATCGGCGCGACCGCGGGCGATGGGCCGGTCCTGATCGGTGAGCAGCGCCTCCAGCGCCGGACCGGGACGGGTGTGCACGATCAGGTCCGGGGACACGGTGACCGGCTGCGGCACCTGCAGGGTGCGTTCGAACAGGCCCGGCTCCTCGGCGGCCAGGGCCAGGCCCTTGCTGCACCGGACGCGGTCGGGGGAGTCGAAACAGGCGGTGCGGCCGGGGAATTCCTGTCCCAGGTCCCAGCCGCGCACCTGCGCGCCGGCGGGGGCGGGCGGCAGTACCGTGCGGTGCCGGATGTCCACGGTCACCGGGTTCTCGCGGTCGGCGTAGTCGTCCAGGCTCAGTTCGCTGATCCCGAATTGGCCGCCGGCGCTGCCGTCCTCGGTATGCACGGCGGTGATCTTGATCCAGTCGGTGCGGCCCGGCGGCAGCGAGATCGCCACCGGCGTACCGGGTTCGGTGATGCGGGCCGCCACCGTGCCCTTGGCGGTCTCCGCCTCCACCCACTTCACCGGGCTGCCGATGGCGGCCGCGCTGGTGGTCAGCCGCAGCACCGCGGAACTGATCGGCTTGTCCAGATCCAGCCGGAGCCATTGCCCGACAGCGTGTTCGGCGCCATTGCTGATCCACGCGGTGGCCGGATCGCCGTCCACCACGGCCGCGGTCGAGCTGCCGGGCGCGGCGCCGCCCAGCTGGGTGGCATCACCGGCGGAACTGGAGGCGGTGATGGTCGCGCCGGACCATTCGCCCGCCACCAGCTGGGCGCCGGGCACCGCATAGTCCGGCACCAGATTGTGGGTGCGGCGGGCGTCGCCCGGGGCCCGCAGTGCCGAGTCGTGGTTGTCGACGCGCCCGAAGTCCGTCTCCCGGTCCATCGGTGTGTCGGTGATGGTGACCCCGTCCACCGGCAGTCCGGCGGTGGCGGCGTCGGCGGCCAGCACGGTCGGCCCGGCGGGCGCCGCGGGATTACGGCGCAGCCGTTCCACCACCTCGGGACCGCCCTGGATCACCGGGACGCTGTCCAGCGGGACGGTGAACGCCCCCGGGAACGACGTCGGCGCGCCGGCGCCGCTGCGCACCTGGGCGGGGGTGCCGGGCACGGTCGACCCGACGCGATAGATCTCGATCGCCGGGTATTCCGGGCGCAGATCGCCGTCCGCGACCAGGCCCTCCACCCTGCCGGTCCCGATCGGATTCCCGAACTGGGCGACCTTCGTCAATCCGGGCGAGCCGTCGAGCGCGCGGTGGGCCAGCATCGGCCGGGTGGAGCGCGAGGTCTCCGGGTCGAGGTCGTTGCGCAGCACCAGGATTCCGATGCCCTGCCCGGCCAGCGTCGCCGCCAGCCCCGCCGACGGCCGTCCGTCGGCAATGAGCCGCTGCACCGAATCCATGGCGCGGATCGCGCCGGGCGGGTTGAGCGGCACCGAATCCCGCACCGCCCACGGGGTGCTCGCCAGCGCCTGCAGGGGCTCGTCGCGGGTCAGACCCCACACCTGGCTGCCGAACGGCGCGCCCGGCACCACCAGCGCCCGGGTGTCGGAGGCGTTGTGCGCCAGCCAATCCGCGGTCTGCTGCCAGTACGCCGGGACCCGGTCGTAGCTGCCGCGCGGGGCGAGCTTGCCGGTCCAGGCCAGCGAGGTCGACAGCGTCAGCGCCGTCAGGATGAGCGCGGCGACCGCCACCATGCGGTCGCGCTCGGGATGCGCGAAGGCCCTGCGCCACACCGGCATCGGTACCGATGCGGGCAGCGGCACCCGGCTCAGCAGATGGGCGAGTCCCAGCACCAGCGGCAGCCGGATGAGCGGTTCCAGCTTGTGCACATTGCGCAGCGGCGCGCCGCCGGAGTCCAGGAAGACGCGTACCTGTTCCGCGAACGGCCCGCCCAGCTCACCCGCGTAACCCGCGCAGATGCCGACCAGTCCGACGATCAGGATCAGGGCGAGCCGGCCGCGGTTCGGCATGGACCGCATGGCCAGACCGGCCATGCCCGCCGCGGCCAGCAGGCCGGTGGCCAGCACCGCCGCGGGCTGGGTCACCAGCACCGCGCCCGCGATGCGCTCCGGCGAGACGAACGGGGTCCAGCTGTCGGTGCCGCGCAGGACCTCGCCCAGCGAGGCCCACTGCGTCGTCACGCCGGAGGATTCGATGTAGTCCAGGAACGGCGGACTCACCTTGCCCAGCAACAGCAGTGGCACCACCCACCAGAAGGTGCCCAGCACCAGCAGCGGAATCCAGGCGCGGGTGAAGCGCCACCACACTCGATTCGGCCGGTAGGACAACCACCACAGCGCCGCGGGCAGGAACGCCGCGGCCGTGGCCACCGCGTTCACCGAACCCATCAGCGCGAGCGCGAGGGCGCTGCCCGCGGGAGTCGCCATGCCACGCCGCGCGGGGCGCTTCATCGCCACGCTCAGGGCGGCGGGAGCCAGCAGCACCCAGGGCGCGAGCATCATCGGCAGCGTCTCCGAGGAGATCGAGCCGAGTGTCGTGAGCACGCGCGGCGAGAACGCGAACGCGACCGCCGCGATCACCCGCGAGCCCCGGCTGCCGATGCCGAGGGTCTCGCAGAGCCGGATGATGCCCCAGAATCCCGCGAGCAGCAGCAGCGCCCACCAGATGCGCTGGGTCACCCAGCCGGGCAGGCCGAGCAGATGCCCGAGCGAGAAGAACGCGCCGTGCGGGAAGAAGTAGCCGTAGGCCTGGTTCTGCACCTGCCCCATCGGGGCCTGGCTGCTCCACAGATGGGAGGCGCGGGCGAGAAAGCCCAGCGGATTCTGCGCCAGATCGTATTTCGTATCGGCGACGGTCTGCCCGGGCACCTGCAGGAAGGTCAGCAGGAAGGCGGCGATGACACTGCCGAGCAGCCAGCGGCGGCCCAGCGGGGCCGTGCCGGCAGAGTCCTGAAGTGTCGTCGGAGACCGGTCCTCGCCCGGACCGGTCACATCGGACTGTGAGTCTTCGGGTTGGCCTGGTTCGGAGGTCGTCCGGTCAGCGTGAGCCGTACTCAACGTTGTTCAATAGCGACGAGCCCGCCTCGCCGCTGCGGTCGATCTCGGGCCGCTTGTCCTGCGAAGCCGCCATTGTGATGACCAGGACCGCCGCCAGCCCGACCAGGGCTCCGCCGACAGCACTCGCTGCACCAGGAACGGCAAACTTCATCGCGGTACTCCCAACATCGGACGCACGTAACGGGAGCCAACCTAGCAGGTTTCGGGCGCGCTCCCCCGCCACCCCGAGACTTTGGCGCGCGGCTGAGAGTCGTTGGCGATGGGCACGCGTGCCGCCGGTCGGGAGCCGAACCGATTTTGGACGTCCCCGGGGAGTTACCCGACCGTCGCGAAATCAGTTGTCGACCTGGCGTACGGATACATCGCTCGGTGCGTAGCGCTATTCGGGGATGGTGCAGTGCAGGCCGCCGAGGAAGGTACGGAGCTTGGCGGTCGTTTCGTGGAGTTCGGTGTGCGGGTCGGAGGCGGCCACGATGCCGCCGCCGCCGAAGGCGCGCAGGGAGCGGGCGTCGGCGGCGAGTTCCGCGCAGCGGATGGCGACGAACCAGTCGCCGTCGCCGGCCGCGTCGCACCAGCCGACCGCGCCGCCGTAGAAGCCGCGGTCGCCCTCGAGGTCGGCGATGGCGTCCAGGGCCAGGGCGGTCGGGGTGCCGCAGACCGCGGGGGTGGGGTGCAGCAGGACCGCGAGGTCCAGGGCGGTGGTGGCCGGATCGCGCAGCACGCCGCGAATGGGGGTGGCCAGGTGCCAGACCTCGGGAGTGGACAGCAGTTCGGGCCCGTCGGGGATGGTCAGCTCGGCGCAGACGGGTGTCAGCAGTTCGCGGATCCAGTCGATGACGAAGGCGTGCTCGTCGCGATTCTTGGTACTGGCCAGCAAATCCCGGGCTTGGGCCGCGTCCGCCTCCGGATCGGCGAGCCGGGGCAGGGTGCCGGCCAGTGGGTGCAGGGTGACCGCGCGGCCGTGCCGGGAGATCAGCACCTCGGGCGTCGCGCCCAGCAGCGTGTCGCCGGGGCGTCCCGCCGCCGACAGATCGACGGCGTAGACGGCGGCCCGCGGATGCCGGGTCACCAGGTGCGCGGCGATCACCTCGGGCTCCAGCGGGGCCTGTGCCTCGGCCAGCAGCGACCGGGCCGCCACCACCTTGCGCAGTGGCTGCTCCGGATCGCCCAGCTGCTCCACGAGTCTCGTGACGCGCGCGACATGCTCTGCGGCACTGGGCATTTCGGAGACGATCCGGACCTCGGGCAGGTCCGGCAGGGCGGCCGGGCGCCACGGTCCGGCGGTGTGCGCGGCCCGCTCGGGTGTCACCAGGGCGGCGGGACGGCGTGGATCGAACGGCAGCGCGCCCACGATCAGCTCGGCTGCCCCGGACCGCAGCGCCGCGCTCGCGGCGGCCGCCGAATCGAAGGCGGCGCGGGTGCCAGAGGTGCGTACGACACCGTCCGGCGTCGCGAGCAGAAATCCGTCCATGATGGTTCGACCATAGCCCCGGGGCCGGACGGCCCGGACCGGGGAGCGACGCATCTCTCACCGGGCCGGCGGGCAGGTACGGGTATTCCGGTGTGGCCCAGCATCTTTCCCGCAATGCCCCGCTGCGGACGGCGGCGCGTGGACCCCGGCCGTCCGGGGTTTCCCGGCGTCAGGCCTGCTTTTCGGCGGGTTCACGGCCCGGCGGCACCATGAGCACCGGGCGATGGCAGTGCTTGAGCACGGCGTCGGCGACGCTCGAATGCATGAGGGCACGGATGCCGGTGGCCCCGCGGGTGCCCGCCACGATGATGTCCACGTTCAGCTCGTCGGCGGTCTCGACGATGGCGTTCCAGATGGTGGTGGTGCACTCGGCGGTGCGCGCCTCGGCGTTCAGGCCCGCCAGCTTGGCCAGCCGCACGCCTTCGGCATTGATATTCCGGGCGTCCACCAGCGCGATGTCCTCTATTTCGTCATCGGTCATCCACTCCGGCTGCATCACCCCGGACAGTCCCGACAACCGCGCGGCCTGGCGCACCATCGGCTCCCACGCCGTCAGCACCACGGCTCTGTCGGCGGCCAGGAACCGTCCCGCGTATTCGACGGCCCGCCGGGCATTCTCGGAGCCGTCGTAGGCAATCAGCATCAAATCGCAGGGCATGACGAACCTCCTGGTAGGAACGCCTGGCTGTACCCCCGAGGCTACCCCGGAAACAGACCGTTCAGTGGACTTGGCAATCTTCGTCGCGCCGCAAGTTCTCCACAGTTCGCTCACGATTCACCCAAACCGGTGGTGCGATGCGGGGGACGGGTTTTCACTGAAAACGTCGGCTTTCGCCGACGATCGACATCGCCGTCGTTGGAGCAGGGCCCGAACGAGGGGTGGATTGTGCGGTTGGACGAGCTGACGACCCCGCAGGAGTGGGCGCGTGTGTACCGCTCCCTGTTCGGTCTCCCCCACGTGCATGTGACCACACCGGGCTTCGTGGTCCTACCGCTGGTCGACACCATCGCGGCGCTGAACACCCCGGAACCGTTGGGGGCCTTGATCCTTGACGAACTGGTCAGTCGGGGTCTGGCCGGCCCGGTGCTGGTGCGCGACAAGCCGTCGCGCCGCACCTTCCTGGCGGTCTTCGACGGCTACCCGTCCGACGAATGCCTCGAGCTGCTCGAGCGCAACAGCGTCGACATCGGCCCGCATCGCAGTAATGTCATCCTGCCCACCGGATTCGGCCGTCACACCCATGAGGGCCGCTGGTGGGCGCGCGCGCCACAGCGTGAGGAATCCCTGCCCCTGCTCTCCGAGGTGGTCGCGGCCACCCAGGCGGTGTTGTGACCATAGAGTCGGCCTTCTTCGGCCACCATGAGGCCGATCCGCGCGCTCTGCTGTACTACGAGTGGTGTCAGCGCACCGAATCCGGTTACGCGGTAGACGATTTCGCGGAGGAAGTATGCGATCTCACGCACACCGCGCAGGCGATTCCGGGGGCCTGCTGGCGGCTGCTGGATCGGGTCGAGCGGGCTCCGCGACTGCCGGACTGGCCCTACACCGAATGGGTGGACGCGCCGTGGCATGCGAATCCGGCTGACATCGAAGAAGATTCGATTCCAGTATTGGGCGAGCCGGAGCTGCTGGACCGTATCCATGGCGGCTGGCTCGGCCGCTGCACCGGCTGCACGCTGGGTAAACCCCTGGAGAACGGCTTCGTCTGGACACCCGCACGTATCCGCGGGTATCTGGAGGCGAGCGGGGCCTATCCGCTGCGCGACTACGTGCCCGTCGCCGACCCGCTGCCCCCCGAGGCCGATGGCCGAAGATCCTGGCACACAGCCACTCTCGGCCGTATCGACGGCTGTCCCCGCGACGACGACGTCGACTACCCGATTCTCGGTCTGCATCTGCTGGAGCGGCACGGGAGGTCGTTCACCCCCGATGACGTCGCGGCCCTCTGGCTCGAGCGCCTGCCGTTCCTGCAGACCTACACCGCCGAACGCGTCGCCTACCGCAACCTCATCGACGGTTTCGCCCCGCCCGACACCGCCACCTACCGCAACCCCTACCGCGAGTGGATCGGCGCGCTCATCCGCGCCGACATCCACGGCTACACCCACCCCGGACAACCCCGCCGCGCGGCCGCCGCGGCGGCCCGCGACGCCTCGATCTCCCACGTGGGCAATGGTTTATGGGCCGCCATGTGGTCGGGTGCGCTGATCGCCGCCGCCTTCACCGCCCCCGGCCCCGCCGCAGCGCTGGCCGTCGCGCACTCCGTCATCCCCGCCCGGTCCCGCCTGGCACTGGCCCTGGCCGAGGTCACCGACGACCACCGCGGCGGCATGTCCTGGGACCGGGCCGTGACCGCCATCCACACCCGCCACTCCCACTACAACTGGGTCCACGCCATCGGCAACGCCTGCCTCATCGCCGCCGGATTGCTCTGGGGCGAAGGCGATTTCACCCGCACCATCACCCTCACCGTCCAGGGCGGCTGGGATACCGACTCCAACGGTGCGACCGCCGGCTCGGTGGCGGGCATCCTCACCGGGGCCGCCGCCATCCCCGCCCACTGGACCGCGCCGTTCCACGACACCGTCCACAGCTCCGTCGCCGGCTACGACAGAACCCGCATCTCCGACCTGGCCCGCCGCACGCTGAATCTGGTGCGCTGACACCGAATTGGGTCGTGGCGGTGATCCCCGACAGCGGCGAGGGCGGTGCCCGGCCGTCGTCCCGGCCGGGCACCGCCCTCGAACACAGAAACAGGGGATTGGGGGCAATGCCCCCATCCTCCAAGGGTTTTCAGGGGCGTAGCCCCTGGCCAACTACCGCTCGACGATGGCGACGACGCCCTGGCCGCCGGCGGCGCAGATGGAGACCAGCGCGCGGCCGCCACCCTTCTCGGCCAGCTGCTTGGCGGTCTGGGCGATGATGCGGCCGCCGGTGGCGGCGAACGGGTGACCCGCGGCGAGCGAGGAGCCGTTCACGTTCAGCTTGGAGCGGTCGATCTTGCCGAGCGCGCCGTCCAGGCCCAGGCGCTCCTTGCAGTACTGGTCCGACTCCCACGCCTGCAGGGTGGCGAGCACCACGGAGGCGAAGGCCTCGTGGATCTCGTAGTAGTCGAAGTCCTGCAGGGTCAGGCCGTTGCGGGCCAGCATGCGCGGCACCGCGTAGGTGGGGGCCATCAGCAGGCCGTCGGGGCCGTGGATGTAGTCCACCGCGGCGACCTCGGAGTCCACCAGGTAGGCCAGCGGCGACAGGTTGCGCGAGGCCGCCCACTCCTCGGAGCCCAGCAGCACCGCGGACGCGCCGTCGGTGAGCGGGGTGGAGTTGCCGGCGGTCATGGTGGCGTCGCCCAGCTTGGTGCCGAAGACCGGCTTCAGGGTGGCCAGCTTCTCGATGGTGGAGCCCGGGCGCAGGTTGTCGTCGCGGGTCAGGCCCAGGAACGGGGTGACGAGGTCGTCCATGAAGCCGCGGTCGTAGGCGGCGGCCATGTTCTTGTGCGACAGGTAGGCCAGCTCGTCCTGCGCCTCGCGGGAGATGCCGAATTCCTTGGCGGTGATGGCGGCGTGCTCACCCATGGACAGGCCGGTGCGCGGCTCGGCATTGCGCGGGATCTCGATGCCGACCATCGAGGGACGCAGCCGGCCGACGAGCTTCACGTAGTCGGAGTTCTTCTTGGCGCGGTTGGCGTCGAGCATCCACTCGCGCATGCCCTCGCTCACGCCGATCGGCGCGTCGGAGGTGGTGTCGGTGCCGCCGCCGACGCCGTTCTCGATCCGGCCCAGGGCGATGCCGTCGGCCACGGTGACGATGGACTGCAGGCCGGTGCCGCAGGCCAGCTGCAGGTCGTGGGCCGCGGTGTAGGGCGACAGGGTGGAGCCGAGCACGCTCTCGCGGATCATGCCGTGCTCGCCGACGCGCTTGAGGACCGCGCCGCCGACGACCAGGCCCAGGCGCTCGCCCTGCAGGCCGAAGCGGGCGACCAGGCCGTTCAGGGCCGCGGTGAACATGTCCTGGTTGGACGCGTGGGCGTACTTGCCGTCGGAACGAGCGAACGGGATGCGGTTACCGCCGAGGATGGCAACCGGGCGGGCCTGCTTGGTGGTCTTGGCCGCGGCCTTCGCCGAACGGGCTTTGGTGGTCACTCGAGTCTCCAGTGTCTCGTCGGTGGGATTTCCGGCACGCGCGATCCCGGTGGATGCGCGCCACTCGGTTTACATTAAACTTACTCTGGAGTAAGTTCATTGTCGACACCGTACCCCGCACATGTGCGCAAAACCGCTCCCGAGGCCGGTGCGCAAGGCCCGAGCGGGCGAGGACCACTCACTCACACAAGAGAAGGTAGGAAACGTGGCTGCCAGCAAGAGCAAGGGCGCTCCCAACCTGTACGGATCGTTCGTTCACTCCGCGCCGGGCGCGTTCCTGGCCTCGAAACTGGGCCTGCCGCAGCCGGAGACGCTGCGCCGCTACAAGGCCGGCGAGGCCGCGCTCCCGGGCCCGGTGCTGCTGGGCGGCAAGGGCCGCGTCGCCGACGCCGTGCGGAACCTGCTGAGCGACTACACCTTCGTGGACGCGGTCACCCCGGGCGTGAAGTTCGGCGCGCTGGTCTTCGACGCCACCGGTATCCGCACCATCGAGGAGCTGCAGCAGCTGTTCGAGTTCTTCCAGCCCGCCATGCGCAGCATCGCCGCCTCCGGCCGCGTGCTGGTCATCGGCACCACCCCTGAGCTCACCGATTCGGTCGACGCCCAGATCGCGCAGCGCGCGCTGGAGGGCTTCACCCGCTCGGTCGGCAAGGAGCTGCTGCGCGGCGCCACCAGCAACCTGGTCTACCTGCACCCCGAGGCCGCCACGGCCGCAACGGGTCTGGAGTCCACCCTGCGCTTCGTGCTGTCCGGCAAGTCGGCGTTCGTCGACGGCCAGGTCTTCCGGGTCGGCAAGGACGACTCGACCGCCCCGGCCTCGTGGGACAAGCCGCTGGAGGGCAAGGTCGCCGTGGTCACCGGTGCCGCCCGCGGCATCGGCGCCACCATCGCCGAGGTCTTCGCCCGGGACGGCGCGACCGTGATCGTGGCCGACATCCCGGCCGCCGGCGAGGCGCTGTCGGAGACCGCCAACAAGGTCGGCGCCACCGCGCTCGCCCTCGACGTCACCGCCACCGACGCCGCCGAGAAGCTGGCCGCCTTCGCCACCGAGCGCTTCGGCGGCATCGACATCGTCGTCCACAACGCCGGCATCACCCGCGACAAGCTGCTCGCCAATATGGACGAGGGCCGCTGGAACTCGGTCATCAACGTGAACCTGGCCGCGCCGCACCGCATTACCGAGGGCCTGGTGGCCGCGGGCGCGCTCCGCACGGGTGGCCGGGTCATCGACGTGTCCTCCATCGCGGGCATCGCCGGCAACCGCGGCCAGACCAACTACGGCGCCTCCAAGGCCGGTGTCATCGGCATGGTGAACGCCGAGGCCCCGAAGCTGGCCGAGCAGGGCATCACCATCAACGCGGTGGCCCCCGGTTTCATCGAGACCGCCATGACCGCCGCCATCCCGCTGGCCACCCGCGAGGGCGGGCGCCTGCTGTCCTCGCTGCTGCAGGGCGGTCAGACCGTGGACGTCGCCGAGACCATCGCCTACTTCGCCTCCCCGGCGTCGAACGCGGTGTCCGGCAATATCGTTCGCGTCTGCGGCCAGGCCCTGATCGGAGCATGATGACGCAGACCATCAACCTCACCGAGGTGCCCAAGAACAGCGGCCTGTTCGTCAAGGCCGCCCTGGGCGCGCTGCCGGTGCCGGGTCTGTCGGCCCGCAAGCCCACCCTGCCGGACCGCAGTGTCCGGCTCGAGAGCTTCAAGGTCGACCCGGACCACCTCGCCGCCTACTGCCGGGCCACCGGCCTGCGCTTCGGCGACGCATTGCCGCTGACCTACCCGTTCGTGCTCAGCTTCCCGCTGGCCATGCAGCTGGTCGTCGCCCGCGACTTCCCGTTCGTGGCCGTGGGCGCGGTGCACGCGGAGAACGTCATCGAGCGCACCCGCGAGATCTCGGTGTCGGAGCCGCTGGACTTCGAGACCCACATCGAGAACCTGCGCGAGCACCCCAAGGGCCTGCTGGTGGACGCCGTCACCGAGGTCAGTGTGGGCCGGGAGCTGGTGTGGCGCCAGGTCACCACGTTCCTGCACCAGCAGCGCACCTCGCTGTCGGGCGGGCCCAAGCCCGAGCCCAAGCCGGACGAGGTGCCGCCCCCGCCGCTGCGCGCGCTGCGCGTCGATCAGAAGATGATCAACCGCTACGCGGGCGCCTCGGGCGACCACAACCCGATCCACACCTCGGCGCTGGGCGCCAAGGCCTTCGGGTTCCCGAAGCCGATCGCGCACGGCATGTGGTCGGCCGCCACCGTGCTCGGCGCGCTCGAGGGCCGGATCCCCGACCAGGTCACCTACGCGGTGAAGTTCGGCAAGCCGATCTTCCTGCCGTCCACGGTGAACCTGTACGCGGACCAGGTGTCCGGTGGGTGGGACCTGTCCTTGAAGAACCCGAAGAAGGGCTACCCGCACCTGACCGCTACGCTGCGCTGAAACCTCGCCGCGCGGGTAGGGTCGAAAACCTGCAGTGCGAGGAAGTGTCGAGCCTGACACCCGAAGATTCGGGCGCGGCCGCCATCCGGCGGTCCGCCCGACGGGGGTGAAGAGCCGCACACTGTTTCGAATTCGGATGTCGCCACGCAGGGGTTTCTACATCCGGCCGAAACAGTGTGCGGCTCTTGTATTTCCGGAGCGGGTCAGGCGATGGGCGAGTGCATCGGCGCACTGCTGCCGTCCACCAGCAGCGTCAGCACGTCACCGAGCCAGTCCGGCGTCAGCCCGGAATCGGGGCCGGCCGCGATGTGGTGATCCGGCCGGACCAGCAGGGCCTCCCCGGCGGCCAGCCCGGCATGCGCCGCGCAGTCGGCCGCGGGCAGGGCGTGCACGGCCAGATCGATACCGGTGGCGCGTCGCGCCTGCGCGGCGGCCGTGCGCCACGCCCCGGCCGGACCCGCGACCAGCAGGGTGAAACCCGGGCCGCACAGGTCCAGGGTGGAGGGGGTCCACCAGCCGGCGTCGACGCACCAGTGCGGGAGGCGGGTTCCCGTCCGGCCCCGCAGAGTCGCGACATGCGGGGCTGCGCCCGGCGCGGTGAGGGCGGCTGTCGAGGTATAGCGGTAGCGGGTCATCACCGTCGCCGTATCCAGTCTGCGGGCCAGATCGTCGGCATTGCCAGGGGTTTCGATGCCGTAGCGGGTCCGGAAGTCGGTGCCCAGACGCGACTGCTCGACCGCCACCTCGGCGCGCGGGCGGCGCTCGGCCGCATAGGAATCCAGCAGCGCCGGACCGGCGTTCCCGTGCAGGGTGGCCGCCAGTTTCCAGACCAGATTGTGCGCGTCGGCGACGCCGGTGTTGCCGCCGTAGCCGCCCCAGGGCGCGTGGCGGTGCGCCGCATCGCCGACCAGGAAGATTCGATCGCGGCGGTACTCGTCGGCCACGAAAGTGCCGGTGTCCCAGGCGCTGCGGGCCAGGATCCGCACCTCGAGATCAGGTGCGCCGACCATGGCGCGAATGGCCGTGACACAGCGCGCATCCGGCCAGTCGGCGGGCGATTCGGTGGCCGGGTCGTATTCGATGTGGAAGGACCATTCGCCGGTGTTGTTCTTGGACAACACGAGTCCGCGCACCGCCGGGCCGGTGATCTCGCACTGGCTGAAGGCGCGGCCGTCGAGCAGGCCGGTGAGGTCGGTGCGGGCGAACACATTCAGATAGTGGTGGGTCGGCGACAGCTCCCGGCCGGTGATGCCCAGCGCCCGGCGGATCGGACTCCCCGCACCGTCCGCCGCGATCACGTAATCGGCCCGCAGCAGCGACCGCGCACCCGAGGCGTCCCGCAGCAGCGCGCTGACACCCGTCCCGTCCTGCTCGAATTCCACCAGCTCCGTGCCGAATCGGAGGTCGCCGCCGCGCTCCCGGGCGGCCTGCGCGAGCACCGGTTCGAGCTCCACCTGCGGCAGGAACACGAACTGCGACGGACTCGGGTCCGCGGCCGCCATGGCCGCGCCCAGCCCCGACAGATCCAGCGATTCCGCGGTCCGCACCGACTCGCCGGTCCACGCGCCGCCGAACTTCCCCGCCCGCAACGCGCTCGCCGCCGCCGCCAGGATCTGCGCCTCGACCCCGGCCTGCCGGTACATCTCACCCGTGCGGGTGTGCAGCCCCCGCGAACGCGGCAGCGGCGAGGCGGTCGCCCGCCGCTCCACCAGAACGTAAGGGACGCCGTGGTATTCGAGGAACAGCGCGGCGGACAATCCGACCAGACCGCCGCCGGACACCAGGACCGGAACATGTGCCGTTGTCATGCTTCCAGCCTGGGCAGGACCGCTTGCACGCCCCTTGCACGGCGATCACACGACGCAAGAGGGGCCGCCGTGCCGGTCTCGGCTCGCGATGTTCAGCAGCTGCAATCGCATCCGCAGCAGTCACAGTCGCAGCAGTCGCCGTCGCAGCAATCGCAATCACACCCGCCGCAGTTGCAGTCGCAGCAGCCGTGGCCGTCGCAGCAGCCGCCACCGCCGCCCGCGGCGTGGTGATGGCCGCCGCCGCAGTTGCAGTTGCTACAGCAATCGCAGCAGTCGCAGTCGCAGCGATCGATCCACGGCGCCTTGCGATGCCCGCTGCACGGGCGGGTGTGCCACTTGAAACACGCGTAGCCGGTGCAGTACTGGGTGCCGATGATCCCCAGCCCCTCGAGCAGGCTCGGCCGCTGTATCGGCGGTCCTCCCGGCCCGGGCGGCACCAGCCCCGGCTGCGGCGTGAACGGCGCGCCCGGCTGCCACGGCGGCTGAAACTGCGGCTCCGAGCCGGGATACTGCGGTCCGCCGGGCCCGGGGTAGTCCGGTCCGGGACCGGGCTGCCAGGGCTGCCCGCCGCGCGGTGCCGCCTCGGATGCCGTCGCGGAGTGGGCGCGACAGGTGTGGGCGGTGCAGGTGTGCGCGATGCCCGCGGCCCGGCCCAGCTTGCGGACCACGCCTCCCAGCGGGTCGAGCAGGATCCAGCGGACCGTGGCGGCGCGGTCCAGGGCGACGCGGGCGAGGGCAGCGCGCAGCAGTGAATTCGATTCGGCGACAAGGGCGTGCGCCTGTTCCGGAGTGGTTCCGGTGGCCGACAGCGGGTTGAACTGGCCCTGGGCGTTGTCCGCGTCGAGGTCTTCGAGCGCGTCGGCCAGATGTGCGATACGGCCGAAATGCCATCCCGCCTCACGCAGGGCGTCGGCGTTCTCCGGCCGGTTCGCGAGAATCGCGGTGTGCGCGAACAATTCCGCCGCGCAGAGCTGGGTCGGCGCGGTCAGCTCGGCGAGCGTGCTCTCGGGCGAATTCTCCAGCCGCAGCTGCGATTCGATCGCGGCGATCAGCGGTTCGACGTCGAGGCCGAGGGGCTCGGCGGTGGCGCGCGCCCGGGTGTGCCACCGGGTGGAGACGCGGGTGAGCGGGCGGCGCGCCAGGCGGTGGGTATCGCCGTCGTCGACATGGTCGCGAATCTTGGCCGCGCCCAGCAGCAGTGAGGCGGTCGCGGCGAGGCGCACGCCGGGCGCGCCGGCGGCGACCACCTCGGCGCGGCGCATGCCCCGCAACGGGCAGGGACCCGCGCCGGTGCGGGCGGACGGCTCGGATTGCTGTGCCTCGGTGAGTATTTCGAGGACGATGGCATCGGTATTGGTCGCCGCGCGGGCGAGCTGGCCGTGGCCGTCACGCAAACCCAGGCAGAGACCGC
This sequence comes from Nocardia sp. NPDC059229, assembly GCF_042754165.1. NCBI lineage: Bacteria > Bacillati > Actinomycetota > Actinomycetes > Mycobacteriales > Nocardiaceae > Nocardia > Nocardia sp. NPDC059229. The sequence continues at coordinate 26,476 of NZ_JBHZAK010000034.1, forward strand.
ACAGGTGGGTCTGCCAGGCCGACGGGTCGATACCGTGCCGCACCGCACTGTGCGCACACGGCTTCAGCAAGCCGAACAACGACGATCCCCATCCCCGGCCGAAGCGGCCGTCCTGCAACACGATCGCAGCGAACTGTGGCAGGCGAGGGGCGTGGCGGCAAGTCAGCCGTACGACGGACGGCGCGGGCGCCGGTCAGACCGGTTCGGTCTTCTTCTTGCTGCCGGACAGACCGCGCCAGGCCAGATCGTCGAGCAGGTTCACGGCCTCGGCCATATCGATCTGCCCGCTGGCGACCCGGTCGGCGATGGCCTCGCCCGCGCCGATCACGGCCACCGACACCACCTCGAAATTGGTGCCCGGTTCGGCGTATTTGGCGCTGGATTCGAGCAGCTTGGCGGTGAGTTCGATGACCCGGTCGCGGCTGTTGGCGATCTCGGAGGCGAAGGGCTGCTGGCCCAGCGCCTGCCGGTAGAGGACCTGCCAGGACAGCCGGTTCTGGTCCACGTAGGACAGAAAGGCCTCCAGGCCCGCGCGCAGCTGCTCGTGCGGGGTGAGCTTGGGGTTGCCCGCGACCGCGACTGCTTCGATGAACCGCATGCTCTCGCGATGGATGCAGGCGCGGAAGAGCTCGTCCTTGGATCCGTAGTAGAGGTACAGCATCGGCTTGGAGATCTTCGCCTCGGCGGCGATGGCGTCCATGGAGGTGTCGTGGTACCCCTTGCGCGAGAAGACCTCCACGGCGGCGTCGAGCATCTGCTGCTCGCGCACCGCGCGAGGAAGCCGTTTCGTTCCGCCTGCCATTCACTCTCCTAAGACCGGACAGTCGACGCTCTCGGCGAGCGTCGAAGTCCTTATCTTACTCCATGGTAAGTTCCATGAGCGTGAATTGCCGGTCCTTCGCCAATACCGCGCTCAACAGCGCTTTCGCGCCGCGGCGGGCCGATCCGTGAGATGTCCGAAACCGGAAGTTTGCTCAGCAGTGCGGCGCGGAGCCCTTGAACTTTGCCATGCGAAGCACCGAGGCATCCACCTGGGCTCCCGGTAAGCGGCCGCTGCTGACCGCGTCGACGAGCCGGTCGAGCACCTTCGGCACCGCGTCCGTGGTGATCCACAGCGCATTGTCGGCGCCCGCGATCAGTGCGGTCTCCACCGCGTCCTCGATGCTCATGCGATTGGTGATGGCCGCCATGCCGCCCAGATCGTCGGTGAAGATGACGCCGTCGAAGGGTGCTGCGCCATAGCCGGTGCCCTGCCGCAGCAGTGCCATGGCCTGCGGGCTGATACTGGCCGGCACATTCGGGGTGGTGAGCCCGGGCACATCCAGGTGGCCGACCATGACCGCCGCACCCGAATCGACCAGCTGCCGGAACGGCACCAGGTCCTTGTTCTGCAGCTGATCCAGCGGCGGGGTCTGCACCGCGCCGGTGTGCGAGTCGCCCGAGCCCGAACCATGGCCCGGGAAGTGCTTCATGACGCTGCCCACCCCGGCGTCCTTGAAGGCCCGGATGAACGCGCCCGCGTACTGCACCACCACGTCCGGGTCGTCGGAGAAGGAGCGGTCGCCGATCACCGAATCGTCGGGCTGGCTGCTGACATCGGCGTCGGGCGCGAAGTCCACGGTCACGCCGAGCGCCTTCAGCTTCTGCGCCCGGTCCAGGCTGAAGGTGTAGAACTCGTCCGGGCTCATGGTCTGCGCGATCACCCGGGACGAGGGCGCGGCCCCGATCAGGTCCTTGGCGCGCGAGACCCGCCCGCCCTCCTCGTCGATGGTCACCATGAGCGGTGTCCGCGAGGCCTTCTGGACCGCGTCCACCTGGTGCTGGGCCAGCATGGCCTTGTCGGTCCAGCTGCCGATGAAGATGCCGCCGATCTGCTCGGTCTTCACCACGTTCTCGGCATCGGCCTCGCCGGTGACGCCGACGGTGAGCAGCTGCGCCAGCTTCTGCCGCAGCGTGAACTGCGACAGGTAGCCGGCCGCGCAATCCTGCTGCGCCCGAGTCGTGGCCGGCGGTGCGGCGATGGTGGTGGTGCTGCTCGGGGATCCGCTGCTGGTTTGCGCGGATTGGGTGGACGAGTTGTCGCTGCTGGAACAGCCGGACAGCACGAGTGCGGTCACCGCGACGACGATTCCCGGTACAAGGCGCATGCCCCGACCGTAGCCGGAGTTCTTCGATCTCCCGCCATCGACACCGGGTGTGCCATCACGCATGGCGCATTCACCCCTGCGGTAGCTCATGGTGACCACCGAAGGCCTGGCGCATGGCAGAAAGCACCTTGTCGGCGTAGAGCCCCTCGCCGCGGGAGGAAAAGCGCTGGAACAGGGCCGCGGACAGGACGGGGGCGGGCACGCCCTCGTCGATGGCGGCATCGAGGGTCCAGCGACCCTCGCCCGAATCGGAGACGCGGCCGCCGAAGGAATCGAGGTTCGGGTCGGCGTAGAGCTCGGCTGCGGTGAGATCGAGCAGCCAGGAGGCGACCACCGAACCGCGCCGCCACACCTCGGTGACCTCGGGGACGTCGATGTCGTAGCGGTAGTGCTCGGGGTGTTCGAGCGGGGTGACCTCCGCGGAGTGCTCGGTGTCCTGGTGCTCGCCGGCATCGGCCCGGTGGAGGATGTTGAGGCCCTCCGCGTACGCGGCCATCGCGCCGTACTCGATCCCGTTGTGCACCATCTTCACGAAGTGCCCCGCACCCGCGGGGCCGCAGTGCAGGTAGCCCTGTTCGGCGGTGGAGGGCGTACCGGTGCGGCCGGGGGTGCGCGGTGCGGCGTCCACGCCGGGCGCGATCGATTTCAGCAGCGGGTCCAGGTGGGCGACGGTGTCGTTCTCGCCGCCGATCATCAGGCAGAAGCCGCGTTCGAGCCCGAACACGCCGCCCGAGGTGCCGATGTCCACATAGTGGATGCCCTTGGGCCGCAGGGCCTTCGCCCGCGCGATGTCCTCGTGGTAGCGGCTGTTGCCGCCGTCGATGATGATGTCGCCGGGTTCCAGCAGCCCGGCCAGTGTGTCGATGACCGCGCCGGTGGCGCCCGCCGGGATCATGACCCACACCACGCGCGGGGCGGTGAGCATGGCCACGAACTTGGGGAGTTCGGTGCTGCCCTGGAAACTGTCGCCGAGTTCGGCGGAGAGTTCCTCGATGTGCTCCGGGTGGCGTTCGTAGCCGACGGCGGTGTGCCCGTCCCGCACGATCCGGCGCACGATATTCGCGCCCATCCGGCCGAGTCCGATCATTCCGAGCTCCATGAGTGGTCTCCTCGCGTCGTACGGTTCCGATCCGTCTCGATTGTCCCCCCAGCGGCGGGCCGCGAAATTTTTTCATTCGGGCGGAACGGGTGTGTAACGCCCTGGAATGGGTGTCGATAGAAGGGATGGCTCCGTGCTGTTGCCAGACCCCCGACCCGGCAACCGCACGGAGCTCTATTTTTGCCCCCAGTTATCGTTGCAGAAAATTTCCTGACAGCTGGAAAAAATGGTCGTGAGCGGTGGAGTCCCTGGCATTTGCCGACTTCATAACTTGAAAACCGCCCACCGCGTTGAGATTGCTGTCAGTGTGCTGTAGGTCGCGGCGGGGATCGGATGCGTCATGGACCGAGCAGCCGTGCGGTTGATGCCCGGGAAGTTCGGGGCAACCGTTCGGCATCGGTTGCGGATAGCGTTCTTAGGCATTCATCTTTCAGTACGACGGACGGGTACCTCATGGACTGGCTGGCTCACTTCCTCCTCGGCTTCATCAGCACCATCTCCGCCTCCGCCTCGGGTGAGCACTGGTAGGCCGCCTCCGAAGAAACGCCGAAAGCGATGCGGCCCGGAAGATTCCGGGCCGCATCGCTTGGTACTGGGGGTTCGGGGGCACAGCCCCCGGGACCCTGCGTCAGAAGGCCGCTTCGTCCAGCTCCATGATGTCGTTGTCCAGGTTGGACAGGACGGTGCGGATCGAGGTCAGCTCCGGCAGCACGTTGCGGGCGAAGAACTGCGCGGTGGCGATCTTGCCCTGGTAGAACGGCTCGTTGGAGCCGTTGTCGAGGGCGTTGATGGCGACCTCGGCCTGGGCCAGCAGCAGCCAGCCGATGATCAGGTCGCCGACGGCCAGCAGGAAGCGGACCGAGCCCAGGCCGACCTTGTAGAGCTCCTTCGGGTCCTGCTGGGCGCCCATCAGGTGCCCGGTCAGGGTGGCGGCCATGCCCTGCACGTCCTCGAGGGCGGTGGCCAGCAGCTTGCGCTCGGCCTTCAGGCGGCCGTTGCCACCCTCACGCTCGATGAACTTCTGCACCTGGCCGGCCACGTGGGCCAGCGCCACGCCGCGGTCGCGGGCGATCTTGCGGAAGAAGAAGTCCTGCGCCTGGATGGCGGTGGTGCCCTCGTACAGCGAGTCGATCTTGGCGTCGCGGATGTACTGCTCGATCGGGTAGTCCTGCAGGAAGCCGGAGCCACCGAAGGTCTGCAGCGAGTCGGTCAGGTACTGGTAGGCCCGCTCGGAACCGACACCCTTGACGATCGGCAGCAGCAGGTCGTTGACGCGGAACGCGGTGTCCTTGTCGGCACCCGAGACCAGCTCGGCGATGTCGGCGTTCTGGTGCGCGGCGGTGTACAGGTACACGGCGCGCAGGCCCTCGGCGTACGCCTTCTGCATGGCCAGCGAACGACGCACGTCCGGGTGGTGGGTGATGGTGACGCGCGGGGCGGCCTTGTCGGTCATCTGGGTCAGGTCGGCGCCCTGCACACGGGTCTTGGCGTACTCGAGCGCGTTCAGGTAACCGGTCGACAGGGTGGCGATGGCCTTGGTGCCCACCATCATTCGCGCGTTCTCGATGACGTCGAACATCTGCGCGATGCCGTTGTGGACCTCGCCCACCAGCCAGCCCTTGGCCGGAATGCCGTGGCCGCCGAAGGTGACCTCACAGGTGGCCGAGACCTTGATGCCCATCTTGTGCTCGACATTGGTGACGAACACGCCGTTGCGCTCACCCAGGGTGTCGGTGTCGAAGTCGAAGTGGAACTTCGGCACGTAGAACAGCGACAGGCCCTTGGTGCCCGGGCCGGCGCCCTCGGGGCGGGCCAGCACCAGGTGCATGATGTTCTCGAACAGGTCGTCGGAGTCGCCCGAGGTGATGAAGCGCTTGACGCCCTCGATGTGCCAGGAGCCGTCCTCCTGCTGGATCGCCTTGGTGCGCCCGGCGCCGACGTCGGAGCCCGCGTCGGGCTCGGTCAGCACCATGGTGGCGCCCCAGTTGCGGTCGGCGATCTTCTGAGCCCACTTCTTCTGCTCATCGGTGCCGTTGTTGTAGAAGACCTGCGCGAAACCCGCACCGGCGGCGTACATCTGGGCCGGCGGGTTGGCGCCGAGGATCATCTCGCCCAGGGCCCAGCCGATGACGGACGGGGCGCCGAGGCCACCGAGCTCCTCGCGGACCGGAACCTTGGACCAGCCGCCGTCCTCGAGGGCGCGGTAGGACTTCTTGAAGGAGTCGGGGAGGGTGACCGTGTGGGTCTCCGGGTCGAAGGTCGGCGGGTTGCGGTCGCCGTCGACGAACGAATCCGCCAGCGGGCCCTCGGCCAGACGACGGACCTCGTTCAGCATTTCCTTGACGGTGTCGGCGTCGAGGTCGCCGTAGGCGCCCGCGTCGAGCAGCTTCTGGATGCCGAGGAACTCGAAGAGGTTGAACTCGAGGTCGCGAACGTTGCTCTTGTAGTGACCCATGGTCGTACTCACTCTCCATTGAGATGGGTGCGGTTCGGTGTGTGCCGTTCCCGCCCGTTAGGTCTCCACCGGGTAGACACCGTAAAGCAGCGCTACTGGCGGGTAACTTATGCGTCATGTTACCGACCGGTAAGAGGCGCGCCAAGGTCATCACGGCCGAATGTGACTGAAAGCACGCGAGTTGCCGGGACCCGGGGTTGCCGGGCTCGTCGCGGCCTGGTCGATCGAGGTCCGGCGGCGGTGGCGAGGTCCGCCGGTGTGCCGCGCGAGCCCGGTCCGTGCCCCTGATTACGGTGCCTACATGCGCATCGAGACGAGTGCCGGACCGGCGGAGGTGGAGATCGAGCGGCGCGGGCGGGCGAAGCCGCGGTTCCTGCTCGTGCTCACCCATGGCGCCGGCGGCGGCGTCGAGGCGAAAGACATACTGGCCCTGCGGGATTCGGCGGTGGAAATGGGCGGCGCGGTGGCGCTGGTGACCCAGCCCTATCGGGTGGCGGGGCGGCGCGCGCCGGGCAAGGCCGACGTGCAGGACGCGGCGTGGCTGGAAATCATTGCGGCACTGCGGAAGAAGATGCGCGGGGTGCCGCTGGTCCAGGGCGGGCGCAGCAATGGCGCGCGGGTGGCGTGCCGGACCGCGCAGGAGGTCGGGGCGCGCGGGGTGGTAGCGCTGTCGTTCCCGCTGCACCCGCCGGGTAAGCCCGAGAAGTCGCGACGTGAGGAGCTGCTCGCACCCGGCGATATCGAGGTCGTCGTGGTCAATGGGGCGCGCGATCCGTTCGGCATTCCGGATGCGGCCGACGCGACCGAGGTGCATGTCGTTGCGGGACAGGCGCATTCGTATCGGGCCGGGTTCGAGGAGATCGTCGCCGTGCTCACGCCCTGGCTGGAGCGCTGGTCCGCGAGCTGAGCGCTCAGCGGGCCCGGCCCAGGTAGCCGAGCAGGTCGTCGATGAGGTCGGCGGGATCGGCGTGGCCCTTGCCATTGGCGTCGAGGTGGCCCGAGGAGGCGAGGTCGGCGGCGCCGTGGGCCACCGCGCGGACCAGTGAGGCCATCCGCTCGGTGTCCCCGCCGGGCAAGCTGCCCGCGGCCTGCGCCTGCCCGACCAGGGCGATCAGCGCGTTCTGGGCATTGCGGCCGGTCTCGGCGAGTTCGGGCGTCTCGTCGGCCCAGCGGCCGAAGACGAGCTTGAAGCGGGCGGGATGGTCGAGCGCCCAGGCGATGTAGCCGTGCAGCACCCCGCGCAGCATCTCGACCGGTTCCGGGCGCTCCTGCACGATGCGGGCGAAATCGACTGCGCGCTCGGACAGTTCGCGTGCGGCGACCGCCGCGAGCAGAGCTTCCTTATTGGCGAAGTGCTTGTACGGCGCGTTGTGCGAGACGCCCGCGCCGTTGCCGACCTCGCGCAGCGTGACGGCCTCGACTCCGCCGGCGTCGAGCAGGCGGAGCGCGGAATCGAGCAGCACGGTGCGGGTGGACGGCGGCATCGGCCCATCGTAGTCGGCGGTTGACAGCGTCAACCTGCGCGCCTAGGTTGACGTTGTCAACCTCTGAGGGAGTGGGTTATGGACCGGGGAACAACGGCCGTCGTCACGGGCTCGACGAACGGCATCGGAGAAGCGATCGCACGACAGCTGGCCGGCATGGGAGCGGAGGTGGTGCTCGTCGGACGAGACCACGGCCGGTTGAGCGCCGCCCAGGACCGGATCAAGGCGGCGGTTCCAGACGCGAGACTGCGGGGTGAACTCGCCGATCTGTCGCTGCTCGAGGACGTGCGACAGCTCGCGGATCGCCTGCGGGACAGCCGGATCGACTTCCTGATCAGCAATGCGGCCGTGGTCGCGGACCTCGGCGACCACACGGCGGAGGGCCTGCAACGCACACTGGTCACCAATCACCTTGCGCCGTACTTGCTCCTGCGTACGCTCGGTGAAAACCTAGCCGCCGCAGGACGATCCGCGCGGCTGGTGGTGGTCGGAGCCTCACCGAAGGCCCTGCGACGGGTGCCCGTCGACCTCGACGATCTGGGTTTCGAGAACGCCCGCGGACTCGGATTCCCGCCCAGTTTCCGGCCTTTCGTGGCCTACGGACGCACCAAGAACATGAACGCGATGTTCGTCTACAGCCTGGCCGAGCGCCTCGCGGGCACCGGCGTCACCGTCAACGGCGCGCATCCCGGGATCATCCGGCACACCGGGCTGGGCCGGGAATCCGCACGCGGACTGCTGCGGGCCTTCGCCTGGTCGCAGTGGATCAACCCGATGCTGCCCGGTCCGGACGCCGGGGCGGACACGCCGGTCTGGCTGGCCACCTCACCGGACCTGAACGACATCACCGGGCGATTCTTCGTGCTCCGCAAGGATGTTCCGACCGCCGCGCACACCACCGACGCGGACCGCCGCGCGCGGCTTTGGGAGGAGAGCGCACGCCTCACCGGTCTGGCCGTCCGCAGCTAGCCGGGCGGTCATCGCCCGGGCGGTGCCGGTCAGAAGATCTCGGCGCCGGTCAGAAGAGGTCGAGCGCCGGCGGCTGCGGGGCCTCGAGGGCGAGCGGCTCGTCCCGGGGTTCCGGCGCGAGCCTGGTCGCCACCACCAGGGCGTCGATGGCGTCGCGGTCCTCGGTGGGGCGGTGCACGCGGTCGGCGATGCGGATGCGGATATCGGGCTCGGCGGGGGACAGGTCGGCGAGGATGTCGGCCGGGGTGAAGGTCCGGGCCGGATCCTGCTCGCCGCCATAGCCTTCCGCCAGGTTCAGGGTGTCATTGCCGATCACCAGCAGGGTGCCCTCGGGGGAGAGCATCTCGGCCGCGCGCAGCAGCAGGGCGCGGCGGTCCGCGGCGGGCAGGTGCAGGAAGGCGAGCAGGATGAGCTCGTAGGGTCCGGTGATGCCGGCGGCGTCCAGCTGCATGACATTGGCGTGGATCCAGTGGATGCGCCCGCGCACCGAGCGCGACAGCCGCGAGGCGACGGTCCGGCCCTTGTCGATGCCGGTCTGGGAGAAGTCGACGGCGTCCACCCGCCAGCCGTGGGTGGCCAGCCACAGGGCGTTCCGGCCCTCACCGCACCCCAGGTCCAGCACCCGCGGCAGCTCCGGCCGCGGTTCGCCGATCCCGCCGCCGACCGGAGCCCGCCGCTCCAGCCCAAAGACCTGTTCGACCACCGTGGCATTCGGAGGTGCGCCCCACACCAATTCGGTATTGGCGTAGTGCTCGTCCCATTCGGCGGCATCCATGGGGACGAGTCTATGAGCTGTGCACCGAGACGAGTTCGGCCGCGAACGCGGAGGCGTTCGCGGCCGAGTGTCGCATCGGGGTTTCCCCGGGAATCGAGTTTTCTACAGCGTGGTGTGCATCAGCAGCACGTTGTACTGGCTGTGGACCGTGGTGAGGAAGTACAGGTCACGCCCGGTCTGGTACGGGAAGATGTACGGCGCGTACGCCGTCGGCAGTTCCCGCGTGTCGATGAGCACCGACGGTGCGCTCCAAGGGCCTTCGGGACTCGGCGAGGTGTACATGACCACCGAGTTCCACGGATCCGTGGTGAGCATGACGTACTGGCCCAGGTAGTCGTTCCACTGCACCGACATCTCCGCCACGCCGCCGCCGATCACCGGCTGCGCCGCATTGACGTCCTTCTGCCACTTGCCGCCGTCCCAGTACTCGTACGCGCCCATATCGGTGACCGCCCCTTCGGGAACGCGGGCGACGTATGCCGGGTGGTTGCGGCCGGATGCGGTGCCGAACTCGTAGAGGAACCCGTCGCGCTTGGCGAAGGCGTTCATCTGGAAGTTCGCGTTGCCGCCGTCGTCGGGGCGGCGGGTGGCGGGCAGCTCCACCCAGTTCTCGCCGTTGTCGCCGGACACCGCGAGGCTGGAGTAGTTGGTGGTCCACTCGCCCACGTCGTCCCAGCTCTTCACCGACATCAGGCTCATGAACTGGGTGCCGCCGACCGAGATGCCCGCGGTGGGGATGCGGCTGATCTCGATGAACGGGATCTTCGGGCTGGGGATCAGATCCCTTGCCTGGCCGAAGATGTCGCGCACCACCGAGTCGAAGTAGATGCCGTTCGCAGGGTCCTGGGTGTGTGAGCGCAGCAGGATGTTCGAACGCCACGCCCAGGTGCTTCCGACCAGCAGATTCGGCAGGCCCAGGCCGGCGGTGTCACCGAATGCGGTGAGCATCTCGCCGTTCCCGTCGTCCCACATGATGCCCAGGTCGGTCCCGAGCACGTTGTAGCTCTGGGTGTTGTTGGGGCTGGCCATTCCCGTGACCTGGAAGACCGCCTTGGTGCGGCCCGGCAGCTGCGGCAAACCGTTCGAGCCGTTCAGCACCGGAATCGGGTTGATTGCATTGGGATTGGCTGCGGCCGGCATGGTCACGGTAAGGAGCAAGGCCGTGGCACCTGCTATCGCGGAAAGCAGCAGCGGGGCGGTCTTGGTCAATGCGGTGCTTCCTCCGGGTCTCGCCGAATAATGCGCGGACCACACCGTATGTGACGGGCCGCACAATGCGTTCGACTCGTTGGCAAAGTGTGAAAATGCTAACAGCCATACCCGAAATTCGGGGCTTGCAAACCGGGTTATTTGCCGTGAATTGGCTTACTTTCCATTCCTACCACGGTCGAGCGCCTGCTTCAGGATCAGCGGCAGCTGCGTGGCGCGTTCCACGGCCAGGGTTCGGCGCACCGACGCGTGCCAGGAGCGGTCGAACAGTTTCTTGGCGCTCGCCACCGCCTGCGGGGAGCGGGCGGCGATGCGGTCGGCCAGTTTCTCGGCGGCCGCGCGCGGGTCGGCGGTGACCTCGGTGACCAGGCCGATGCGCTCGGCGTAGGCGGCGTCCACCGGGTCGGCGGTCATGGTGAGCAGCAGCGCCTGATCGAGGCCGATGAGCCGGGACAGGGTGGCCGCGCCGGTCATGTCCGGGATCAGCCCGTGCTTGGCCTCCATGACCGCGAACTCCGAATCCGGTGTGGCGAAGCGGAAATCGGCGGCCAGCGCGATCTGCAGTCCGCCGCCGTAGCAGCGCCCGTGCACCACGGCGATCACCGGCTGCGGGAGTCGCCGCCAGGCCCAGCAGGCCTCCTGGAAGGTATTGGTGCCACGCCACGGCAGCGGGACGAAGTTGCGCACCACGTCCAGCGGGTTGCCCATGGCCTTGGCGATATCCAGGCCGGAGCTGAAGCTGGGTCCGTTGCCGGACAGGATGACGGCGCGAATGTCGGAGCGCTTCCCGATGATCCCGGCGACCCGGACCAGCTCGTTCAGCATGTCGATGGTCAGGCCGTTGTGCTTGTCCGGCCGGTCCAGGGCCACGTACGCCCGGTCGCCGTCGAAGGTGAGGGAAACGTTGTGGCTCACGGTCTTTCCTTATCCGAGCTGGTCCAGGAGCAGGCGCGCGCAGCCGGCCGGATCGTCGAAGAAGGGCGTATGGCCGCTGCCGTGCAGGGTGACGTGCCGCGCGCCGGGCAGTTCCGCGCGGGCGCGCCGGGACTGCGTGGCGTACGTGAGCAGAATGTCACGGTTGCCCCAGGCGATGGTGATCGGGATGTCGCCGAGGGCGGTGCGGTCGGGGAGCCGGAAGTCGGTGAAGGAGGCCAGCGCGGCATCGAAGCCCGCCGCGCCGAGCAGGCCCTCGACGGTGTCCACGGCCACCTGGGCGTCGATCGCCCAGGGCTTGCCGAACACCAGCCCGAGGAAAGTGGAACGGCCGACGATGTTTCCGAGCACCGCGGGCACGGCCGGATGCAGCACCCTGGAGAGCTGTTTGGCGCGGCCCAGCGCCTGCTGGCACCAGACGCGGCCCGCGGTGTCCCAGAACGCGATGGGGGAGTAGGCGGTGACCGAGCGCGCCAGGCCCCGCGCGGTCAGGTCCAGCGCGATGCCGCCGCCCATGGAATTGCCTGCCAGATGCGGATTCTCGATGCCCTCGGCGGCGAGGAAATCGACCAGGGCATCGGCGAGGGTGGAGACGGTGGTGTGCTCGATCGGTGCGCTGTCGCCGAATCCGGGCAGGTCCACCGCGATCACGTCGAAGGATTCGGCCAGGGGGCCGATGATCGGCTCCCAGACCTGCCAGCGGCTGCCGACGCCGTGCACGAGCACGAGGGGGTCGCCGCTGCCGGTCCGGTAATGGTTCAACTTCGTCATGCGCGACTCCCCCTGTCCTGATCCCTGCGAATCTCACCCTACAGTCGTTGACGTGTCGCCAACAGGCGGGAAAATTCTGCTCCGGCGGTACGATAAAAGGTATGGCAACCCGGAAAGTGACACTGTCGCTGGACGAGGCGGCCTGGTCCTATGCACAGGACGCCGCCGCCCGCGCGGGCATGTCGCCGTCGGCGTGGATTTCCCGCGCCGCGCGCCGCGAAGCCGTGCGGCTGGGGTGCGGCCCGGTGCCGGACCCGGTCGAACTCGCCGCGGCCGACGAGGCGGAAAAGCTCGCCGCCGAAAAGGAGCTGCGTGCGCAGGGGTGAACTCTGGGTCTACCACCCGCACGGCACCACCCGAACCCGCACCATCATCCTCATCTCGAGCGACGGCATCAACGAGTCGCCGCGCCCCTGGCTGATCGCCGCCGAGGTCGAGGCCGGGGATCCCCGGGACATCCTGGCCGTGCCCATTCCCGGCCACGGCTGGGTCCACGCCGGCAATCTGGGCCGCATCTATCGTGGCTGGTTGGAGCGTCGCATCGCCGAAGTCGACAGCGAAACGGCCGAGCGAATCGACACAGCGCTGCGCGCCGCCATGGATCTGTGAGAGGGTGCCTGCGGCAGTTCTCCCGTCGAACCTCGAGAGTAGAGGCACCAGTGCGCATTTCCTTGTTGGCCGCCGCGCTCGTCGCGCTTCCCCTGCTGGCCGCGTGCGGCGGCAGCGGCGACAAGCCCGCCGATGTCACCCAGGCTGATGTGTCCAAATCCCTGCAGGCCGGTGGTCTCGAAGCCAAGTTCGCCGACTGCGCCGCGAAAGTCTTCGTGGACCAGGGTATTTCGCAGGACGGACTGCGTCGCATGATCAAGAACGACGCCAAGTCCGGCAATGTGACGGACATGGAGTCGGCCGGCATGAGCAAGGACGACACGGACAAGGCGCAGGCCGCGGCCACCAAGATCGTCACCGCCTGCATGCAGTCGGCGCAGTAGCGCTGCGGTCACCGCGGTAGCGCGATCGTCACCGCGTTCGCCAGTGGCCTTGGTGGCCCGCGGTTTTCGATCTCCGCTTGTTAACTCCCGGGTGCCGGTGTGCAATCTCAGAATCGACCGGGATCGGCCCGGCGTCCGGGAGGGATCACAAATGCGGAAATCCGTCGTCGTGGTGGCGCTGCTGGCGCTGCCGCTGCTGTCCGCGTGCAGCAATGACCAGCAATCGGCCACCCCCGCCACCACGACCGCGCCCGCGGTGACGGCGACCTCGGCGGCCGCGACCAGCGTGTCCGGCGCGCCCACCACCTCGGCGGGGGCGGCCACCAGCCCGGGCGGCAGCGCGCTGACCGCCGAGCAGATCTCGAAAGCCTTGCAGGACAAGGGCAAACTCAGTCAGCAGACCGCGGACTGTGTGGCCAATGTCTACCTTCAGGAAGGCCTGTCCGACAGCGGCATCCAGAAGATCATCGACAGCGCCAACGGCACCAACCCGGCCAAGGTCAGCCTCGGCACCGAGGATCTGATCAAGGCGGGCAAGGCCACCAAGCGAATCGCCACGGAGTGCGTCAAGTAGTGCGATGACATGCGGAAAGTCCTGCTGTGGCATGTGAAAGGCCCCCGTCCGATGGACGGGGGCCTTTCACATGGAGCCGGTGACGGGAATCGAACCCGCAATTCGACCTTGGGAAGGTAGCGTGTTGCCACTACACCACACCGGCGCGGTCCTGCTTGCGCACGCGACTCTATCAGACCACTTCTCGCCCGGCGCAACTTCTCGGATCTCCTCGCAGGTCGCGGGCGAGTGAGCGCGGGTGTGTCCGGCCCCGGCGGTTCCCCGTGTCGGGGCGACGCGCCGAAGATCGCGGAGCTCTTTCGCCGAAGCAGCTGGTTCCGCCTACGGGCGGTCGTAGACTGGCCCGCAGGGTCGAAAACCCGTCCACCACAGGAAGTTTGGATGCGCTGAACGTTAGCTGAAGCGTGCGCTCGGTGCTCCTGCTCGGCGGTCGAGGAGGACGTATGACCGCGGTGCCCGCTCGTGAAGTTCCCGAGCTCGAACCCGTGCGGCCATTTCCACGGCGGATGGGACCCCAGGGGTCGTATCTGTGGAAGGCCATCACCACCACCGATCCCAAAATGCTCGGGAACATGTACCTGTTCACGGCCATGGCGTTCTTCCTGGTAGGCGGCCTGATGGCGCTGCTGATGCGGACGGAGCTGGCGCGGCCGGGCATGCAGTTCCTGACGCCGGAACAGTTCAACCAGCTGTTCACCATGCACGGCACCATCATGCTGCTGTTCTATGCGACGCCCATCGTCTTCGGATTCGCCAATGCGGTGCTGCCGCTCCAGATCGGCGCGCCGGATGTCGCCTTTCCGCGGTTGAACGCGCTCAGCTACTGGCTCTACCTGTTCGGGGCCACCATGGCGACCGCCGGATTCATCACGCCGGGCGGCGCGGCGGACTTCGGCTGGACCGCCTACACCCCGCTCAGCCTGGCCGAACACGCACCGGGCGTGGGCGCGGACCTGTGGATCATGGGCGTCGCGGTGTCCGGCGTCGGCACCATCCTGGGCGGGGTCAATATGATCACCACGGTCATCTGCCTGCGCTGCCCCGGCATGACCATGTGGCGCATGCCCATCTTCACCTGGAACATCCTGGTCACGAGTGTGCTTGTGCTGCTGGCGTTTCCGATCCTCACCGCGGCGCTCATGGGCCTGGAGGTGGACCGGCACCTGGGCGGGCACATCTACGACTCGGCCAATGGCGGGGCCATCCTCTACCAGCATCTGTTCTGGTTCTTCGGGCATCCCGAGGTCTATATCGTGGCGCTGCCGTTCTTCGGCATCGTGACCGAGATCTTCCCGGTGTTCAGCCGCAAACCGCTGTTCGGCTACACCACGCTGGTGTACGCGACGCTGGCCATCGGCGCGCTGTCCATCGCGGTGTGGGCGCACCACATGTACGCGACGGGATCGGTGCTGCTGCCGTTCTTCTCGTTCATGACCTTCCTCATCGCGGTGCCGACGGGAGTGAAGTTCTTCAACTGGGTCGGCACCATGTGGCGCGGTCAGCTGACCTTCGAGACGCCCATGCTGTTCTCGGTGGGCTTCCTGGTGACATTTCTGTTCGGCGGGCTCTCGGGCGTCATCCTGGCCTCGCCGCCGCTGGACTTCCACGTCTCGGACACGTATTTCGTTGTGGCGCATTTCCATTACGTGCTGTTCGGCACCATCGTGTTCGCCACCTTCGCCGGCATCTACTTCTGGTTCCCCAAGATGACCGGGCGGCTGCTGGACGAACGGCTCGGTAAACTGCATTTCTGGACCACGTTCCTGGGTTTCCACACCACGTTCCTGGTGCAGCACTGGCTGGGTAACCAGGGCATGCCGCGCCGCTACGCGGATTACCTGCCGAGCGACGGATTCGCCACGCTCAACACCATTTCCACCATCGGCTCGTTCATTCTCGGATTCTCGATGGTCACGTTCGTGTGGAATGTCTTCAAGAGCTACCGCTACGGCGAAGTGGTGACCGTCGACGACCCGTGGGGTTACGGCAATTCCCTGGAATGGGCCACCACCTGCCCGCCGCCCCGGCACAACTTCTATGAACTGCCGCGTATCCGCTCGGAGCGCCCGGCATTCGAACTGCATTACCCGCACATGGTCCCCCGCATGCGCGCCGAGGCCCACGCCACCTGGGGACTGCGCAAACCGAAACAGGTCATCGAGGTGTCCACGCCGGAAAACCCGCCGGTAGAGCACTGAAAGTTCGCAGCCCCTCTCGTTCTGGACTGAGCCGAGCGACGGAGGAGCGGAGGGAGGGAAGAACGAGACCTTGGGGGCCGCGAACCGCCCGGAGCGAAGCGGAGGGCAAAATGGCACAGTGCTGCTTAGTGATCGCGACATCCGTAAGGAAATCGCCAATGGACGTCTCGGGGTCGAGCCGTTCGACGAGAAGCTGGTGCAGCCGTCGAGTATCGATGTGCGGCTGGACAGTCTCTTCCGGGTGTTCAACAACACCCGCTACACGCATATCGATCCGGCGCAGCGGCAGGACGAGCTGACCACCCTGGTGGAACCCGCCGAGGGGGAGCCGTTCGTGCTGCATCCCGGTGAATTCGTGCTCGGCTCCACGCTCGAGGTGTGCTCGCTGCCCGACGATCTGGCCGGCCGGCTGGAGGGCAAGTCCAGCCTGGGTCGCCTGGGCCTGCTGACCCATTCCACCGCGGGCTTCATCGACCCCGGATTCAGCGGGCACATCACGCTGGAACTCTCGAATGTGGCGAATCTGCCGATCACCCTGTGGCCCGGCATGAAAATCGGGCAGCTGTGTCTTATCCGGCTCACCAGTCCGGCCGAGCACCCGTACGGCAGTGCCGCGGCGGGCTCGAAATATCAGGGTCAGCGGGGGCCGACGCCGTCGCGGGCCTATCTGAATTTTCCCGTGTCCAAGTGAGTTGCATTACGGGGTAGCGGTTTCGACCCGGCGCCCGGCGTAATTCGGCCGCTGCCTGGACAGTTGACCGTCGTCCGTGGCGCGAATACGCCGTCCGATGGGCGGGTACAGCGGGTGTACGGATGGCCCGGTACGTCGTAAGGTGGCGACGACGGGTGTGTGTCGACGAGATGGGCAGCGGATGAGTTCGGTTCTGGGAGTTTCGGTGGGGGCGGGCGCGGTTCGCGTTGCACGTCCGTTCACCGGCGATTCCGCCGAACAGGCCGCACGCAATTTCGGCGCGCCCCCGCAGCAGCGATACGCTCGGGCACGCAGCGGATTCGACGGCCCGCCGGACGCGTTCGACGTGCAGGCGGTGCCGGTCGGCGAACGCCGGGTCGACGAGCTGGTCGCCGACGCCGTCGGGGCGGTGCTCGCCGCGGATTCGCGGATCAGCGCCACCGCCATCGCCTACCGGGACGAGAATCACGCGCGGGCCATCAGGGCCGAGCTGGCGCGGCGGCAGTTCACCAATTACGAGCTGGTGCCCGACGTGGTGGCGGCACTGGAATTCCTCGAATACTCCGGGGAGCTGCAGGGTTTCGGCACCGTCGCACTCTATGACCTAGGCGCGTCCGGGTTGTCGGTGACGGTTGTCGATACCGGCACCCGGCAGGTCTGCTTCAGTGAACGCACCAGCGATATCAGCGGCGACTACCTCGACGCGCTGATCCGCGAACAGCAGATCGCCTCCGGGCGGATCGCTCATCCGCCGGACCACACCGGGCTCATCGCGCTCGACAAGCTCTGCCGCGAGGCCAAGGAGCAGCTCTCCAGCAGCAGCGCGGTGGCACTGCCCTCCACCGAGGGCCTGGTGCTGCTGTCGCAGGAGAACTTCGAGGCCCTCATCATGCTGGCCGTCGAATCCTCCGCTCGCATGACGCGCGATGTCATCCTGCGCTCCGAGCAGCCGGTGCAGGCGGTCGCCCTGCTCGGCGGCTGCGCCCAGATTCCGCTGGTGGCAAAGGTTTTGCGACGCTGGCTGGGCGTCCCCGTCATTGTCCCGGCCGCTCCCGACACCGTGGTCACCCGCGGCGCGGCCATGCTGGCCCGCCCGGTCCTGCACCGGCCCGCACCCGCGCCGTTCCCCACCGCCCCGCGCGAGGACGCCGTACCCACACCCCCGGAGCCCAGCCAGTCCTGGCCGGCTCGCCCGGGTGCGGCGGAGAAATTCGGCCGCCGCCGCGAGGTCAGCCTGGCCGGCGTCGCCGTCGGCGCGCTCGTCGTGGTGGCCGCCATCGGCATCACCCTCGGCTGGGGATCCCAAGTCCTGACCCATGATTCGCAGCGCCAGGACGCCGTCACCAGCTCGGTCCCGGCCAGCACCACCCGCCCCTCCACCGAACCCGCGGTCGCGTCGCCCACCACCACCGACGCCACCAACGAGTCCCTGGCCGCACCCCAGCCCCACATCTCCACCACCACCACCGAGGCCCCCACCACCACGCCCGGCCCGAACACCATCACGATCATCCCGGGCCTCCCACCCGTGGTCGTCCCCACGCTGCCCCCGCTCTTCCCGCCTGCCCCGCCCCAGCAAGCGCGCTGACGTCCTTCGCTCCCCGTCGAGCCCGAAAGCCGTTGTGGGCCAAACCCATCGAAAAGAGCCGAGTCCGCCCCGTCGACTGCCAGTAGGGGCGGACTCGGTGGTGCGAGGACCGGCTGCGTTCAGTCCTCGCTTTCCGCTCCCACCGCCAGAGCTGTCGTGATGATCGCCGACAGGGGTGGGAGTTTGGAATCACGTGCGGGTGGCGTCACCCAGTGGCAGCCCTCGCGCGTCCAGCGGCCGAGGCCGGTGGGGAGCATGACCGCGCTGCCGATGGCCGGAATGCCGATATCGAGCCGGTTGAGCGCCATCATGATCTGTTCGCCGGGCCGCGAATCCGGTTCGGCCAGAAAGCTCCAGCGAATCTGCCGGGCCAGCATGGGCCCGCCGCGGCGCTGCTGTTGCAGTGCGCCGCGCACCATTTCGGCCCGCGCGACCGGGAGGTGCACCACCCCGATCTGCGCGGTGACGGGAAGCATGACGAATCCGCCGCGTTCGATGACCGGCAGCCCGAACTCGTGCCGGTAGTGGGAAACCCAGTCTTCGACTGTTCTGAGCCTGTCCGCGTTCACGTCCCCGCCTCCTTCCCCTGGTCACCAGGGTCGCGTGCCGGGGGCCACGGTGAGAACGCCCGCACACCCGCCTTCCGCTGCCTTTCCGCCGCCACTATCACCGGTGCGTATAACGCCTGGTACCGAGAAGGTTTCGGATGTGGTCGCGGCCACTTTCCGCTCGTACCCTGGAGTTCGGAGTTCGTTCGGAAGGGATGGCACCGTGGTCCGGCACTGGTCAGGCAAAGAGGCCCGGGCCCTCCGCGATGCCAAACGCATGAGTATCCGGGAGTTCGCCGCCCACCTGGGTGTGCACGAGCGACTGGTCTCGAAATGGGAGGCCGGGGGCGATCGGGTGCATCCCCGCCCCATCAATCAGGCCGCCCTCGATACTTCCCTTGCCAGGTCCGACGATGTTGTGCGGGCACGGTTCGCGGCCTTGATCGACCAGCCCTTGATCGACCGCCCCGCCGTTCCCGGTTTCGATGTGCGCCAAGGCGGTTCCGAGTCTCGGAGCGGGATGCCGGCGCAGGCCAGTTATTCCAGCGACGCGGAACTGCTGGCACTCGTCGATACGGGTGCGATGAGGGGCGATGCGTTAGCGGCGATTTCGGAGAGGGATCTGATCATGGCGGCTGCTCACGAAGCAAGCGAGCACGCGGGGAGGGCCGAGGGCACCAATGTGGGTGCGACCCTGCTGGAACAGCTCGATGCGGATGTCACGCGCATCGCCAACGATTACGTACACATGCCGCCGGTGCCGATGATGGTGGAGATGCTGCGGGTGCGGCGTCGGGTCTACCGGTTGCTGGAAGGCCATCAGCGTCCGTCCGATACGGCGCACCTGTACCTTTTGGCGGGTACCCTGTCCGGTCTGCTGGCGAATGCCAGTACGGATCTGGGCTATTTCGACGCGGCCGGTGAACAGGCAAGGGCCGCTTGGGCTTACGCCGAACTGTGCGAGCACGATCCGCTGCGCGCCTGGACCCGCGGCATGCAGGCGCTCATCGAGTACCGGTCCGAGCGGCCGCGCCGCGCGGTCCTGCTGGCCCAGAGCGGCCAGCGCTATGCCGAATCCGCGACCTCGCGGGTGCGGCTGCTGAACATCGAGGCCCGCATCTGGTCGCGGCTGGGCAGCACCGCCGACACAGAGCGCTGCATCCGTGCCGCCGACGACGCCCGCGACAGCGAATCCAGCGACAACCTGCACGACGACGTCGGCGGCGTGTTCGGGTTCAACCAGCCCAAGAGCCACTACTACGCCGGCGCCACCTATATCCATCTGGGCCAGGCCGAGCCCGCCCTGGACGCCACCAGCCGAGCCATCGACCTGTATGTGAACGGCCCGACCGACAAGCGCTCCTACGGCGCGGAGTCGCTGGCCCGGGTGGACAATGCGGCCGCCCACCTGATCAACGGCAGCCTCGACGGGGCCGCCGCCGCCCTGGAACCGGTGCTGGAGCTGGACGAGGACAAGCGGATCGCGCAGTTGGAGGAACGGCTCAGCGCGGTGCGCCAGCGGCTGGCCGGCCCGGAGTTCCGGGACGCCGGTGAAGCGCAGGACCTGGACGAGCGGATCGAGGACTTCTGCGGCTCCACCGCCGCTAGAAGCGTGCTGCCGCCCGATACCTCGAGGTAGCCGCCCCGCTACCGTCCGGTAGCCCTGCGCTGGACACGAAGAAACCTGGTTGCGGGCGAATGGCACCATTAACGGGGTGAGCCCATCGAGTCACCTTCCGCACCGGTCCCCCCGCGTCCTGGAACAGTCCACCAAACTCCAGAACGTGCTCTACGAGATCCGGGGTCCGGTACACGCACACGCGGCACGGCTGGAGGCCGAGGGGCACCGGATTCTGAAGCTGAACATCGGCAATCCCGCGCCGTTCGGATTCGACGCGCCCGACGTCATCATGCGCGACATGATCGCGGCGCTGCCCTACGCGCAGGGCTACTCGGAGTCCAAGGGCATCCTGCCGGCGCGGCGGGCCATCTTCACCCGCTACGAATTGGTGCCCGGCTTCCCGGAATTCGATGTGGACGACGTCTACCTGGGCAACGGCGTCTCCGAGCTGATCACCATCGTCATGCAGGCGCTGCTCGACAATGGCGACGAGGTGCTCATCCCCGCACCGGACTATCCGCTGTGGACGGCCATGACCTCGCTCGCGGGCGGCACCCCGGTGCATTACCTGTGCGACGAGTCCAATGGCTGGCAGCCGGACATCGCCGACATGGAATCCAAGATCACCGACAAGACCAAGGCGATTGTCGTGATCAACCCCAACAACCCCACCGGCGCGGTGTACTCCGCCGAGGTGCTGCAGCAGGTGGTGGACCTGGCCCGCAAGCATCAGCTACTGCTGCTGGCGGACGAGATCTACGACAAGATCCTCTACGACGGCGCCAAGCACGTCTCGCTGGCGACGCTCGCCCCGGACCTGCTGTGCCTCACCTTCAACGGCCTGTCCAAGGCGTACCGGGTGGCGGGCTACCGCTCCGGATGGCTGGTCATCACCGGTCCCAAGGATCACGCGGGCGGCTTCCTGGAGGGCATCGACCTGCTGGCCTCCACCCGGCTGTGCCCGAATGTGCCTGCGCAGCATGCCATTCAGGTGGCGCTGGGCGGACATCAGAGCATCGACGACCTGGTGCTGCCGGGCGGGCGGCTGCTCGAGCAGCGGGATGTGGCCTGGGAGAAGCTCAATACCATTCCGGGCGTTTCGTGCGTGAAGCCCACCGGCGCGCTGTACGCGTTCCCGCGGCTGGACCCGGAAGTCCATGAGATCCACGACGATTCGAAGCTGGTGCTGGATCTGCTGCTGCAGGAGAAGATCCTGATGGTGCAGGGCACCGGGTTCAACTGGCCGCATCACGATCACTTGCGCATCGTCACGCTGCCCTGGGCCCGCGATCTCTCGGTCGCCATCGAGCGATTCGGGAACTTCCTCGCGAGCTATCGCCAGTAATTCCAGCCGGAAATTCTCGATCACCGGGTACGCGCGGGGTACGCTGGGGTACCGGCGCGTCTTCGCGAATACCCGGTCTGACCTGTGGTTATTCGGTCGTGTCCGCCTGTGGACACTCCTGCTCGGGGTGGATGGCGCGGGTGAGACCCTGGTTAAAACAAACCGCTGGTACGAAAAAGTTGGGTTTTTAGAGACTTAGCTAGCGCAAAGAACCGTCTTTTGTGTACAGTGGTCCTCGGCACTCAGGTGCCCGGCCGGACCGCCTACCCCCCCTGGGCCGTCCGGCCCTGGTTAGCCGGCCTACCCCCCCTGGGCCGCTGACCCGGGCGGCGGAGACATCCCCCTGCTCTCCGCCGCCCCTCCCACACTCTCCCGCCTCCCCGGGCCTTTGGCGGACGTCTTGGAGCCGTTGCCGGTTTCGCATCCGTGCCTGCGTTGGGAGCTGAGATGATTTTGGGGGTACCCGGTGAGTTACCCCGAACGTTGCGAAATCAGTTGTCGCCTCGGGGATCGGGAAGGAACCTTCGTCTGACGGGCGGGGAGAACCTCTCAGCATGTCAGGAATGGTTTTCGTTTAGGCTCTGCGGGTGAGCGATCACCAGCACTCTCATCATCACCATCACGACCACTCCGGGCCTATTGCTATCGGGACCAATGCCGCACGCGTTGTCGTCGGGCTATTGGCGGTGATCGGGGTGGCGGTGGTTGTCGGGCTGGTTTGGCTTTGGCCTAGTTCTCAGCACATCGATATTCCGTTGCCCATGCAGAACGGGGGCGGGGGTGCGGTGCACTCCGAGGCGGGGACCGTGGTGAAGCAGGATCTCGGGCCGTGTGGGGATGTGTCGAACGGGAAGGTCTTCACTGTTGAGCCGGAGTTGCTCGCGGCGGCTCAGCGGCAGTGTGCGCGGAGTGTGATCTCGATCGATTCGGGGGCAGACAAGGGGAGTTGGACGGTCTTCGTCAATTCGCCTACGCCGGATCAGCCGAATTTGAGTGTGGGGGACAAGATTCGGATTGTGCCGCAGGCAGCGCCGAAGACGCCGCAGGATCCGGGTGGGGCGACGCTGTACTCGTTCGATGATTTCGCGCGTGGGTTGCCGTTGAGCATCATCGGGATCGTTTTCGCGGTGGTCATCATCGCGGTGGCGCGGTGGCGGGGGTTGCGGGCGTTGATCGGGCTCGTCATTGCGTTCGGGGTGCTGGTGATGTTCCTGCTGCCGGCGCTGCTGGACGGGAAACCGGCGATACCGGTGGCGTTGGTCGCGGGGGCGGTGATCCTCTACTCCGTGTTGTATCTGGCGCACGGGGTGAATTTGCGCACCAGTTCGGCATTGCTGGGGACGCTGACCTCGATGGTGCTGGCGGCGGTGCTGTCCTGGGTGTCGTTGAATGTCACCCATCTCACCGGGTTGTCCGAAGAACAGAACACCAATGTCGCGGCGTATATCCAGCACGTGAGCATTACCGGGCTGCTGCTGGCCGGATTCATCATCGGCTCGCTCGGTGTGCTCAACGATGTTACCATCACGCAGGCCTCGGCTGCCTTCGAGCTGGCGGCGCTGGACCAGAAGGCCAACCGCCGCAGCATCTTCTCCGCGGCCATGCGGGTCGGCCGGGACCATATCGCCAGTACCGTCTACACCCTGGTGCTCGCCTACGCCGGTGGGGCGCTGCCGCTGCTGCTGCTGTTCAGCGTGGCCGGGCGGCCCATACGGGACGTGCTGACCGGCGACGCGGTGGGCATCGAGATCGCGCGGTCGGCGGTCGGCGGTATCGCGCTGGCCCTGTCGGTGCCGCTCACCACCGCCATCGCGGTGCTGCTGGCCCGGCCGCTGGGCGCCAAGCCTGCCGAGGTGCGCGCGGGTGCGGGCGCCAAGCGGACGCGAAGTGCGGGGGCGCAACGGAATACGCCGCGCCGCGCGGGTGGGCCGCGCACCGGATCCCAGCCCGCGATGCGTCGTGCCGGCGGCCCGCGCACCGGCGAGTACCCCTCGGGATCGCAACCTGTGGTGCGCCGAGGTACTCAGCAGAGCGGACCGTACAGCGGGGAGCAACAGGCCGTACCGAGAACCGGTGCGCAACAGCGGGATTCGTGGACCGGGGAACAGCCCGTGGCGCGAATCGGCGCCCAGCCCGGTGTGTCCGGTGGGAGTGAGCAGACGACGGTGCCGAGAACCGGTGTGGTGCAGCCGAATCCGAATCCGCCGGAGGAGCGGCAGTACACGACCTCGTCGTGGTTCAATCCGAGCGAGCCGTGGTCGGATTCGGGAACGCGGGGCCAGGCCCGGCAGCCGGATCAGGGGTGGCAGCAGGATCAGGGCTTCTCCGATGATCAGGGGTGGCCGCCCGAGCCGCCGCGTGGCGGACGGCACTCCCGGCCCTGATTCTGGGCGGCGACCGTCAGTGTGTGTTCCGCGCCGCCTCACAGAGCGCCGATACGCCGTCGGCGTCCGTGACGAAATGATCGAAGCCACTGGGCACTCCGAATTCGGCGAAGGAGACCTCGGAGTCGGACTGCGGGCGGCCGGGCACCGGAATGCGCACGGCCGCATGCAGATCGCGGGTTCCGGTCAGCTCGATCACCCGGCGGGCATTGTCGGCCCGCAGGCCGCCACAGGCCATCACGTCGATGCGGCCGTCGGCCAGCGTCACCAGCCGGCCGATCAGGGCTGCGCCGTCCAGCACCGACTCCTGGCGGCCCGAGGTGAGCAATCGGGTGAAGCCCAGCTCCAGCAATTGGTCGAAACCCGCATACGGATCCGCGCACACATCGAACGCGCGGTGGAAGGTGACCTCCAGCTCGTCCGCGGCGGCCAGCAGCTCGGTATTGGCGGCCGGATCGACATGGCCGTCCTCGTCGAGGACGCCGATCACCACCCCGTGCGCGCCCGCCGCCCGCACCCGCTCGATATCGGTGCGCATCAGCGCCACCTCGTCGGCCGAGTAGCGGAAGTCGCCCGGCCGGGGCCGGATCAGCACGTGTACCTGGGTGTGCCCCGCCGCCTCGACCGCCGCCTCGATGAGCGCCGGCCCGGGCGTGAGTCCCCCGACCGTCAGCCCCGTACACAATTCCACCCGTGCGGCCCCCGCCTGTTCGGCGATCCGGACCCCGCCCAGAGACTCCACCCCGATCTCGACCCGCACCGCCCGCGCATCCGTCATACCTTGCAGTATGGCGAACTCCGGCCCGTCATGTTGCCTGAGATTAGCCAACGGGTTGCGAATGGCCAGTGAATTGCCGCCGCAGCGCCCGCCGAATCGGCGGCGAACGGGCTGGTACGCGGCGGGAACGACGAAGGCGGCGCTACCGTGTCGGTAGCGCCGCCCTCGTCAATCAGGTTCGGCCGCCCGCTGTTTCGGGCCGGGGCCTAGTTCTTCCGGCCCGGCGCCTTCATCCCCGACTTGAAGCCGAGGCCACCCGGCTTGGCGGCCGGCGGCTTGGCCGCGCCATTGCCC
>NZ_JBHZAK010000035.1:0-50598 GCF_042754165.1 Nocardia sp. NPDC059229
GCAAGATCCACGGCTACCGCAGTCCCGCCGAGGTCTACGCTGACCACCTGAACAGCGGTGACGCACTGACCGTTTGAGCCCGCCATCGTTTCCGAGACGCCCTGGAAGTCAGGGAGCCGTGATGTCGGATGTGATCCCTTCCAGAAGCCAGCGCAGCCCTTGTTCGAAGCTGTCGTCGGGGTTGGGGAGTTCGGATGGGTTGTGCTGGAGGAGTTTCATCAGCCGCTGGTGGCCGGCCTTGGCCGCCGCATCGCGAAGATAGGCACCGGTGGGCGAGTCGAGCCCGAACGCCTCTGGCGACGACGCCAGGGTCTCCCGCAAGACGAATCCAGTGGTGTACTGATCGACTGCCTGCACGATCTGCGTCGCCTGTGCCGGTGGGACCCCCAGCCCGTCGAGCGCTTTGAGTGATTGCTCGATGTGTAGCAGTGCGTTCGGCCCGATCGTGGTGCGCTTGCCGACCAGGTCGGTGGCCCAGGGGTGTCGTTTGATCATGGCGCGCTCACGCCGGGCTACACGGGTGATCGACTCGCGCCAGTCCGTGGTCAGCTCGTCCTCGTCGAGGATGATCTCGCCTGCCAGCGCGTCGGCAAGCAGGTCGAACAGGTCGTCCTTGCTGTCGATGTGCGTGTAGAGCGCCATCGGGCCGACGCCCAGCCGTGCGGCGACCCGACGCATGGACACCGCGTCGAGGCCCTCCTCATTCGCGAGTTCCATTGCGGTGGCAACGATGTCGTCTCTGGTCACCGCAGGGCGTCGCCGCGGCGTCTCGCGCGCCCAGATCGGGGTGCCGGACGCGATGTTGTCTTCGCCGGAATCATGCAGCTCCACGGCACACAGCCTACCCGAGACACCGTATCGCTTGACAGAACACCGTATCGTTACCGATACAGTGTATTGATAACGATGATGGGGATTCACGCAATGACACAACCTGCAACGACATCGACCGACTTCGACCCGGCCCTGCGCAAACTCGTGATCGTGGTGGTGCTGGGCGCGATCATGACGATCCTCGACACCACGATCACCAGCGTCGCCGTGAACACCCTTGGCACCCAGTTCCATACGTCACTGTCGGCGATTCAGTGGGTGCTGACCGGATACACCTTGGCGCTGTCGGCCAGCATCCCGCTGTCAGGCTGGGCGGTCGTGCGGTTCGGCCCGAAGACGATGTGGATCGCCTCGCTGCTGCTGTTCATCACCGGATCGGTGCTGTGTGGGATGGCCTGGAACATAACCAGCCTCATCGCATTCCGAGTGCTGCAAGGCTTCGGTGCCGGCATGATCCTGCCGATCGGGCAGACCATGCTGGCCCGCGCCGCCGGACCCGCCCGCATGGGACGCGTCATGAGCGCGGTCGCGGTGCCCGCGATGCTCGCACCGGTACTCGGCCCGACCGTAGGCGGTCTGATCCTCGCTCACCTGTCGTGGCGGTGGATGTTCTACATCAACGTGCCCCTGTGCGCGATGGCCGTCATCGCCGCGATCCGGTTGCTGCCGACCGACGAGGTCCGCGATCGGGACGCCCAGCTCGACATCCTCGGATTGGTGCTGCTGTCACCGGGTTTGGGCGCGCTGGTGTACAGCACCGCGCAAGCGGGCAGCGGAACGAACCTGACCGATACCGGTGTCGTCGCCAGTGCACTGGCCGGTGTCGCGCTGATCTTTGGCTACGTCCTGCACGCGCACCGCAAAGGCGGTGCGGCCCTGGTCGACGTTCGCTTGCTGCGGGATCGCAATTTCGCCGCGGTCAACCTGCTGGTCTTCGCCTATATCGGCACCTTGTCCGGCCTGACGGCGCTGTTGCCGCTGTACTTTCAGACCGTCAACGCCGACAGTCCGCTGCGTTCGGGAGCGATGGTCGCGCCCGTCGGGCTGGGCGCGATGGCCACGACGCTGATCACCGGCAAACTGACCGACAGGCACTCCCCGCGACTGCTGATCCTCATCGGACTGCCTGTCGTGTTGTTGGGAATCCTCGGTCTCACCCAGATCGGTCCCGACACCAGCAATGCCCTGGTCGTGGCCACGCTGTTCGTGATCGGCCTCGGGCACGGCATGATCATGCCCGCCGCGATGAGCGCCAGCTACCAGACGTTGCAGCGCTCCGAAATACCCTCGGCCACAACCGCTACCAATGTCAGCCTCCGTGCGGCGAGTTCATTCGGCGTCGCTGCGCTGCTGGTGCTGGTCCAACGCAACATCGCACACCGGGGCCCCGGTGCGAGCGCGTTGACGACAACAGAGCGAACCGGCGAAGTCACCCGCACGCTGGCGCACGCGTTCACCCAAACCTACTGGTGGGCACTCGCGATCGGTGCTGTTGCGGTGGTACCCGCGCTGATGTTGCCGCGACGGTCTTCACGGGCATCCGCGCCAGTGCCTTCCAGGACCGGCACCGCCGACGACCGGCCCGCGGTCAGCTCAGCAGTAGGGAACGACGAGTAGTCCTCCGGGTTCTTGTTCTGATCGGCGCGCCGGGTGTCGATCAGAACAAGGTGTCACGAACCCGCAGCGGTCGGTAGCCGGTGGGGCCGAGCCGGGCGAGTTCGGCGTCGATGTCGACCTCGATCGCGCCGAAGAAGTTGATGTTCTCGCTGTGCGCGGGCGAGACGTGCGCGAGCACCTCGTCGTCGATGCGCCGCCCTTCACGGCGCATCTGTTCCACCGCCAGGCCGTAATACTCTGCGGTCCAGGCGATCACGGCGTTGGTGGCCAAGGTCAAACACCACGCCTGTTCGGTCTGGGACTCCAGATGCCGGGCGCGGATCATGCCTTCGTGGGCGTAGAGCAGGTCGCGGCGCAGAGCGTGCAGGGATTCGCCCTTGTTGAGCCGACGGGAGATCTTATGCCGATAGTCCGGATCCGACAGGTACTTCGCGGCGTAGATCGTTCTGCGCAGCGCTCCGTATTCTTTCAACGCTGCGGCCAGGGCGTTTTGGCGCCCGGACGCGGACAGCTTGCCAACCAGCAGGGAGGCCGTGGCGTGCCCGAACTTCAGCGATACGGCCAGCCGGAGCAGGTCGTCGTAGTGCTCGGCGATCAGATCCAGATTCAGCTTCCGCGTCAACAGCGGCCCAGCGCACGGGAACCGAGACTCCGCCTCGGAGCGTGGCCCCGGCCGGTACAGGGTGATACGCCCCAGGTCGCGGATGCGCGGGGAGAGCTGCATCCCGAGTAGATCGAACAGCCCGAAGTTGACCAGCGTTACGCCGTGGGTATCGGTGGCGTGTTCGGTGATCGGCAGATCGGTTGCGTTGCCGAGGATTTCGTCGAGCACGCAGTGCGCTTCGCGTTTGGTGGCGACGATGACCTTGGTGCCGTAGGTGGCGTGCTGGTCGGTGACGTGGGTGTAGGTGGAGAGCCCTTCGTTGGCGAAATAGCGGCTCAGGGCTCTGGCGGTGATCGACTTGCCGCGCGTGGGGAACCTTTGCCCGTCGCTGGAGGACAGCGTGCCCGCCCCGAAAATCGCGGTGAGCGGCAGGCTTTGGTGGTAGCCGATGAGCGCCCTACTCGCCGCGCGCAGCGTCTCCTCCCGCATGTACCACTCGGAGGTCCAGGCGAGGATGTCGTAGGAAATCCCGCAGGCTTCGGCCATCCTGGTCAGTCCGAGGTTGGTGGAAAAGGCCAACAGGACCGCGATCAGGTTGCGTTTCAGCTCCGGACTGCGGGCTTGCTTGCCGGAGGCGTGGGTGAAGCAGTCCAGGTAGCCGGTGCGTCTGTCCAGCTCGATCAGCAGCGACACGATCGGCGCGAGCGGCAGCATCTCCGTGAGCTCGGCCTCGAGCACCTTCGCCTCCTCCGGGACGTCTTCGGCGGTCAACGGCGAGATCACCAGATCGCCGTCCTCGTCGAGACGGGCAGGGCCGTCGCCCTCGGTCAGGACTGTCTCCAGCTCGCCGAGAGCCTCCTACAGTTCGTCGGTGGCGCGGGCCAGCGCGCGGGCCGGATCAGCGGATTTGCCGACCAGGCCGCAGAATTCAGAGCGTTGGGGCTCCCACTGCTCGGGTGTGAGCAGGTAGGCGGCCGGGTCGGCGTAGCGGCGTGAGCCAGGCACGTACACATCGCCGCTGCGCAAGCAGTCCCGCAGGCCGAGGAGTACGCACAGCTCCCAGTAGTGACGGTAGGCGGTCGCGCTCCCAGACCTGCGGGCTTCGTCGAGGTAGCCGCGCCATTTGGTGGGCACGAATCCGGTCGGCGCATCGTCGAAGACCTTCCGGCCGCAGGTGGCGTTGAGCTCGCGCAGCATGTTCACCGCGATCAGCAACTCGGTGGCCGCTGTACCGCCGGCGAACCGCACCGACGACAACACCGCCGGAGTGAACTGCCGCAGATAGGAATACGAGGCATCCAGGGCGGCCAGGTGGCCGTGATCGCGGGGCAGCCGTGGCTTGGCCTGCGCTGTTGCCGCGCGCAACCGCTCCCATCCGATCTTCTCGCCGCGGATCAGTCCGCCTCTCTCCTCGTCGGGGATCTGTATGTCGGTGATGATCGAGAGGAGATCGTCCAGCAGCGCTTGCGGCTCTTCACCGGTTTTGCCGCGTTCGGCCAGCTCCTCTTTCATCCGTTTCTCGGCAGTGCTGAACTTCGCCGAGATCGCCTCGTCGAACAGCTGCACCACCTCGTCGAGCACGTCGGTAGCCGACTGCGCCAGCAGCGTGAGCAGGATCGGATACCGCCTCTGCGGATCGCGCCGTTCCAGCGCTTGACCCGACGGCCCATCGTGGCCAGGAACCGTCGCCTCTCCGCAGGCAGCTCGAGGTCGGCGTGGGTGCGGGCGTCGTGGGCTGGCTGATCGAACAGTTCGGTATCGTTGGCGCGGGATTCGGGCTGATGGCACCCGCCGGCGTATTCGCCGTCGGGCCAGCACTGGTCATGCGCGACGGCGTGCAATACCTGTGGGCAAGCCGATCGCGTTGGCGGCCTTGGCGATCGGCGCGCTGATCTTCTACCTCGTGGCCAGCCCCGAAATCGCCACCGCGTCGGTGGTGGCGTTCGCGGTCAGCGAGTTCACCGACTTCGCCCTGTTCACCTGGATCGCACCGCGATGGACCCGCGCGGTGTTATCGGCGGAGTCGCCGGAGCGCTGTTGGACTCGATCCTGTTCCTCTACATCGCCTTCGGCTCCCTGACCCTGCTACCCGGGCAGGTACTCGGCAAGGTCTACGGGCTCGCCGTCGCCAGCCTGGTGATCGGGGCCCGCAGAACCTGGGTGGCGAGACGATGAAGTTCTATCTGGGCACCCACCAACCGAGTTGGCTCACCCGCACCATCATCGACTTGCGGTCGCTGGCACCGGATCTGCCGATCGTCCCCACCATCCAGGGCTTCAGGCACGCCGACTACGTTCTCCGGACTAACTCGGTGTCTAAACGCGCGGTAGCCGAATACACGCGGTAGCCGAATACACGATGGTTGTTCTACCCCATGACTCGCCCACCTTTCGGTGGATGGATAAACCGGTGCCTCGCCGGTCGTTGCTGGATCGTGCACGTGCTCAGGGTGGGTGCGGCGGCCTGCTCAGGTTGGCCCTACTTCTCCTGCCGGCCGAGGATCTGCTGAACATCGCTCGGCGCGGCCGCTAGCGCCGCCGGGTCGAGGGAGGCCGCCGTGACATGCGGGAGGTGGACGATGACGTCGTAGGCCTTCAACGCGTCCACCTCGGAGTACCAGGGACTGAGCCGCTGCTGGGAGGCGGCTCGGACGGCGTCCGCGTCGGCTGGCGACAGCCGCCTGAGGTCGGTCGCGAACGGCCCATCGCCGCTGGCCTCCATCAGTGCGTCGAGGCTGCCGGGATCCGGCGCTCCCAGGTCGGCGAACAGTTTGCCGGTGTAGAAGTCGGTGTCCGCGTTGAGGGTCTGCCCGGTGCCCGTGGTCTGGCCGATGACCACGTAGTCCTCGCCGAGGCGGTCGGCCAGGTGCACGCCGGCCGTTGTCACCGCGACCACGCCAGGCATATCGAGGGGCTCGCGGGAGATGTGGCCGTTGTGGGCGCCCAGCACGACCCGGCCATTGCTGCGCAGGATCAACTCGACCGTGTCGGCCATTGCGGCATCCCGCCTGAGCATCAGCTCGAGCTGGTCACCGTCGATCATCGCGCGGGCGGCCGTGTCGAGGGTGATGGTGAGGCGCATCGCGTGCAGCGCATGTTCGTAGTCCTCGGCCGAGGTCCGCCGGACGTAGTCGACCCTGTGCGCCTTCATCCGCTCGAGCAGATCGGACAGGCCGGCGGTCAGCGCATCCTTGATCTCGGTCGACAGCTTCCCGAGGGCGGCGACGGTCGCGGGGATCGAGAACGATGATGGCGCCGCGAAGGCAAGGATCTGCTTCCGGAGTGCGGGGTCCACCTCGAACGCGGGGTCGGCCTCCGCAAGAAATCCGATGACGGTGTCCAGGCCGGGCAGAAGTGATGCGTTCGAACCCGGCAGGTCGATGCCGTAGAAGCCGATCGGCCGCGCGGCGGTCTGGTTGTAGTTCCGCATCCATTCCAGCTGGTCGCGCATCTGGGTCCACAGCCCCATCAGCGAGGAGATGCCGTTGGCCATCACGGTGCCGATTTCGCCGACGCCTCCCGCGCCGCCCCGGATCCATTCATCGGTCAGCCGTCCCTCGACGAACCCCGACTCCATCGCGTAGGCGCTGAATCCGTGCCGCTCGACCAGGTAGCGCAGCAGCCGGTGTCGCAGGAGGTAGGACTCGGCGTTGTAGTGGGCGCTCTCGCCGATGGCCACGACCCGCGCATCGCCGATCACCTCGTCCAGCCAGTCCAGATCATCCAGCGCCGCTGCCGGGTCCAGCGTGCGCAGCGGTCGTATGGCCGCGCTGCTCAGCCGCGCCTGCGTGGTGGTATTCACGGTCACCGTCTTATCCCTTTCGAACGTTCTCAACATTGGAAACGGTACCAGATATGGGATAGTAGGGTGTGGACACGCTCGATCTCCTGCTTCATCCGGTGCGGCTGCGCATCGTCTACGCGTTGTCCGGCGGGCGCACGCGCACCACTGCAGACCTGTGCGCGAGCCTGCCCGACATCCCGAAAACCACCGTCTACCGGCATGTCGGCCTTCTGGCCGACGGTGGGGTGTTGGACGTGGCCGACGAGCAGCGGGTGCGCGGAGCGGTCGAGCGGTACTACCGGCTGCGTCAGGACCGGCCGACGATCGGCCCTGAGGCCGGTGAGTCGATGTCACCCGACGACCACCGCCAGGCTTTCGCCGCGACCATGGCGGTCCTCCTCTCGGAGTTCAACGCATACCTCGACCGGCTGGGCTCTGACCCGTACGCCGACAAGATCGGCTACCGGCAAAGCATCATCTGGCTCAGCGACGAGGAATTCACCGAGACGGCCGGCCAACTGAAGAAGGCCCTCCGGAAGATCGCGGAAAACGGTCCAGGCCCCGGACGCCGGCCGCGCCTCATGAGCCTGATCCAGTTCCCGACCGCGGGGCCGGCCGACGACTCCCCCGATGGGCTGCCGGGCCAGGAATAGCAAGTCCGACGGGTCGGGCGATGGTGGATAGCAACCCGCGATCCAAGTGAGCCGGTAATCGAAGCCACGCAGCTCGCTCATCTCGGCCGCCGTGGCGGCGTGGGCGTTGGTAGGTCGACCATTCGAGCCTGCGAGCGGAGCTTTCGCATCTGGGTGAGTTTTTGGTTGGCCGCGTCGAGACTGATTCGCAGACCGTCGACTTCGCCGAGCCAGCCGCGTTCGATTGCCTCGCGCAATCGGTCGTTGAGGTTGACGATGATGGCCAGCAGCCGCGGTTCCTGCGCCGGGTCCGGTCCGAGAACTGGGCATCTGATGCAGGCGTGCTCATGTCGGCAAGGACCCCGACCGAGGACGTCACCTGGTCGATGCCGCCGCTCCCGCATTGGAATCGGGGTCTCGACGCCGTGACGTGGATTGGCGTGGCTTCCACTGGGATTCGCGATCGGTATCGGCATCGGCCTGGGTACCGCGATGACGCCACGCTTCGGCGTCAAGGCGGTGGCCGCCACCGGCTTCATCGGCGCGGGGGTGGGTCTGCTGCTTACGAGCGGCATGCCGGGCTCGGATACGAATACCGATACGGCCGCACGGTTCGATCAGGCTCCGCTCAAGGATTTCGTTCGTCGCACCGAGCGCCAGTAGCCGCTTGCGCACGTCCGATAGATTCATCTTCGCCGATTCCATTGGGGCGTAAGCGTTGTCGGCGTACTTCCACGGGTAGAGGATCAGGTTCTTCTCATCCAGGACGGTCAGCGAGTAGCGTGCACCCTTCGGGCGGGGAGTTCGCATCTGGGTAACCGCGGTCAATTCCAGGTGCAGGTGCCCAAAGGAGGTTCCCCGAGATCGCAGCCAGTTCAGGAAATCGACTGCGGCCCTGGCTTGTTGGCGCGCGCTGGTCCAGGCCGAGAGGTCGACCAGAAATCCGGCGCTAAGGATTTATGGCAGATAGCCGCGCACTATCTGCCACAAGATCGGAGCCTCCGAAAACCGGAGAACACCAGCGGCGACAGCGATGGTGCACTCGACGGCGGCAGAGCCACCGCCAATGCCGTGCACCTCATCACCGAGGCCAAGCGCCCGGCCTAGGCCGACCGCTCGATTGGGGCCTGAACCCGCAACAGGCGGTGTCCATGATCGATTTGCTGCCAACTCTCCCACCACCAACGTCGGCGGTGAGCATCCGATCGTCAACGCCGCCGATAACGACGACCACGACCCCATTGGAACCAATGCCCGCCGCCCGTCAGGGTGGTCGCTCGGCGCCATTCCGTGCGGCCCGATCGGAACACGACAGAACGCGGGATCGACCGCCGCACCCACCCGCTGCGGGATCATCCTGTGCTCTGGTGACGTCGGCCGCGCCGACTACGCCGCCGCAAAGTTGATGGGTAGAGCTCACGGATGTCACCGCTGTCCGAAACCCCATGCGCAGGTGCAACTTTCGGTGGTGGGGACGTCTCGACGGTGTCGCAGGCACCACCCTGGATTGGGGGGTCAGCGCTACTGTGGGGGTGTGCTGACGTGCCTACCGTTGGCGATCATGACGCACAGTAATGAACTGCGGACCCGATTCGCAGCGGGTGCGGGCATCACTGCCCTGATCGCCGCCACCGCCGCGATACTCTCCCCCCAGGCCGCCGCCAGAGAAGTCGCCCCTGGACTGACCTGCGGCGACGACTACACATGCCGTAACGACACCGAGGACACCTACCGCGTGACCTGGCGGATGAACTGCACCACCGGCATGGGACAACAGACCACCAGTTGGGTCGGCCCGCACCGGACCGAGGTGTTGCGGCCTTCCTGCCCGACGCTCATGAAGCCTGGTTTCGGACACGATTTCACCGAGTGGATACCGGGCGACCCGCGCAGCATCGAATACCTCGGCGCACAGGTGGACAACGATCCAGCCCCACACGAGCCGCCCCCAGCCGGGTCCGCTGGCTGAAATGACACCGCCTCCGAACCGCTGCTGAGACTCGCCGACGGCTCGATCGCGCTCGAGGTCCACGGCCACCACGGTTCCCGGACCACCGAACCCGCCAAGCTCCAGCACGCCGACATGCTGGAGTGACAGCCTCTCTCGGGCTCTATCCGGGCGGCATCTATCGACTGAGGTAGGCCAGCACGGCGAGGACGCGGC
Source organism: Nocardia sp. NPDC059229 (assembly GCF_042754165.1). Taxonomy (NCBI): domain Bacteria; kingdom Bacillati; phylum Actinomycetota; class Actinomycetes; order Mycobacteriales; family Nocardiaceae; genus Nocardia; species Nocardia sp. NPDC059229. The sequence goes on from NZ_JBHZAK010000035.1 coordinate 9,636, forward strand.
GGTGGCCGGTTTCTTCCGTTGGCAAATCGAGTTTGGTGAAGATATTGCCGATGTGTTTGAGGACGGCGCGTTCGGTGACGGCGAGTTTTCGGGCGATCTCGCCGTTGGCATAGCCCTGGGCCATCAATTCGAGGACTTCTCGTTCTCTGGGCGTCAGGGTGGAAACGGGGTCGTGGCGGGTCATGAGCTGGTCGAGGACTTCGGGGTCCATGATCGTGCCGCCTTCGGCGATATGGTGCAGGGCTCGCAGGAAGTCGTCAACGCGTGCGACACGGTCTTTCAGCAGATACCCGACCCCTCCGCCGTCACGGATCAGGTCACGGGCGTAGCTCTGTTCGACATATTGCGAGAAGACGAGTACAGGCTGGCCGGGAATTTCCGAACGCACGCGTAATGCCGCGCGGATGCCTTCGTGGCGGAAGGAAGGAGGCAGCCTGACGTCGACGATGGTGACGTCGGGGCGGTGTTCACCGGTGGCGGCGACGAACGAGTCGCCGTCTCCGGTAATCGCCACGACTTCATGGCCTTCCTCCTCCAACAACAGCGAGAGTCCCTGAGCGAGAACAACATTGTCCTCAGCGATCACTATGCGCATGGGCACTCCGCTCGCAAGATCGTCGGTCCTCCGGCGGGACTGTCCACGGTGAGAACACCATCGAGTGCTTCCAGTCGCCGCCGCATACCGGCCACACCCGTGCCGCCGGACTCGTCGACGCCGCCACGCCCGTTGTCGCGTATCTCGATCGTGACGGATTCGCCGATCGCGCGGATGTCGACCAGTGCTGCGGTGGCGCCCGAATGACGGGCGATGTTGGTGAGCGCCTCAGTGACCACGAAATAGACCGCCGCTTCCACTGCAGCAGGCGGGTTCTCGATGATCTCGACCCGCACACGAGTGGGAACGGTGCAACGTGCCGCCGCGGCGGACAGGGCGCCGTCGAGTCCGTAGTCGGACAGGATCGGCGGATATGTGGTGCGCAATACTGTCCGCAGATCGGCCATCGCAGCTTCCGTACCGTCGCGCGCTTGCTCCAACAGCGGCGCGACCGAGGCTGGATCGCGTTGCAGCACACGCAGTGCCAGTCCCAATCGCAGTGCGAGGGCAACCAGGTGCGCCTGCGTGCCGTCGTGCAGATCGCGCTCGATGCGCCGCAGGTCCGCAGCGTGTGCGTCGATGGCCCCGGATCGGGTGCGCCGCAGTTCGGCGACCTGTTGCGCCATGCGCCCTCGTCTACTTGCTCGTAGGCCCGCCCACGACAGCCACAGGCCCGCGCGAGCGACCCTCGGCCCACAAACGACGGCCGCCGCCACGGTGATGACCAACTGCACGACTCCCGCCGTGAACGCCGACATCCACCCGGTGATCGGAACATTGGCGATGATCCGGATGGGGTCGTCGGCCGGGAACAACCACCACAGCCACACCGCCGCGAAGCAAAGCAACGGCAACACGAACAGTGCGATACCCAATGCGCCCAGCAAAGTTCCGCCGAACAGCATGATCACGGCCCATCGCAACTCGCGCCATACCGCTGGGTCAACCACGAGCGCGGGCAGCCACCGGAAAGGCCGCCCTGTCTGCGGTTCGCATCTTAATTCCAGTGACAGGCCCAGCCTGCGGCGTTCGGCATCCGCGATCCGTCCGAGAAGCCATAATTGTGGTGGCACGAGTACGAATCCAATGCCCACAACACACGTGACCGCGGTATAGGCCATCGCGGGCACCGCGATGATCGCGTAGAGGCCAATCCCGAGCGTGACCGCACTGGCGCGCACCCCGCCCCACACACGATCCCACCGCAACACACCAGACACCTCGAGAGTCTCTCATCCCAGCTCAGCCACCGATGGTGTCGCAGGCTCCACCATCGGCCGGGGTGCGCACGTCACCGCGCGACCACCGTGACGTGCATAGCGTTGCCGAGTGTGACGAATCAGAGCGAATTGCGTTCCGCCACTGGAGATCATCGAAATGATCCGATCAGGCGGGCTGTCCGGGAGCTGTGGTATTTCGTGCCGGCCGCCTATATCGGCGCATGGTTGGTGGCGTCGCCCTTGTGGCTGTCGGGATTCCGGCGTGCGGCGCCGTCACAACATGCGGGGCCGTTGGTGGCGGCATGCCTGTTCACTATGATGGTGGTCCCAGCCGCGGTGGCGATCGTGCTGACTCGACGGCATCATCCATGGCGCAGCCTGCCGCGGATCCTCGCGCTGGGCCTGCCCCGTTCGCCACGGCGAGTCCTGCTCCAATGCCTGTACGCCAGCATGGCTTTGCCTGCGATCACTGCTGTGGGCTTGATCCCCGCAGCAGTGCTCGGTACGTATCGACCGACATGGTCGGATTCGTGGTGGTCGTTGCTTGCGCTACCGGTATCGGCGCTGGTTTCCCTTCCGCTGTACCTCGGCGAGGAGATCGGTTGGCAGGGATACATGATGCCGCGATTGACGCTTCGCTTCGGCACTGTGGGGGGCATCTGCCTCGGCGGCGTGCTGTGGGGTCTGTGGCATCTGCCGATGACTGCGCTCGGCGGCAGCTATCCTGGCCATCCGCTGTACATCGCGATCCCGGTGGCCGTGGCCGTCGCGGTCGGCGCAGGCGCCTTGATTGCCGTCATCCGGATAAAGACTGGTTCGGTCTGGCCCGCAGTGGCAGCCCACGTCGGATTGAACGAGTTCGCGCTACCACTGCCACGACTCACCGCTTCCCCCGATCACGTGCCCGACCCCCTGCTCGTAGGGCCGCTGGGCTTGCTCACTTTGCCGATCCTCATCATCGCCGCAATCGCCGCCCTGCGCACCGTCCGCGACGTGCGTCGCCCCGACGCCTCACGGTGACCAGAAGTGTCGGCTCGCTGCGGCTAAGAGCTCCTGACAGGTTCGGCGCGGTGACGTCGGGTTCTGTTGCAGTGCAGGATGTTTCGGTGTGGCGCACCTTGGATCGTGGATGACGAGTTGTGGGCGGTAATCGAACCGCTACTGCCGGTGAAACCGGCCGGGACGCCGGGACCGCTGTCGGCCGCAAGACACCGGCACAGGACTTCGATCGACGCCGTGCCCTCGAACTCACCGACCTGCTGGGCATCGAGCTCACCGACTTCCCCGGCGGCCACAACGGCAACATGACCCACCCGGCCGCCTACGCCGAGACGATTCGCCGACTGGCGGCCGGGGATCGGTGATCAGTGGGGAACGCGGAGGATTGCGTCGCAAAACGGCGGCCTGCTGGGCCTCCGCCATCACCGCGATGGCCTGGACGAGTTCACTCTCGGCGGACAGCCGCCGGTGGAACTCGCTGTCGACGCGGATGATGTTGGCCAACGTCATACCGTCAACGTGGTCGGACTTCACCTGGGTCATGGAATGGCGTTCGCGATAGCGGGCGAAGCCACCATCGGATTGATCGCATAGACCGGGCGGCCGGTGACGCAGAACCAGATCGGCCCCGTCTCGCAAGAGGACTGGGTGCCCAGATAAGTAGCAGAGCTCAAGCTGAGCTACCGACCACCCGATTCCGCTGCCGCCGGCTGCGGCTGTGGTGCGATAGTCGGCGATCCGATCTCCTGCGTCTACCTACTGGACTGGGGAATACCGGATTCCCGGTCGTAGGTGAGGAAGGCCGCTCCGCTGTCGAGGACAGTGTGGTCGCTGAGCACCCAGGCGTTGGGCGCGAAGGCCGCGGTCCGTCCGAACAGGGGTATGCCGGTGCCGATGGTGAGCGGGCTGAGTTTCACGATCACGCGGTCGATCTCGCCGTAGAGTGCGTCGGCCAGTTCGCCGCCGCCGACGAGCCAGATGTCCTTGCCACCATTGCGCTTCAGCTTCCGTACCGCCGCTACCGGGTCATCGGCGACGAGTTGTATGGCGGGGTCCGGGCTTTCGGTCAGTGTCCGGGAGAAGACCAGGTGCTCGAGGTGGGGGTAGGCGTCGGTCACGCCGGCCGCGAGGCCGACCTCGTAGCTCTTGCGGCCTTCGACGACAGTGTTGAAGTGGATGCCTTCGGCGGTGACACCGAGTGCGGCTCGGGCCGGCCCCGGCAGGGTCTCGGGGTACTCCGCGATGATGTGTCGCAGGTAGTCCTCGGACGGGGCCCAGAAGCCGCCGGGGCCGGTGGGGTCGGAGCCATCAGGTCCGGCGATGAAACCGTCGAGGGTGGAGGCGATGAAGTACACGAGCTTGCGCAAAGCACATCCTTTGTTGATCGGTCGGTGTGGACGGTGGGGTACGCCGACCGAGGCCGGACACCACCGTGGTGGCACTTGTGGCTGTGGGAAATGGAGTGACGATGCGCTCCACCGCCTGCGCGACCAGGTCGTCACGCGCGGCGTCTGTGAAGACATCGGGAATCTGCTGGCCGGTGCGGGTATAGCTTGCCGTGCGTGATGAGGGATCTGGACCAGGACGAGCTGATCGACCGGTCGAGGCTGGAGAGGAACCCTCTCGGCCGAAGCGGTTGTTGTTGTCAACGGCCGTTCGCGAATGCCACGTTCGAGGTGGTGACCGTATCCGGATCGGTGGAGCGTTGCGGTGCCGGGGAGCCTTCCGCGGGGGTGGACCTCACCAGCCATAGGCCGGTGAACAGGGCGCTGGCCAGTGTGATGGCACCGGCTGCGACGAAGGCGTTGTTGAGGCCGGTCTCGAAGGAGGCGCCGCCGGATTGCCGGGTGCGGACGATGGCTCCGAGCACCGCCACGCCGAGCACCGCGCCGATCTGCCGGGTGGTGCTGCTGATGCCTGATGCGAGGCCGCCTTCCTGCGGGCTGACTGCTTGGATGGCGGCACCGGTCAGTGGGGACATGGTCAGGGCGAAGCCGATGCCGACGATTCCCAGCCGCCACCACACGTTCCCGTAGCCGGTGTCGGCGTGCACCATGCCGAGTGCCAGCAGTCCCAGGCCGGCCAGGGCCAGGCCTGTGGTGACCACGATTCGGAAGCCGTACCTGGCGGCGAGCCGGCCCGCGTACGGGCTGACGATCACCATGGCGAGGGATACCGGCAGGGTCTGCAGGCCGGCGCGCAAGATCGAGCTGCCCTGGACGTACACGAAGAACTGGGAGAAGAAGAACGACGAACCCATGAGCGCGAACCCCACCACGACCATGGCGGTGTTGGACACGGTGAACAGGCGCTGCCGGAACAGCCGCAGCGGCAGCATCGGCGCCGAACTACGTCCTTCGATGGCGACGAAGGCGGCGAGGAGGATCGCCGCGGCGGTGAAGCTGCCCAGGATCACCGGCGACATCCAGCCGCGGGCACCACCCTCGATCAGCCCGTAGGTCAGCACCCCCACCCCCAGAACGGACAACACCGTCCCCGGGATATCGATCGCGGGAGCGCTCGGATTGCGGGTTTCCTCAAGACTGCGTAGACCGACCAGCAGCAGCACCACGCCGATGGGCAGATTCACCAGGAAGATCGCGGGCCAGCCGAAGGCATCCGTCAGCACGCCGCCGGCCATGGGGCCCGCGGCCAGACCGATTCCGCTGAATCCGGCCCACAGCCCGATCGCCTTGATTCGTTCTTGCGGCACGGGATAGGCGGCGGCGAGCAGGGCCAGCGAGGCTGGGCTCAGCGCCGCGGCCCCGATGCCCTGCAGCACCCGGCCGGCGACCAGCCAGCCGAGCGAGGGCGCGAGGCTGCACAGCAGCGATGCGGCGGTGAACACCACCACGCCGGTCAAGTACACCCGCTTGCGGCCGAACCGGTCGGCGAAGATGCCGCCGGACAGCAGCAGCATTGCGACCAGCAGTACGTAGGCGTCGACGATCCATTGCAGACCGGTCAACTGAGTGTGCAGCCGGTGCTGCATATCGGGCAGCGCTGCTCCAACAATCGTGTTGTCGAGCAGGACCATGAATTGGCCGAGGCCAGTCACCGCCAGCAACACGGCCCGGCTTGATCGACTGCCTACGGCCGCATGCGATGGAGCCAAAGGGATTTCCTCTCAATCGTTAGTTGCGCCCGGCCGAGGTTGACACGGATGGCGATACGCCTGGGCAAGCTAAAGCAGTCGGTGACTGCGTTAGAGGACTATAGAGATACTGCCACGCAAACGCAATTCTTAACTGCGTTAAGGTGAAGGGCGTGAACGAGCGACAGCGAGTCCGGCGGCCCGGCGGGCGCACCGCGCGCGTCGGCGCGGTGGTGCACCAGGCCGTCACCGACCTGATCAGTGAGCGCGGCTACGGCAACTTCACCGTCGGCGAGGTCGCAGCCCGCGCGGGAGTAGCCGACAGCAGCATCTACCGCCGGTGGGGCAGCCTGGAAGCCCTGCTCACCGAGGTGGCGCTTGCCCGCCTCAACGCTCAGTCTCCGATGCCCGACACCGGGAGCCTGGCCGGCGACCTGCGCACTTACGCGGCCAACGTGGCCCGCGAGATCACCGGACCCGACGGTCTGGCGGTGGTGCGCCTGGCCGTCGCCTTGTCGAGCAACGGTCAGCAGGGCCTGCAGGCTGCTGACGGCCTCCGCGCCGAACGCATGCGGCAATTACAGTCCATGCTCGATCGCGCCCGCGACCGTGGTGAGCACGCACTCGACGCAATCGACGTGCTGGATCACATCCTGGCCCCGATGTACATCCGCGTCTTGTTCGGCATGGTCCCGCTCACCCCGGACTACATCGACAGGCTGGTCGACCGATTGCTGTGACCTCCCCGGTTCCCACGATCAGCCATCGGACAGGGTGCCCAGGGCTCCATGAGGTTCTCGCCCACACGCGCCTGGCCAGCTCGGGCACCAAGGCGGGCCGTCACCGCGGATCGGGGGTGAAGTCGATGTCCAGGCGCGGGTCGTTGGCGTCGGGTTCGTCGGCGAGCTCGTGGGTGGAGTATTCGCCGAAGCGGCGCATGTACTCGGTCAGGTACGGCGAGACCTGCGCCAGATCCTCCGGGTCGATCTTCTTCTTCGTCCTGCAGCTGGCGGACGATCTCGGCGATGTCGAGCGCGCTGTGGAAAATGGTCGCGTTGGCCAGCAGGGCGTTGAACTTCGCGGTCTTCTACCGCTTGAGGGGTAGTTATCGGCGAGCACGAAGACGCGGGCCTTGCCGACCTCGCCGAAGAATACGGCGTCGGGCGCTCCACCGTCCACCGCATCATCAGCCGCACCGCGCCACGGGCATAGCGCCTGCGACGTACCGGAGTCGCCGTCCTCGGCAGTTCTGAGGATCCGCTACTCGACACCCGGAAGTGGTCCACCACACCGGAATTGACCATCGCGATGGCCGACTACATCGACAACTTCTTACAAATATCGCAGAGCTTCTCGCGCCCACCAGAGGTCACATCAGATTGATTGAGCCGGGACATTTCGGAATCACGGCTCGTCTGCAGGCGCTAAGCGTTACTTTTCGCGTCACTGGCACTCATGGGCCGTTCCCCTGGGCGGGCTCAGTCGGCGCGAACGCTCTTATCCTCGCCCATGAGATCGGCCATATCTTCAATCAGAACCACCTGAACCTGTGCGGCATGTCGGGCGACGACCCCGCCGCGTTCCCGAACCGCGGGATAGTTCCTGTGACGGGATAGGACATGTGGAACGACGAGGTTGTCCGACCCGGCCGAATCGACCTCATGATGAACAACTACTGCCTGCAATCCATGGGTCTGCAGCCCTGGCCGCATCCAGAACGATGGCGGCGCATCTTCCTGCAGGTCGGTGCGTCGTGAACGTCGTACTCGTCACGGGGACCATCGACTCGAGCGGCCGCTTTACCGCCGGTTGGTGGAGCAGCACACCGGATCGGCCCGAGCCGGCTGCCGACCCGGGCTCGCCTGCTCCTGGCCGTCGTCACAGTCGTTGTCCTACTCCTTGTGAAGGGTTGCCGGGCAACGAGTTACAGACCGGACGAAACGTCACTGCGCTACAGGTCCAGCGACGCGCGCAGCGCCTCCTCGACCCTCTCCATGGTTTCTGGGTCGGTGCTGACGATCCGCTCACCCACCCATTGGCGGTACAGCCGATGCGTCGCGGCCGTATTAACCCACCCGTGCTCGGGGATCGGCACGGTCAGCAGGTCGCCGTCACCTTCTTCGAGCAGGTCCAGGCCCATGAACCAGGGCCGCTCGCTGTCGAGCACCGCCTGGTTGGACGCCAGCAGCACGATCTTCGTCAGTGCCGCACCGGGTTGTCCGTAATAGTGGATATCCCCGCGCCTCACGCAGCGCCCTTGTTGCGGCGCGCAGCCTCAGCAGCATCGGCAGCGGCCTGCTCGGCCTCGTACTCGGCGGCGGCGTCCGCCTCGGCGACCGGCTTGCTCACCGGCCGGAAGTCGCGAATCGCCTTGTCACGGCAGGCTTTCGAGATCCATGCCGAGGGCGACATCCCGGCCAGACCAGCCTCACGTTCGGCGATCTCCCAGGCGCTGGACTCCAGCGACAGCGAAACCTTCGTAGTCCGACGAGTCATACCTGCGATCCTACCCGCGACCCGACCCGATTGTCATGCGACCGGATACGGCTGCGGACCACGGCGACGACGTGGTGATCCTGCCTCCCGAAAGACGCTCCGCCTCTGCCCTCCGAGACGTTTGCCGATCGTCCCTCTTCACTTCGTTTGCCCGATTCCAGGAAGTGCCTACATTGACCACCTCGTCGTCGGACCATGCCGCTTCCTCCACCCCGACCCCGCACGGCTCTGCGACAGGCGCGGGCGATCCTCGGATTCCGCTCTACACCGAGTAATTCGCCGCCGACCCGCATCTGGTGTATCGCCGGATCGGTCAGGAGCCGATGTCTGCGGGTTCTCGTTTCCCTTCTGGATCAGCGCTGGTTAGTTCTTGGCGCGCTGGTAAGCGTCGACGATCTCGGCCGGGATACGGCCGCGCGAGGAAACCTGGTGCCCCTGAGCACGCGCCCATTCACGGATCGCGGTGCTCTCCTCGCGGTCCACCGCCGGACGGGTGCGGCCGCCCGCTGCCACCTTGCCGGTCCGCTTGGAACGACCGACCTTGCGGGCCTTATCGGTCCACGGTTCCAGGGCCTCCCGCAGCTTGCCGGCGTTCTTGTTCGACAGGTCGATCTCGAAGTCGTTGCCGTCGATCGAGAAAAAGACGGTCTCGTCGGCCTTCGATTCGCCGTCGTAGTCGTCAACCAGAGTTACGGTGACTTTCTTCGCCATGGACTGCCCTTCCGCGTGTGACGTGTTCGGGGCAGCGGGCGGTACCCGCATTCCACCCCCGATTTCAGCGACATTACAGCGCAGAGACGAGTTGGCACCCTCCGTCCCGGCCGCGACGTCCAGAACCCAGGGGTGTTCGTGGGCGAGCGCGCCGAATTTGCTTGTGGTGGGACGGATTTCGGTTGGGCGAATTCTCCGGTGATCACACGTTCACCAACCACGTGCGACCCCACTCGAATGCCGGGCTGCTAGCTGGCAGACCTGTAACTCGATGCCCAGGGCTTGCTCAGGACATCGCTGCGGTGGCGCCGGATCCCGGCCGGTGCCAGTCTCACGGGCCGGCCACGCCCGCAGGCCAAGCCTTAGTCGGCTCAAGTAGCCCAAACACCCACCGGATTCCGACGGGTTCCACCACACCCTGTCCTGGCCCGCAGTGAACGCGGTGACAACGGGTCGGGGCCGTCGTCGTAGTCGTGAGTCGTCGTAATCGTGATCTGTGGGTTGCCACCCGCAGGCTTGCGGCCAGCATGCATGAAGGACGCGCGCAGCATTGAACAGACTGCGGTTACTGCCGATCAGCTGGATGTCGCCGTAGCGCGCGGGATGCGCTGCGTCCATGTCGGTATCCAGACCTCGGTATCGGGTGCGCCCGCTCGCCTGGAGTGGAGGTGGTCGCGGAGTTTGGTGAGCGCGGGATGCGGATTGTCGTCGCGCCAGATTATTGACATCGGGTAGACCGGTGTCGGGTTACGCAGCGGTATGCGCCGCAGGTCGTAATTGTCCGGCCACAGATATCGCGTGCCTTCGCCGATCAGGGTCGCCAGGTCCGATGAGTCGGCGATCTCGTCCAGCAGGGCCTCTTTTGCGAAGACAGGGCCGAGTACGTCGATGGTGAATCCGAAGGTGGTGGTGAGTTCGGCGTAGTAGTCGGCCACCTCGCCGCGGGCAGGAAGGCCCGGCATCCAGATTCGGTGTCCGGCCAGTTGCGCGGGCGTGACGGCGCGGGCGTTGGCGAGCGGGTGGCGGGGGCCGACGAGCAGCTGGTGCGGCTCGTCGATCACTCGGGCAGTGCTGATCGCCGTGGGCAGATGCTGCTGCGGGGGGACGGCGTGGAAGGTGGCATCGATCGTTCCAGCCTCGACAGCGGCGATCGCTGCATCGAGGTCGGCATCGAGGGTGACGACGTCCAGTTCGATGTCGGGATGCGTGCGGTGGAATTCCTGGAGGCGCACTGCCGTGACGACGCGCCGGGCGACGACATCGACGCGTAGCACGCGTCGGCCAGGGCGCACGGAGGCGTCGGCCCGGTCGACGACCCGGAGCAGTTCGCGCGCGTGGGGCAGGAATGCCTGGCCGTCGATCGTGAGCTGGGCCCCGCGGGCCGTGCGGGCGAACAAGCGCACATCCAGGTATTTCTCCAGAGCCGCGATGCGCTTGGAGACCGCCTGCTGGGTGATCGACAGCGTCGCGGCGGCTTCCTGGAATTGGCCGGCGTCCGCAACGGCGACGAAGGTGCGCACGGCATTGAGATCCACGCGGCAAACCCTACTCACACAACATACGGTTGTGGCTCGCCGCCAGCTCAGTTGTTTGATTCCGCCCCTTCGGCCTTGTTTTGATCACAGCCATCAACAGCGAGTTGTTCGAAGCGGGAGGTACGGAGCTTGGTGACCAGACGATCCCTGGGCCGGCAGTTCGGATGGCTGTGGACGTCCTACGCAGTCAGCGCCTACGGCTCCGGGCTGGGGTTCGGTGCGTTGCCGCTGATCGCCGTGCTGGTGTTGCACGCCGGCCCCCTTCAGGTGTCGGCGCTGTCAGCGGTCGGGCCGGCAGTGGGCGCCTTGATCGCGTTGCCGCTCGGGCCGTGGGTGGAGTTTCGCCGCAAGCGACCGGTGATGATCACGATGGACCTGGCCCGGTTCGCGGTCATGATGACGATCCCGGTCGCCTACGCCTTCGGCCGGCTCGGTTTCGTCCAGTTGATGGTCGTCTCGGCCGTGGTCGCCGCGGCCAAGATCGCCTTCAATGCGGCGAGCGGCGCCTACCTCAAAGCCCTCGTCCGGCCCGACGACCTGCTCGTGGCCAACGCGCGGTTCGAGTCCACGAACTGGAGTTCCATCGCCGTCGGGCCGCCACTGGGTGGGGCGGCGATCGGCATGTTCGGGCCGGTCACCACCGTGGTGGCCGACGCGCTGAGCTACCTGCTCTCCGCGCTGGGGGTCGCAGCGATTCGCGGCCGAGAACAACATCCGCAGCGAACCGACAAACGCCAGCTCCGGGCCAGCGAGTTGCTCGATGGGTGGCGGCACCTGCTGGCCCATCCCGGCCTACGGGCGCTCTACCTCAACCAGCTGGTCGTCAGCGGTCTGATCATGGCCACCGAGCCGCTGTTGGCCGTGCTTCTGCTGCGCCAGCTCGGATTCCCACCCTGGCAGTACGGGCTCGCCTTCGCCGCCCCCTGCCTCGGCGGACTCATCGGCTCACGCCTCGCCAGCCGTGTCGTGGCACGATACGGCCAACACCGGATCCTCCGTACCGTCGGCACGCTGCGCGCGATCTGGCTGATCGGCCTCGCGTTCGTCCAACCCGGTGTCATCGGCCTCGCGACGGTGATCGCTGTCGAGCTCGCGATCATCATCAGCATGAGCCTGTACAACCCGGTACTGGCCACCTATCGACTCGAACACACACCCAAAGACCGCGTGGCCCGGACCCTGTCGGCCTGGTCGATCAGCAGTAGCGCCTCCATCGCCATTCTCAGCGCGCTCGGCGGACTACTCGCCGACGCCACCAGCCCACGCACGGCGATCACGATCGCAGGACTGCTGATCCTCGCCAGCCCGCTGCTGCTACCCCGCCGCCAGGATTCCCCACTCACACCCGACCCTGCGGTGGCAACAACCCATGCCCAACCACAGGCAGCAGGCGTTTCGCATGAAGCCAAGTGAAATGGCCGCCAACAGCTTTCAAATGCGGCCACGCGACAACAGCAAGAAACTGGCTCCCAGCCACACATGAGACCCCGAGGCTCAGCCGCCCATGCAGAAAAGGCACAATTCATGACTGTCACCGCACTCGACTCCTCCAGCGCTCTGGTCATCATCGACTTACAGAACGCCATCATCAACGCTCCCACAGTCCCCTATACCGGCTCCGAGGTCGTGGCCCGGGCCGTCGAGCTGGCCCGCGCCTTCCACGAACACAGCGCCCCGGTCGTCCGTACGGGTCACGGCCCGGGCGGATGGATCGGATGCCGCACCAGGCCGCAACGAAACCCCGAGCCAGCCCGGTCCCTTGCCCCAAGGCTGGGATGTCATCGTCGGTGACCTCGCCGGCCACCCTGACGACATCACCGTGACCAAGCGCGCCTGGGGTGCCTTCTACGGAACCGACCTCGACCTGCAACTGCGCCGCCGCAGCGTCACACAGATCGTCCTATCCGGGCTCACCACCAGCATCGGTGTGGAGTCGACCGCCCGCGCCGCCTACGAACACGGCTACCACGTCACGCTCGCCACGGACGCCATGGCCGATCTGGATATCGAGGCGCACCGCAACAGCATCGAACGGATCTTCCCTCTCCTCGGCGAGACCGGTTCCACCACCGAGATCGTTGACCTGCTTGCCAAGACCCGCAACTGACACCCGCGCCCCAGGATCAGTCGTCCTTCCTCGTCAGGGCCGGTGTGGTCGGGGTCACGTAGCGGGTTCCAAGCGCCACCGAGGTCAGGCAGCCGGAACGAGTGAGGGGCCGTGGACTGATGTGCCTGAGCACATACGCCGACAGCGGGCGATGTCTTCGTCCACCACTAGCTGGCCCTGCGCGCGCAACTCGGCAGCTGGCACGACATAGTCGCCCCGCTCGTCTGAAAGGCCGCGCTCCTCGGACCCACGCGTCGGCAAGATCGCCGCAGCGCGCGTAGAACAGCGACCGCACATGCAGTGATCAGAAGAGGGCGTCGCGCACGCGTAGCGGCTGGTATCCGGTCGGGCCGAGCTGGGCCAGTTCGGCGTCGATGTCGACCTCGATCGCGCCGAAGAAATTGATGTTCTCGCTATGCGCGGGCGAGATGCGGGCCAAGACCTCGTCGTCCACTCGCCGCCCAGCCCGGCGCATCTGCTCGACCGCGAGCCCGTAATACTCTGTGGTCCAAGCGATCACCGCGTTGGTGGCCAGGGTCAGACACCATGCCTGCTCGGTCTGCGCTTCCAAGTGGCGGGCGCGAAAGGCCCCTTCGTGGGCGTAGATGAGGCCGCGCTCGAGCGCGCGGATGGATTCGCCCTTGTTGAGCTGACGGGTGATCTGGCGCCGGTAGTCGGGGTCGGTCAGGTACCGGCAGGCGTCGATAGTGCGGCGCATGACACCGTATTCCTTCAGCGCCGCGGTCGGCGCGTTCTGCCGCCCCGACGCCGACAGCTTGCCGAGATCATGCCGCGCAACCGAATACGACACGCGGCAAACGAATCACGGCGACATGGGACACGGTCTTGGTGTGTGACGCACCGACACCATTCGCGCCAGCTCGAAAAACGGCAGGCGGCATGCCGATTCGGTGGCCGGGTTTCCGATGAGACTCCCACGCAGGCCTTTCGCTCAGAAATCGATCGAACTTGTCACGCCGAGCAACCTGGGCCGACTGCTTGCAATCCCAGCCCTACTGAGAGAGGCAGACATGGCACGGATTCGTCTCTGCGACAACGTAATTCCGATCATTACCGTGTATGGGACCGAACACCCGCGGCGGCTGGGGTGAGGAAGGGTTGAAACGTCCGGCCCGGGTTCGGAAGAAACGCCGGATCGGTCCGGGCCGGAATCAACGGCTGCGAGCGTCAAGACCGGATCAGATGTGGGCACTGGATTTCCAGGTCGATGTCACCGTCGACGGCCGGCAGATCCGCTTCCTCAACGTCGTCGACGAGTTCACCCGAGAAGCGCTCGCGGTCAGGGCCTTCCGTTCCTGCACCGCCGATGCGTTGATCGCGGTGCTCGACGAAATCATCGCGGCCACCGGCCGCAAGCCGACCCACATTCGCATGGACAACGGCACCGAAATGACCGCCCACGCCATGACCGACTGGTTGCTGGTTCACCGGGGTCGATGCAGCGTTCATCGACCCGGGGTCGCCGTGGCAGAACGGGATCTGCGAATCGTTCAACGGGCGATTCCGCGACGAATTCCTCGACTGCGAGGTCTTTCACTCGCTGACCGAGGTTCAGGTCCTTGCCGAAGACTGGCGCATCGAGTACAACAACTATCGGCCACACGGATCGCTGAACTTGCTCAGCCCCAGCATATTCCGTCAGCAATGGTCACCGACAGAGTTCAACCAACCACTGCAACTCACATGATCGGTGGACCTGCAATCGGGGCCCAGTCACCTGACGAGAAAGAAGTGCTGGTTATCGACGCGCGCGAGCTGTATATCGTTGGCGTTGGCGCATCAAGGCAATCGTGATGGGAGGCGAGCAATGACTGCGCTGGAGCAGAAACTGCACCTTGTCCGCAAGAAGCTGACCCCCGCACAGGTAGAAGAACGCCGCCGCGAAGCCGAGAAGCTCCTGGGCCGCACGTTGCCGCCGCGTCGTACCCCGGCCGCGGCTGACAAGTAGAAACCAGCCAACAACTCTCTCTCTGCCACAAGGGCCGTCGGCGTCCAGGACCTGACCTGGGCTGCCGCTGCCGATGTCAACCCACGATTATGCGGCCCTCGCCGCGGCCGGCCGGGCGTCGATAGGTGACCTTGTCGAACTCACGGCCGAACTCATCGACCGCGGTCACGTCAATCTCGCTGGCAAAGATGCCTGGCCGCACATCGACCCGAATGAAGGAATACCGGCTGTACCGCACCCGGGACCAGGCGATGTCGGACTCACCGTGATCCTTGCCATCGGCACCCCACAACGTGCTTCTCGGGATGGTCTTCTCGGGCAATTCGTGGCCGCGATAGCTCTCTTCGGCAGGGAAGCCGGCATGGATGGCACCGCCACCTCCGACGACGTAGTACACGGTGCCATCGGTGTCGGGGTACACGATCGAGTTGTCCAGCGCGGCTTTGGTTGCCCGGCCTGCGCGTATCGGATCAGTGCGCTCGAAGTTGTGGTTGTGTCCCTGCATTACGAGATCGACCCGGTGCCGATCGAACATCGCGCTCCAAGCGCCGCGGACCCCGCCGTCGCTGGCCGCGCCGACTCCGGTCTTGTACGCGCATTCGTGGAAGAAGCAGACTATGAAGTCGATGTCGGGGTCCCCACGGTATGCGGCCAGCGTGCGGTCTGCCCAACTCGTTTGCGCGCCATCGGAATAGCCGAGATTGGCACGCACCTGATAGCTGACCTCGTTGGCATCCAGCGACAGCACCGCCACATTGCCGTACCGGAAGGAGTACACCGAAGGACAGCCGACCGGACCGCCGCCGGGCATGTCGAGTCGCGCAGACAGTCCGCCATAGCCGTGCGCGCCGTAAACGACCTCCATGTCGTGATTGCCGGTGGTGAACATCCAGGGCACCCGCGCGGCGCTGGATTCGATGGACTGCAGGTAGTTGTCCCACACGAAAGGGTTGTAGGCGTCGAACGTCGGGCTTCCGGCGAGATCCGCGCCGTCAGCGACCGCCTGGGCAATGAATCGATGCTCAGTCGGCGTCGGCGCTGCTGAGTATGTGATCCAACAGTGCGAACCCCGACCGGATTGCCGGGCGAACAGTTCTAATTGGTTGCGGTGATGCATGTTTCGAGTGCGGAACGGCTTTGTGAGTCATGAGTGTTCACTGCTGGGCAGCGTATCGGCGATGATGTCGAGTTGTGCCGCGGCGGTGCGGACCTGTTGGTCCATCGGCCCGCCGGAACCGAAGGAGGGCGCGGCCTCGATCAACGCGTCGAGGATGGCGGCGCACGCGGGGGCCGTGGGACGCCTGCCACCGACACGGACCATCTGCCCCAAGGCGATGGCCAGTGCGCCGTGCAGCCACCGCAGGCGGGCGGCCCTGTCGAGGGCGTTGAGCGCGGTCCTCATGCCCGCGAGGTTCGCATCCGGGTTGTGACCGTCGGAGCGGGCGTTGTCGGTCGGCGGGAGAACGACGCCGCCGCGCATGGTCGCCAGGGTGGCACTCGCCGCACATCGCATGTCCTGGAGTCTGTTTCGCGTGTCTGGATCAGTGTCCACCATGTCCGGCAGGTCCCCGCTGTGGTGGGGGTCGAAGATCAGGCCCAGTTGTCTTTCGGCGAGGTTGCCCAGCTGCTCGGTGCCCATTGCGAGCAGGTGCCCGACGAGCGCGATCGGATGATCGAAGTAGTTGTCGCTGTGTACGACGGTGCCGTGCTCCGGGAAGAACAGCGGGCTGTCTCCGATGCCGTTGAGCTCGCTGTCGACGACGGTGCCGACCCGCCACAGGCTGCTTCCCAGCGAATCGAGCAACTCCGCTGCGCCGCGCAGGCTCGAGTCCTCCCGCGCCGAGCGCGCGCTGCGGGGTGTCGTGCCACGGAGCAGGTCTCGTATCCGGGTGCTGGCTGCCGCCGCGTCGGGCGGTCCGGGAGCATCGAGGAGATGGTTCAGCAGGAAGCCGGGATCATGTCCGAGGAGATCGATCAGCACCGCCGTGACCGCGATGGCGGCCGAGTGTGATCGGCGGATAGCGGCCAGTGCCAGCCCTGCGGCCGCTACGGTAACGGTCGCGTTGTTCGCCAGCGCCAGTCGGTCACGCCCGTCGAACGACACCGGTGTGAGTCCGGCGGCGGCAAGGGCCTCGGCCGCGGGCAGCCTGAGCCCGGACGTATACGCGTGTCCGTATCCGCGAAGCGCGTCCGCCAGGTACCTCGACGTGAGATCGCCATTGGCCCACAGGGGTTCGGGACCGGGAACAGCGGGTGCGAAGTCGGTCCGCAGCATCGCCGCCAGCGCCCTCGGTACCGACACCGACACACCGGAGCGGCCTTGCGTCAGCGCCCATAACCGGACGAGGACCGCCGCGCGTACGACCCGAGGCGAGAGGCCGTCGCGTGGGTCCGCCGCACTGTGGTCGATGATGCCGTGTCCATCGAGAGCTGGTGTGTCATCGGTGAAGTCGACCAGCGGCCCGAGCCCGGTGATGCTGTCGTAGACAGGGGTGCCGTCTTCGAGTCGTCGGGTGACGAATTCCCAGCAGGCCGCGACGTTCTCGAGCGCGCTCGGAGAGATTTCCACGGCCAGAGGCTGCTCTGCGAGCTCCAGGACGGCCGGAGTCAGCCTGCCGGGGATTCGGATGGTCGCAGCCGACTGGGGCGCCGTGGCGATTTGGATGGTCATTTCAGACGCCTCCCATACAATGCCGCAGGCCCGATGCCGGCTACTCGGCTGCGGATTTCGTTATCGCCTATCTCGTGGAACGATCGGCAAGCCGTACCGAGCGCGCGGGCCTGAAATCCTCCGCAGGTCAGATCGGAAGATTCGCACAGATCTGGAATTCGCGCCGATCGACGCCTTCCCACCGGCGAGAATATGAAAAGACATACGCGCGAGTAACGTTCGGATATTCCGATGCCCGTATTCGCTCAGCGATGCAGAGGACAGCGTCCATTCGGCGGCGGAAGCGATCGATGCCGGGTGCTGATCAGCATGAAGCCGACAGCGTGCCCGGGCTTCGCTCCACGTCGAGCGTGCCCTTCGCGTGCAGGTAGACATCTGTGACGATGATATCGACGGGTGTTGCCGCGGCGATGTGCAGTCGAACCGAGGCCGCGGGGGCGTCGGCGGGGACCAGGGTTTCTGCCGCGATGTGTGCTCGTGGTGAATCGGCGTGCTCGACCGTCGCCGCGGCTATGGGGTCGCCGTCGCGTAGCAGTTCGACCCGGACAGATCCTGGAGCGGTTCCGGGGGCGAAATCTATTCTGCCGGAGAAGGAATAGATGATCCCTGGCGCTCGGCTGCCACCGTCGAGATGGATTGTTGTCTGTGCGCTGTCGAGGGTGATGAGCGGAACGAGTTCGCCGGTGAGCGGGAAGCGGGCCTGATCGCCGCCCGATCGGTTGAAGTTGCGCAGGCGAATCGGCGAACCTCCGGGTACTACCGCTCGGCCGTCCGCATGCCAGACGCCGTCGGTGACGATGTCGTCGAATACCGCGGATGGTGGGCTGCCGTAGTCGTTTCGCCAGTCCCGCAGGCGACTCCAGCGGGCCACCCGCGGATGATCGCCGATCAGAGTCGCGGCTTCGGGGAAGCTACCATCGACCAGGGCGATCAGGAATTCCGTTATTCCGCCGTCGAATCGGCGCCAGCGCCGGCTGGGGTCCAGATGATGCACGTGCTGCAGCATGTAGGTGGGCCAGCGATCGGGATCGTCGCCGTCGCGCAACCAGAACAGCAGGTCGCCACTGCTGGTCTTGCCCCACATCAGGAAGTCGGCAGGTCCCCGGCGGTCATCGGCTTCGAACAGGTCGAACAGACCGAAGGATCGCAACCGACGGCTCCGGTCCAGCAGAGAGGTCAGCGACCACTGGCCTTCGGCGCGCTCTGCGGGGAAGAACACCGACAGTTCCTGATTGACCTGCCCCTCGCCGTAACAGTCGATGAAGTCACGGTAGTCCGAGGGCAACCCGAATCCGATGGCACGCTCGATCTCACCCCACGGAGGCGCTACAAGCGGCGGAAGGGGCGGCGGAGGCATGAGCGAATTCAACTGCGCTACAGCAGGATGCACGGCAAGACCTCCTCGACGGTCGAGCCGAACCGTAACAGCCGCGACGGTCTTCCCCGCGAATGGGAAGTCGTGGACCCCGGATTGTCGAATTCTTCTGCGCAAAAGTCGAATTCGACTTCCCACGCCTGGCAGCAGCGCCCTCGATCGTATGATGAACTTCGGCTTCTCCTATCAGGTCGGTTCGGCTGCGCGGGTGCGGGTGGCGGTCGGTGTCTCGCCGGTGTGCCTGCGGTAGATGCGCCGGAAGGCCGCCGGATCGGCGTAACCAACCGCGCCCGCGATCACGTCGACGGGTTCGCGCGTGGTCGCGAGCAGGGTGGCCGCCTGCCCGACCCGGAGGCGATGAACGTACTGGATGGGTGAGACGCCGACGCGGTCGCGGATGCGGCGGGTCAGCGTGCGCGGAGAAACCGTTGCGACACTGGCCAATTCGTCCAGCGATAGTTGCCGGTGCAGATTGGCGTGCACGTGCTGTTGCACGGCGCGCAGCACCGGGTCGGTGGCCCGTAGATGCTCGAGCACCATGTAGCGCGACTGCGACATGCGGGCGTCGAGCACCAGGTAGTGAGCCACCTGCTCGGCCAGCGCACTGCCGCCGAGGCGGGCGACCAGCGCCAGCAGCAGATCCGTGTGGGCGAAAGCCGCACCGGCGGTGAGTATTTCGCCGTTGTCGACCACCATGCGATCGGAGTGCACGGTGACATCGGGGAAGCGGCGGGCCAACAGCGGCGCCAGCCACCAAGTAGTGGTGGCGGCCCGGCCCGACAGCAGCCCCGAGGCCGCGAGCACGAAGACAGCCGAGCAGGAGGCAGCTACCGTAGCGCCGGAATCAGCAGCACGCCGGATGATTTCGACGGCCCGCACGGTCTGGGGCCGGGTCAGCAGTTCCTCGACACGCGCTTCGCTGGACGCGGACGGCCCGGGCAGCACCAGAATATCGCCGGGTTCGAACTCCGCCGCGCCGAGCGGGGTTTCGGTATCGACGCTGATCAGCCGCCCACCGCTGGATCGGACCGGCAGCCCATCGAGTGATGCGACGCGCTGCCGCAGCCGCCCGCCTGTCGTGTCACCGGCGATCCCGGCTGCCGTGTCGACGATGTCGATACCGAGACCGAGTGCACCTTCGAGCACACCGTCCAGCGCGAGGTGGGTAATCATGTGGCGAGATTAGACCGAAGGGTGGCGATCTTGCCAATGGCGGTGTGCTGACCTGCTGCGACAGGGTATGGGGTGTGCAGCAATCTCTCCCGCAGGATCCTCTCGACGACGACCTTGCCGATTTCGCACCCCGGTCGATCACACTCGACGGAGTAGCCCGCACGGTGTACGTCAGCGGCAGCGGACCGGCCGTCATCGTCATGGCGGAAATGCCCGGCATCAGTCCCGATGTGGCTCGCTTCGCCCGCTGGGTGCGCGACGCCGGGCTCACCGTCTACCTGCCGTCACTGTTCGGCCGCGACGGTGCCTATCCGGAGGCGGAGGCCGGCGTGGAAGTCTTCGAACGAGCCTGTGTCAGCGCGGAATTCCGGACCTTCGGCGCGGGCAAGTCCAGCCCGGTCGCGGTGTGGCTGCGTGCGCTGGCAGCCCTGGCCCATCGCGAATGCGGCGGTCTCGGCGTCGGCGCGCTGGGTATGTGCTTCACCGGGAATTTCGCGCTCACCATGATGCTCGAGCCCGCGATGCTGGCGCCGGTGCTGTGCCAGCCGTCGCTGCCACTGGATGAGCCTGGCGGACTGGAGATTTCGCCCGGTGAGCTCGCGGCCGTGCGGGAGCGACTCGATCGCGATGATCTCGTGGTGCGCGCCTATCGCTTCGAGGGCGACCGCTTCTGCACCGCGCAGCGCTTCGCCGCCTACTCCGCGGCGCTGGGTCCGCGTTTCGAGCCGCGAGTGCTGCCCGCCGATGCGGCGAATCCCTCTCCGCCGCCGTTCTTCTCGCAGATCGTCGGCTGCCCGCACAGTGTGGTCACCGCGCATCTGATCGATTCGGCGGGGGAACCGACCGCCGCGGCCCGCGACGAGATCCTCGCCTTTCTCGTGGAACGGCTGACTGCGGACATCCCGTTGCAAAGCGGTGCCAGGGCAAGGAAGACGGCCTCGAGATCGACTGGCCAGGGCGAAGTGGTGTGAGTGATGAAAACCTTCAATCGCCGCTGGTTCTGGGATTCTGCAACATCGACCTTGTGGCACCCGCCGGATACATCGGACGCGGTAATCCGACTGCAGGTCACAAGATCCGCGACCGATGACTTTGCGATCAACCCTGCGTACCTTTATTTAACCCGATGAAGATCGCCACGACATGCGCTGACTCACGTGGGCTTGGCAACGGTGGCGTATTCACCCACTCGGTGAATCCCGAACGCAACTCGTAGGAACCCACACTGGATCTGCGAGCTTGGATGTCAGCAACGCAATCGGACACTGCACCCTATGCGGCCCGCGAGAAGCGAGGCTTCGGCGGACACAGTCGCTCCGAAAGCGTGGTAGGCAGTGGCACTGCCTACCACGCCAGCCAGTGCTGGATGCGGCCACAGTTCAACGACTTTCTCCGCCCTGGCGCACCTTTTTACGGCCTGTTCTTGCGCTGGCGGTCCGGCGGTGAGATCACCGCCGTCCACAACAACCTACGTGACGCGTCGGGTGTCACGGGCGGTCGCGACCTCGACCCGACCATGGCGATCATCGACTCCCGAACCGTGCGGGCCGCCGAAACCGTCGCCTCCGCTCGGTGAGACAGTCATTGTGGAGGTGAGGTCAGTCCGCGGAAATCTGCTCGTAGTACCAGAACGAGTGGCCTTTGGACCGACACGAGATGCTCGCATGAAACCCGGACTCACATGTGGCGCCCATGTAATTGATGACAGGGCCCCACTGCCCGTGATCGGTGGCGACCTCAGCGATGTCCGGATTGCCTCCCGGCAGCGTGTGCGGAGTGCCGCCGTCGAAGGCCGGATGGCCCGGCGCCCAAGAAACATCGATGACAACCTCACGGACCGCGAACGGCATCGGCACAGTGAGACCCGCGACCTTCATCGACATCACCTTCGGCGAAGTGTCACAGCCCACCGTTCCATCCGATGCTATCGAGCACTGGAATGTGCCCGAGTTGAAGGAGAAATAGACAGGTGCAGCTGCCGCCTGCGCCTGCCCGGAGTGAACGATCGGCACTGCGGCAACGGATGCGAGAATCCCAGCGACTGCGTACGAACGATGCATGACTTCTCCTTTGTGGGGGAATACATTTGAGCAACTCTTTGTCGAACAGGAAACCTGTGATAGGCATCTCTACTGCAAAATCTGCAACCTCGCTCGGACCGAACAGCGCACTAGGGGTTCGGTTCTCCTGTGAGGTTCCCCGCTGATCCGCAGAGCGGATTATCTGGTTCCGGCTGGAACCTGTTGATGGTAACCGGCTTCGAACTCGGCCGGCGGGTACGGCTGGCCGGTTGGGTGCTGGGGAATAGCCCTGCACCGCAACCGGGTTCAGACGTTCAAGAAGCTCACGCGGACCTAGGCGTCAGTGCCGATTCATCGGGCTGTTGGGGTTCATAGGGTTGATCGGGTTGTTGGGATTGAGCGGGTTGTTCGGGTTGAGCAGGCTGTTCGGATTGGCCGGATTCGAGGGATTCTTGGCCCAAAGGACTCTCGCGCACCAGTCCTGGAAATCCTTGTCGTCCTTGAACTCTGGCTGATCGCAGTTCGCGAGGTCGTACGTCTGCGGATCGGCATGCGCCGCCGCCGAGGGCTCGGCGGTAGCGGTTACAACTGACACCGTGAGCGGGGCGGTGACGAGGGCGCCCGCGACGGCAAGGCCCGCCAGCAGTCCGCGCCGATCGATACTCATGAAAAACACTCTGTTCCTTTCGCCTCTGTAGCGAGGCTTCAACCGAATCCCAGATCCCCGAATCTGGGCTGTCTTCTCGCCCTCAAGGAAATCGGCGGAATCTAGAATTCCATCTGCTCCGCGTCAGCGACTTCCCAACGTTGGGAATACCTGGCTGCAGCGATCGCGATCTGCTGGTACTGAGAGAAGGCGACGATGCGTTGTGCACTAGTGCCGGTGGCGACATCGATGTCGCTTCCTCGGCTTGACGGACTTCAGGCCGAAACTGAAAGGTTGTACCTCCCCGGAGGACTCGTTCGCCCGAGCCTGCAACCACATCCAGTGTCCGTGGCCCTCGGCGAATCAAACGAGTTGAATCATTCCCCTATCAGTCAGGACAACAGTGTGCCCCGAACCGCATTGATCATCGGCGACCTCCAGCGGGGTATCACGACCAACTTCGCCTTCGCCCGAAAGCCTCTCGCGCCCCTCATCGAGCTACTCCCCCGCGCCCGCGAATCCGGAGCCCTGATCGTGTTCGTGCGCTTCGCCTTCCGTGACAACGGCACCGACATCCCCCCGCGCAACCCCCTGCTCAGAACGTTCTATGAAGACGGCGAGAACTTCCACGAGGGAGCAGCCGCAACGGAGATCGATCTGCCGGTCGCACGCACCGACGTGACGGTGCTGAAAAAGCGTGCCAGTGCGTTCGAGGGCACCGACCTCGACCTTGTACTGCGCGCGCAGGGCGTCAGCGCTCTCGCCATCGCCGGTGTCGCGACCTCCGCAATGGTGGCCGCGACCTGCTACGGGGCCGCGGACCGCGACTACGACGTCACCGTGCTCCGCGACGGATGCGCCGACGCAGATCCGGCGATACACGACTTCTTCATGGACTCGGTCTTTCCCAGCCGGGGATTCAACGTCGCCGCATGCGCCGATTGGCATGCCTGAGCACACCTTCCACGCCGCAGCCGAGCGGAACGGACGGGCAGGCAGGCAAACACGAACAGCAGCCGACTGAAGTGGAGCAGACGATCGCGAAGGTCAATGGGCAAGGACTCGGCGAGGACGAACGCGACGGGAGTCCGTCAGCGTCCCCTACACGACCGTCCCTGCCGCCGCTCACCTACGTTCGTCTCGGGGAGCGTCCGCTCAGACGGTTTCCCCAATTGTTCGTCGGTCTCGCCCTGTACGGATTCAGCCTCTCGGTCATGGTCCGCACCTGTCTGGGCGTCAATCCCTGGAGCGTCCTGTACGAGGGGCTGGAACGTCACACTCCCCTGAGTTTCGGCATGATCAGTGCCCTGCTGGGTGTTTTCGTGCTCTTGCTGTGGATCCCCCTCGCGCAGAAGCCGACGTTGGGCACCTTCGCCAACATCATCGTTGTGGGGTTCTCCTCCGACCTGGGTCTCTCGCTGATTCCTCAACACCTCGGGCTCCCGGCCCGGGTTGTCCCGGCCGTCGGGTGTGTCGTGCTCAACGGCCTGTCCATCGCCGTCTATGTCGGCGCGCGCTTCGGCCCGGCCCCCGCGACGGGCTGATGACCGGCACCTCCGCCACGACCGGGCGTTCCATCCGGTTCGTCCGCACCTTGATCGAGCTGGCCGTGCTCGCGGTGGGCTGGGTTCTCGGCGGGACCGTGGGTATCGGCACGGTGATGTACGCCTTGCTGGTGGGCCCGATCGCCCAATTCTTCCTACCCTGGTTCGCCTACCGCAGGACCAGCGAAAGCACCGTGGAATAATGACCGTTTCGAGGGAAAGCACCTCGTGCACAACCGCTTTCAGTCGATCATGGCCAACAACGGCATTCACGCGAGCACACCGGCCGCGCGCACCGCGCCGCATCATCGGGTCTGCGCAGTCTCGTCGTATTCGCGTTGCGCGGTGACGATCTGCTCGCTGTGCTGGACGGTCCATTCGTACAGATGCAGGAACGGGTCGCACAGGGACTCTCCGAGCGGCGTGAGGGAGTACTCCACGCCCACCGGTGACGTCGGCAGCACTGTGCGGCGGATCATGCCGTTGCGTTCGAGCCTGCGCAGTGTCTGTGTCAGCACCCGTTGGGTGATGCCTTCGCATCGCCGCTTGAGTTCATTGAAGCGAGTGGGGTTTTCGAGGATCGCCATGATCATCATCGACCACTTGTCGGCGATCTGATCGAGGATGGGACGGCTCGGGCAGTCCGGGGCGAAGGTCCAGTCCGTCTGCTGGGTCGAATCAGCCATC
Organism: Nocardia sp. NPDC059229; assembly: GCF_042754165.1. NCBI lineage: Bacteria > Bacillati > Actinomycetota > Actinomycetes > Mycobacteriales > Nocardiaceae > Nocardia > Nocardia sp. NPDC059229. The sequence goes on from NZ_JBHZAK010000035.1 coordinate 34,479, forward strand.
GTGGTGTCCTCCATGATCCCTGGTGTCCCGAAGGTGCGTAATTGATGCCCGCGGAGGCTCGGACGAGCCTAGGTATGTCTTGCATACCAGCGCACTCGCCGAGACGAAATGGAGCAACCCCCATGGCTTTTGACGGCTACAGCACCTTGCGGGCGACCGGCGGGAACGGCGTTCTCCGGGTCGTCCTGGACAACCCGCCGGTCAACGTACTCGGTGCGGTCATGATGCGTGAGCTACAAGACCTGCTCGCCGCGGTTCGCGCGGACTCCGAGGTGCGGGTCATCGTGTTCGAGAGCGCGAATCCCGAGTTCTTTCTCGCTCACGTGGACATCCAGGTTGCCGACCGGATGGACATCCTGAGGGACCTCGCCGCGTCCGCGCCGGAGGAAACGGCGGGACTCGGACAGGTCGAAGCGTTGATGGGCATCACGCCGGGCGGCGGCGGGACCCAGTATCTGCGTGAGCGAGTGGGCAGGAACCGGGCATTGGAGATCGTCCTCACCGGCGATCTCGTCGACGCCCGCACTGCCGCCTCGATCGGCTGGATCAACCGTGCCATTCCGGCGGCACACCTCGATACGTATGTCTCCGATGTCGCATCGAAGATCGCAGCGCTCCCCGACGGGGTGATCGCCGCGGCGAAAAAGGCTCTCCCGCCAACCGAATTCGGCCCTGGGCTGATCGTGGAGAACGATGCCTGGGCCGGTCTGGTGGATCAGCCCGCGGCCCAGCGGATCATGGGCACGGCCCTGACGAGCGGAGCGCAGACCCCCGACGGCGAAAGAGATCTCGAGCAATTGCTCCGAGGAATCGCCGACGCCGAGCGGTCTGCGTTCTCCTCCGCTCCTAGACCGTGACGACGATCTTCCCTGTGCGGAGTCCCTTTTCGAGGTGGCGGTGTGCCTCGACAATGTCGTCGAAGGCGAACACCGTGTCGATGGCGGGCCGCGGTGTTCCGAGGCGCACACCGGCGTTGAGGAAGGCCGCCATGCGCGCCACCACGACGGCGTCGAGGGTGTGCTCGAAGCTGCGGTAGCTGAAGATCGTGAGCGGTGTGCCGGTCGGGAAGGCTGTGGGCCGAGGGTCCAGGAAGCCGGCGACAACCAATGTTCCGCCGGGGCGGGCCGCCTGCACGAGATCCTGCTGGCCGGGGCCCATGACCAAATCGAGGACGATGTCCGCGCCGTTCCCGCCGGTGTGGTGGCGGACGGCTGCGGCGAGGTCGGCGCCCTCGGTGGCGATGACCGCGGCGGCGCCGGCGGCGAGCAGGTCGTCCTTCTTCGCGGCGTGCCGGGTGAGGGCGATGGGCACGGCCCCGATCTGGTTGGCGATCTGGATCGCCGCCCGCCCGACGCCGCCGGACGCGGCGGTGATGAGGACATGGTCGCCGGGCCGCATCCTCGCCTTCTCGACGAGCGCGCCGTAGGCGGTGGAGTAGGCGACCCAGATCGCCGCCGCCTCAGTGACTTTCAGCCCGGTCGGCCGGGCGACGACCCGGCTCGCGGGGACCGTGGTGTATTCGCCGTAGCTGCCCCGCACGTTCGCGTCCGGAACGGCCGCGAGGATGACCGGATCACCGATCTCGAGCCCGGTGACCCCGGTACCCACTGCGTCGACGACGCCGGTTCCTTCCACGCCCAGCCGAGCGTGCGGCAAGGGCACGGGGGCGGGCGAGAGGCCCGAACGCATCATCTGATCGAGCGGGTTGACAGCGAACGCTTCGATCCTGACCCGCACCTCGCCGACCCCCGGCTCCACGACCGGCTCCTCCACGACCCGCAGGACCTCCGGCCCGCCGAACTCGTCGAACACGACTACTCGTGGCATGGTGGCTCCTCCATATCCGATGTTGAATTCGTTTGCCGCGGACGACGTTACGGAGCCCTGAGTTACCTCCTGGTACCTTCGAATTCCATGCAGAACATGGCTGGACAGGTCTTTCTGGCCGACTGCCCCACACGGCTGGCGGTCGAGATCATCTCCGACAAATGGGCCGTGCTCGTGCTCTTCGGGCTCAGCCATCAGCCCTGCCGACACGGTGAGCTCGTCGAGCTCATCGGCGGCATCTCGCGCAAGGTCCTCACCCAGACGCTGCGCCGGCTCCAGCAGTACGGTCTGGTCGAACGCCGCGCCGAGGCACCGCGGCGGGTCGAATACGCCCTCACCGATCTCGGCCGGACCCTGGTCGAGCCCATCGAGGTCCTGACGACCTGGGCACGAGACCACGGCGGGGCCATCGCGGACTTCCAGGAGGCGGCGCAGGCCGCGGACGCCGCCGCGGCTCGCGCGGCGGGTTGATCCCGGCGATGGCTCAGGGCCGGTTGTGCAGGTCGGTCCGTTCGGCGGCGTGTTCGGCGAGTCCGGTTGCCATGGTCTGCATGAAGCGGCGCAGGTACCACTGCTGGAACCAGCCTGTCCCCCAGCGCGTCGTGAACGTGCCGTGCCAGCGGATGCGGGTACCGCCGCCGGGCTTCTCCTGGAGTTCGATCGCGGCCCGGTAGTCGCGTAGATACGGGTTCTCCGCGCCCTCGTAGGCGAACTCGCGGTCCGGGTCCAGGCCGGTGATCCGCTCCTTGGTGACCACTTTCCCGGTGCGGAACGCGCGAACCGCGCCGACGCCGTCCCGGCCGTCGGTGGACAGGCCGCTCGAATGCCCGGCCTCCAGGGCGTCGATCGGCGTCCAGGACGGCCAGCTGCGCGCGTCGAGCAGCAGGGCCCACACGGCCGAAGGCGCGGCGGTGGATTCGGCGGTGACGTCATAGGACTGCATCGAGAAACGCTAACGCGACAGCGCTCCCCACCCCATACGCGGAATTGCGGTGTGCCGGTCAGGAATTGCGGTAAACCGAGGTGCGGACCCCGGTGTAGCGCAGAAATGCGGCGGACAGCGCGCCGGGTGTGGCGAAACCGCACCGCTGGGCGATCCTGTCCAGCGACAGATCGGTGCCGCGCAGCAGACGTTGCGCCTCCTCGACCCGCAGCCTGGTGAGGAATCGGTGCGGCGTCTCGCCGGTCGCGGCCCGGAACACCCGGACCAGGTGGTAGACCGACAGGTGCACCTCGGCGGCGAGGTCGGCCAGGGTGACCGGCTCGGCGAGCCGGTCGCGCATGATCGCCACGATCGCGCACACCCGGATGTCCTCCCGGCCCGGGGCCCGATCGGCGGGTAACCGCGCGTGCCGGGTGAGCAGGTGCGTGGTCAGGAAGGCCGCGGCGGACTCGGCGTACAGTTCGCCCGCCCCGCCCGGGGCGCCGAGCGCTCGAATCGCTTCCGCGAGTAGCGGATCGAGCTCGGCGAGGGAGGCGGCCATGGCCTCGTAGTCCACCTCGCCGCCCAGCCGCGCGGCGACCGAGTCGACCGTGTCGCGCGGAATGTGCACCTGCACACTGCGCATCGACGCGTCGCCGCGGTAGCGCCGGACCACGGGCCGGTGCGGAATCCCCAACTGGATCCGCCCCGGCACCCAGGGCCGGCGCACGATCCGGCCCCCGTCATCGGTCTCCATCTCCGCCCGCCCGGACACCGGCAGCACCAGATGCAGGTCCGCGGCGCCGGGCAGCGCCATATCCTCGACGACCGGGACGTGCTCGAACCTTTGAACCAGCACCGACTGCCAGCCCACGTCCTCCCAGCTGTAGAACGTGCGCCGCACATACCTCGACGGTGCAGACGGGCAGAAGACACCTGCGAAGCCGCGACCGCCATTGTCGGTTCCCCGCCAGGCTTTTCCGGATCTTCATGGGAGTTTCTTCTCCGCGACCGGACGCCGATAGGTGATCCTGTCGAATTCGCGGCCGAACTCGTCCACCGCGGTCACGTCCATCTCGCTGGCGAAAAGGCCCGGGCGCACATCTACCCGAATGAACGAGTACCGGCGGAACCGAACGCGCGACCAGGCAATATCGGTCTCGCCCTGATCGGTACCGTCGCTGGTCCACAACGTGGCCTTGGCGACGGTGGTGTCGGGCAACTCGTTGCCGCGGTAGCTCTCATCAGCCGGGAACGTCGCGTGGATCGCACCGCCGCCACCTACGACGTAGTAGACCGTGCCATCTGTTTCGGGGTAGACGATCGAGTTGTCCGGCGCGGCCTTGGTGGGTCGGCCACCACGCATCGGATCGGTCCGTTCGAAGTTGTGGTTGTGGCCCTGCAGCACCACATCGACCCGATACCGGTCGAACAGATCCGACCAGGCCGAGCGCACCCCGCCGTCACTGGCCGCGCCCACGCCGGTCGCGTACGCGCATTCGTGGAAGAAACAGACGATGAAATCGACAGCGGGGTCCGCTCGATACGCGGCCAAGGTGTGCTCCACCCAGCTCGTCTGTGCCCCACCGGAATAGCCGAGGTTGGCGCGTACCTGCCAGCTCACCTCGTTCGCATCCAGCGACAGCACCGCCACATTGCCGTAGCGGAACGAATACACCGAGGGGCAGCCGTCCGGCCCGTTGCCGGGCAGGTCCAGTCTCCTCGTCAGCCCGCCGTAGCCATGGGTGCCATAGATTGCTTCCATGTCGTGGTTGCCGGTGGTGAACATCCACGGCACGCGCGCGGCACTGGATTCGATGGCTTGGAAGTAGCTGTCCCATACGAACGGGTTGTAGGCGTCGACTCCCGGATTGTCGGTTCTGCCGCTCGGCGCGAACCAGTCCGGGCCGCCACCGTGTGAATTGTCCGCGTAGCAGATGTCTCCGGCCAGGATGTGGAAGTCGGGGTTGGAGGCGACGATCTGGCGCTGGATGTTCTCGGCGTTGCGGGCATCGGGTGCATCACCGTCGCTGTGGCTGTTGCGATAGGCGCCGGGACGTATGCCGCTCGGCTCAGCGGGAGTGTCGTCGATGCCCTGATCTCCCATCATGGTGAATCGGAAGGGCAGGAGCGCGAGGCGTGCGCTCGGCATCGCGGTGCGGGCCGCCACGACGTCGGTGGTGAATCCGTCGGAGGTGCGCCAGCGGTAGAAGTGCGGCAACCGTCCGGGCAGCCCGTCGACTCGGCCGTGGACGTAGAACTGCTCGGCGGCGAGCATTCCCCCATCGGTGCGGGGGATCTGCGTCACCAGGTTGCGCACCTCGGCCTCGGTGGTCGCGCCCAGGGCCGGAGTGGGGCCATGGTCGAGAAACACCTTGGCACCGAGAGGATTACGCGACAACTGCGCCGAGAACCTCAACTGGCTGGCCGCATCCGGGCCGAATCCGACATGTCGCCCGCCGACCGCCAGCGGCGCGTCCGCAGCGTAGGCGACCCGACCGAAGGAACCGAGTCCGGCGACCATCGCCGCGGCCGCACCACCCTGCAGGAACGACCGGCGGCTTACCCGGTGCCGCTTACGGAACGCACGGTGCCAGTCGTACTGCTCGGCCATCGTCAGGTTCGCGGCAAGCTGCGAGGGAATGCCGGTGCGCGGCACCGCGCCGGGAGGATTCAGCACCCAAAACCTCAGTCGTCGTTGGTGATCCACGTGAGCTAGCCGAGAAGCTAGGTCCCGCCCGACATCTGGGCAAGCACGCGTTCCCGCCCGAGGGAAATGATCTACGGCCTTTGACGCAGCACGGCAGCTTATCCCCCGACTTTCTCGATCACTGAGCCGGCGACACCGACACCGAACTGCGCGACGCCCGTCCCTGCGGATCGGCCTTCCCTGCACACGAAAAGCACTGCGGCGCACATGATCCTTCTCGCTGCTGGCGAATCGCGCCGCCCGGGCTAGGTTCGTCCGGTTCCACTCATTGACACCCGTACCGACCCACAGTGGTTCGTGGGCCGGTGGTCGACAGGAGACGAATCGGTGAACTCGACAACCGCCACATCAACTGTGACGGAGCCGATCCGCACTGCCACCACAACAACAGAACTGAAGCCCGCACGGTTACGGCTGAAAGATGTCACACGCGCGGATCGACGAGACGGGTAGGAACGCCGATGGCCATCACTGATATCCGGGCATTCGCCCACCTGAGCGAGAACGACATCGAGGCGCTAGGACGCGAACTCGACCAGATCCGCACCGACATCGAGGATTCCCTCGGGCAGCCGGACGCCGACTATATCCGGCGAATCATCCGGATCCAGCGTGGTCTCGAGGCAAGCGGCCGACTGTTGCTGTTCGGCGGGCGCTACCGGATGGCACGGATTGCGGGGACCGTGATCCTGGCAGCCGCGAAGGTCATCGAGATGATGGAGCTCGGCCATAACATCAGCCACGGTCAATGGGATTGGATGAACGACCCGGAAATCCATTCCACCCAGTGGGAGTGGGATTTCATCGGACCGTCGGCGCATTGGAAGCACGCACACAACTACATTCACCATACGTACACCAATGTCTACGGCAAAGACGAGGACCTGGGCTTCGTCGTCTCGCGGATGACTCGCGACGAGCCCTGGCGACCGATCCACCTGTTGCAGCCGGTGACCAATCTGCTGTTGGCCGCATCGTTCGAATTGGCCATCGCAGTGCACGACCTGGCTCTCGAGCGACAGCTTCTGGGCATTCCCCGCGGCCGGCTGCGGTCGAAACCGGACACCGAGTTCGCCCGGAAGCTCGGCCGGCAAATCGGCAAGGACTTCCTGCTGTTCCCCGCGCTCAGCGGACGCAGGTTCAGACACACGCTCACCGCCAACGCGCTGGCGCTACTGCTGCGAAACCTCTGGTCCTACCTGGTGATCATGTGCGGGCACTTCCCTGACGGCGCAGAGAAATTCACCATCGAGCAACTCGAGGAGGAAACCCGCAGTCACTGGTACCTGCGGCAGTTGCTGGGCTCGGCGAACTTCCACGCCGGTCCGACGCTGGCACTATTGAGCGGCAACCTCTGCTACCAGATCGAGCACCACCTTTTCCCCGACCTGCCCAGTAACCGCTACCCCGAGATCGCCGAGCGTGTTCGCGCATTGTGCGACAAATACGACCTGCCCTACACCACGGGCCGGCTGCCTGCACAGTTCTGGCTGACCTACCGCACCGCTTGGAAACTCGCGCTTCCAGACTGGTTGCTGCGCCACACCTCCGACGACGCCACCGAAACCAGATCCGAGCGAAAGTTTCTCGGGACCTCGCTGACCCACGACGGCCGGACCATCCAGAAGCCGACCGACCCGATCACCGGTGCACGACAAGGGCTTCGCGCCGCCCTAGCCGTCACCGAACGCTCGAGGCAGCCAGCCCATGGGCGGGGCCGGTGGTTCGGGTGGAAGCGTTCATGACGGCAGCGCGAACAGACCCGGTAACGGCAGAGCGGCCGGTGGTCCGGATTCTCGCTGGAGTGGCCGGCCGCAGCCTCACCTTGATGGTCGGGATGGCGATCGGCGCGACGGACGCACTCGCGGCCATACACGCCCGCAACCACCCACAACCGGCCCTTGCACCGCAACCGGTGGCCGTAGGTGTCAGCGGTGGCGCTATCGCTGCCGCGGCGATCGCACTCGGCACGACTCGGGCCCAGGCCCGGCGAATCGCGATCGATCACCCTGAACAAAACGTCATGGGCGCGAAGAACTTCCGCTCCATGCTGACCCGGCACGCCTTGTATCCGCAGGCGCGCATCCGCGATCTGGCCCACACCATCGTCGGTGACCGCACGTTCGCCGACTTCGCCCTCGACCCGATCCCGGGCCAACAAGCCCACCAGGCCGCGTCGTCGCTGCTCATACCCGTGTTCTCCGCCGTTCACGGCACGCTGCTGCTACCACGGGACCTACCGAGGCTCGGCTTGTCCGACCTGCCCGTCGCCGACGCACTCGTCGCCGCTACCCGCATACCAGGAGCACTGCCCGCCGCCCCGGGACTGGAGGACATCTTCGACGGTGGCTGCCAATTCCGCGTCCCTCACGACATCTTCACCCCACACCCTGCCCTGATTCTGGACCTGTACGGGCCGCAGCCATACGACAGCCGAGGCGGATTGCTCTTCCCGCTACTGCATCCGGCACTACCGGCCATCCGCAGCAGGCCGCGTCCGTTCCACAACCAAACCCTGCGGGAGTCGACGATCTTCGCCCACCAACCCTACGGCGCCGCACTCACATCACCCACACATGCGCCCGAGGAATTGTTCGACACCGGCTACGCCATTTCCACCAGATGGATCCACTCCCGCACCGATCAACAACTGCTCAACATCGTCGACCCACACATCATCGGGCTTCCCGACGAAACCATGACAACCGACCGAATCCAAACAACCGCCTGACGAGTCAACAAGCGGCGGGCAACCACTGGAGCAACCACAAAGGGTGCAATCTGTGGAACAGCATCGGCGTTGTCTGCACCGGTGCGGCTTCCCTCAGTGAGCGGTAGCGTTCTGGGCCGGTCGGCGATCGAGCAGATGCCGGTGGAGGAAGGACAGCTCCGCCTCGACGGCCTCTTCGTGCGCGTTCGAGTACGGTGCGTAGTGACCACCGGGCAGGCGGATCAATTCCGCGTGGGGAGCTCGCGTGGCTACGCGGACCGCGGGCTGAGTCATTGCCGACCGGTCGTCGTCGCAGGCGATGACCAGCAGCGGGCATCGCACCCGTGGGGCGTGACGGCCTGGTGAGTAGAACCCGGTCCGCAACGCCGAACGGGCGGCGACGGTCTGCGGCCAGTCCCGGTATTCACCGTCGGGATCCAGCGCCGTTGGCATGTCGGTGGCGTCGGGTGTCGTAAGCGCCGCTACGGACCCCGGTTCGCCGACCAACGGAACAAGCAGCGGCGGTTTGCCGACCAGGCCGGCGAGGAGATCGAGCAGTGCCCGGCCGGTGAAATGCAGCAGTGCGACTGGCTTCTGATATCGAGATGCGTTGCGGGAGATCGCAAATCCGTCTGCATGCGGTGATTGAGCTATCGCAGCCGCCACGCCGGGCAGACGCGCGGCTACATGCAGGACGTGGCCACCCGAGAGTGAATGCCCCCACAGGGCGATCTTGCCCGGGTCGACTTCCGGCAGGGCGGAGGCGAATTCGACTGCCGCCGCCCAGTCCTCGAGCTGTTCGCTGATGCGTACCACCTGACGCGGAATGCCACTGCTTTCCCCGAGGTGGCGATAGTCGAAGGCGATCACGCTGAATCCGGCTGCGTGGAACCGCTTCGCGAACAGGTCAGTGCCGGGTTCCTTGGTCACGGCGATCGGGCCGGCCATGACGACGCAACCGCCGTTGGCTCCTGGATAGTGCCACGCCGCGCATGTCCCGCCGCCGCTGGCGAACTGTAGTTTTCTCCGCACGATCGACATCGACGCTCCGGCCTTTCGGTGAATCCGTGGGCATCCCCACCTCGAAGTGAACCATGTGGTTCACATCGTGTCAACGATCGTGTGGGTGTCCCGGAAACTCTTGCAGCACAGGACTATTGGTCGGCCAATTCTTCGCGCTCGAGGGCGCGCACGAGCGCCTCGAGCCCGGCCTCGGCGCCGGCGATGTCTCCGCTGGTGAGCCAGTCGATCAGGAAACCACGCAGCGCCGCGAGGATCATCTGGGCCACCTCGCGCTTGCGTTGCTCCGGCCACACTGCCGGGCACAGCGAAAGTAGCAGTGGCAGGTACTGTTTCGATGCCTCCCTGCCCAGTGCAGCATGCCGCTGCGGATCGTATATCGCCAGTCCGATCGCCTGATCGAGCACCCGCAGCCCGGTCATCGGATCAAGAAGTATCTGCCACAGCGCTTGCACACGCGCCGACAACCTCTGCTGCTGTGGTGCAGCGAAGGCGGCACCGATGCGCTTGTCGCGCAATCGCGCGATCGCCTCAACGAGCAGGTCGTCGGCTGCGGAGAAGTGGTAGAGCAGCACCTTGTGTGTGGTGCCGGCTGCTCGCGCCGCCCGTCTCAGTGAAAAGTCAACCAGGCCATGCGCGACCAGATCGTCGGTGACGCGATCGAGCAGCTCCTCGCGCCGAGCCACACCACGAGCAGACCCCGTCGAACGCCGGTACCTAGAGCCCGGCGAAGCCATTGCCTCCTCTTGCGTGGACGGTGTCGAACAATCCATGACACGAACCTACCTCCGGAACTCGCCGGTGTTCTGGGCCGCCGAAGCGCTGCTTCTCACTCCCGGTCCTGGTACTCGGCCACAAGTCGGGGTCGACCTGCCCCACGGGCGGATGCTCGATTTCCCTGGCCACCAAAGGCGAAGACCGAGACGTGCTCGTTCTGGCGATCCAGCCACCTGATTCATCGGGCGTGCCGTCGGCGGCGGCGATGGCGAAGGTCCGATCGCAGAAGGGGCCCGCGTTGGAGTCCTCGCAGCTGGTCGTATCGTCGATTGAATCGTCATGTGACCGATTCGCGCTCACCCCGTACATCGGTCCCTGCAGACGAGCTGCTGCGGCTGCGCGTGTCCGGTCTGCATCGACTCCGACCGCGGTTGCGCCTGCCACAGAACGCCGCTACGTTCGCAAGTTCGCCTATTCGAGCAGGACAGTTCGGCACCGGGTGAGCAAGAACTGGCGGAACGAGCGGGATTCACTGTCACAGCAGAGAGATGAGGGATCGGTGCGGGAAGCTTTGCGGATCGCTGTTGCGCAACCTCGGTGCGTATCGCATGACGTAGCCGCCAATGTCGAGGCGCATGTCGAGCTGATCCGGGCCGCGCGTGCGCGGGTGGTGGTGTTCCCGGACTTGGGGCTGGCCATCTGCCGAGACACCGGGATCGCCGAGCACGCGCGGCGGACTGCCGCGCTCGATATCCACGGATATGTAGCCGGCGTGGTGCACAGCGCGGAAGAGGCGGCAGTCCACGGCGAACGTGCCCGCAACGTGGCGACCGAGCATGGCGTGTGGGCAGCCACCGCAGCGTTTGCGGGCCCGACCGGTGGCGGATTCCCTCAGACCTCGGGCCGCTCGGGCATCTGGTCGGCCACAGGTGAATTGCTGGCCGAGGCGGGAAAAGACCCTGGCGAGCTCGCCTGCCACACCTTCGAACCCGGCAGTTGGCAAGGCCGAGATCCGATCCCGACGGTGGCGTGACAGCTTCGCCTGTGAGCCAACAGGTTCCAGGTCTGGGGGGTCAGCTCGGGTTCAGTTCCATGAACCAGTGCAGGGCTCGTGAGGTTCCGGCGATGCCGGAGCCGTTGTGATCCACCGGGCCCAGATCGGTGATCGGGGCGGCGACGCGGTGTTGGCGCAGCGCGGCTCGGCAGTTGGCGCTGTTGGTCGCGGCGACGTCGCGGTCCTGGCTGCCGGTGTAGAGCCGCACGGGTAGGTGCGGCGTCCAGTCGCTACACGCGCTGTCGGCAATCGTCATTGCCGCGGCGAGCGGGCCGGTGGGGTTGCGCAGCAGGTCGATGCCCTGCGGGGTCAACAAGTGCTCGACATCGGGTGCCAGGGCTGTGGCGATGTCTTCGAAGGAGTGCGTGCCATCGAAGAGTTGCTCCACGACGCCGTCGTAGGGTGCCTGGAAGACCTCGCTCGGTGAGGTGTACAGCCCGTGCAGGCGATTCCACGACACCAGCAGGTAGGCGCTGTAGAAGGAGCCTGCGCCGGGGTCCAGTGTGCCGTCGAACACCGCGGGCAGTTCCGCGTTTCTCAAGTCGAACGGTCCGCTGATCGCGGCGACCGCGGCCGCCCGAAAGTCGGTGTCCGCGCCACTCTGTAATGCGCGCGCCAGTGCCATCGCTGCCGGTCCGCCCTGGGAGAACCCGACGATGTCGACGTCAGCACGGAGTCGGCGATCGAGGGTCGCGGCCTGGGTGCGTGCGGCGCGCAGCATGTCCACCGACGCGGTGGTCTCCGAGGGCAGATCCATGTACGGGTGCGGGTTGGGCCCCAGGCCCAGTCCCAGATAGTCAGGTGCGACGCCGGCGAAACCCGCGGTCGCGTAGGTGAGTGTCGCGACCAGGTCTCCGCTTTCCTCGGTGACCGACGCGGCCGCGGCCTTGGTGGGCTGCGTGCCGTGCTCATATGCCACCGTGGCCAGATCACGCCGGCCGTTGCGGGGTAGCGCGAGTACTCCGCTGGCAGTGGTCGGCCGACCGCCCGGATCGACGGTCTCGTATGTCAGGCGATAAGTCTCGACATCGAATCGCACTGCACCGGTATCGAATTCATCGGCTGCCAGTGCGGCTCTGATCTCGTCGGACGAGTAGTTCCGCAGGTGCTCGGCCTTCACGAGTCGCCCGCGAGTCCCGTCCGACGGTGTGGAATGCGCCGCCTCCGGCGAATGGCCGCACCCTGCCGTCAGCGCCGCAGTTCCGAAAAGCATTGCGGCACCGAACATTCCCGCAGTTGCCCGAATCCTGCGCGCCGGCGGGATGCGATGAGTCTGGGTAGTCACACCCCAAGCTCATCGTCGAGATCCACTTCGGCTCAATCACTCCCGAGGTTGACAAGGTCAGCGGATCTCACCTGTGGGTATGGCCTGTTTGCGCGGGAGCGCGGGTCGGTGGTGAAACTGGCACACCATCCCAACTACATCGGCGTAGCCACCGAAAGCACGCTCCGACAGGTGGTCGGCGTACTGGTCGGACTGGTCGCACCCGATACCGTCATCTCCCCCGACCGCTAGCGCGACTCGGCCCGCGGCGATCCCACAGCATTCAACGACACAAGGAGTCGATGAACGCCGAGAAGCCGGGAAACTCCTCGCGGGCCTCGGCCACGATCTGCGCCGTAGGGCGGCTCTTGCCCGGTGCGTAGCGCTCGGCGATGGCGCGGAATTCATCGTTCGGCTCGGTGTCGGCTGTCGGGCGGGTGAAGGCTTCCGCCGGGCCCGCACCGTTGGCGAAGATCCAGAGCAGATCATCGAGATCTCTTGCGATAACACCGGTCTCGCCCTCGGAACCTACGTAGACGATGGGTTGGGCGGTGAGCGGCGCAGCCGGGCGGACCAGCCAACAGCCGACGTAGTCTCCGGCGCCGGTCGACCCGAAGAAGCGGAATTCACCACCATCGACCACATCGTTGCCGGTCCAGAGGCGGAACCACCAGGCCGTGCGATCGGGCGCTTCGAATTGTGCGTACGGTTCGAAGTCGCAACCGGTGGATTCGTCGGTGTCCTCGTCCCAGTTCCACTCGAAACCGATGGCGAACACTTCCGCGAGGGCGGCCGGCAGGGTCAGATCTACGGTATCGGGCACGGGGACAGCTTATTTCGGTCGGCACGGCGGACCCGCGAAGCGGCGGTTCACCGCGGGACCACCGCCGAAGTATTGCGAACAGCGTCCCCCACGATCGGGGGTCAGGACGCCTTGCGGTGCTGTTCGTCGTGCTCGTGGCGGGCGATGACGCCGAGCACCTCGATCACCCACTCCGGCCGCTGCTCACCGGTCCCGGCGGTCGCGATATCGCGCTCGATGAGCGACCTGATGTAGGCCGACTGCGACATGCCGAGAAGTTCGGCGCGCGACTTGCACGCCATGTCCAGCTCGTAGGGCATCTTGATGGATCGGGGGACGAATACCGGCGCCGCGCCGGGCCCGACATCGATTCCGAGGTCGGCTTCGGTGACGGTGTCGTCGACGAATTCGAGGCGGTCGATCATCGCGGCCACCTGGTCGGGGCTCATGTTGTCCATCGGGTCAGTCATTGCGGGTCGCCTCCCATTTCTCGAACTCGGCGATCTGTTCCTCGGTAAGGTAGCGAGCCGCATACACCTCGGTATCGCGGCCTTTACGGCGGGCGTAGACGGCGACCGGAACTCCGCTGTCGGGACGACCCCACAGCACGAACGTCGTCAACCCCGTGGCGGGATCGATCGCGGTCCGGAACCAGACGCCCCGCCTCGCAGTCACCCAAGCACCGACCAGATCGAACACGTCATCCGGATCGACCTCGTAACGCTCCAACATCCGCGCCAACGCCCAGAACCACACGATCGCCACCTACCAAGACTACCCCAGAGACTACCGCAAGAATCTCCCATCTCGGCCGGTGCGATGACCGCCTGAACCCGCACATGCCACGCGGGGGTCAGTATTCACGTTCTGCCGACATCCATGCCTTGACAGGATCCCGAATTCTGCCAAGGCATGTCATCGACGGTCCGATGTTCGCTCCTGACCATGGTCGACATCGACACTCCTTTCCGAACTCATTCGTGTTCAGGTTAGGAGCTCCCCATTCCTGGGGTGGTTCGAGTCGACCGGGCGGGCTCGATCAAGGGCACTGGCGCCAGATGGTGCCGCAGGCCATGCGATTCAGACCGGTCAAGCCGGTGAGGAAGTCGGCTGAGCCAGTGACGATATCGGATGAGCCGCTGGCGATTTCGGTGTTGCTGACCTGCTGGGGGTCAGCCGGAGCTTCAGCATGGGCGGGAGCGGCCGTCGCCAACAACGCGCCGGCCAGCAAGGATCCGGCGACGATCTGGCGGTTGACTCGAATCATTGGGAACCCGATCTTCCTGTGTTTGTTTCGGCTACAAAAGTGACCCCACGAGTGGATCGAACGCCGTGTCCACACTGTTACGAACAATATTATTCGCAAACCGACTCGGCGACGAAACCCCCACTTGGAGCAGCCTTTTCGCCGCGTCCACCGCGTCAGAGTTCACAGCCACCGCTGTGCCGCCTAACCGACCTTGTGCCCGCGATCGAACAGAACCGTTCGCGTTGGATCCGAGTTCCCGTCCTCGCGCCGGCGGTTGGGCGAAGTTCCTGCCTACCCGTGACCCGACCCGGCCGCGTCTATTCGGAGACGACCCGTCCTCCGATTTCGCGCGAGAAGGAATAGCCTCTTTCGACTCGTGCTACTTCGACTGTGTAGTTCTGGTACCAGCGCTGTTTGCCGAGCCGTTGTGCTTCGAGATGTTCGACATCGGCCTTCCAGGCGCGGATAGATTCCTCGTCACGGTAATAGAGGACCGACAGGTCTCGGCCTTGGCCGTCGGTCATGCTTTCGCGGCCGAGGTAACCGGGCCACCCGGTACCGAGTTCGGTCATGGGGGTGGCCATCGCCTGGTGATCCGAAGCCTCCTCGCCCCGGAGCTGGGTCGTGATGATCACGGCGTAGTAGGGCGGTTGGGGACGCTCGACCGAGGACGAAGATGCCACGGAGGCGGATAGTAGTGGATCGCTGAGTCCCTACCTTGAAAGGACAGTTACGCGATGGCGGGCCATACTTCATCGCGATCGTACGAGAGTCCGGCAGCACGTGCGATCGGCAACATCTGCTTGCCGCACAACTCGGCGGTCCCGCGCGGCAGCCGCGCCCGCGGTCGCTGACCGCCCCCGCTAAGCAGCCGACCGTTCGGTTCCGATCCTCACCGTTCAGAACAACTTTCATCGTCTTCGAGCAAACATCGGGTCAGCCGCGTCGATTGCGAGCATGTGGTTGATCGACTTGCCCTCAGCCTTCCGGCTTGCCGGCTTCGTCGGGCAGCTCGGAGAGGGCAATCATAATCGCGATTTCGTTGAGAACGGCCGGCAACGGCACAGCGTCAGCAACACACCGTCAGATGACGGCGTAGAGCGGCGGGTGGAAGTTGTCGGGCCGGTGCCAGGCGAGTAGTTCACGCAAAGCCTGGGTTGCGGCCGGGTCGATTGCGGATACCAACTCGGCGACACGGCGGATGGTGATGTCGTGCCAATTGGCCGAGGCACAACATGTTTGGTGATCAGTCGGCGTGGCCGTTCGCCTTGTCGGCGACGCTCTGGGCCATATCGCGCAGCCAATCCTCGGGGTGGGTCATCAGCTCCCGCAGAGCCTCGTCCAACTCGCGGGTGACAGCGAGTGCCTCGCGTGGCATACCGAGGAGGGTACTGAGCACGGCGTACAACCGTTCCGAGACGTCCGGTCCTTCGTCTTCTGATGGGTGTGGTCGCAGGTGCGCGATGAGCGCCTCGACGGTTTCCGGGAGGCCGATGCTGGTGAGGGCCCTCTTCGCGGCATGCTGGGTGCCCTGGTAGCACTCAGCGTCTTGCAGAAGTGCGACGGGTGACCTCGAGATCTGCCAGCAGCGCGGCGACGGACTTGGACGTCATCGATGTGCCCCGATCGGCGTGCACGACCTGCGGACGCGGTTGAAGAAGATGGTCGCCGAGCAGGCCCTCGACATCGACATGCTCAACGAACTGAACCGGGGAAACTACTGAACCCGGACCGGCGCCGCAGAGCCGTTGTGGTTCTGCAGCAACGATTCCGGGTATCGCAACGGCGTGCCTGCCGGGTGGCCGGGCAGTCGCGGTCGGTGCAACGGCGACCGCCGGCGGTCGC